>NZ_JASBQE010000100.1 GCF_029960785.1 Polyangium sp. 15x6
CCGCGGGGGACGCCTCGCGTCCCCCTCTCGTCCGGGCAAAGCCCGGCCGATTCACCCCCCGAGGGAAGATCGCTTCGCGATCTTCCGAGCATCGAACCGGTCGATGCTCTAGGTTCCCTTCCGCCGGCTGACAGCCGGCCCGGACGAGACGCGCCGTACCCGGTCAGGCCAAGACGACGCACCCCGAAGGAAAGGAGTGCGTGTCATGGCATGGGTATCACTCATCGTCGCAGGGCTGCTCGAGGTCTGCTGGGCCATCGGATTGAAGTACACGAACGGGTTCACGCGCCCGCTCCCGAGCGCCCTGACGATCGCGGCGATCGTGGCGAGCATGTATTTGCTCGCGTTCGCGACGAAGTCTCTGCCGATCGGGACAGCGTACGCGGTGTGGGTGGGCGTCGGCGCGCTGGGCACGGCCATCGCTGGCATCGTGCTGTTCGGGGAGTCGGCGGCGCCGGCGCGGGTCGTGTTTCTCGCGCTCCTGCTCGCCTCGATCGTCGGCTTGAAGGCGAACGGGTGAGCGCGGACCGCCGCCGGGCGTGTCACGACGAGCTGCATCGTTGCCGGAGCCGCTCCAGTCCGTCGAGGAGCAGCTCCAGCCCGAACAGGAAGTCGTGCACGCCGCGGTGGGCGCCGTCGATGACGAGCTCCGTCAGCGCGCGCATGTAGGGGTATTCGTCGGCGGGGAGCCGCGGGAGGAACATCTTCGCCGCGCTCGCGTACTCCGAGGGATCGAGCGGGAAGTTGAGCTCCTGCATCGTGAACCCGTAGATGTGGCTGTCGATCGCGTTCCACGCGCGATCGGCCATCTCGTAGGAAAAACCCGCCTCCCGCAGGCAGCCGAGCGTCGCATTGATGTAGCGGAGCATCGCCGGCCCCACGTTGACGCGTGATCCGACCAGCATCGGAGCCCACGAGTGGCGCAAGAAGACCTCGTGGGCCGACGTCGCGCGCTTGCGCATGGCCGTCTTCCAGTCGGCACCGCCGACGGCGGGCACTTCGATCTCCGCCACGACGAGGTCCACGATGCCGTCGAGCAGGTCGTCCTTGCTCGCGACGTGGTTGTAGAGCGACATCGCCTCGACCCCGAGCTCCTGCGCGAGCCTGCGCATGGAAAGCGACGCGAGGCCCTCCTCGTCGGCGAGGCGGATCGCGGCGCGGAGGATGCGCTCCCGCGTGAGGGGGTCGCGCCGGGGCGCGCGCCTTTCGGGATTTTTGGCTTTGGCCATCTCTTTTCGCGCTCCCACCTTGACAGACTTACGGTGTAAGCACAAGCTGGACTTACACCGTAAGTTCGACACGCCATCGCGACCAGGAGACGGACCATGCACGCGCTCGTTCAACCCGAATACGGCTCGCCCGACGTCATGCGGCTCGAGGAGGTCGAGACGCCGACCATCGGCGACGACGATGTTCTCGTCCGCGTGCATGCCGCATCGGTGTGCAAGGGCGACGTGCACCTGCTCACGGGCAAACCCTACCTCGTGCGGCTGGGCTTCGGCCTGCGGCGGCCCAAGCATCGCATTGCAGGGCAAAACGTGGCCGGCACGGTCGAGGCCGTCGGACGCAACGTCACCGCGATGAAGCCGGGCGACGAGGTCTACGGCCAGGTGACCTGCGGCGGATTCGCCGAATACGTCCGCGCGCGCGAAAGCGAGCTCGCGCCGAAGTCGACGAGGCTCACGTTCGAGCAGGCGGCCGCGATGCCCGACTCGGGCATGACGGCATTGCAGGCACTGCGCGACGCGGGGCGGCTACGGGCGGGACAGCGGGTCCTCATCAATGGTGCGTCGGGGGGCGTCGGATCGTTCGCGGTTCCGATCGCCAAGTCGATGGGAGCCGAGGTGACGGCCGTGTGCAGCACGCGGCACGTCGACAAGGTGCGGTCGATCGGCGCCGACGAGGTCGTCGATTACACGAAAGAGGATTTTACGAGGCAAACCGGGCGCTTCGACGTGATGCTCGACCTCGTGGGAAACCGCTCGCCTTCCGCGTGCAAGCAGGTGCTGAAGCCGACGGGCACGTACGTGTCGTCCGCCGGTTCGCCGGGCGGACAGTGGATCGGGCCGATCGTCTGGATCATGAAGGTGCTGCTCGCAGGCGCGTTCGCGAGCCAGAAAATGAAGCCGTTCCTCACCCAGCCGCGGCGCGAGGATCTGATTGCATTGAACGATCTGGTGGAGGCCAACGCGCTTTTGCCGGTGATCGAGCAGGAATACTCGCTCCGTGACGCCGCGGAGGCGATGCGTCACGTGGCCGAAGGGCATGCGCAGGGGAAGACCGTGATCGTCGTCCGGCGGTGAACGAGGTCAGGCGCGCTTGTTCGTGCGGAATACGTCGAGCGCTTTGACGGCCCCGCCGGCCGCGCCTGTGTCTCCGGCGGCGTTTTTCGCCCAGGAACGCAGAATGGGCATCAGCGCCGGCCGCTGAATCCGGAGCTCGTCGAGCACGGCGTTCGCCTGCCCCCGCACGAGCGAGGCCATGATCCGCGCATACTCCTCGGCCGTGATGGGCCCCCGAAACCCTTCCACCGCCGCGACGTACGCGCGGTCGTATTTGGTTCGCTCTTCATGCTCCCCGCGGGACGATTCGTCCGCGAGCGCGCGCGAAAAACGGAGCTCGAGCGCCGCGAACGTCCGCTCCGACAGTTCATTGCGCCGCAAAAGGTCGGCGCGGCTCTCGCGTCGCTCCGCGATTTCGGCCGAGAGCGTGGCGAAACGATCGATCGTGAAGGTCGCCGGATCGAGCTCGGGCAGCGGCTCCGGCGCGATCTCGACGGGCGCTGGAGGCGGAGGCGCGGGCGGGGCGGCGATTTCGAGCGGCGCGGCGAGTTCGGGCGGCGCGGCGGCGCGGACCGTCGCGAGGGGCCCGATCATCGGCGGAGCCGCCGGCAGGCCCGGCGGGACCATGTCCGGCGGCGGGGGGCGCGAGGCGGGCGGCGGATCGAAGTGCAGCGCCGGAGCCGGCGGCGGCACGGAGGACGGGGGCCGCGAGGGCGGCGGCGCAGGCGGCGGCGCGGGCAAGGCCGCCCCCACGACGGCGAGCGGGGCCTTCACGAAGGGCAGCGCCGCCCCCGGATCGACCCGCAGAGGCTCGCCCGACAGGCTCGTGGTGTCCTCGACCGAGAGGGCGTCCGCGGAGTCCCCCGGCGCGAACGGCAATGCGGGGGACACCGCAGCCTGCTGGCTCGAGCGCCAATCGAGCTGCACGGTCCCGGGCGCGCCGGGGCCCGAGAGCTGCCGATCGCTCTCCTCGGTCGTCACCACGACGCACCCGTCCTCGTTCGGCGCCGAAAGCGGCACCGTGCCCCGCCAGGTGAGCGAACAGATGCCCCGGTTCGTGTCGATGAACAGCGTATCGCACCGGAAACGCAGATCGGCGGGCGCTCCGCTCTTCTGCACGAGCGCGCGTGGCTTGATCAGGAGCAGGCGCGTCGAGAGCTGCGGCGTGTGCGGGTGGAGGTTCGTCAGCGAGATCCGCTCGTCCCCCCGGAGCTCCGCGACCCGCTGATCGAGCGGCGCCGCGTTGAAAAACGACGCGTCGATCCCGGCGGGCAAGGGTCCCTCCCCCAGGCGGTGCGGATCCCAGCCTCCCGCGTGCCGGGGCAGTTTGTCGCTGCGCTCGGGCCACGTCGG
Organism: Polyangium sp. 15x6; assembly: GCF_029960785.1. GTDB lineage: Bacteria > Myxococcota_A > Polyangia > Polyangiales > Polyangiaceae > Polyangium. The sequence continues at coordinate 3,636 of NZ_JASBQE010000100.1, forward strand.
CGCGATCGGCCCGAAGCCGACCGGCGGGATCACGTCCGAAGGCCTCGACAGGCGGAATCCCGGCGGCACGAGGTTCGGCACGCGCCGGAGGTGCCGCGGGTCGGGCGGCGCGTTCGCCTGCACGCCGACCGGGTTCGTCGTCCCCGGCCCGCCCGCGGCCCGCTCCCAGCGAAGCGCGATCCGGCCCGCCGGGGGCTCCTCGAGCAGGCGCCCGTCCATGGTCCACGCGCGCTCGCCGTGCACCTCGATCGTCTTGTCGAGCACGTCGGAGATCACGAGCCGCGCGAAAAAAGGCCCGCTCTGCGCGGCGTGATGCGCGTAGGCGTGGCCGACGAGGAGGATGTCCACGCCACGCTTGAACGGGGCGAGATCACTCGCCGCGCTCAGGCTGCGTCGCTCGTCGTCGTCCCAGTACTCGTCGTGCTCGTTCGGATCGTCCTGCTCCTCGGCGAGGACCGACAGTTCGGGGCCGAGGGCGAAGGTCGCCTTGCAGACGACCGTGAGCGCATACGCGCCCTCCCGCGGCTGCCAGAGGAGGGAGCCGACACGAAGGGGACACGCCGAGACGACTTCGATCGAGGCCATGACGAAAGCGCCGCGCGCCTCAGGGTGCCAGGAGCAGGACGCGCACCTGGCTCGGGACGATGCGCATCCCCGGCGCGTTCGTGCTGTTGTGGATGTTCACGCTCGTCAGGCGCGTGCCCGGCAGGCCGCCCACGAGCACGGAGAACGCGGCCGTGAGGCTGCGCGTCGGGCCCATCACGGTCCCGGACGCCACGCCCGTCGCGATGCCCGGATTGTCTCCCAGGCTGATCGGGATCATCGTCGCCAGGTTGTGCGCGGGCGTGCCGCCATAAAGCACGACGGGGACGAACGGGATCCCGAGCGGGCCGATGGAGAGGTTCGGATACGGGATCGGGATCGGCGCGGGCGCGGGCGGCACGGGGGTCAGGCACACGTCCGGGAAGCCCAGGTTCAGCCCACCCATCTGCGAGTTCGCGAACATGGTCCGTGCCTCCTATCCGAGCTGGATCTGCTTGCCGTCGACCTTGATGAGCTCCTCGGCGTGCACGACCGCATGCTCGGCGCGCATGGCGAGCGTCGTCTCGGCCGCGTAGTCGACCTTGTTCGCCTTGAGCTGGTCGATGTCCTCGACGGTGCGGAACGAGCGTTTTACGCGCTCGGACACGCGCTCGAAGATCGACTCCCGCGTGGTGCCCACGGTCTTGATGGCCTCGATCTCGGCCTTGAGGCGATCACCGAGGTAGGCGAGCTTCTGCACGAAGAGCTTGCCCTCGAGCGCGCTCACCGAAAGCGCCCGGCCGACGAGGCTGATCTCGTCGCCCGACGCGACGCTCACGCCCTTGGCTGCGCGCAGGCCGAGCTTGCCGGAGCCTGTGACGAGGTCGAGATCCCCTTCGACCTCGATCAACGTCTTTGGCTTCGCCTCGCTCTCGGCGCCTTCGAGCACCGCGAGCACGAAGCATCGCCCCCCGGGGCCGAAGGAGCAGAGCACCGCATCGCCCGGAGCGGGCGCGACGAGGCAGCTCTTCGCGCGCCGGGCCGCGCAATCGAAATCACCCACGCGGATCGTGACGACCCCGTCTTTCACGTCGACGACCGTCCCCTCGTCGATCGTCGTGAGCTCGCGATTCAACTTCCGTGCGGCGCTGTGCATGGCGTCTCTCCTGATCGAAGGGTCAATACGGCGGGTTCCAGTCCTCGGACGTGACGACCTCGGCCTCGTCTCCGAGGGCGGCGGCGCGGCTGCACCAGATCGTATCCTTGTCTTTGACGCGGTGGAAACGCGTCCGAAAGACCTTCGCGCCCGTGAAGTCGGCCGCCGAGACGTCCGCGTGCGTGAAGTCGGCGTAGGTCAGATCGCAGCCGGAGAGCCGCGCTCCCTCGCACGCGGCGCGGTGGAAGATGGCCTCGTCCACGCGCGCGCCCGAGAGATCGGCGAGCGGCATCTTGGCGTCGGCGAAGAGCGCCCGCGTGAGGCACGCCTTCGTGAAGGTCGCGCGCGCCATCTTCGCCTCGACGAAGATGGCCTGCTGCGCCTCCGCGCCGTCGAAACGCGCGCCAGCGAGGTTCGCGCGCATGAAGTTGCACTGACGCACGATCGCCCGCTCGAAGGAGGCGCCCTCGAGGTCTCCGTCGATGAACTGCGAGAGCGTCAGATCCATCGCCGCGAAGCTCACGCCGCGGAGCTTGGCGCCGAGGAAGAGCGTGTTGTCGAAGCGCGCCTCGGCGAAATCGGTCTTCTCGAGATCGGCCTTGTAGAGCGTCGTCTGCTTGAGGCACGCCCGGGCGAGGATCATGCCCGTCACGTTCGACTCGACGAACCCGGCGCGATCGAGGTTGCAGCCCGAGAGATCGGCGCGCGTGAGGTCGCTCTCTGCGAACCCCGAGATCACGAGGTCGGACCCGGCGAACCGCGCCTCCGTGAGATCGCACTGGTAAAACTTCACGACGGGCATGTTCCCGCCGCGCAGATCGGCGCCGCGCAGGCTCGAACGATTGAACACGGCGTGGCGCAGGTTCGCCTTGTCCATGCGGGCGCCCTCGAAGTCGCACTCGCTGAGCACGCTCTCCTTGAACAGGCATCCGCCGAGGTTCGCCCCGCGAAACGAGACGTTCTCGAAGATGCCGCCGGAGAGATCGGCGCCCGCGAGATCCAGACCCGAGAGGTCGACGCCGGAGAGGATCTCCCCGCCCTTGACCATCTGCACGAGCTCGCTCTTATCCACGGCTCTCCTTGCTGCCCGGCTTGATCACGGCGCGCGGCGCGCTCGGATCCACGGTGGCGAGCGCGCCTGCGCTGCCCTTCGGCGAGACGCGGACCTGCGTGACGAGGGCATCGTAAAAGCTCGTCTTGTCGTCGCCGACGGCGCGCAGGAGGTCGGCGCGGAAGAGGTTCGCGCCCTTGAAATCGGCGCGACCGAGCTTGGCCTTGAGGAAGATCGCGCCCTCGAGGTTCGCCGCGACGAGGCTCGCGCCCGTCAGATCGGCGCGCATGAACAGCGCGTTCTTGGCGACGGCGCGGTAGAGCTTTGCTTCCCGCAAGACGCACTTCGAGAGGTCGGAGGACGAGAGCGTCGCGCCGCTGAAATCCGCGTGGCTGAAGTCGGCCTCGCGCAGCGTCGCCGCGGCGATCGTCGCGCCCGTGAAGTCGGCGCCGACGAAGGTGCAGGGCTCGGCGAGCCGCATCCCGCAGAGGTTCGCCTGCAAGAACGACGCGCCGTCGAGCGTGCACCGCACGAGCGAGGCGTGCTCGAGCGTCGCGTTCGCGAAGTTCGCGTTCCTGAGGTCGACCTCGACGAGCATCGCGTGCACGAACGTCGACGCCCGCAGATCACAGCCGCGGAGAAGGTTGCCCTTCATGATGCACTTATCGAAGCGCGCCCCCGCGAGGGCCGCTCCATCGAGCAGAACGTCGGAGAGGTCGGCGAGCTCGAACACGACGTCGCGGAACGACGCGCCCGTCAGATCGGCCTTGCCGAGGATCGCGCCGCGCAGCGTGACCCCGTCGAGCTTCGCGTTCTTGCCGTTCGAGGCGCCGAGGTTCGCCTCCGTGAGATCGGCGCCCGTGAGATCGGCGCCCACGAACGCGGCCCCTGCGAGCACCACGCGCGCGAGCTTCGCGCCCGAAAGGTTGGACCCCGAAAGATCGGCGTTCTCCAGGAACGCCTCCGTGAGGTCCACGCCGCGGAGATCCATCTCGGAGAGATCGGCCCCCGAGAGGTCGATCCGCGCGAGGCTCCGGCCCTCCGCGTGCGCGGCCGCGACGCGCCTGCGCAGCTCGCTGCGCGCGGGCTCTTCGAGGCGAGCGGGGCGGTACTCGGCGAGGTGGGCTCCGTCGCGATACGCGTTCCGCGCCTCTTCCTCGGTCTTCCGGAGCTTCTGCTCCGTGGCTGGATCCGCGAGCGCCGCGTCGAGATCGGGCGTCGCGACGTTCGCGTTGTGGCAGAGCGTCTGGATGTCGCGCAGGCGCTCGAGCTCCTTGTCCGCGGAGAACTTCGGCGGCCCGGCGGCCTCCTTCTTCATCCGCTGGACCTCGGCGTCGTAGTCGAGGCCCGCCGCGGCGTAGCGCTTGCGCGCGTCGCCGAGCGCCTTCTCGTGCGCCGCGTCCATCTTGCGTTGCGCCTCCGCGAGATCCCGCTCCGAGCGCTCCACGAAGTCCGGAAGGTCCCCGAACGAGGGCCCGTCCACGGGCTTCGGCCCCTCCACGACCGGCACGAGATCCGGATCTCCGCCGGCCTCCACGATGGCCGCGCGTGTCTTCTCGGCCTCGCGCCGCGCACGCTCCGCGAGGTTTTTCTGGAGCAGGTTCTCCGAGCGCGTGAGATCGAACATCGCGTCGATCTCCCCGCCCCCCGAGGCCTTGCCGCCCGCGTCGGGCGGCAGGAGATCGCCGTCGCGGAACACCTCGGAGGCCTCGCGTTTCGGATCGAGCCTGCGCGCGAGCACGGCGCGGTAGTGCTCGATCGGCCGGGGCGCCGCGCGATCGTCGGCGGCGACGAGCAGGTGCAGGATGTCGTCGGCGTCGTCCTCGGCGATGGCCCAGAGCCCGCGGAAGGAGAGCGCCACGCGCTCGTGGTGCGGGAAGAGCTGCACCGTGTCGAGATGCAGCGGGATCTCGCGGAACACGTCGCCCTCGGCCATCCGTTGGGTCACAAAACATCGACCGATGACGCCCGGCAATCGCCCCTCGATCCGAGGTTTGTCGGGGTGCATGTTCTCGACGAGGATCTCCTCGACGCCCTCGAAATAGCCGGCCGCGAGCTTCTGATCGTTCGGCGCGGCGTTCCACATGGAGAGGTCCATGTCCTTCGCCAGGCCCGGCAGCTCCTCCCGCATCCACTTCGTGTCGTAGGTGCCGATCTTCGGCCACCGCTGGGCCCAGAGCAGATCGTAAGGCCCGAAGCCCGCCGGCGGCGGCCTATCGGAGGTGCCCTTGATGAGCTTGTCCGGCAGCTCGATGTTCGGCAGCCGGTGCACCGCGCGCCCGTCTTCCTTCGTCGGCGCAAACCCCACGCCGATCGGGTTCTGGGGAAACCCTTCGCCGCCGAAGGACCGGTCGTAGCGGATGGGCATCTCGGTGAAGAGCTCGGGATCACTCGGCGTGCCATCGCGCCGGAAAACCCGATCGCCGATGACGTAGAGCGTCTTGTCGATCGGGCCGACCTTCACCCGCACCGAGGCGGCGGGCCGCGGGACGCGGCCCTGCGTGTAGCAGCGGCCGTGGACGAGCACCTCGCCGCGCTGCTTGGGCATGCACTCGTCGATCACCGCCTCCTTGCCGAGCTCCGCGGCCGCGAGGCGCCAGAGCTCGACCTCGGAGAGGAGGTTTCGCGCGGGGCCGAGTTCGCAGAACACGAAGATCGTCGGGACGAAGTAGTGCTTGCGATCGAGCTCGAACGTCCGCGTCAGGACGCCGAGCTTCATGGGCTTGATCGTCTTCAAGATGCCGTCACGTGAACGTATGCACGCCCGAGGGGTGGATGAGGACGCCGATCGCCACGAGCTTCACCCCGTCCTCGTCGAGCTTCGCGCCCGCGGCCGTGGACTTGAGGCCCGTCGTGCGGAGGTTCAGGCCCGTGAACGAGATGGCCGTGCCCTTCGCGGAGGCCGTGAGCGCGCCGTAACTCGAGGACTTGCCCGTCGCCGCTGCTTTGAACACGAACATGTTGAGCTTCACCCCGACGAGGTGCAGCTTGATCAGCATGTTGATGTCGAGGCTCGACGCCTGGTGGGTGATCGGGCCCGCCGCGACGTGGATGGTCGCCGCGCCGACGTCCACGGTCTCCGAGCCGCCGATCTCCGTGTCGTAGTTCCCGCCGACGAGCTCACCGAGCACGGCCCCCGCGTGGATGGTCCGCGCGCCGGCGATGTCCGTCGTCTGGTTGCCGCCGTAGTCCTGAAGAACGATCGCCCCGACGGTCTGATCACGCGTCGCGCCGTACGTCTCGGTCCAGTCGGCCGCGATGCTCGTCGTCCGCGTCGCGCCGTACGTCTCGCCCACGTCGCCGGAGACGCTCTCTTTCAGCGAGCCGCCGACGATGTTCGCGTGGCTCGCGCCCGTCTGCCGCGCCTCGTTGCCGCCGATGATCACGAGCCGACTGCCGCCGATCATGCGGATCTGGTTCGCCCCGATGGTCTCGGTCTGGTTTGCGCCGACGTTGAGCGTGTCGTTCGCGCCGATCTGGATGGTCTGGTTGCCCCCGATCTCCTCGGTGTTGTTGGCCCCCACGGTCATGAGCGCGTCGGCGCCGACGTTCTCCACGCGCTCGCTCCCGACGTTCGTGACCATGTCCTTGCCGGCGTTCGTGTAGATGCGCTCGCTGCCGGCCGTGTCCTCGAACGAGATCTCGTTGCGCACGCCTCCGCCGGGCGTCGAGAGCGACCACATCGTGCTGTGCGTCGGGTTCGTCTGCGCGGGGCGGTTCTTGCCGTTGTAGACGCGGCCCGTGACGAAGGGGCGATCGGGATCGCCGTCCTCGAACTCGACGATGACCTCGCTCCCGACCCGCGGGTGCCAGAGGCCGCCCTGGCCGCCGCGCGCGAACGGCTCGCTCACGCGGACCCACTTGCTCGAAGGCTCCTTGGCGAGCCGTTTTTCCTCCGTGTCCCAATGAAATCGGAGCCGCACGCACCCGATCGATCGCGGGCCCCCGAGGTTCACCTCGGCCCCGCGCGCGCTCGGCTCCGCCGTCACGAAGGCGGTTTGCGATCCGAGGATCCGAGGCTTGCGTGTCCTTCGCGCGGGGCGGTAGCGGCTCTCGGAGACGTCACTCCCGCGGCCGCGGCAAGCGCACTCGATCTCGACGCGGAACGGCTCCGCCGGGGCGCCGCCCGCATCGACCGAGAGCACGCCTTGCTGATGGCCGACGGCACGCAGGCGCGTGACGAGGTACTCGCCCTCGTACCGGGCCTTGGGGTGCTCCAGCGTGAAGATCGATCCGGCCGAGAGCACGCGCGTCACCCCCTCGCCGACGGCGAAGGAAGCCTCGGTGTGCAGTTCGTCGAGCCTCGCCTCCGCGAGGGACGCTCCGAGCTCGGCGCTCTCGAACGAGCCGCCGTGGAAGGCGTACACGGACAAATCCTGCGAAACGCCCGAGAGCGCGTCCACGTCGAGCGCGGGCTTCTCCCAGCTATACGCCCCGAGGTGAACCTTGGTCTCACGCAACCGCGCGCCGAGGCGGAACGTGCCGATCGCGCGGCCGGGTTTGCCCGGACCGAACACGTCGTCGCCCGGGATGCGCGATCGGCCGAAATCCTTGTCCGAGAGCACGAGCAGGCTCGCGTCGTCGGTGTGCTCGAAGTGGTAGCTGATCCCCTCTTCTTCGAGCAGCCGCGCCACGAAATCGAGATCGCTCTCGTTGTACTGGACCACGTACGGCCGCGCCTTCGGATCGTCGAGCCGGCTGCCCTTGATCCGGAACGTGAAGCGCTCGGCCGCGGCCGTGAACGCAGGCGGGCCAACCGGCGGATCGAGCGAGGCGCCCGAGGCGAGCGTCATCCCCGCGTCGGTGCGGAGCACGCTCTCGAGGATCTGCCGGAGCGTCTTGTCGAGGAAGATGCGGCTCCGCGTGCGGTATCGCGCGCGCGCGAGCGGCGGCTCGAGGACCACGCGGTAGACCGAGCCCTCGGGGACGGTGGTGAGGTCCTCGGCCTCGGTGACGACGCCGTGCACGACCTTCCACGCGGGCGTCGAGGCCGTCGCGATCCAGAGGCTCGCGCGCTTGCCGATCATGGCTTCGGGATCGAGATCGACCTCCTTCGCGAGGAGATGGACCTCGTAGCGGAAGAGGCGGCTCATCCCCTCCTCGCCCTCGAAGCGCGCGACACGCAAGGGCTCCGGGGCCTCGGCCTCGTCCTCCCACGCAAACACGAAATCGTCGGTGTTCATCGGTGTCCTCGTGCCAGCGCGAGCGCCCTCAAAGCTTGATGATGAGCCCGACCCTCGTCTTGACCCCGTTGTTCTGCATGTGCCCTCCGTCGACGCGCGTGAGCAGGCCGAAGAAGTCCACGTCCGCGCCGACGAACTCCACGTTGAGCCCGGCGGCCGCGGCGCTCACGCCCATCGTCGACGACGAGTACCCCGTGGCGCCGAGCGCGATCCCGCCGATGGTCACGTCGAGGCCCGTGATCGTGTACTTGGCGACGTCGACGTCGCTCCGGTTCGCGTCGAGCGCCTTGTACCGAGGCGCGAGGTAGATCGCGCCGCCGCCCGTCGTGAGCGTGTGGTCGGCGGCGACCTTCGTCGTCACCGAACCTGCCACGATGCGGATCGAAGCGGCGGAGACCGTCGTGTCGAGGCTCGCGCACGAGAGATCACGGTTGCCCCCGACCATCTTGAGGTGCGCCGCTCCGAACGACTGCGTGTGCGCGCCCGTGATCGTCGTGGTCCGGTTCCCGCCCACGCTCTCCGTCTCCGACGCGGCGACGCTCGTCGTCAGCGTGCCGCCGATCTCTTCGGTCACGCCGCCGCCGACGAGCTCGCTGTGCGCGGCGGCGATCGTGATCGTCTGATCCGCGCCGACGAAGTGCCCCTCGTTTCCGCCGATCACCGTCATCGCGTTCGCGCCGATCGTCGTCGACACGTTCCCCCCGATGAGGGCCGTGTCGTTGCCGGCCACCGTGACCGTCTCGTCGCCGCCGATCGTCACGGAGCAGTTCGCGCCGATGGTCTCGGTGTCGTTCGCGCCGACCTTCATCGCGCTGTTCGCGCCCACGGTCTCCGTGCGCTCGTTGCCGACGTCGGTCTCCATGTCCTTGCCGGCGTTCGTGTAGATGCGCTCGGCGCCCGAGGTGTCGTCGAACGTGATCTCGTTGTGCACGGCGCCGCCGGGGCTCGCGTTCGACTTCAGCGTGCTCACCGTGGGCGCGCCGCCGTGGTACGGCCGGTTCTTGCCGTTGTAGACGCGGCCGACGACGAGGGGGCGATCGGGATCTCCCTCCTCGAAATCGACGATGACCTCCGTGCCCACGCGCGGGTGCCATACGCCGCCCATGCCGCTGCCCGCGAAGGGCTCGCTCACGCGCACCCAGGCGCTCGACGGCTCCTTCGCGAGCCGCGCCTCGTCCGTGTCCCAGTGGAACCGGAGGCGCACGCAGCCGATCTGCGCGCCCGCCGGGCCGCCGATGTGGATCTCCGCGCCCGACGACGACGGATCCGCGGTCACGATGGCCGTTTGTGTACCAACGATCCGTGGCCTCGGCGTGACGCGCGGCGGGCGGAACCCACTCTCCTCGATCGAGGTCCCCTGCCCGCGCCGCGCGCATTCGAACCGCGCAAGGAAAGGCTCGCTCGCGCCGCCGTCCGCGCCGCTCGGCAGCACGCCCGCTTGCTCGGCCACGACCTCGAGCGAGGTCACGAGGTACTCGCCTTCGAGGCGCGGCTTCTTGTGTTCGAGCTTGAAGATCGTCCCGGCGCCGAGGACCCGCAGGTGCCCCTCGCCCCGCGCGAACCGTGCCTCGGTCCTGTGCCGTTCGAGCCGCGCCTTCGCGAGCGGCTTTCCCTGGCTCGATTCGTCGGGATAACCGCCCGGATACACCACCTCGAAGAGGTCCGCGTCCTTGCCGCCGGCCCACGCGGCCATCTCGAGGCCCGGCTGCTTCCAGTTGTACTCGCCGAGCGAGACCGCCTCGGGCCGCATCCTGCCGCCCGTGAAGACCCCGCGGATCTCGCGCCCGTCGATGCCGATGCCGACGAGGTCCGGCAAAAGGCGCGGGCGGCCCGCGTCGCCGTCCGAGAACACGAGCAGGCTCGTCTCCGCGCCGTTCTCGACGTGGTAGGTGATCCCTTCCTCCTCGAGCAGGCGCGAGACGAACGCAAAATCGCTCTCGTTGTACTGCACGACGAACGGCCGAACGCGCCGGTTGTCGAGCCGCGAGGTGTCCTCGACGCGCCACGCGAATGCTTCCTTCGCGGGCGCGAAGCCGGCGTCGCCGAGATCGGGCGCGGGCGCCTCGGCGCCCGCCTCGCGGACGAGCGGATCGCCGAGGAGCACGGCCGAGACGATCTCGCGCAGCGTCCTGTCGAGGAAGATCCTGCACCGCCGTCGATGCAGCGCGCGCGCGAACGGCGGCGCGAGGACGACACGCAGCGTGCGTCCCTCGGGCAGCCGCGAGATCTCCTCGGCCTCCACGACGATGCCGTGCACGGTCTTGAAGACAGGCGCCGAGAGCGTCGCGATCCGCAGCGTCGCTCGTTTGCCCACGAGCGCCGGAACCGCGATGGTCCCGGCTGGATCGAGCAGGAGGATCTCGTAGCGGTAGAGCGACGAGAGCGCCTCGGTCCCGCGAAACCGCGCGACCCGCAGGGAGGCCCAGGGGTCGGCCCCGATGGCCTCTTCACAAGCGAACGTGTAGTCGAAGCTCGGCATACGTCCTCTTGGTCTCAGGCCTCGACGTTCGGCCCGCCGCCCTGGTTGTCCACGCCCGACGCGAAGAGCCCGACGGCGGCGATCTTGAGGATCCCGCCGCACATCCTCTTCTCGAAGCCGTACGCGCTCGGGCTCGCGCCGCTCTTCGACTTGGCGAGCCCCGTGACGTCACGGGTCATGCCGATCGCCTCCAGCGTGATCACGTTGTACGACGAGGAGGATCCCTGCGCGTCGAGCTTCGCGCTCTTGATGTCGTCCTCGAACGCCGAGAACGTGAGGTGCAGCGGACCCGACCGCGTGATCGAGCCGCCGACCTCGAGCGTCTGCGGTCCACCGCTCGCCTCGATCTCGACCGCGCCCACCTTCGTCGTGACACTGCCCGTCACCACGGTGCTGTAGTTGCCGCCGATCATCATCAGTCGCGCGGCGCTCACGTCGAGCGCGTGCGAGGCCGCGCTCTCGGTCACGTTCCCGCCCACCGAGACCTTCATCATCGCGCCGAAGCTCTCGGTCACCGCGCCGCCCACGATCGTCTCGCGCGAAGCCCCGTACGACTCGCTCACGTCCGCGCCGACGCTCTCGGTGACGCTCCCGCCGACGCCGATCGTCTGGGAGCCGCCGACCATGTTCAGCTCGCTCGCGCCGACCGAATGCGCGAGGTTGCCGCCGATGATGGTCACCGCGTTGCCGCCGATCGTGATCGTCTGGTTTCCGCCGATCGTGAGCGTGTCGTTCGCGCCGACGTTCTCCGTGCGATTCGCGGCGATGGTCTCCGTGTTGTCGCCGCCGACGGTCATCTTCGCGTTCGACCCCACGCTCTCGCGCCGGAAGTTCGCGACGTCCGTCGTCTGATCCTTGCCGGCGAAGTAGTGCAGCACCTCGCCGCCGGCCGCGTCGCCGAACATGATCTCGTTGTACGTGCCGCCGCCGGGCGTCGAGAGCGACTTCATCGAGCTCTCGTGCCCCGCGCCGCGCGCAGGCAGGTTCGCGCCGTTGTAGACGCGGCCGACGACGACGGGTCTGTCGGGGTCGCCCTCGTCGAAATCGACGATCACCTCGTCGCCGACGCGCGGATGGAACACGGCACCCTCGCCGGCGCCGGCGAAGATCTGGCTGACGCGCACCCACAAGCTCGAGGGCTCCTTCGCGAGGCGCGCCTTCTCCGTGTCCCAGGGAAACCTGAGCCGCACGCAACCCACGCTGAGCCCGTCCGGCCCGCCGACGTTCACCTCGGCCCCGGAGGCGCCGGGATCGGCCGTCACCAAGGCCGTCTGCACGCCGCGAATGCGCGGCTTCGGCGTGCGAAGCGCCGGACGGAACCGCGACGGCTCGACGGCGCTCCCCGTGCCGCGCCGCGCGAGCTCGAAGCGCGCCTCCCACGGCACCGCGTCCTCGGCCGCCGGCTGCGACAGGACGCCCGCTTGCGCTCCGCGCGCATCGAGCCGCGTGACGACGTACTCGCCCTCGTGGCCCGGCTCCTCGGCCTCGAGCTCGAAGATCGATCCGGCCGAGAGCACCCGAACCGAGCCCGCGCCGGCCGCGTACCGCGCCTCCACGTGATACCGATCGAGCCGCGCGGACGCGAGCGGCTCGCCCTTGCCGGGAGCATCCGCGTACGCGCCGGGATAATGGTACTCGGCGAGATCGCCGCTGCCGGCCTTGGCCATGATGTCGAGGGTCGGCTTCCTCCAGTCGTGATCATCGAGCACGACACGCGTTGGACGCATCCGCGCGCCGAGCGCTACGTTGCTCACGCTCCGGCCCGGGATCGCAGCGCCGAGCTGCGCGGGCTCGAGGCGCGGCCGGCCGGCGTCGTGATCGGTCAGGACGAGCAGGCAGGTCTCGCGGCCGTTCTCGAAGTGGTAACTGATGCCCTCTTCCTCGAGCAGGCGCGAGACGAACGCAAAATCGCTCTCCTCGTACTGCACGACGAACGCTCGCGCGCGAGGATCGTCGAGCCGCGAAGTATCCGTCACGCGGAAGGTGAAGAGCTCGCGGGCGGGGGAAAAGCTCGGCGCGCTGTCGTCGTCTTCGACTTCGGCGGCGTCCCGGTGCTCCATGAGCGGATCCCCTGCGAGGACGGCCTCGAGGATCCGGCGGAGGCTTTTGTCGAGGAAGATGCGGCACCGCGTGCGGTGCTGCGCCCGCGCCCAGGGCGGGTCGAGGATCACGCGGAGGAGCGTGCCCTCGGGGACATCGGCGAGCTCCGAGGCCTCGCGGACGATGCCGTGAACGACCTTGAACGGCGGGTTCGACAGCGTGGCGATACGCAAGGTCGCGCGTTTGCCCACGAGATCCCGAGGATCGACGTCGGACGCGCCGGCCTTCGCGAGCAGGGTGATTTCGTAGCGGTACGGCTCGGAGAGCGCTTCCCGGCCTCGGAAACGCACGACCCGGAGCGCCCCCCACGCCCCGAAAGGCCCCTCGCCGGGGATGGCTTCGCATGCGAAGGCGAAATCGTCATTGGGCACGCGCGGGTTCCCCTTCCTCGATGGGGATGTTCACCTGGCGCAGGCAGGGTTTCAAGAGGGCGGTGGCGGCAGCGCGAACGTAAACGTTGACGCGCGCGGTAACCGTATGCAAGATTGCTCATTTTGGCGCGCGTCGCCGCAATCGATCCATTACGTATCGCGACGGAGGACACTCCCGATCCACACCCCTCGCGAAATCGGAGGCTCAAAGCCTTGCCTTGCCGGGCGGCCGGCAAGGCAGCGAGTCTTCGCTTACGTTTCTCCACACTTCCGTTTCAGACGATGTAGGATGCGCGCCGGAGAACGAGCCGATGATCGAGCGCGCGACCCTGGGCGGTGTGGAATTCGAATACGATACCGAGCGGAAGACGTTACGCATGGCCGGGAATCCCGGCATTTTCATCTGGGTCGAGAGTACCCTGGCCGGTCTGCTCTCGGGGCTGCAGCGCATGGTGGGCACCGAGCGGATACGGCTCTCGCTCCACGGCGGTGGGCGCGACGGCGTCGAGGAGGATTGGGGGTACATCTGCCAGTCTCCCACCTTCGAACAGGGCTTCGCCCAGCTCACCAAGGTGGCCGCGTCCGCCGGCTGGGGCGTCTGGGAGCTCGTCTCGCTCGATCGGAATGCCAAGGAGGCGCGCGTCCGTGCCCGAAATCACTGGGAGGCCGACTGCCAGAAAGCGCTCGGGGTGAGCTGGGGTTCGAGTTACCTCGGCGGCAAGTTCGCGGGGATCTTCCAGCGATTGTTCGGGGTCTCGCAATGCTGGGCCGAGCAGGTCGCATTCGCGGCGAAGGGGGAGGATTACGACGAATTCGTCATCCGCCCCTCGGAAGCGAGCCTGGAGGACCGCATCGAGCGCCTGCTCGGCACCGACGAGGCGACCAAGGCCGATCTGGCGGTGGCCCTCGAGCGGGTGCGCAAGGAGGTCGAGGAGCGCGCCGAAACCGAAAAAGAGCTGCGGGACAAGCTCGACCTCATCGCGCGTCAGGAGGAGGCCATTCGCGCCCTGTCCACCCCGATCATCGAGGTCTGGGACGGCGTGATCACCCTGCCGCTGATGGGCGTCGTCGATAGCCAGCGCGCCGCCGAGACCATGGAGCGGCTGCTCGAGGCAATCGTGCGGAAAAACGCGCGCAACGCAATCATCGATCTGACGGGCGTGGACGTGATCGACACGTCCACCGCCGATCACATCCTGCGGCTCGTCCGCGCCGCCGAGCTGCTCGGCGCGCGCTGCGTGATCACCGGCATCCGCCCCGCCGTCGCCCAGACGATGGTGTCGATTGGCATCGATCTGTCGAAGCTCGTGACGCTCGCCAGCCTGCGCGACGGCCTCTTGCTCTGCATGGGGGGAGCGCGCACGGGCAGTCGAGCGAACGTTCGGTAGAAACCGTCAGCTTTCCCCTTCCTTTCCAGCCGACCGCGGTGGCCCCGCGCGAGGCAGCTCCACCGTGAACATCGTTCCGCTGCCCACCGTGCTCTCGACACGAATCGAGCCGCCGAGGGCCTCGACGATGGATCGCACGATATAGAGCCCGAGACCGAGGCCGGCATAGGCGCGCGACGAGACCGCCCGCTCGAACCGTTCGAAGATGTACGGCAGGCGATCGGGAGGGATCCCGATGCCATGATCGCGCACCGTGAGCCGCGCCATTCCATCCGCCTCGCCGACCCAGATCTCGATCGGACGACCGGAGCCGAACTTGATCGCATTCGAGATCAGATTGGTGACGACCTGCTCCAGGCGGATGTGATCCCAGCGCCCGACCATGGATGGCTCGGCGTGCAACGTCATGGGACAGGCGGCCCGGGACAAGTCCTCCGTGAAGCGCTCGGTGACGTCACGGACGACGGCTGGGAGATCGACGTCCTCGATCTGCAAATGCATGCGCCCGGTCGTGATCCTCGTGACGTCGAGGAGCTCCTGGATCAGGCGCGCGAGCTTTTTTACTTGTCGCTCGACCCGCGTCAGGGACGGCGGGAATGAATCGCCTGATTGCATCGTGGCTCTCTTCAGCGTCTGCACGTCGAGCTGGAGGCTCGTCATCGGCGTATTCAACTCGTGCGACGCAATCGACAATATTTCGTCGCGCAGACGAACGGCAGCCTGCGCGTCACGATAGAGGCGCGCGTTGTCGATGGAGATGGCCGCGCGGCGGGCGAGCTCGGTCGCGAGCTCGAGGTCGGCGGTACTGTATTGCCGATCGGGCGTCGCGCAGCCGAGGGAGAGCACGCCGATCGTCTGTCCGCGAACCGAAAGCGGCACGGCCATCGCCGAACGCGTGCCGAGCGCTCGAATCAGGCGTGCATGCTCGTCATCGATGGAGTGCGCCCCGAGCACCTCGTCCGTGACGAGAGGCAAAAGCACGGGTTTGCCCGTGCGGAGGACACGACCCGCCGGCTGGGGCGAGCCCGCGTCGGCCGCGTAGTGCTCCTCGAGTCGACGGAGAAGCGCCTCATTGGAGGGATCACGATGCGCGCCGCCGAGACGCCGGATCACGTCACCCTCGCCGACGTCGATCACGCACCAATCGGCCATCGACTGCACGCAGAGCCGCGCCAGCGCAGCGAACCTCGTCGAAAAGTCCAGCGACTCCGAGAGGATCTCGGAGGCCGTGGCGAGAAACTTCATGCGCTGCTCCGCCCGCTCGGCGGCGGCTCGCGCCTTCTGTTCTTCGACGACGACCATCGCGAGGAGCAGGACGAGCAGATTGAGGACCGCGATATACGTCTGCACGGTCAGGACGCGCGCAGCCACGGACGTGCTCCCCATGGCGAAGGGGCCGCGGCCATGACTCGTGTGCAAGGTCGCCATGAAATCGACGATGACCGTGGCGGCCGTCGCGCCCCGAGGTCCGAAACGAATGGCCGCCCATGCCGTCAGGGGAAACAGAAGGGCGGGAAGCGCCGATTCGATCTCGCGCGGGCGCACGCTTCCGAATACCCAGAACGCCCCGACCGTCAGTATCACGAGCAGGCTCGCGGCTTCGGCTGCGCGGCCGGAGCGCGACGGCACAGGCTCCGGCTCGGTCCAGGTCAAAAAGAGCGGACACAGCAGGATGACCCCAAGGGCATCGCTGCTCCACCACCCGACCGCCACGTGCCAAAACGAGCGTTCGTCCAGCCAAGCGACGCTCGCAGCCGCCGCGACGAGGGTGCCGGGGATCGCCCCGACCACGGCACCAAGGAAAACCAGACGCACGAGATCCCATGGGCGCCGGAGCACGAAAACCGGGTGTGCCTGCCGGCGCAAGAGCGAGGCGCCCGTGAATGGCAGGAGACCCGCCGAGGCGCCCCAGGCCATGGCCAGGGCGAGCGGTTGCCCGTGCAGCAAGACGACCAGCACCTCTGCCAGAAAATTGACGAGGAGCCACGCGGACCAGTGGGCCGGCGTCGTGCGGAGAAACCACGCCATGGTCAGGCCGCTGGGCAACCAGAACACGGCGTTCTTGGCGGGCGGGAAGACGAAAAGGTAGCTCGCTTCCGAGAGACCGAGGTAGGCCAAAAAGAGCACGACGCAGGCGAGAATCGTCCGCGCCGGCTGGACGCTCATGAGCCAGCGGCGCAGCCCGCCCGCGACCACGCCGCTCTCGCAATCGACGGAAAGGGTCCCCATGCGGACCAAAAAACCTTCTGGCCCATACTACGATCGTAGGGCCGCGCGACCACGCGTCACCTTCCACTTCTGCCGCCGCTCCACTCTCGCCTGCGCGGCTGCTCCCTTGCGCTCGGTATGGCTCGTCCGGGCGTGTCCCCACTCCTCCAAGAATTCCGCTCGCGTCGACCGCTCGCTCGATCCATGGTGCCCGCCCCATGGCCACCCGCACAGCTCCAGCGAAGAAAACTTCCAAGCGTACACCCGCCGCGACGAAGAAGAAGAGCGCCGAGCGCACGGCATCCGCGAAATCGAAGCCGAAGCGCGCGCCCGCCGCGCAGAAAGCTCCCCCGACCCCCGAGCAGGCGGCGCTCGCCTTCGACGCGGTCGCGTACCTCCGCAACTGGCGAAATGGCTCGCGGGGCGTGCGGGCGCTGCTCAAGAATCCCCACTGCGACTATGGCACCGCGCTGATGCTCTACTGGCTGGGCACGCCCTACTTCGAGCGGCAATACGCCACCGATCGGGAGATCCCCGAGTTCGCGCGGGCAGACATCGCCCTGATGCGCGAGCTCGAGCAGCGCCTCCTCGCGCGCGACTTCGCCACCGCGGTGGTCGCCTTCAACCCGCGCCGCGACATGCACTGCGCCATCGATCCGCTCGACTGGGTGACGCCCAATCCGAACCATCCGCCGCTCTTGCGACCGCCCCCGCCCGCGGCGCTCATGGAGCCGAGCGTGCCCGATCCCGCGTGGGAAGCCGCGGGGCGCCCGTCGGGGCGCCCGGTCTGGCAACCCCAAAAGCCTTGACGCCGTCGCGCCCACGCCGCGGGCTCAGAACCCGTCGCGATCGGTCGCCTTCTGCAAGATTTCGAGCCCGCGATGCGGCGCGCCATTGATATCCTGCGGCATTTGTCGCAGGATATCGACCGTCGCCGCCCATAGGCCGCGCTCCGTCGTGGCAGACAGCAAGGGCCCGTTGCGATACGAGCGCATCCCCTTGCTGATCGCCATGAACGCCCGGTGCGCCCCGGCGAGGTCGCCGGCCGCGGCCATCACCGCCGAGACCTCTTCGAGTACGATGTCCGGATACCCCTCGCCTCGGGCCATCTCGATCGCTTGATCCAGCAGCGCGGTGCATTCGTCCGCGAGCCCGCCGCGGGAGGCGAGCGCCGCCATGCGCTGGAGCGGCTTGCGCTGCTGCTCCATTTGCTCGCGGGCGCGCGTGAACCACGCCATCCATTCCGGATGCGAAGGATCCAGCGAGCCGAGCACGCCGACGCGCACCTCGAACACGTCCAGCTTGTTCGGCGCGCCCTTTTCGAGCTTCGCCGCGATATCGAGCCGCCCGAGCGCCGCCGCTGCGCCGGCGAGGTGGCGCGGGAAGTCGAGGCTCTGCTTGCGTAGCTTCGGCGCCGCCTTGAGGATCGTCTCGAGGTGCTTGCCGGCTCGCTCCGGGGCCACACGCGCGAAGCCCAACAAATACTCTGCCGAGCTCGTGTACTTCGGCACGAGCTCCCCGGCGAGGGCCGCCTCGGCGCGGGCCGGCTCGCCGGCGGCCGCCATCGCAGCCGCCAGCCGGAGATGCTCCGCGGTGGTCGAAAGCCGATCGAACTCGGAGAGCCACGAAACGGCCGCGTCCCATTCTTTCAGCGCGATGAGCCTGGAGAGCCCGCGGCGGAGCAGCACGAATTCGTTGTGCGCGTCGCGCTCCTTCATCCGTGAAACGAGATATTTCAGCTCCGCCGCCGACGCGCGCGGGCAGATCGCCGAGAACGCGGCCGGCGTCTCGGTCCACGACGGTTGTTGTTCTCCGCTGGCCATCACGTCGATCGCCTCGCGGACCCGTCCGACCGCGGCCAGGGCCTCGGCGACCACGCGGCGGTTCTCGCTCACATTGGTCTCGGGATCGACCGTGGCAATCGCCGACGAAAGCAGTTTGTCGCCGCGGACCTTTTCGCCGAGCAGCACCCAGCCCGCGCCGATCATCGCCTGCGGCCGCGACGCGCTGCGCTCCTTCGCCTCTTTCTTCGTGAGGAGCTTCTCGGCCTCCTCGAGCCAGCGGCGCAAGATCTTCGTCTGCGCGCCCGTCAGCGGCGCCTCGCTCTTGCGCCACGCGAGCGCGGCCACGACCGTCTCGGCGCGTGCTCGAGCCGAATACCACGGATTGTGCCACCGCGGCCAGCCGTCCGTGCTGTCGAGCACAGCCACAGCGCGATCGAAGAAGCCGAGCACCATCACCCGCTCGGCAAAGTTCCGTTCATAATCGTCGCGGATATAACCGTTGCTGATCGCCTTGATGCTCTCCCCGACCAGCGCCGCGATGTCCTCGACCGAGCCTCCCGGCGGCGGCCATTTCACTTTTTGCGGCCGCGCCGGCGGCTTGCCCTTCTTGCCGAACTTGCGCTTGAACGACGCCGGCGCCGCGGGATCGGCCGCTGCCGCCGCCGCGTCCGGCCACACCTTCGCCTCGCCCCAGCGCCACGGCCACGCCCATTTGCGATCGATGACCCACGCGATCTTGGCGTCGATCTCGGCCACGCTGGCGCTCGCGTCGGGCGGCCCGATCACCACACCCTCGGGCAATGCCGCGGCCACACGCTCGCCGTCGAGCGGGAACGCCGGGTTCCAGTCCCAGGTCGATCCGAAATCGTCGCCGTCCTGCGCGAGGGGGCTCTCCCCGCTCGCCTCGACGGCCGGGCGGAACCGACCTAGCTCTGACCCGTCGTGTTCCAGGAAAAACCAAAGCCCCTTCGCCGTGCTGCTGACGAGCACGCCGTCGCCATACGCCACGCCGCCGCTCGGCGCGGCGATGTCGAGCCGTTTCACCGGCGCATCGCCGAACTCCCAGACTTGCAGCCGCTCACCCACCGAGATCGCCGCCGCGCGACCGTCGGGGCGCCACGAGAAGTGGTACGTCTCGTTCGTCTCATCGGTCCGCGGCACTGGCACGTCGGGGCTGTAGCGGTACGTGCCGCGATCGTAAATGAAGATCCCCGGCTCCGCGCTCCACTCGTTCTCGGGTTGCACGATCGCCGCGAGCCGCGAGCCGTCCCGCGAATAGAGCAGCGACTCGGCGCCGACGTGCATGGGCAGCTTCCCATTGGGCAGACCGGTGCTCGCGTCGTAATGGACGATGCCGGCCGGGTGCATCGCGAATTCGGTTCCGTCGGGGGAGAACGAGACCGGCGGGTGCGCCTCTTGCTCCCACAAGATCTTTCCGGTCTTCGCGTCGAGCGCGAAGACCTTCGACAAACCGCTGCAGCCGACGATGCGATCGGGGTGCGACCAATCGATGCCATCCAACGGGTGCAGGCGCGGCTCGGAGTGCGGATCGTTTGGGTTCGAACGGTCGCTCGATTGACACCAGCGCGGCGCAGGCCGCCGACCGACGAGCGGTACGATCGCCCCGAGCGCGAGGTTCGGGCCCCAGCAGGCGATGTAGACGTCTCGGTTGTTCGCGGACCACGCCCACGCCGGCGGCCGGTTCCACCCGTCGGTCACATAGGCGCACGAGTCGGGCTCGCCGGACTTGCCGAACGGGTCGAAGCTGCCGACCCCGTTGGTGTCGAACGCGAGGCCGACGCGCTTTCCGTCGGGTCGCCATTGAATGCAGCCGGCATGATCGGGCCAGCCCACCCCGCCGCGCACGCGCAGCATGTTCACGCAGCGCCCGGCCCGCACGTCCCAGATTTGCAGCACGCCGCCGAGGTCGTAGTCGTCGCCGGTCCACGATCCGGTGGCGAGGAAACGCCCGTCGGGCGAGAGCTCGCTCCAGGCGATCTCGACGTCGTGCCCGTGCGCGTGCTGCAGCGTCGCGCGGGGTCGCAGCCGCTCCGTCGCGGCGCGGTGGGCCGCCGTGATCCCGTGCGCCGCTTCGTGGGCGTAGAGCACCTCGCGCAGGGCCGAAAAATCGCGGTCGGCCTCGAAATCGTCCCACGGCAGCGCCTCGATCGCGGCCGCGAGCGCCGGCCCGGGCGTCTTCGGATCGAGCGCCGCGAACGACGACGACGCGCGGCTCGAAGACGCCTTCGTCTTCTTCTTCGGACCGGCGAGCAAGGCCATCAGTTCGTCCTCGCCGTGCACCGTGATCCCGAGGCGCCCCGCCGCGTCGATCTTGCTGCCGGCTTTCTCGCCCGCGAACAGGACGTGCGTCGACTTGCCGACGCTGCTGCCGATCTTGGCCCCGAGCGCGGCGAGTTGCTTCTCCGCCTCGGCGCGCTTCAGCTTCGAAAAGGTACCGGTGAGGACGACGGTTTTCCCGCGGACATCGAGGGCCATGGCTCACGGATCTACACGTTTTCCCGCGCACGATCCATCGCTGGCGCACGCTCGATTGACTTCGCTCGCGTGTAACGCTCAACTCTGCCGATGGAGATCGGGGGATGACCGAAGCCACACTCGACACGAAGCCTGCGGAACCCGAAGCGCCGGCCGCGCCCGAAGCGCCCGCCAAGCTCGATTTCGAGCGCGCCGAGTTCGGCGAACCCGCGGCCACGCACGTGCAGTGCGGCATCTGCGCGTCGGCCATCACGACCGCGTACTATCAGCTCCTCGACAAGGTCCTGTGCAGCTCGTGTCGCGACGGCGTGCAGCGCTCCGTCGAGGATGCCCGGAGCGGCGCGGCCTTCGGAAAGGCCTTCCTCCAGGCCGGCGCCGTCGCCTTCGGCCTGGGCCTCGTGTACGCGCTCTTCGTCCACTTCACCCACATCCAGCTCGCGCTCGTGACGATCGGCATCGGCTTGCTCGTCGGGCGCACCGTGCAGCGCGTCACGCGCGGGTTCGGGAGCACGAGGCATCAGGTGCTCGCGGTGGTGCTCACGTACCTCGGGTCCGCGATGGGGTACCTCCCCGTGATCCTCGCTGAGCTGAACTCGGGCGACGGTGAATCGGCCGCGGGGGCCCTGGTCTTCGTCATCCGCTTCGTGGTCATCTCGCTCCTGACCCTGGCCGTGCCGATCCTCGACATCGCGAACGGCATCAGCGGCGTGCTCGGCGCGCTCATCATCTTCTTCGGTCTGCGCACCGCGTGGCAGGCGTCGCGAGGCGTCGGCGGCCCCGTCGCCATCAGCGGCCCGTATCAGGTCAACGCGAGCCCGAGCCCGTGAACCACGCCGTCTCGCGCTGCGCAGCCTGCGGAGTCGAGCTCGCCCCGGGCATGCTCGCTTGCCCCGCCTGCCACAAGCTCGTGCACAGCGCGCGCCTCGCGGCGCTGGCCACGGATGGCGAGGCCGCCGAGCGCGAAGGCCGCTTCACCGACGCCCTCACGCACTGGCGCGAGGCGCTCGGCCTCTTGCCCCCGGGCAGCACGCAGCACCGCGTGGTCGGCGAGACGATCCGCCGCATCAGCCTGGCCCTCGAAAAGGCTGGCAACACGCCGAAGCCGCAGGGCGGCCGCGCGACCGCGGTGGCGGGCCTCGGCGCGCTCGCGCTCGTCGCGTGGAACCTCAAATACTTCCTGCTCTCGCTTCTCGGAAAGGCGAAGCTGCTCGTCTCGGGGCTCGCGTCGCTTCCGACGCTGCTCTCGATGTTCGCGTGGCTCGCGCTCGATCGATCCCGCGGGCTCTCGTTCGCGCTCGGGCTCGTGGCCTCGATCTACGTGCACGAGATGGGGCACGTCGCGGCGCTTCGACTCTATGGAATCCAGGCGACCGCGCCGATGTTCGTACCGGGCCTCGGCGCCCTCGTGCGAATGCGGCAGTATCCGATCGACGCCCGCGAGGACGCGCGGGTCGGGCTCGCGGGGCCCGTGTGGGGATGCGCGGCGGCGGCGGTCGCGCTCGCGGCGGGGCTCGTCCTGAAGGAGCCCACGATGCTCGCGGTGGCGAGCGTCGGCGCGACGATCAACGTCTTCAACCTGGTCCCGGTCTGGCAGCTCGACGGCGCGCGCGGCTTCCGGGCGCTCGATACGCGGCAGCGCGGGATCGTGTTGACCATCGCCGCGGTCACTGCGCTGCTCTCGGACAACGTGATGGGCTGGATCGTGTGCGCGGCGGGAAGCTTGCGGATCAAACGAGATTTGCCGGCGGCGGGAGATTCGCGTGCGTTTCGCACGTTCGCCGGGCTCCTCGTCGCCTTGTCGGCGATCGCGTGGGCGGCCGGGAAGGCCGCCCCGCCGGGCTGAGCATCAGAAGCAGAACACCTTGCAGAGGACCTCGCCCACGTCGTCCACGACGTCGGTCACGTCGCTGCCCACGTCGTTTGCCAGGTCCTCGAGGTCCGACACGCCGCCCTCGAACCAGCCCAGGGTCGAATCGAGCGTCGAATTCACGATCGACCCGGCCGTCGCGGTCCAGTTCGTGACCTCGGCGGCAGCATTCTCGGCCGTGGATATGAGCGCGGTGCTGGCCGTCCCGGCGACCCCCCCGAGCTTCGAGCCGATCTCCGTGGTGGTTCCATGCAGCCAAACCGTCGACTCCCGCGCGGCCTCCCGCGTCCACACCACCGCGACGCCCGCGTGATGGCTGATCACGATACGGCCGTCGTTCACCGCGTCGACGAGGCCGACGCGGACGTCCTTGGTCCAGTCGATTTGCCACGCGTGGAGGTTGTAAGCCATGGTCAGGAGCGACTGGTTCCAGCCGACGACCCAGCCCTTCAGGGAATTGAACGGGGCGACGACATCGGTGCCCTTCACGTAGACGGAGACGCCGACCGGGACGACCACGAGCGGGACGCTGAAACCATATTGCCCGTCCTTGCCATACTTGAGCTCGCCGTACAGGCCCACGCCCGCCGACAGGTTGAGCGACGCGGTCGTGCCGGAGGGATCACCCACGCCCGTCGTGAGGACGACGAGGTTCGATTCGAAGCCCATCGCGACGCCGTCGTCCGTGAACATCGCGCCGGCCTGGCCGGAGCCGATCTCCACGGAGCTATACCCGAGCGCGTTCTGCGAGGAGCTCGAGAGGAGCGAGCCCGAGTAGGTCATGCCATAGCGTGACGACTCGAAATCACCCGAGAACGTGCCCACCGAATACGTGCGCCCCTCGGGGAGGCCTTGACGAGCAGCGTCGAGCTCGGCCGCCTCGACCGTCGCGCCCACGTTCGACACGAGATCGGAGACCGTCGCGAGCAAGCCCGCCTGCTGCGTGACGCTGAGCGTCTCCCAGAAGTCCGTGCCGACGCCGAAATTGTATCCGGCCGTGCGCAGCGCCTCGGCGATCACGAAGGGGTCGGCCACGACGAACCCATTGCCGCCCGGCAGCTCGACGACGAGCAGGAGATCCGGGGCGCCGTCGGCGTCGACGTCCTGATACACGAACTTCATGGTCGGCGCCGGGACGTCGTCGAGGGCGTGCGTGAGGGCGAGGCGCGGGCCTTCGAGGGTCGTGTTCTCCTTCGCGGCGAACGCGAAGTTGAGGTACGGCGTGTACTTGGCGCGGATGAGGACGAGCGTGACCTTGCCGTTCGTGTCCGCGTTGATGAAATCGACGAGCGCGTCGCTGGTGAACGAGACGGTCTTGCCCACGTCGGTGCGCTTCACCGTGAATTGCCCGAGCGAATCGACCTCCGAGTTCCGGACGCCGTCGGACGAGCTGTCGATTTCGTTCGAGAACGTCGCGTCGTTCGCCGTCGCCTCGTCGAAGCTCTCGGACGCCGCGCCGTCACGGATCCCGAAGACGGCGAAGTTCAAGCTCTCCGGGATCGTGCCGACGTCCTGGAAGTAATTCGCGACGTCGAGGCTCATCGTGGCCTTTTCGACCTTGGTCCCGGGCGTCATCTCGAAACGAACCACGCCCTTGCGTGTATTGGCGTGCGTGCCGCCGTTGTTCTTCACGAGGATGTTGCTCTCGGCCCCGTGGACCGTCGCATCCCCGTACCGAGCATAGGTGTCCGCGGCGGCGCCGAGCGTCTCCTCGGCCTGAATGAAAAGGCGCGGCCCGCTCAGGGTCGTGTGCTCCTTCGAGGCGAACGCCGTGTCGAAGCTGTTGCTCCGGAGGACACGCGTGATGATGAGCGTGATCACGCCGTCGTTATCGGCGTTGATGAAGTCGACCAGGGCCGCGCTCGAGAACCGCACGGTCTTGTTGAGGTCGGCCTGCGTGAGCGTGATCGTCCCGAGCGGGTCTTTCGCGGTCGTGGCGGGGTTACCGTCGAAGACGCCGGCCGCGGACGTGTTCACGCCCACGGCGGTATTGGTGATGACGCCGAAGAAATTCGACCACTTGGCCGACTCCTCCTCGACGTCTTCCATGGATCCCGAAGCCTCGGCGAGGCCCCAGATCCGGAAGTCGCAGGAGAGCGCCTCGTCGAACCTGGAGAGGTCGAGGTAAAGCGCCGCATCCGTGGCCTTGTCGGTCGGGTTGATCTGGAACCGCATGACGGCCGACACCGCGTTGTACGATTGGTCCGTGCTGGTGTTGCGCTTCATCTTGACGACGAGCTCGGTCGAGCCGCCGTAAGGGCCCGCGCTCTCGAGGTCCACGTGGGTGTCGTCGGTCGGCGTGACGACGGTGGCGCGGGCGATCGCCGCGTTCCCGACGAACGCGAGCGCAAATGCGATGCATCGCAAGAGGAAGGTCCTGAAGTGGTCGTGGCAGTGGTTCACGGTGCCTCCGAATGTCGACGAGGCGGCGCCTCCGCCTCACGGAGTCGAAGGTAGCTCGCTGCAAAAACCCCACAATGGCCAGGGTTCGCCACGACATGTCCACGTGTGGACACCCTCGAAATGGGGATGGCCGAGCCGCGTCGTTCGATGGTAAGCTCGATCGAGCGATGGGGGCATGGCATGGCCAATCTCGGCCACCCGGTGCTCCGGAAACGAACATCCCATGGACCTCGAAGAGCTCCGAGCCTTCCTCGCGGTGGCCGAGGCCGGCTCGTTCCTGGCCGCGGCGACGTCCCTCCACATGCCGCGCGCGACCTTGCGCCGGAGGATCGATCAGCTCGAAGCGCGCGCCGGCGTGCCCCTCGTCGATCGGACGAGGGACGGCGTCTCCCTCACCGAGGCGGGAAAACTCCTGGCGGCGCGCGGGCGGCTGATGGTGCAGGAGTCGAACGCGCTCCTGCAATCGGTCCGCGAGGCTGGATCCGAGCCGGCCGGCGTGCTTCGTATCCTCTTGCCCGTGGGTTTGCCCCCGCAGGTCCTCCTCCACGTGCACGGCATCGCGCGCAAGTACCCGCGCCTCGCCTTCCGGCTGCATTTCAGTGATAATCCCGTCGGGGGTCTCATGGAAAACGTGGACCTCGCCCTCCATTTCGGCGACACGAGCCCCTCGGGGCCGTGGGTCTCACGCGAGCTCATGCGCGTCCGCATATGGCTGGTCGCGTCGCGTGAATACCTGGCACGGCGCGGGACGCCGCGATCCATCGAGGAGCTAGCGAATCACGATTTGCTCGCCTGGGAGGCTCCGGGCGAGGATGGGCGATCGTGGCCGCTGCTCCGCGGCGGCACGTTCCCGGTCGCGCCGATCGTCACGGCGCAAGACATTCACGTGATCCGGCTGCTCGCAGTCGCCGGGCGCGGAATCGCGCTCGCCCCCGACCCCGGAATCCCTGATGACGGAGTCCCCGCGGGCACGATCGTCCCGGTTCTGCCCGACGTCGTGGGCCGGGAGATCGGATTCCGCGTGGTCGTGCCGGCCGTGCTCTCCGAGATCCCGCGCATCAAGGCGATGCTCGATCTGCTGGAGCCATTTCTCGGAAAACTGGGCCTGTAGAACATGCATTCCCGTTGCCGTTCGTTCCCCCGCGCCCTTGCCGCCCTGCCCGCCGCCGCGCTCACGCTCGCCGCCGCGACGGAGGCGCGCGCCGATGGTCGGCGACGGCGTTTCACGGGCCCCGGGAATCGGCGTGAGCGGCGTCTTTTGAGGATTCGCCCCCGCGGGCGAACACCGCGTGGAGCAGGATGCCGGTCACGCTGCCGGCCGTGATGCCGCTTTGCAGGATTACCTGGAGCCACGGGGGCAAACTTCGCCAGAAATTCGGAGCGCCGAGCGGGATGAGGCCCACGGCGAGCGTCGCCGCGACGATCAATCCATTCATGCGCCCTTGCTCGCTGTCGAAATCGACCCGCGACAGCGTGCGCAGCCCGCTCGCGGCCACCTGCCCGAACATGAGCAGCCCCGCCCCGCCGAGCACGGGCGCCGGAATCGCCGCGACGAGTGCCGAGAGCTTCGGCAAGAGGCCGAGCACGACGAGGATCAGGCCCGCCGCCGCGACGACCCAGCGGCTCCGCACGCGCGAGAGCGCCACGAGGCCCACGTTCTGCGCATACGCCGTGTACGGAAATGCATTGAGCACGCCGCCGAGCATCGTGGACAAACCATCGGCGCGCAGGCCCCGCGCGAGCGCTTCGGGCGTCAAGGGCCTTCCCGTGAGCTCGCCGAGCGCCACGAAATCCCCCGTCGATTCCACCATGACGACCAGCATGACGAGGGCCATCGAGGCCACCGCCCCCGGATCGAAATGCGGGAGCCCGAAGGCGAACGGCGTGGTCACGGCGATCCATTGCGCCTCGCGCACGCCCGCGAGATCGAACTTGCCGAGCGCCGCCGCGATGAGCGTGCCCGACACGAGCCCGAGCAGCACGGCCACGCCTTGCCAGAATCCCCTGAGCACGCGTTTGTAAAGAAGAACCAGCGCGAACGTGGTGAACGCGAGCGCGAGCGCCGCCGGCGCGCCGAAATTGGGGGACGACGGATCCCCGCCGCCCGCCCAGCGCACGGCGACGGGGAGCAAGGAAATGCCGATGAGCGTGATGATGCTGCCCGTCACGACCGGCGGGAAAAACCGGAGCAATCGCGCGAAAAACGGCGCGACGAGCAAGGTCAGCGCGCCGGCCGCGATGACGGCGCCGTACACGGAAGGGAGGCCGCCCGTCTTGCCAATGAGGATCATCGGACCGACGGCGGCGAACGTGCACCCCTGGATGACCGGCAATCGCACGCCGAAGCCCGGAAAGCCCACGGTCTGCACGAGCGTCGCGAGGCCGCAGGTGAAGAGGTCGGCGCCGATCAGATAGACGAGCTCTTCCCGCGAGAGGCCGAGGGCGCCGGCGACGATGAGCGGCACCGCGACGGCGCCGGCGTACATGGCGAGCACGTGCTGGAGGCCATACGCGAGGAGGCGCGGCAAGGGCAGCCACGCGTCGACGGGATCGGGGGCGCTTTGCGAGGCCATGGCCGAGGATCGCCCCGCGCGGCCGCGGACGCAAGACCCGGTCAAGCGTACGCGCGGCCGTGATGGCTCGACAATCGTCCTCAGCGCAGCTGCAAGCGGAAGCGCGCCCCCGGGCCCTCGTCTTCCTCGACCTCCGGCGCGAGCGGCGCGGCGGTCCGGCCAAGCGCTGGGTTGAAGGGCACGTCGGCCCAATCGAAGATGCGGCTCATTGCGTGCAATCGCTCGTTCTCGGGCAGCTCTTCGATCCCCACGCCGTGATGCCCGTCGGGCACGAAGTACCGGAAGGAGTCGTTCTTCGCCCGGGCCTCGAACGGGTTGGTGCTCCAAGGATCGTTTTCACCATAGATGAAGAGCATCCGCTCGCCGCGCGCCCACGTCCGCGCTTCGATTCGCGCCATGAGGCCGTAGTCGAACGGGATCGTCACCGGCACGGGCGTCAGGTTTTTCGCTTGGTCCTGCCCCGGATACCGCAGCAGATCCTTCAAGGGGGCCTCGTCGAAACGCGGATGGCCGAGCTGGGTGGCCGACTGGTAGAAATAGGGCCCGTAGTGCACGTTGATGGTCTCGTCGTCGTAGTTGAACGGGGCGCCGAGGTAGTCGACGTAGAAGTGAAGCAGCTCCTCGTCGCTCGCGTCCGGCGCTGGGAGATGAGGTTCGCAGAAATCCACGGGGCAGAACTGCCAGTAGAAGAACGAGGCCTCGACGACGCCGAACTCGAAGGCCCGGTCGGCCCCCACGATATCGTACGTGAGGCCCCACTCGGCCATCTCCGCCACCATCATCGGCACGATCTGCTCACGCCGGGCCAGAAGGGCGCGCTGGTATGCGATCAACCTCGCCCGCATCGCCGGGTCCCCCACCTGACGGATGAAGGTGACGTACCGCGGATCGCTCGGCGAATAGGTGGACGGCGACACGAACGCGACCGTGCCGTCCACGTCGTCCGGGTAGTAGTAGCGATGATAGATCGAGGTCATGCCGCCCTTGCTGCTGGCGCCGGAGATCCAGCGGCCTGAATAGACGGGCCTGAACGCCTGCACGATCCGGTGGTGATCACCAGCGGCCTGCTCGATATCGAGGTGCTCGTACGTCGGGCCCGGGGGCACGGATTCGCCGTAGTAGCGGTGCTCGGCGTAGAGCTGATTGGCCTGGAGCATCTCCGTGACCTCGCCCTGGATCACTCTCCGCGTGTTCACCGCATACCCGCTGGGGAGGAACGACGTGGGCGCGTCGAAGGAGCGGTGCAGGAGGGCGATTTTCTGGGTGAAGCGCGGGCCGTCCGGGTCATGGTGGTCCACGGGCTGCTCGAACTTGAGCACGAAGAAGCGCGTGCCCGGGATGGTCGAAGGATTCTCGCTGACCACCGTGAGCCCGGGGATCGATGCGAGCTCGGCGAGGACCTCGTCCGTCACGGCCGCCTGCGCAGCGGCGACGGATTCGTCCGGCGAAAGGCCCTCTCCGGTGCCGCACGCGGCGACGCCGAAAGCGAGGAGGGTCGATATCACGGGAAAGCTACGATTTTGCCACATGTCCATGCTTTCATATTGGCAATCGCCGTGCCGGGCACCACGCCTTGCAGCAACGCCATGCCCGCGGGAGCCTCCGATCCCCGTGCACATGTCGAGCAACCGGCTTGCGCAAATCGCGCAAACGGGCCGTCGACGTCGCGCGATTCGTGCAGACGAGGGACGTGCCGTGCCGGCTCTGACGCAGCGCATGAATCGCCGAGCAAGCGGGGCGCGATCCGTGATACGCTCCCGTCACGATGTCCGCGCCCTCCCCTGCCCTCACGTTCCCACGCGTGTACAACGCAGCCGAGCATTTCATCGATCGGCACCTCGCCGAGGGGCGCGGCGACAAGACCGCGGTCATCGACCATCGAGGCGCTGTCACCTACGCGGAGCTCGCCGAACGCGTGAACCGCGCGGGCAACGCGCTCCGCGGGCTCGGCGTCCGGATGGAGGAGCGGGTGCTCTTGTGCCTGCTCGACGGCCGCGATTTCCCCGCCGTCTTTTTCGGAGCGATGAAGATCGGCGCCGTGCCGGTGCCCGTGAACACGTTGCTCCAGCCCGACGATTACGCGTACCTGCTCGACGACAGCCGCGCCCGCGTGCTCGTCCTCTCGTCCTCGCTCTATCCGAAATTCGAGCCGCTCCTCGAGAAGGCGCGTTTCCTCCAGCACGTCGTGCTCGTGGACGCGGACGACGAGGCCTCCGGAAAACACGCGCACCTCGGCCCGCTCCTCCGCGCCGCCGAACCCACGCTCGCGGCCGCGCCGACGACGCCGGACGACGTGGCCTTCTGGCTCTATTCGTCCGGCTCGACCGGCCGGCCGAAAGGCGCGGTGCACCTGCATTCCCACCTCCAGCAGACCGCCGTGCTTTATGGCGAGCGTGTGCTCGGGATCACCCCCGACGACGTGGTCTTCTCGGCGGCGAAATCGTTCTTCGCGTACGGCCTCGGCAATGGGATCACCTTCCCGTTCCATGCCGGCGCGACGGCCGTCTACCAGCCCGACCGCGCGACGCCCGACACCGTGATGCGCGTGCTCCGCGAAAAACGCCCCACCATTTTCTATGGCGTTCCCACGCTCTACGCCTCGATCCTCGCCGATCCCAGAAACAACCGCGAGACCGGCTCCGATCGCCTCCGCGTCTGCGTCTCCGCGGGCGAGGCCTTGCCCAAGGAGATCGGCGAAAAATGGCTTCTGCGCTTCGGGGCGCACATCCTCGATGGGATCGGCTCCACCGAAATGCTGCACATCTTCATGAGCAATCGGCTTCACGACGTGCGCTACGGGACCTCGGGCCGCCCCGTCCCCGGCTACGACGTGAAGCTCGTCGACGATGCGGGCGAGCCCGTGCCCGACGGCGAGGACGGCTCGCTCTGGGTGCGCGGGCCGTCGAGCTGCGTGGCCTACTGGAACCAGCGGCAAAAGAGCCTCGACACGTTCCACGGCGCCTGGACCCGCACGGGCGACCGGTACGTGCGCGACGCCGAGGGTTATTTCACGTATGCAGGGCGAAGCGACGACATGCTCAAGGTGTCGGGGATCTGGGTCTCGCCGTTCGAGGTCGAGAGCGCCCTCACCGCCCACGAGGCCGTGCTCGAGGCCGCAGTCGTGGGCCACGCCGACGAGGCGAAGCTCGTCAAGCCGAAGGCCTTCGTGGTGCTGAAGCGGCCGGACGAAGCGTCGCCGGCGCTCGCGGATGCGCTGAAGGATTTCGTGAAGGGGCGGCTCGCGCCCTACAAATACCCGCGCTGGATCGAGTTCGTGCGCGAGCTGCCGAAGACGGCGACGGGGAAGATCCAGCGTTACAAGCTGCGGGAGGGATGAGGTCTCGCGCGGATCCCGTCCAGCAAGAGCGCCTTGCAATGGGCGAATCCCTCGGGAAAACTCATCCCGAGCGCGGCGAGGACGTCCGGGCGAAGGATGTTCTGCACGTTGTTGATGGCGATGCGGACGATGAAGTCCTCGGGCACGTCGGGCCGGAAGACGCCCGCGCGTTTGCCCGCGGAAAAGAGCGCGCGCGAGCGCGTGTGGACGACCTTGCTCCGCCATTGATCGACGCGCGCCCAGAGCGAAGGCGCGTCGCGCTGCAGATCGGTGAGCAGCGGACCACGCGCCTCTTCGTAGCCGCCGGCGACGATGCGCATGAACCGCTCGAGTTTGTCCTCGAAGCCCAAGCTCGCGTCGTCGAGCACGGCCGCGAGCGCGGCGTCGATCGCAATGAACACGGCGTCGATGACCGCCTCGCAGAGCTCCTCCTTGCTCGCGAAATGGCGGTAGAGCGTCTTTTTGCTCATGGCGAGCTCGCTCGCGATCTCGTCCATGGTGACGCGGCCGAACCCGTGCGCGAAAAAGAGACGGCGCGCGACGGCGAGGATGCGGCCGCGCGCCTCCACCTCGGCCGTCACGCGACGGCCCGCTGCACGGGCCCGAGGTACCGGAGCGGCGCGCCCTCGGACGGACCCAGGGTCACGTTGCGGCGCACGACGTGCGGCGGCTCGGCCGAGAGCACCTGGAAGCGGTGCGCCGAGAGGAGCGTGCCGAGCACGATCTTCATCTCGTAGAGCGCGAACGCCGCCCCGAGGCAACGCCGCGCGCCGCCCCCGAACGGCAGATACTCGAACGGCGTGAATTTGCGCTCCAGGAATCGCTCGGGCCGGAACACCTCGGCGTCGGGGTACAGCGCCGGGTGATTGTGCACGAGCACGATCGCCGCCATCACGGCGACCCCGGGCGGGAGCTCCCGACCGCGGAAGGTGAACGGCGCGAGCAGCTTGCGCGAGACCATCGCGACGACCGGATGCAGCCGCAAGGCCTCGTCGCAGACGGCCGAGAGATAAGGCAATTTGACGAGCGCCTCGGGCGCCGGGGACGGGCCGAGCTCGCGGATCTCGGCGAGGAGCCGGTCTCGAATGCGCGAGTTTCGATGAATGCCGTCGAGCGCCCAAGCCATGCCAATGGCCGTCGTCTCGTGGCCGGCGATGAGCATGGTGCGCAGCTCGTCGTCGATTTCCTCGTCGGACATCGGCCGGCCCTCCTCGTCGCGCACCGAGAGCAGGAGGCTCAGGATGTCGTCGCGGACCTCGCCGCTCTTGCGCCGGGCCGCCATCTCCTCGGCGATGAGGGCGTGGAAACGCGCGGTGTACTGCTGGAAACGCGCCCAGGGGCCGAGGCCGCCGAAGGAGCGGCGCAATGGCTCGATCATCATGAGCGGCGGCGTGTACGCCTCGATGTAGCCGACGATCGCCTCGCGGAAGAGCGCCACGCGCGCCGGATCCCGCACCCCGAAGACGGCCTCGATGATGACCTCGAGCGAGATCTCCTGGGTGAGATCCTGCGCCTTGAACCTCGCGCCCGCGGAGAGCTCGGACGCCTTGCGCAGCGTGATGTCCGCCATGAGGTCGCCGTACGCGCGCATGCGATCGCCGTGGAATGGCGGGGTGAGCAGCTTGCGCTCGCGGCGATGGCGCGCGCCGTCGAGCAGGAGCATCGAATGCCGACCGACCACGGGTTCGAGCGGGAGATTCGCGAACGGGGTGAAGAGGGACGGATCCGCGGTGAAGATCTCGCGGATCCCCTCGGGCTCCCCCGTGACGACGACGTTCCCCATGGGCAACCGGAGCGTGAACGGGTCGCCGTAACGGCCGACGCTGTCGAGGAAAAATTCCTTCGTATTGCGGGCGAGCTTGAACGCCTGGAGCGCGGGGAAACGAGGACCGGCAGGCAAGGTGTGCATCGAAACCTCCGTGGGAACTCAGGAAACTATATCGGTTTCCTCGGTTTCCTGCAAGCGCCAAGAACGTGCTTCGGGTTACGTAGGCCCGCCCTCTGCTTTCGCTCCCGAACCGCCTACGTCCTCCCCAGCACGAGGTCCACGACCCAGCAACCGCGCGCATGCCCCGCTTTGCTCCGGCCGTGGACGAGAATCGATTTCTCGTTACATCCAGCGTCCGCGAGGGCATCGGCGAGCACGACGAGCCGATCGAATGCTTTGTCGTCATGGATTGCGCGAGCCAAGGCCACCACCTCCGGGGTGCGCCACGCGGGCTCGGCCACGATCGGACGAAAAGGGTTTCCGAAGATGCATCGCAGGAGGTCGGCCTGGGCGCGCTCCTCGGCGAGCCGACTCGTGAAAAACCCGCTGCCCGATGGCCCCTCCCCGGGGTTCATGAGGGCCGCCCATGCCAGATGTGCATTCGAGGCGGCATAATACGCGGCCTTCGGGGCCTCCGCCCAGAGGGCCATCCCGCCCAGAGCAAGCGCTTCATGGGTCGGAAGGAGGGCTTCGTGTTCGGCGCCCCGAGACGCTCTCCATCGACCCTCCATGGCGTCGAGACGCGCGCGAACCTGCGCGGCGGCCCGCTCCCGCTCCTCGCTCGTCGCCTCCCCGTCGGCGAACCGCTCGGCGACCTCCACGGCCGCGCGAGCAAGCGGATCCGGCAAGAGATGGCGGATGCGATGATAACAAGCGCAAGCGAACAGCCGCAATTTGCGATCGCTGACCTTGCAGTCCGGGAAGGCCTCCAGGGCTTGAATCCGTGGGAAATTCGTCCCGAGGAGGAACCGCAACATCCGGCTCGGCTCGATGCCGCCGCACCATTCCTCCTCCGTCATCTCCACGTTCCACATGTCAGCACGTTTTTTACAGTGTATGATGTGCCTCGTCCACCACGACGCTGCCCATGTACCCGACGACGCCGCTGCAGAGCCCCACCGACCTCGTGCGAGACCTGAAACAGCTCGGGATTCGCGCGGGCGACACATTGATGATCCACGCCTCGCTTCGCGCCATCGGGGCTGTCGAAGGCGGCGCGCGCGGCGTCCTCGACGCCCTCGACGAGGCCGTCGGCGCGACCGGAACGTTGATGATGGTCCTCGGCGCGCGTGACGACTGGGCCTGGGTGAACGAGCTCCCCGAGCACGAGCGCGCCGCGCATCTGGAGAACGCCGAGCCCTTCGACAGCCTGCACACGCCCGCGGATCCGGACGTCGGTTACCTCGCCGAAGCGCTCCGCCAGCGCCCCGGCACGCAGGTGTCGGATCATCCCGAGGGGCGATTCGGCGCTCGCGGCGCGCGGGCCGCCGAGCTCCTCCGTGATCCGCCTTGGCACGATTACTTCGGTCCCGGCTCGCCGCTCGAAAGGTTATGTGAGCTCGGCGGACGCGTGCTCCGCCTCGGCGCCGACTTCAATACGACCACCGTGCTGCACTGGGCCGAGTATCTCGTGGAGCTGCCGGACAAACGCCGGGTACGTCGACACCGTCGCGTCGCCGGGAGCCCGGCGCCCGAGATCCGCCATGTCGATTGCCTCGACGACAGCGACGGGATCGTCGAATGGCCCGGCGAGGATTATTTCGCCCTCATCTTGCGAGCGTATCTGGAGACGGGCCGCGCGCGCGTCGGGACCGTGGGCCGGGCGCGGAGCGAGCTCCTCGAAGCCGCGGACCTCGTGCGCTTCGGCGTGGCCTGGATGAGCAGCCATTTCGCGCCTCAAGCGAGCGTGAGACGCATGTGAATGCGCAAATTCCAGTCGATACCATGTTCACGTTGCGCTTCGGTCACCGCGCGCATCTCCGGGGACCATTCTTCCGGCGGGACCACGACGAACCCGTGACGTGCGTACCAGGGCATGTTCCAGGCGACATCCGATTGCGTGTTCAGCACGAGGGTCCGCTCGCCCGCCGCGCGGGCCCGCGTGATCGAATCTCGCAAGAGCGCCGTCCCGATGCCGAGACGCCCGTGCGAGGGCAAGACGCTCACCTGCCCGAGGCAGAGCTCCGCGCCGAGCCGCGTGACGAGGAGCCAGCCGACGACCTCGCCGTCCACCTCGGCCACGGTGATTCGCCCTGCCTCCACGGCTCGCTGGGCCACGTCGAGCGGGATGGTCTCCCCGTCGAGGAACGACGTATGCCCCGTCGCGCGAAAACGCTCGTCCGCCGCGCGCTCGATGCTTCCGAGCACGGGGATGTCTTCGACGCGCGCCGGCCGCAGGACGAACGAGCTCACGGCCGAGCTCTATCACACCTTCGCGAATCGGGAACTCCGCGCGCCCCGTGGACTCCCTCTCCCATGGTTCGTGTTCTCGCCTGCGCCGTTTCGATGATGCTTCCGGCGCTCGGGCTCGCCTGCAGCTCGACGCGCCCACCCGTCGAGCCGCCGCCCCCCGCCGCCTCGGCGCCCGCCCCGACCGAAGATCCGCCTCCGCCCGTGACGCCCCGCGCGCCTGTCTCGACCGCCGATTGCCCCTTCCACTGGACGCCTCACGAGATCGGCGCGAGCGTGCTCCGGTTGCCGGCCGAATACGGCGGTCGATTCATGAATCCGCTCTACGACGCGGCTTGCGCCTGCGTGCGCCCCGGGGAAGCCGTGTACATCGTCGCCCGCATCGTCCCCGAGCGCGGGACGATCGAGGCCGTGACGGGCGATCGCGAAGACCTCCCGACACACGCCGATCCGAGCATCGACGCCTGCTTCGCCGCCGTGCTCGGGGCGACGACCTTCGAGCCGTTCGAGGTCGGCAGCGACGTCGTCTGCCCCGAAGAGCCTCCGCCGCCGCCCAGCAAAGGCCCCCCGTTCTTCCGCCCTCCGCGCCTGGCGAATTGCCCCGCGCGCGGCGAGCAGACCTCGAAAATCGTCTATCCGCTCCTCGTGGACCGCCGCAAAGAGGCGCCCACGCCCGCGCCGGCCGAGGGCCCGTAAAAAGACATCCTTTCTCGTCCGCTGCGCGCCCGTGAACTGCTAGAAGTCCCTCGTGCTCTCGGTCGTGAATTTCGTTCGTCTGGTGAAAATCGCCGCGTGGGCGGTGTTCCTCCTCGTCTTCCCGCCCATCGCCTTTGCGAACGGGATGTACGCGGCGACCGTCCTCCTCGCGGTGCTGGGCCTCCTCCTCGACGTGACGGCGCTCGGAGAGCTCCTGCCCCCATCGACACAGCCGAAGGTGCGCCGCGGCGTCGTCGCGACCCTGGCGCTCCTGCACATTTCGCTCCTCGTCCTGTCCGTCGTCCGCCTCGTGTCTCCGCGTTACGGCGCGTGGCAACGCATCGCAGGGACCGACGAATGGAACAATCCCGCGCTGGTACGTCCCGAGCACGGGCCGCTGCTCGCCGTGGGGGGCCGCGGAGACGTCTTTTCGCTCGGCAAAGAGGGCAGGTTCGTCCCGGTGTCCGACATCGCGGGCCCTGTGTACGTGGTCGGCGCGGGGGCGCATCGCGCGTGGTTCGTCGACGTCGAGGGCAAGTTCGCGTGGGGCTACGACGGTGCGTCCCTCGAAAAGGTCCCGCTCGGGTGGGGCGCCTCCACGCGGATGCCCGAGGGCGCCGCGCTCGACGACGCGTTTTTCGTCGTTCACTCCCGCGGGCTCGTGCGCGTGGAGCGTGACGGCCATCATAGCAACGTGCTCGACGGCGCATCGATCACGGGCGTCGCCACCGATGGATCACGCGTCATCGCGGTGGGCTCTCACGTCTTCGTCAGCGAGGACGGCGGACGGCATTTCGACAATCGCGGGGCGACCGGGCTCCAGGCTCCCTCGGTGTACGCGGGCGGAGATTCCTATTACCTCGTGCAAGGCGGGATCATGTCCTCGCGGCTCTTCGTGAGCGAGGCGGGCGGGCGCCTCGAAGAACGAAAGGCGCCGGTGCGCGACATTCGTGTCCTCGCGGTGGATCCGCACAACGGCCGGCGTGTATGGGTCGGGACCTGGGGCGAAGGGATCTGGCGCTCCGAGGACGCAGGGCGAACCTTCCAGGATCTCGAGCTCGAAGGGCTCGAGGTGCAATCCCTGGTGGTCGATTTCGCGAAGAAGGAGGCGGGCCCCGAAGCGTGGGTCGCCGCGACGAACCTCGC
The DNA here is from genome assembly GCF_029960785.1 of Polyangium sp. 15x6. Taxonomy (GTDB): domain Bacteria; phylum Myxococcota_A; class Polyangia; order Polyangiales; family Polyangiaceae; genus Polyangium. The sequence continues at coordinate 40,573 of NZ_JASBQE010000100.1, forward strand.
GACGCCGAGCGGCGTGTTTCATCACGCAGCACGCTGACCCCACGGGCGAAGGCCGGCCGTGGGACGAGGGCTTGCGGGGGCCCGACCGCGGAAACATGAATCCGCTTGGCGACACGTCATCGGCGGCCTTTCGCGGGGGGCTCTGGTATGCGGCGGTTTTCTTCCATCATCGCGGCGATGGCCGTTGTTTGCGGCGCCCACGTCTCGGCGGCGGCCGACCCGATGGTGGTCCGGATCGAGGGCGGAACGATCCACGGCAAGACGGAAGGCGAGGTCCAGGCCTGGAAAGGCATTCCTTTCGCCGCGCCGCCGGTCGGCGCGCTCCGCTGGCGGGCGCCACAATCGGTAAAACCCTGGAAAAACGTCCTCGAAACATCGGCCTTCCGGCCCGATTGCATGCAAACCGAAGACGTGGCGAACATCTCGGAGGATTGCCTCTATCTCAATGTCTTCCGTCCGGCCGCGCGCACGGAAAAACCCTTGCCCGTCATGGTCTGGGTGTACGGCGGCGCCCTCGTCCGGGGCGGCGCTTCGCTTTATCCGGGCGAGGGGCTCGCGCGGCAGGGCGTCTTGGTCGTGACCTTCAACTATCGCCTCGGCCGGCTCGGGTTCTTCGCGCACCCGGCGCTCGCGCGCGAGGCGCCGAACGAGCCGCGCGGCAATTACGGCTTCCTGGATCAGATCGCGGCGCTCCGATGGGTGCGACGGAACATCGCCGCCTTCGGCGGAGATCCGAACAAGGTGACGATTTTCGGCGAATCCGCCGGCGGCGGCTCCGTCCTCGTCCAGATGACCTCGCCGATGTCGCGTGGCCTGTTCCACCAGGCCATCGTGCAATCCGCCGGCCTTCCGACCGCGCGCGCCGCGGCGATGCCTCTCCGGGAGCTCTCGGCGGCCGAAAAGATCGCCGTCGATTACGCATCGGCTCTGGGCATCGGCGGTGCGGACGCGGCGGCGCTCGCGGCGCTTCGCTCGGTCCCTGCCGAGAAGCTCGTCGCGGGCAGCGATAGCAACGCGGTCCTCTGGGAATTGTCGGGTGGTCCCGAGGTGCCCGGCGTCGCGGGCGCAATGCGCGACGGTCGCCTCGTCGTCGAATCCCCCGAGGCGGCAATGCGCGCCGGCCGGCAAGCGAAGATCCCGGTCCTTTCGGGCGCCACCGATCACGACCTCGCCACGGGAAATGCACGAACCAAGGAGGAGCTGTGGAGCTTCTTCGGCCCGCTCTCCACACGGGCGCGGAAGCTGTACGATCCAGACGGCAATGCTGAGCTCTCCGCGCTCGTCCAGGACGTCCATGCCGACCGGGTGATGGTCGAGCCTTCGCGTCACCTGGCGGAAGCAATGACCCGGGCTGGACAACCCGCCTATTTCTACCGTTTCTCCTACGTCGCGGAATCGCGCCGCACTCAGGTCCCGGGCGCCCCCCATGCCACCGACCTCGCGTTCACGTTCCATCTCCCGTCGAGAATCGCAGGGGACCAGACGACATACGCGGATTGGGCGATGGCGCAGACGCTGAGCAGCTACTGGGTCGCTTTCGCGAAGACCGGCAATCCGAACAGCGCGGGTCGCCTCGTGTGGCAAACGTACGACCCCCGACGACGCGATGTGCTGAATTTCACGAACGACGGCGTCGTCTTCGGGCCGGATCCGCTGAGGGCTCGCCTCGATCTGTGGAAGGGGGTGTTCCAGGACACGCCTGCGGCCGTGATTTCGGTGAGACGCCCCGCATCCCCCGGACGGCCGGTCAACGCGCCCGCGCGGCGGTGATCCACTCGCTCCTCCCGGGTCGCCTTCGAGCTCCGCGCCGAGCTCGGAACCGACCTCCGAGGTTACCTTCGAGCTCCGCGCCGAGCTCGGAACCGACCTCCGAGAACGGTTCCATCCCCACTGACCCGGCGTAACCCGCTCGATCCGCGTCCGGCTGACGACGGATCACCCCCGTTGACGCATGGTGGTGCCAGTTCGGATCCCGAGGCTGCCGTTTCGGCCACCCGGCTGGCGCGTGGTGGTGCCACTTCGGACGTTGCCGCCCTTTGGGGCTCAGGGGCAGACTCACGCGCGGGCCTTCTCGCGGTCCTCGTTCAAGGGGAGGTGGCTGCCGCCTCCTCCGGCGACGTTCTCGCCGCCACCATCGCGCATGAGGCGGCCGAGCGGCTCCTGGCTACCATCCCCAAGCATGACGAGAGGACGGCCGCCGCACGAACCATGCACGAAGCGGTGGGGAAGCTCCTCGCCAACCAACCCCCGCAAACCGGCACGAAATAGAAGCCGCAACCCCCCCGGGAGCGACCGCCCGGGGGGGTTTGGCCCGGAGCGCACCGCCACCGCCTTGCGCCTCCACGTCGTCCGCCTCCGCCACGGATTCCGGGGGCTCTGACTCGTCGCAACCCGCTAGATCCCGGTTCCGCTGACGACGGCTTGGCCCTGTTGGCGCGCCTTGGTGCCACTTCGGACCCCGTGGCCGCCCTTTGGGGCATCCCTGGAGCCGACCCGCGCACGACTCTCCTAGCTATGCTCGTGCAAGGCGACGGCTTCGAGGAAGTGAATTGGCGTGACGGTACGAAAGGCCCTCTTTCCGCGTCCTTTGCAGCGATCCGCGTACGACCGGCTGACGGACCGAAGGTGGTTCTCACACATCGAACCCCCCCGGCTTTGCCGGGGGATTGTTAGTTCTACTGCGGGACATTAGAATCAAGCAAGAGGGGTTGGCGCATGTTGGTGGCGTGGGATGGCGGCTCTCTACAGGAGGACCCGTGCATGACATCGCCGGTGCGGTGACAGAATGGGCACCGTG
>NZ_JASBQE010000101.1 GCF_029960785.1 Polyangium sp. 15x6
GACCGTGGTCGCGCGACGCGGCGGCGCTGGACGTCCGGGGACCGGCGGCGGCGACATCGGCGGCAGCGGCGGCGGCGACATCGGCGGCAGTGGCGCGAGCGAGGCGGCGGCGGGCTCCGGCGTCGCTGCGCGCACCACGGTCGTCGTGGGCTTCGGTGGCAGCGGCCCGCCGGCGGGCACGATCTTGCCGGGCGGCGCGGGCTTCAGCGCGGCCGCGCCTTGAGGCGGCTGCGCGGCTTGCGCGGGCGGGGCGGGCTTCGGGGGCGCTGCGGGCTTGCCCTTGTCTGCCACGTCCCAGCCCGCGTCCACGGACATCATGGCGGGCCTTGCCTGCGGGGCGGGTTTGTCCTCGGCCTTCGGCTCGTCGGGGCGCTCGTCGTTCTCGGCCACGCGTCGATGCTACACGGCTTGCCCGTCGATCGAGCAAGCCCCGGGCAGCGGAGGACCGTCGTTCACCCGGGGACGGGCGTCAGTTGCATTGCGCGCCGATGCAGGCCGCGAACTCCGCGCCGCACTCGGTCTGGATGCACCCGAAATCTCCCCCGCAGACGGGAAGCACCTCGACGGCGCACGAGAGCACTTGATCCACGAAGAATTGCACGTCGGCGCAGCCCTGGGCCACGCAGTTCGCCACGCACGTCACGCTGAATTTCGGGGGATTCGCGCCGAGATCGATGCATCCGAGGGCGCACGTGACCACCTCGAGGCACCCCTTTGCCTCGCAGGTCCCGCAGTCCTGGGGGCAGATCGAGCACGTCTCGAACGCCTCGCACTTGCCGTTCGGGCACACCGAGCAGACGCCGCAGTCCGTCTGGCACGAAGCACACGTCTCGGTCCCGGTGCAGATCCCGTCGCCGCAGCCTGGGCATTTTCCGCAGTCGCCGGGGCATGTGAAGCAGCTCTCGGTGCCCGCGTCGCAGTCGCCGTCGCCGCAGCTCGGGCACGCGTCGCAGTCGGGCGCGCAGGAGAGGCAGTCCTCCGGCGCCGTGCAGAACCCGTCGCCGCAAGCCGAACACGCGCCGCAGTCGCCGGGGCACGACGCGCACGTCTCGCTCGGGTCACACGCGCCGTTGCCGCACGTCTGGCAGAGGCCGCAATCGAGGGGGCACGTCGCGCAGCTCTCGCTCGGATCACACGTCTTGTTGCCGCAGCTCTGGCACGCCCCGCAGTCGAGCACGCACGTGGCGCAGCTCTCTCCGTCGCCGCACGTCCCGTCGCCGCAGCTCGCGCACACGCCGCAGTCGACGGGGCAGTTCTCGCAGGCCTCGATCCCGGTGCACGTGCCGTCGCCGCACCCCGCGCAGAACCCGCAGTCCTCGGCGCAGCTCGCGCACGTCTCCTCGGGATCACACGTCCCGTCGCCGCACGCGCCGTCGCCGCCGATGCTCTGCCCCTCCGCGGGCGTGATGCTCGTGCGGCCGCATCCGGCGAAGGGGAACAACGCGCCGAGCGCGCCGAGCAACATCACCCCGACGAACGACCTCTGCACGAAGCGCCGCGAGCTCTGCATGGACCCACCTGTCGAAGAAAACCGAAGCAAGCGAGCTTCGATCCTACCCGACCAGGCTTCCCCGCGCTGCGTCCACGCGGCCGTCTTTCAGGCACACAAAAAAGGACACCCCGGCGACCCGCGAGAAGCGGATCGCCGGGGTGTAAGTCGTTTCACTTCGGGGCGGCCTGGTCGCCGGCGGGCGGCGGGGCAGCCTGGTCACCCGCCGGAGCAGCGCCCTCGGCCGGCTTCGCCGCGTCCGCCGGAGCACCCTCGGCCGGCTTCGCATCGCCCGCGGGGGCACCCTCGGGCGCCGCCGCCTCCGGCGTGCCGCCGCCGCAAGCGACCGCGAGGAGGGAGACCGAGAGGGCGAGGATGATGTGCTTGATCATGTTGTGATCCTCCGTACTAGCTAAAGAGCTCCCGCAGACGTCCGACCTGCGGCACTTCCCTCGACGCCTGAGGTCACCGGAACGGCTCACGTGAGCTCCCAAAAAAATCTTTGTGGCCGCCGTGAGCCACCTGCCACACCCTGAGCGTCCTTAGACACGCAGGATTATCGAAAATGGCGCCCAGGCTTCAGCGCGGTCGTTTGCGGCTCGTCGAGCCATCACCCCGCCCCACGAACGAGGGCGGCGAGGTGGCCGCGACGCCGACGCCCGACGATCGCGCCGAGGCCAAGCGCCCGCCCGAGACCTCGCGTGTCCCCAAAGGCAGCCGCTCCGCGCTCGCCGACCTGCCCGACGCGCAGCTCGTCGGGCTCGGCGCGGAGGGCGACGTGCAAGCCCTCGAGATCCTCTACCGGCGTCACGCGGCCTTCGCGATCAACCTCGCCACGCGGATCGAGGGCTCGCCGCGCGACGTGGAGGACATCGTCCACGACGCGTTCCTCCGCGCCTTCGAGCGCCTGCGAGATCTCACGGATCGCGCGGCGTTCCGCGGCTGGCTCGGATCGATCGTCGTGCACGCGGTGCGCTCGCGCATGCGCCGCGGCAAGCTCCTGAACCTCCTCGGGCTCGGTCGCGCGAGCGAGCCCGTGGACCTCGACGCGATCGCGAGCCCCGAGGCCTCGCCGCACGTGCGCGCGCAGCTCGCCCAGATCTACGCGCTCCTGCGGACGCTCCCCTCGGACGAGCGCATCGCCTGGACGCTCCGCTGCATCGACGGGCACGAGCTCGAAGCGGTCGCGGGGCTCACGCGGTGCTCGCTCGCCACCGTGAAACGTCGTATCACGCGCGCGCAGCGTTTCCTCGACGAACACTTCGTCGACCCGACCGGCAAGGAAGAACCGGTGAGCAAAGAGGTTGACCAATGACCCGCCGCGTGGTGCCTCCCCTGCGCCCGCAAGACCTGCGGGACCACGCGGATCCGGCGCGGATCGATCGCGTCTGGGAGCGGCTCGAGCACGATCTGCCCGGGCGCCGCGAACCCGATCGCTCCCGCATGACGGGCACGCTGCTCGCCGTCGCCGCCGCTGCGGTCGCCGCCTTCTGCACGGGTCTCTACGTCGGGACGAGCACGAGCAAGGACGGTGATCCGACGGAGGTCCGCACGATCGCGGCCGAGAACAACACGTCGCCGAGCGTGCTCGCCGCGGGCACCCGGCAGGCGAGTTATCCGCTGCCCGGCGGCGGCACGTTGACCCTCTCGCCCGGCGCCACCGTGGAGGTCGAGCGCGGCGAGGGCGAGGCCGTCACGCTGCGCCTGCTGCGCGGCGAGGCCTCGATGGACACGGCCGGCGCGCCCAAGGCCTCGGAGATCGCGCTCGTCGCCGAGAGCGCGACCCTCTTCGCCCGCGCGGGCAGCGTGGTGTTCGTCCGGCGAAACGAGGCGGACATCGACGTGCGCGTCGCGAGCGGATCGGCGCGCGTCTCCTGGCCCGCCGGCTCGCGCGAGCTCTCGGGCGGCGACGGCCTCGAAGCCGTGCCGATGATCGCGCTCGCCGAGGCCCCGCACGACGACGATCCGACGAACCCCGTCCGGCGCCAGCGCCGCGCGATCGCGCCGATGCCGCGCGACATCGACATCTCTTCGCGTCCGCTCGCGCTGCCGCTGCCGCTCCGCGCCGAGACGGAGGCGGTCGCGATCACCGCGCCCGACTGGCGCGCCAAGTACAACGCGGGGGAGCTCGCCCAGGCCCTCGAGCTCTTGCGCCAGCAGCCCGGCGGCATCGAAGGCGCCATCGCGTCGTCGAGGAGCGCCGCCGAGCTCGTGGTGATCGGCGACGTCGCCCGCGCCAAAGGCGGTGATCCTTCCGCCGCGCTGCTCGCGCTCCAGCGCGTCGTCGAGCACTTCCCGAACGATCCTTATGCGGAGATCGCGGCCTACACGCTCGGCGGCATGTACGAGAAGATGGGGCAGGCCGATCAAGCACAAAAGTACTTCGAGCGTGCGCGGAGCCTCAAAGGTGTTCTCGCCGAGGATGCCCTCTGCAAGCAGATGCGCGCCGAGCACCGCGCCGGTCGGAAGGATGAGGCGCAGCGCATGGGCACGGAGTATTTGAACAAGTACCCCGATGGCCGGTGCAAGGAGGACGTGGAGCGAATTCTCTCGGGCGAGGAGCCCGCGCAGGAGGAGCCCCAAGCTGCACCGGACGCGGGAGCAGGCGACGCAAGCGCGCCCTGAAGCACGTCGCGCGCGGCGCTCGCCGGTCGCGTACGCCGCCCTCGCCGCCCTCGTGACGTTCGCCCTCGGCCCGAGCGCCGCGCGCGCCGAAGGGCCTGCGCCCGCCACGACCGCGCCCGCCACGACCACGCCCGCCACCGCAGCCCCGCGCCGCGTCGAGGTACGCCTCTCGATCTCGCGCGCCGCCGCCGAGGCGCTCGGCGGTGAGCCCCGCGTGCGACGCTTGCTCGAGATCGAGCTCGACGACACGGGCACGCTCGCGCCCGGTCCGAGCGGCCCGCTCGGCGATGACGTGGCGCACGTCTGGATCGATCTCCCGAGCCCGTCCGAGGTCCTCATCGAAGCGAGGCTCGCCGAGCGCGCCGCCGGGCGACGTTTCATCCTGATCGGCGGCCTCAACCCCGACGTCGCCGCGCGCCTCGTGGCCATCGCCGCGAACGAGCTCGTCCGCGCGCAGGCGCGCCCCATCCGTCCGCGCAAGGCCCCGGCCCCGCGCACGCCCACGCCGAAGGAGCTCGAGCTCGCGGCGCGGCGCGCGCCTGCGATTGTCTGGTCGGTCGCGCCGAGCTTCGCCTTCTTGCCCGGTTCGTCCGGCACCTTGTGGGGCGCGGGCGCCTCGCTCGGCTTCCGCGGCGCGGGCGTGAGCGAACGCGCGACCGCCCGCTGGCTCACGGGCCCCACGAGCGCCGGCGCGACGCGCTGGTTCGAGGTCGGGCTCGCGGTCGACTACCGCGTCTACCTCGCTTCGTCGGTCCGCCTCATGCTCGGCGCCGATGCCGCGCTCGGCTTCTTGCACCTCAGCGACGTGCGCGCGACGGACGGCATCCTCCACGCGCGTGACGCGTGGTCCGGACGCGCGGGCGGCCTGCTCGGCGTCGACGTACGCGCGTTCGGCCCGGCTTGGCTCGGCCTCCACCTGAGCCCGGGCGCCATCCTCCGGCCCGCGCGCTTCGAGACTTCGGGCGGCCTCGACGGCGCCGTCCGTGGACTCTGGCTCGGCGTGGACCTCGCCCTGCAGCTCGAGCACCCGCTCGCCCGATCTGCTCCGACGAACCCTCGTTGATCGCTCGCGCGGGAGGGGGCCTTGTGCCTCGGCAGCGCGTCCCCATGAACCCGGGGGGAGCCTTTCGATGCGACACCAGGAAGAGCCCGAGGAGACCTTCGTGCTCGGGCCTGCGAGCGCGGGGCGAGCGCTGCGCGCGCGCTTCGGCACGTTCGTCGGCGCCGACTACCTTCCCGGCAAGACGGCGATGCGCGACGCCCTTTGCGAGCGGTTCGGCGTCTCGCAACTCGAAGCCGAGGAGCTTTGTGACGCGCTCGAAGCATCGGGCGCGCTGCGCTTCATCAGCACGCCCGACGGCGAAGGCTTCCACATCGACAGCGACGTGGTCGACGAGGCCGCGTAACGCGCCCCGAAGCTCGCCGCGTGTCGAGCGACCTCGGGGCACGCGTGTTGCCCCTGTCGGGGCGAGCAGCTCGGCCCGGCGCGCGCGCTGCCACCGGAGGAAGCACCATGTTGGACCGAGGCTGGACCATCTTCCGCATTCGCGGCATCCCGGTGAAGCTGCACATCACGCTCGTCCTGTTTCTCCCGTACGTCGCGTTCGTCACGTCTTCCCAGTTCAGGGCGATCGCCGAGGCCGTCGGCCTCCCGCGGAGCGAGCTGCACCTGCCGCCGCTCGTGTGGGGCGTGATCCTCGCGATCGGGCTCTTCGTCTCCATCCTGCTGCACGAGCTCGCGCACTGCCTCGTCGCGCTCTCGAACGGCGTCCGCGTCCGATCGATCACGCTCATGATGCTCGGCGGCGTCTCGCGGATGGAGCGCGACGTGCGGCCCGAGCGCGAGGCGTGGATGGCCTTCGCCGGCCCGCTGTCGAGCTTCGGCATCGCGGTCGTCTGCTGGCTCGTCTCGCTCTTGCCGCTGCTCGCCGAAGTGCGCGTCGCCTTCCTCGCGCTCGCGCTCGCGAACCTGGTGCTCGGCGCGTTCAACCTCCTGCCGGCCTTCCCGATGGACGGCGGCCGCGTGCTCCGCGGCCTCCTGTCCACGCGGCTCGGCCCCCGGCGCGCGACGAGCGTGGCCGCGACGATCGGCAAGGGCATGGCCGTGCTCTTCGGCCTCTTCGGCCTGCTCTCGTTCAACGTGCTGCTCGTGCTCATCGCGGTGTTCGTGTACATGGGCGCGGCGGGCGAGCAGGGGCGCAGCCAGTGGAGGCAGGTCCTCGAAGGTTTGCCCGTGGCCGAGGTGATGAACGATCGGCTCGGCGAGGCGCACGCGGACGAACGCGCGGGCGAGGTCGCGCGGCGGCTCTTCCGGCAGAACCTCGCGGGCGCGCTCGTGGTCGACGGCGAGCACGAGCACGCCGAGCTCGATCCGGATCACGTGCTCGGCGTGGTGACGGCGTGGGACCTCGCGCGGCCCGAGCTCCACCGCGCGCCCGACGCGACCGTCGGCAAGGCCATGCGGACGGACGTGCCACGTGTGCACACGCGCGACGACGCCGCGGCCACGCTCGACGCGTTGGTGAACGGAGACGCGGAAGCGGTGCTCGTACTCGACGAGGGCGAGCACGTCGTCGGCCTCGTGACGCCGGCCGACCTCCAGCGCGCGCTCGCGCTCCTCGGCGCAGCCGGCGGACGAGGTCGTTAGTCCCGAGGGGGACGCCTCGCGTCCCCCTCTCGGCCAGGCAAAGCCCGGCCGATTCACCCCCCGAGGCGAGCTCCCTTCGGGACCTCGCGGAGCAGCGAACGAGTCGCTGCTCTAGGCGCTCATCTTGGGAATGATCAGGCGCACGCGCGCGCCGCCGCTCGGAGCATCTTCGATCTCGAGCTGCATGCGCACGTGCGCCGCGATCGCCGTCGCCGCGATGAGCGAGATTCCCGCCGGACGACCTGCCGCGAGCACCTCGAAATCACGGCTCAGCACGCCGGTCCTCGCCGCCTCGGGCAGCGGATGCCCGGCGTCGTCGACCGTCAGCGCATACCCGCCGCTCGTATGCTCCGACAGCGTCAGCACCACCTCCGTGCCCGGCGGCGACGCGCTGATCGCATGATCGAGCAGCGCGTGCATCAGCACCGTCAGCGCCCCGATCTGCGCCACCTCGTACGCGCTCTGCGGCGCGTTCAGCTTCACGCGCACGTCGTGCCGTGCCGCGCGCCCCACGTCGTCGCGCACCACGTCCCGCAGCGCCTCCGCGATGTCCACGTGCCGCGGCAGCTCGCCGATCGGGCACGCGCCGAGCCGCGCGAGGTCCGCCATCGTCTCCGACGCCGCCGTCACGTGCCGCATCGCGCTCGCCACGATGTCGCCGACCTCGCCCTGCCGATCACGCAGCGGCAAGAGGTCTCGCGTGATCGCCGAGAAGATGCCGCGCAGCTCCGACACGAGCCCTCGCATGCCGGCCACGAGCACCGCGAGCCCCTCGCTGCTCACAGGCTCGATCGACGCGCTCGCCGGCGGCGGGCTCGACTTCGCGCCGCCGCTCGCGAACACCGCCGCGAGCTCTTTCGCGTACGCCTCGCCTTGCTCCTGCGCGGCCTTCAGCTCGCGCTTCAGGTTCTCGAGCTCCTGCCGCTGCATGTCCACGTCGGCCGGCAAGACCAGCGTCTGCATCGAGCCGTCGAGCTCGAGCCGCCCTCCGTGCCGGATCGCCATGCGCGACAGCCACGCGCGCTCCGACTCGAACGTCGCGGGCTGGTCTGGACCGAGCACCACGCTGACCTTCACCTCTTCGCCTTCGCGGCGCACGCTCACCTCGGAGGTGCCCTTCGCGTTCGCCGGATCGCCTGCTTGACCGACGAGCAAGAGCAGCATGCGACGCAGCTCGGCCTCGTCGCCGAACACCGTCGTGCCCTCGCCCATCTCGATCTGCACGCGCGCCTCGGGCGCGACCTCCCACATGAGCTGCGCGAGATCGATCTTGCCTCGCCGCCCTCGGCTCGCGGGATGCCCGTGGAGCGAAGCCAGCATGCCGACGGCCTCGTCGAGCTGGTTCAGCGTCGTCTCCACCGCGACCGTGCTCTCGCCGTCGGGCACGCGAACGGAGCCCGGGGGCCCGTCCTGGATGATCACTCCCTGGCGGAGCTTCTGCGCTGCAGTGCGGGCTTCCTGCGCGAGCAGCCACGTCAGCTCGTTGCGCGTCAATCGATCGCTCGTCACCCGATCTCCGTCCTCTGCGCTTTCTTCGAGAAATCGCGCCGACGCATGATGCCAGAACCCGTCCTGCCCTGCTACGCTGAAGGCGGACCTCGCCCCTCCTTCCTTGCCATGACGAGCGCCGAGACGAAGGACCCGCGGCCGCGGCTCTCGCGACATCTCCGCTGGATCGTGCCCCTCCTCCCCGCGGCCGCGCTCGCGAGCGCCTGTGGGCCATCCACCGCGCCGAACCCCTTCACCGTCGACGCCGGCCCCGACGCGGCGGACGAGCCCGACGGCGGTGGCGCCGGCGGCGGTAATCCCGACGACGGAGGCAAGCCCGACGACACCCTCGGCGGCCCTTGCAACGACGACGCCCAGTGTGACGACGCCCTCCCCTGCACCGTCGACACCTGCGACGTCTCGATCGCGCGGTGCCGCCACAGCCCCGACGACGCGGCTTGCCAGAACGGCGTCTACTGCGACGGCGTCGAGCGCTGCGAACCCAAGCTCGGCTGCCTCCCCGGCGCCCCCGTCGCTTGCTCCGACGGTGACGTCTGCACCATCGACACCTGCGTCGAGTCCACGGGCGCCTGCACCCACGCCTTGCGCGACGCCGACGGCGACGGCGCGCCCGACGGCCACTGCGTCGCGAAGGGTGACTGCGACGACGCCGATCCCAAGGTCTCCCCCGCGCTGCCCGAGGTCTGCGCGAACGGCACCGATGACGACTGCGACGGCGCCGTCGACGAGGCCGGCTGCGCCTCGCCCGAGCACGACGCTTGCGGCGATCCGCTCGTCATCGACGCGCCCGGCGCCTACACGATCGACACCACCGCCGCCGCCTCGAACTTCGCCGCCTCCTGCAACGTCGACAACCAGCCCGCCGCGCGGGACGTCGTCGCCGCGATCGTCCTCCCTGCGGGCCCGCCCCTCGACGTCGAGATCACCGCCCGGACGAACGGCCCCGACGTCGCCCTCGCGCTCCTCGGCCAGTGCGGCGATCCCTCCACCGAGATCACCTGCGGCAAGTCGTTCTTCCACCTCCAGGGCGGCCGCTTCGCCAAGATTCGCGGCCGTGGCCTCGGCGATCCGGCGAAGGCCCTCGCGCTCCCGCTCTACGTCTTCGCCGACGCGGACACGCCCGTCATCCTCGACGTCGCCTTCCTCCCGCCCGAGCCCGTTCCCACGAACGAGACCTGCGCCCTCGCCGAGCCCGTCAACTTCGGCGTCCCCTTCTTCTCCACCTTGATCGACGCCGCCACGGACGTCGGCATCGCCTGCACCCCGCTCACCGGCGAGCTCCTCTACAGCTTCGAGCTCGCCTCCCCTGCGAACGTCCACGTCTACGCGAGCTCCGTCGACGTCGACGGCTTCCCCGTGATCTCCCTCCGCGACGCGGCCTGCGCGCTGCCCGAAAATGAGATCACCTGCAAGAACGCGCCGATCGTCGACGTCTTCCGCCACGCGCTCCCGGCGGGCACGTATCACGTCGCCGTTGGGGCTTCCGCGCCCACGGTCGTCTCCACGACCGTCGTGATCGAGCCGCCCACCGAGCCTCTCCCGGACGAGACGTGCGAAGGCGCTCCCGTCCTCACGCCGAGCGTCACGCGTGACGTCGACCTCCTCGAGCGACAGGACGACGTCAAGCTCGGCTGCCTGCCGGGCGCCGTCGACGCCGCCTACACGCTCGCCTTGCCCGTCGCCTCCGACGTCCTCCTCGTCCAGCGAATCTCCCAGGGCGACACCGGCGCCGTCTCGCTCGCCCTCCCGCTTTGCGCGGACCCTTCCGACCAGCTCGTCTGCGATATGGGCGCGCAATCGCCGCTTCGCGTGGGCAAGCGCAACGTCCCGGCTGGCGATTACCGGGTCATCGCCGAATCTCTCCTCGGCCAGCCCGTACAGGTCACGGCGTTCGTCCGCAAGACCGCGCCGCCTTTGATCGTACCTTTCGCCGACGCTTGCGCCGACGTGCTCATGATCCCCGAGACGGGCGGTTTTTTCCAGGGCAACACCGCGAATGCCGCGGCGAGCTTCAATGCGGGCTGTGATCAAGGTGGAGGGCCCGAAGGCGGGGCACGTGACCAGCTCCTCGGGCTCTCGCTGTCTGATAAAAAACGCGTCGTGCTCGACATGGGCGGATCGGGCTACACGACGCTACTCGACGTCCGCAAAGGGCCCGATTGCCCCGGCGTCGAGGTCCCCAAGGCTTGCGCCGTCGGTTACGGCCAAAACAAGAGCTTCCTCGACCTCACCCTCGATCCGGGCATGTACTTCATCCAGATCGATGGGCTCGGCCAGGATAGCGGCCCCTGGTTCCTCGACGTCCGCGTGGTGGATCCGTAATCGCGCTCAAGACCCTCCTTTCTTTGGTTTCGACCTCGGCTTCCCAGCCTGCACGCTGACGGTCACGTTGAAGGCGAGCCGATGGATCTCCTCCACGGCTCGTTCTGCCTCCTCCGGTGTCATCGCGAATCCCGTGAACATCTTGCGCCCGGCATACCGCGCCGGATCGACGCCCTCGGCATTCACGTAGATCAGACCGTCACTGCCAAGCGCGAGCTCCGTCGGAAGATCCTGCGGAGCCTCGTCCTCGTCCGTACGTACGTTTTTCTTTTTTCGATTCGTCGCCACCGCCGTAGCGTTCCTGCTGGTGCTCGTTTTCGTCCGCGGTCGGATCGATTCCTTACGCATGTACGCGTCCTCATGGGGAAGACGCCAGCTGCGCACCTGACCAAGGCTCTTTCCATGCTCGGTTTTTCCCCGAACGTCAAGCATGGTTTTACCGGGGACTTCGGTTTGTCCGCGACCCGGTTTGTCCCAGGCCGTCCCGGCCGGCCTGGACCGGGCTTTCCACCCCCGAGGCGAGCTCGCTTCGCGATCTCGCAGAGCGCCCACAGTTCGGCGCTCTAGCCCTTCGCCTTCGCCTGCTCTGCGGCGAGCGCTGCGACGAACGCCCCGCGCAGCGCTTCGAAATCCTCGACCGAGAGCGTGTGGCTATCCTGGACGAACCCATTGAACCAGTGCTTCGGCGCGCCTGGCCGCAAGGACTCCAGGATCGGCCGCGTCCGGATCTCCTTGCCGAGCTCTCCCAGCACCACGAATTTTTTTCGAAATGGCTGCGCCCCGCCGTCCATCCCCCGGAACGTCGGCGCCTCGTCCCGATACGTCTCCCCCACGAACATCCCCATCGCCCGCAGCCCCCGACCGCGCCCGGTCACGTGGAAAAAAAACGGGTCGCCCTTGGTGTACCTTTCGAGCTCCCCTTGCCTGCGCCGGCCGAAGCTCTTCGTTTGCATACAAAGCGTGTAGTTCTTCGCCGTCACCACGAGCAAGTGCCGCCGCGCTGCGGCCTTGGCCCGCTGCTCGCCGAGCTTCTGCGCCACCGAGAAGTCGAGCCGCGCCTCGGCCGTAGGATCCGGCGCGCGCTCCATCGCCGCCCGGCGCACCACGCGCAGCGCCTCGTACTCGGCCTCGAATGCGTCCGACAAGGGCCACGAGAGCTCCGACCAGAAGAGCTCCTCGAAAAGCCGCATCGGCCGTTCGAGCTCCGGCTCCGATGCGCTCCCCTCGATCCGCACGTTCACCGCGAGGTCCCGCGCGAGCCCCGACGCCGCGAGGTCCGACGAGCCCACGTAGACCACGCGCCGCGCGCCGCTGTCGAGCACGTAGAGCCGCGGCAAGAACGCCGTCCCGCCCCAGGCATGGTAGATGCGGCACCGCGCGCCCGGCATCCGCTCGAAGCGGCGCAGCATCGCCGTCTCCGTCCCGTATCCGTCGAGCCCCGCGAGCAGCAAGAGCTCGCCGCCGCGCTCGACGAACCCCACGAGATCGACCACCGCGAGCGCGCTCGCCTCCGCGCGGCTCACCGCGATGCAGACCCGCGTCGCCTCGCCGAGGTCCGCGGCGAGCCGGGCCCCCATCTCTCGGCCGTGACGCAGGAGCTCGATGGTCGCCATGCTCCCCGCGTTTCTAGCAAGGGACCCCGCGCCGCGTCGAGCCTCTTTCTCGCGCGATCACGTTCCTGGGCAAACGGACCCCCGTCCGATTGACGCCCCTCTCCGGCTCGGGTCTCCTCGATGTCATGAGCCAAGATCCCGAACGCGAGCTCGTCTACTTCGACATCCGCGGCCGAGCCGAGTCGATCCGCCTCCTCCTCGCTTACGCGCGCGCCCCTTACGTCGATCGGGGCATCCCGCGCGCCGACTGGCCGAGCCTCAAAAAGACCGTCCCCCTCGGCCAGGTCCCCGTCCTCCTCGAGCGCTCGTCCGGGGGCGAACGCGTCATCCCCCAGAGCCAGGCCATCCTCCGCCACCTCGCACGCGTCTTCGGCCTCGACGGGACGAGCGAGGACGAGCGCGTCCGCGCCGACATCGTCGCCGAGACCGTCGTCGAGCTCCGCGCCGCGTGGAACCGCGTCGCCTACAACCCGGGTTGGCTCAACGATCAAGCCGCGACCGACGCGCATTTCCGCGACGTCTTCCCTCGCTTCCGCGCGCTCCTCGAAGGTTTGCTCGAACAATCCGAAGAGCGCGGCGCCCTCTACTTCGCCGGCCCCACGCCCACGCACGCCGACTTCCTCGCCTTCGACACCCTCGAATCGCACCGCGAGGTCGTCCCCTCCTGCCTCGACGGCCACGGCTCGCTCCAGCGCTTCCTCGACGACGTCCGCGCCCTGCCCCCGATCGCCGACTACCTCGCCCGCCGCCGCCCCTCGGATTTTCCGCAGCGGTCCTGATCCCCTTTCCTGGTAGTTTCGTATCACAAAAGGTCTAAAATAGATCTTGCCAGGGTCTCGTGTGTCTGCGACCGTGTACGCACCTTTCACAAAGGGTGTACAAACATGAGATCCTTGCGCCTATCTCAGCTCCTCGTGATCCTCGTTGGCTGCGCGCCTTTTGCCGCGGTTGCCTGCAGTGACGACCCGTCGAACCCCGGCACGAGCACGAGCTCGAGCAGCGCCTCCGGCAGCGGGGGCAGCGGCGGCGTCGGCGGCGCCGGCGGGACGGGCGGCGGAAGCTCGAGCACCGGCACCCCCGCGCTCGCCTGCGCCGACGCGCTCCTCCCCCTCCAGAACCCGCGCGCCCACACCCTCGGCGAGACGTTTTACCTGCCGCGCTTCCTCACGGACCCCGGCTGCCCCGCCGAGCTCGCGTGGCAGGTCGTCTCGGCCCCGCCGGACAGCAAAAACGCCGTCTACAACACCGGCGCCCCCGAACCGCGCTTCACGCCCGACGTCCCCGGCGATTACACCTTCCGCCTCGACGACCCCGCGCAAACCGAACTCACGCTCCGCGCCGTCGCGCGCACCTCGCAGGCGCGATTCCGCAACCACCACCTCACGCCGCTCCACGGCGCGACCGCGGTCGACGGCGAGCTCTGGACGGCGAACGGCGCCTCCTACACCGTCACGCGCCTCGTCGCCGACAACGGCCAGTGGAAGAAGGCCGGCGAAATCACGGTTGGCGCCTGGCCCGCCGCGATCGCGCATCAGCCTGGCAGCAAGAAGGTCTACGTCGCGCAGCGCGGCAGCGACACGGTCGGCATCGTCGATCGCGACCGCAACATCCTCGAAGACGCGCTCTGGGTCGGCGACGAGCCGAGCGGCCTCGCCATCTCGCCCGACGGAACGACGCTCTACGTCTCGCTCGCCACGATGCGCAAGGTCGCCGTGGTCGACCTCGACAAACGCGAGATCAAGGGCACGATCGCCGTCGGCTTCGACCCGCGCGCCCTCGCGCTCTCGGCCGACGGAAAGCGCCTCTTCGTCGCCTCGTATCGATCGGGCAACAAGGTCAAGGACACGCGCGGCACCTACGGCCCCGGCGACGACGAGGACATCTGGATCGTCGACACCGAGACGCAAGAGGTCTCGCTCGCGATCTCCGGCGTCGCCGCGGATCTCCGGTCGATCTCGCTCTCGGAGGACGGCAGCGAGCTCTACGTCGCCGCGACCGACGGCGACCCCGAGCCCTCGCAATCGGCGCCGAACGCCATGCCGTTCTTCCACGAGGTCGTCGTGCTCGGGGCCGACCCGGCCAAACCCGACTACGGCACCGTCCTTCGCCGCGCCGATCTCACGCGGCAATCGGGCTCCGGCGGCGCGGTCGTCAACCCCTCGGGCGTGCTCGGCGTGGGGGACACGATCTGGGTCTCGTCCGAATCCTCGGACGTCGTCGTGGCCCTCGACCGCGCCACGCTCGCCGAAAAAGGCCGCACCACCGTCGGCCCCGGCGCGCGCGCGCTCGTCAAGATCGGAAACGAGGTCGCCGTCCACAGCTACCAGAGCTTCGAGGCGAGCTTCCTCGACGCGGCCGGCGCCGTCGTGCAAACCGTCGCGCTCGCCGAGGATCCGCGCCCCGCGAACGTCGCCCTCGGCGAGCGCGTCTTCACGCGCCCCGGCGGCGGTTTTGCCGCGAACCATGCCTGCTCGAGTTGCCACGTCGAAACCCAGAACGACGGCATGGTCTGGCGCTTCGGCCCGCAGATCTGGCACAACGTCCGGCCGCTCCAGCTCCTCGACGCGACGACCCCGCTCGAATGGGGCGCGTACGTATCGAACGCAGACAATTTCGGCTATCAGGGCCCGAGCTCGATCGTCGGCCGCCCGGCGACGCCCGAGGAGGCGCTCGGCCTGCAGGCGTTCCTCGGCTCGCTCCTCGGCGCCCCGCGCGAGACGGGCCATACCCGCGTCGACGGCAGCTTCACGGAGGCGGCCCTCCGCGGCAAGGACATCTTCGAGGGCAAAGCCGCTTGTTATGGCTGCCACGCGCCGCCTCTCTACACGTCGCGCGAATACATCCCCGTCGGCAAATCGGGCGAGCCGGCCGACATCCCCTCGCTGCTCGGCGTCTACCGCCACGGCGTCTATTTCGTGAAGGGACAGGGGCGGAGCCTCGAAGCGGCGCTCGACGTGGCCATCCATTACGTACAGGCCGACCTCACGCCCGACGAGAAGGCCGATCTGCTCCAGTTCTTGCGCGAGCTCACGCCGAAGGGCGCGCACCCGCTCGCCATCTGGCCCGACATCGACAGCGACGACGCGGTGTACCCCGACATCCGCCCGAGCATCGCGTTCGCCGATCCGATCGACGACTCGCAGCCCGGGAAAACCGCGGCCGACGTCGCCGCGGACTACGTCATCCTCGAAACCGAGGCCGGCGAGAAGGTCGCCGGCTCGATCGTGGTGACCGGCGGCCGCGCCGAGTTCGTCCCGGCGGCGCCGCTCACGGCGGGCGCCAAGTATCGATTCCGCGTCTTGCCGGGCCTGCCGTTCCTCTCGGGCGGCGCGACCTCGGGCGAGCGGAGCACGGAGTTCGTCGTGGCGAACCCCCCGATCGGCACGTGGCCCAAGATCATGAAGATGACCGTCACGGTCCCTGGCCCGGGCGGCGTGATGACCCCGCTCGATTACGTGCTCGAAGCGAGCGACACCCCGCGCCCGGGCGGCATGACCTTGATGGTGAAACCCCAGCTCTTCGGCAACCAGCAGCGACAGGAGGTGTGGGCGCGGCTCGACGGCGACAAACTCTACATGCAGCCCGTCGCCCTGCCGATCAACCCCACCGGCGTGGCCGACGCCGCGATGATCGTGGGCACCGTGAAGACCGTGAACCAGGCCGATCAGAGCATCTCGCTCGTCGAGGGCACGCTCCGGCTCGGCGGCCCGGGCATCAACCTCCCGGGCGTCGCGTTCGCCATCGTCCCGAACTGATCCTCAAGGCGCCTTCGTATTCGCCTCGCCGGGTGTCGGCTCGCAGGCCTCGAAATCACCGATGCCGTTCGGCACCCGGCCGTACGTCTGCCCATCCGCCACGGCGGCCGGCGGATACTCCGCCTCCGCGACGATCGCGTCGCTCGGCGACAGGAAAAAGATCTTGTCGCCGTTCTTCGCGCTGATCCCGAATCCAGCGTGATAACAGGTCGCCGGACCGCCGCTCGACAGGCACTCCGATTGGGGTCCGGACCCGGGCGCGTCGAGGCCCGCGACGATGACGAGGTACGCGCCCGGCGAGAGCTTCGTCCCGGCCACGAAACGCACGGCCTCCGCGACCTTCGGCACATCGCCGTCCTGATCGGCGATCCCGTACCCGTCGAGATCCATCACTGCGTCGCCCACGTTGACGATCTCGATCCACTCCTCCGCGCCCGTCGCCGCGATCTCGTTGATCACGATTTTCGCCGCGCCGGAACCGCCCGCGCCCGCGCCGCCCTGCCCGCCTCCGCCGCTCCCGCCGCCGCCCTGCCCCGCAGAGCTGCTCGCGCTCCCCGTGGGAGGCGGATCCTCCGTCGCCTCCGAGCAGCCGAGCACGGCAGTTGCCGCGACGAACACACTTGCCAGGAAAAACTCCATTCTCGCCATCTCGTGGTCTCCTCTCAGAAAACGACCCGGCTCGCGAGCCGGAGCTCCCAAAAATCCGAGCCGGGCAACGCCGCCTGCGCGACCTCCCCCGGCACCTGCCGCGTCACGGCGACATGCCCTTCGAGCGGCTGCGCCACGCGATATCCGACCGAACCCGTCACCGTCGCGACCGTGTCCCCCGCCGCGCCGAGATCCCGGTTCCAGTAAGCGCCGCGCAGGCCGAACATCAGCCGATCCACGGGCTCGACCCGCACGAATCCATCGACGAGGAGCGACCTTCGCGCGCCGTCGTCCGCGAGCCCCCACGCATGCGTGACGGACGCGCCCGCGCGCACACGCGTGCCTTGCCACAGCACCGATCCGGTCAGCCTGTCCGCGCGGGAAAGCCCCGTGCCCGACGAGCCGATCACGTACGACCCGAAAATCGCGAGCGGCCGCGCAGCCCCGCCGGGCGCGGGATGCACGGACGCCGCGATTTCAATGTTTTTCCCGCGATTCAGCTCTCGATTCGTGTATCCCTCGCCGTTGTACGCACCGACGGCGACGAACCCATATTTCCGCGGCAGATTCACGCGTGCCGTCGCGCCGAGGTCCGCGGGCGAGAGCATCCCGGTTTGCTCGATCGGCGCGGGCCCGACGACCCTGAGCCTCCACGTCCCTTCCAGCTCGGGCACGGTGAGCGTCGGGACGACGCCGGCCGCGAATACGAACCACGACGAATACTTGACCCCGGCCCACGCCTCGCGGAGTCGCAGCACGATGCTATCGCCGGCCACGCCGATCAGCGCCCCCTCGCTCGCCGAGCGCACGCCTTCGACGACCACGCGCCCCACGGCCGGGCCGAACTCCCCCGTGATCGCGCCGTGCACGCGCGGCACCTCGAACAGGTGAAACCACGATCGTTGCCCCGGCTCGGTCGCGGTCCATCGAACCGCGTATTGCGCGAACATCTCGAGCCCCGGCGTCACCTTGAGCCCCGTGGTTCCCGCTGCGGTCGGAGGCGCCGCGGTGCCATTGAAATCGGGCGGGGGGGCGGAGGCGGACGCAGGGGCGCGCGCGGTCGCGGGGGCGGCCGCTTCCTGCGCCGCGGAAGGCGCCGCGGAGGCAATCGTCGCGGCCAGAATCGTCGTCAGGACCAAAATACGCATGCGGGCTCCGTGTCAGGGCACCTGGGCGTCGCCAAAAAGCGCGCGCAAATCGGGCGGCGGGGTATCCGCCGGATCCATCGGAATCCCCAGCCGCGGTCCGCGCTCCGCGAGCGCCTCCCGGAAGAGCCCCCAATCGACGAGCACCTGCGCCGCATATCGATCCCCGACCTCGACTTGCTCCGCGACGAACCCCGCCGGATCATGCCCGATCACCTCGGCCACGTCCCCCACCGCCCACGACGTCCCCAGGGGATTCGCCGCATGCGCGCGGGCCACCACGCCGCCGAGCCGGCGCCCGAGGCTCGCGAGCGCCGCCGGGCTGCCTCGCTCTTCGACCATGCGGCTCGTCCGCAGCGTCTTTTGCCCCTCGCTCTCGCGCTTGATCTGACAGACGAACCCCATCCAATCCGTCGTACCCCAGAGCGGCTCCGCGTCGGGCCGGGCCCAGGCCGCGCGCGACGCGCGGCGCACGCGCTCGGCGACGTCGTCGTAAAACACGCCCGGCGGATAAAGGCCCGCGAGCCCGCTGTCGGCGAGCTCCTTCAATTCGAGCACGACGTCGTCGTCCGGAGCGTCCGTCGGCCCGCGAACGAGCAAGATGACGCGCACCCGGGCCCAGCTCGCGACCCCCGAGCCGAGCTCGCGCGCGGCGTCGAGCAGCGTGAAGAATGCCGGCGGCGGCGGATCGAGGAGCGTTTTTCGATATCGCTCGATTGCCGCGGGAAGCTCCGCGTACGCCGCCAGCGGTACGTCGAGATAAACCCCCGTCGGCTCCTCCGGATCGAGCACACCACGACGAAGACGACGCTCCGGGCCTTCGAACATCGAAAGCTCGTCGAGCTCTGCGCGGGCATCCCGATCCTCGATCGAACGCTCGAACAGATCGTCGAGGTTCGGATCTCCCCCGCCCTCCGTGATCCGCTCGCGCGGCGCGCCTTTCGCGAGGGCGGCGATCGTCTCCGCATACCCTTCCGCCGCGGCGCGGGCAATCTCGCGCGACGCCGCAGCCGTCGCCGCCTGCGCGTTCGGATCGTCGGCGTTCGCGAGACGCGCGGCGAGCGCCATTCCTGCGACGAGGCGGCGGACGTCCCAGAGATACGGAGCAAAATCCGCGCTGTCGAAATCGTTCGGCTCCAGCGCGAGCGTGCCGTCGGCCGCGAGCAAGGCCCCGAAGTTCTCCGGGTGCGGGTCCCCGAGCGCGGGCACGAGTGGCCCGGCGAGCGCGAACGCGGACGCGCCGAAGCCGAAGTTGTTCCCTCGATAATCGTGGAGCGAGAGCGGCACGGTGCCTCGATAAAAATCGTACGCGCTCGCGGCCATCCGCGCGTATTTGCCCTCGCAGAGGCGCGGCCTCGCGCGGAGGAGCGGCTCGTCGGCCCGTGCCATCACGCTCGTGATCTCGGCTTTGCGCGCCTCTTCCTCGCTCCTCTCGCCGCACGCCGCGAGCCCGAGCCCGAGCCCGAGGCAAAGACGAAGACATCTCGAAGGCGGCGGCCCGTTCACGCGGGCGATGCCTAATCGAGCGGAAACGTCGAGGCAATCGCGCGGCGCACGCGACACCCTTCCGTCACGCCGCTGCCACGTCGTCTACGTGGCTGCCATCGACCCGTCACCGGGAATCATTACGCCGTCCCGAGCCACACACCCGAAAGCCTTCGAATCCGCACGTTCCCGGGGACACGCTCCACGAAGTGCCGCCGGTAGCTGGGATCCCCGATCGCCGCCTCGCGCGCGCCGAGCTCGTCCATCGCCTCGCGCAGCGTCACCTTCGCCGCCTCCACGTCCCCCGCCGCCATGAGAGCCTCGGCCAGCGTGAGCAGCACGCGCTCCACCCCGCGCGGCCCGATTTGCCGGTGCAGCACGAGCGCCTCGCGACAAACGTTCACCGCCTCGGCGGGGCGCCCCCGCGCGAGCAGCGCCCTCGATCGGAGCCACGCGCACGAGGCGGCGACGAGCTGGTTTCCGCGGCTGCTCGTGGCGTCGATCAGCGACTCTGCCGCCCCCAGGTCGCCGCGCTCGATATGGGCCTCGATCAGCGTGACGGAACCGAGCGCGCTGACGACGTTGCCGTCCCTGCCGTGCACCCGCTCCGCCACGGAGCGTGACATCGTGATGGCCTCCTCGAACCGGCCTTGCGCGAGCCGGAGCTGCGCGAGATACGCCGCGACCACGTTCGCCGCCATGCTCGGCGGCCGCGCCTCCGTGCGATCGAGCCAAACTTCGGCCTCCTCGAACGCGCCGAGGTCCGTGCAAATGCCGACGAGCACCGCCGTGACGATCGGCACCACGTGCCGCTCCCCGCCCTGCTCCAGACACCGCACGGCGTCGAGCGCGTGCTGCCGCGCGACCCACGGATTGCGGCCGAGGTTCTTCTCCACGATCGCCGACGCATACGCGAGCGCCCCGGCCCGCGACGGCTCCACCTCGATTCCAGCCCCCATGATCGCGCGCATTTTTTCGAGAAACAGGAACGCGTCCCCGTTCCCGCTGGCCGCCAGCGCCGCGATGAGCGGGGCGAGCGCCCGCGCCAGCGCGGAGAGCGCATTCGGAGCGGGCTCCGTCTGCAGCACCCGGCGGCTCAGA
Source organism: Polyangium sp. 15x6 (assembly GCF_029960785.1). Classification (GTDB taxonomy): domain Bacteria; phylum Myxococcota_A; class Polyangia; order Polyangiales; family Polyangiaceae; genus Polyangium. Next base: position 20,340 of record NZ_JASBQE010000101.1, read on the forward strand.
TCCTGCAACGTGTCGTGCCGGCCGAGCAGCATCGCGCCCCCGATCGCGCCCTCCAGCGCGATGCAATGCGCCACGGACCCGGGCGTCGTGCGACGCAGCGCCTCTTCCGCCGCGGCGAGCGAGGCCTCGTAATCGCCCGAGGCCGAGGCGATGCGCGCCCTGAGCGCCCAGAGATCCGTCGCGACCTCGTCCGTCGGCCCCGCCGCGAGCCCCCGCTCGACCGCCCGCACGCCCGCTTGCAGGTCATTGCCACGCATCGCCGTCTGCGCCGCCCGCGCGTGCCAGTACGCGGCCCGCGGGCCCTGCCCGTCGCGCTCGAAATGCATCGCCAGCACCGACGGATCCGGCTCGCCCACGCGCTCGAGCCACGCCCCCGCGAGCCCATGCCCGAGCGCGCGATCCCGCTCCGTCAACATCGCATACGCCCCCTCCCGCAGGAGCGCGTGCCGAAATGCATACTCTTCCTCGCCGACGAACCGCCGCGAATTGCGGCGCGTCACGAACTCGCGCGCGACGGCATAATCGAGGGCCGCGTCCACGTTCACCGGCCTGCGACCGCCGAGCAGCCGCCTCACCCCGTTCGGCCAGAACACCTCCCCGTACACGCTGGCCGCGCGCAAGAAGTGCCGCACGTCCGGCGGGAGCGCGGCGAGCCGGGCCTCGACCATCCCGAGCACCGTCTCCGGCAATCCGCCGCGGCTGCGCCCCTCCGTGAATGCCCGGACCAGCTCTTCCAGGTAAAACGCATTTCCCTCCGACCGCGCCACGAGCCCCGCGACGAGCACGTCGTCGACCTCGGGCCCGAGCGCGGCGCGCACGAGCGCGGACGCAGCCCGGCGCGGCAGCGGACCGAGCCGGACCTCGTGCGTCCGCTCCGCCCAGATGCGCGGGAACAGGTCGTGGATCTCGGGCCGGGCAAACGCGACCACCGCGAAGGGCTCGTCCCGAAGCTCGCGCAGCGTCGTGTCCACGAGCTTCACGGACGAACCATCGCCCCAGTGCAAATCCTCCAGCACGAGCAGCGTCGGCCCCTTCCGGGCCGCGGCGCGCATGAACTCGACCCAGGCCGACTCGATCCGACCCGCCATGAGCGGCGCATTCTCGCGGGCCGACCGGAGCAGCGCATTGCGTTCGTCCGGGAACGACGCGCCCACGAGCTCGCCCAGAAACGGCGCCGTCCGCTCCGCCGCCTCTCCCGACAGGAGCGCGCGCACCGCCGACGACACCTTTTCCTGCTGCACCTCGCGCCGCTCGCCGACCTCGATCTCCATGAGCATCCGCAGCGCCGACGCGATCACCGAAAACGCCGCGCCCGAGCGCATCGCGTCGGCGCGACCGACCGCGAGGCAGAGATCCGGCAGCTTGACTTGCAGCTTCGCGATGAGCTCCTGACGCAATCGTGATTTCCCCATCCCCGCCGGCGCCGTGACGAGCACGGACTGCGCGCGCTGCTCGTCGAACTCCTGCTGCAGGAGATCGAGCATCGTGTTGAGCTCGCGCTCGCGCCCGACGAACGGGCTCGGATTGCCGAGCAGCGTGCGCGTCTCCTCGCCGCGCGCGTGCTCGTGCAGCAGCCACGCATGGCCCGCGTGCTCCTGCACCTCGAATCGCGGATCGAGCAGCGCGCGCGTGACCTCGTCGACGATCACCCCGGGCCGGCCGTCCTCGCGAGCGCGATCGACGAGCAGCGCCACGAGCTCGACGAGGTCCCCGACGGGGAGCCGATCCGCGAGGTCGCTCCGGCCCGTCACGAGCGCGATGGTCCTGTCGGGCGATGCCCCCTGGATCGCCAGCGCGGCGCGCGCCGCCCGCACCGCCTGATCGGCCGGGCTCCCGACGCCGGGCAGCACCATCAGGATCGTCCCGCCGGCGAGCATATCCACGAACGCGCCGAGCGGCTCCGCGATGCGGCGGACCTCCTCGAGCCCGCCGCGCGCCGTGCCGGCGATCGCCACGATCGAGAGCAGCCGCCGCTCCCGCTCGCTGAGCCGCGACGGCGTCATGCTGCGAACGGACGGCGAGCTCGACGAGGTCCCGCTGATGGCGGAGAGCTCGGCCACGAGCGCCGCGCCGTCGGCCGGCCGCTGGCTCGGATCCTTCGAGAGCATGCGCGAGCAGAGGGCCGACACGGACGCGGACACCTCCGGCCGCACGACCGCGAGCTCGGGCGGCTCTTCGAGCAGGAGCTTCGCGAGCAGCGCCATCGGGTGCGAGCCCTGGAAGGCCGGTCGTCCTGCCAAACACTCGAAGAGCACGCAGCCGAGCGAGAACACGTCGGCGCGCGGGCCCACGACCTCGTCGCCGCGCGCTTGCTCCGGCGCCATGTACCCGGGCGTGCCGAGCACGGAGCTCGACCGCGTGAGCACGGTCGATCCCGTCGATGCGCGCGCGATCCCGAAATCGAGCAGCTTGATGCGATCGACGCGCCGACCGACGAGGAAGATGTTGCTCGGCTTGATGTCGCGATGCACGATGCCCCGCGCGTGCGCCGCGGTGAGCCCTTCGGCGGCGTTCCGCACGAGCGCGAGGCCCGCGTCGATTTCGAGCGGCGCGCGCGAGAGGCGCGTGGCGAGGTCCTCGCCGGAGAGCCACTCCATGACGAGGTATGGCTCGCCGATGGCCGTGAGCCCGTGCCCGACGTGCCGCACGATGCACGGGTGTTCGAGCCGCGCGAGGATCCGCGCCTCGGACAGGAATCGCTCGGCGCCGTGCTCGGGATCGCGCAGGAGCTTGAGCGCCACGGTCTCGCTCGTCGCGAGATCTTTCGCGCGCCAGATGGTCCCCATGCCGCCGGAGTTCGCCTTCGACTCCAGCTCGAACCGCCCGTCCACGATCTCGCCGCTCCGCATGCGCGCCTCAGACCGGACTGTAAAGGATATCCGTGCGCAGGACGAACTTCTCGCCCCGCGCGACCTCGGTCGCGATATGAAGAATCCGGTGCTGGAACATCAATGCGCGCCCTCGCCGCGGGGTGATGCGCCGCTCGAGCTCCGGAAAATCGGTCTCACCGCCCTCGAAGTCGTCGTTCAGGTAAAAGACCAGCGTGACCAGGCTCTGCACGCCGCCGTCGAGGTGCACGACCGTGTCCCAGTGCGCCCCGTGCTGCTCGCCGGGCCCGTATCGATACAGGCGGATGCGCGGGTTGCCGCCCGCGAGCTTCATGCCCATCAGGAGCTTCGGCACGTCTCGCTCGACCCGCGCGACGAGGCCATCGGCCTCGACCGCGTCGTCCCACATCACGCGCGTGTTGTTCCGGACCGCGAGATCGACCTCCGGCTCGCCGTCCTCGCCCACGATCGGCGCGACCTCCTGATGGCCCGCGCGGATGCGCTCGATGTACGCGTCGCAGTCGGCGGGCGAGAGCGCGTCGTCCACGGTCCAGACGAGAGGCTGCGTCAAATCGAGGTGACCGGCGTACATGGCGGGGGGAGTATACGCGCGCGCTGGGCCGAAGGGGCCCTCGTCGTCGGGGCTTGCGTCCGGACCGACGCGACACCACCGTGTGGTCATGGCGCGCCGCTTCCTCGCCCTCCTCGCGGTCCTCGGCGCCCTCGTCCTCGCGTGTCCGGGCCACGCGCGCGCCGGCGCCCTCACCGCGGACGAAAAAACCCGCCTCGCGCGGGGGGAGGTCGTCAAGCGGACCTTCGACGTCGAGCTCTCCGAGGGCGATTTCATCGGCGGCCTCGGGTACGTCCTGATTGCCGCGCCGCCCGCCGAGGTCATGGCCGTGCTGCTCGACCCTGGCTCGTACCGGTATATTTTCCCGCTCACGCAGGAAGCGCGCCTCGTCGGCCGGAAGGGCGACGATTTTTTCCTGACGCTCCGCCAGGGCGGCGCCACGGTCTCGGGCGAATACACCGTCCGCGCGCGCCGGGAAACCCCGTCGCTCGTCCGATTCTGGATGGACCCGACGCGGCCCCACGACATCGGCGATTGCTGGGGGTTTTTCCGGGTCGACCCCGCCGACGACGGAAAAACCCTGCTCACCTACGGCGCGCTGCTCCACCTCGAATTCGGCGTGATCAAGCTCCTCTTCCAGGAGAAAATCCGCTCGTACGCCTTGCAGACGCCGGAGCTCTTGCGCCGCTACGTGGAGGATCGGCGGGGGCCGAGGCCCTGAGCAAGCGGTTCACCGCTTATCCGCGTCCTCCTTCACAACGCCGCGACGCAGCCTCGCATCCCCATCCTCGAAATCCGGCGCCGCGAGCCAGAGACGGAGCAGGTGGCGCTTGCGTTCGTCCTCGGGCCAATCCTCGTATTCCGTGCGCTTGTGCAGCACGACCGAGTTCTTCAGCCATTGCACGTCGCCGGGCTTGCGACGGGAGACGACCGACCGTTCTTGCGGGACGCGCTCGGCGATGGCGCCGACGTCGAGCGGTCCCTGGACGAGGAGCACACGGACGATCTGGATCCGTGCGGGCTCGGTCATCGCACGCAGGAACGGCGTGTGGAAGACTTCGAGGAGCGCCTGCGCCGCGCGCTCGCGCACGTTCGCCATGGCACGCGAGTCCAGTGGAGCCGCGTGGCCTCCGCCATTTCCTCGTCGAGGTGCGTGTCGCGTGTGCCTTCGAAAGCCGCCGCGCGCACGGGCCGGAGGGGTTGGAAGCAGTTGACGGAGCAGCCGGCATCCTGCACGTATCCAAGGCCAGCCGAGACGTACAACGTGAGAAACCGGAAGGAGACGGAGTCTTGACGCGCTTCCTGGAACAGCCGAGCCGTTTTCTGTTCTTCACGGGGAAGGGCGGCGTGGGCAAGACCGCGCTCGCGTGCGCGACTGCGATCCGACTCGCGGACGCCGGGAAACGTATCCTCCTCGTCAGCACCGATCCGGCGTCGAACCTGGACGAGATGCTCGGCGTGCCGCTGTCGCAACGGCCCACGCCGATCCCCGGCGTCGACCGGCTCTTCGCGCTCGACATCGACCCGGAGAAGGCGGCCGATGATTACCGAAAGCGCGTGGTCGCGCCCTATCTCGCGATCTGGTCGGAGACGCAGATCGCCGAGCTACGCGAGCAGCTCGCCGGAGCATGCACCGTGGAGATCGCCGCGTTCGACGAGTTCGCCGAGCTCCTCGCCGGGGACGAACAGAGCGTGCCGTTCGATCACGTGCTCTTCGACACGGCGCCCACAGGGCACACGTTGCGGCTCCTCAGCCTGCCGCGCGCATGGTCAGGCTTCCTCCAATCGACCCCGTCCGGGGCCTCGTGTCTGGGCCCCCATTCAGGGCTGAAAATGCAGGAGGCGCGCTTCGTCGCCGCGGTGGATGCTCTGGCCGACGCCGCGCGCACGACCATCGTGCTCGTCACGCGGGCGGACCACGCAGCCCTGCGGGAAGCGGATCGGACGTCGGGCGAGCTCGAAGCGCTGGGCCTGAAGAACCAGCGACTCGTCGTCAACGCCGTATTCGAGGCGACAAACCGTGCAGATTCAATGGCCCTTGCGCTCGAAGAGCGGGGGCGCGAGGCGCTGCGCGACATGCCTCCTCGGCTGCAAGGACTGCCCACGACGCGCGTCCCTTTGCGCGCTTTCAACATGGTCGGTCTTCCGGCGCTCCGTGCATTGCTGGACGATCGCGCGTCCGCAGCCCTCGCGCGTGCAGTCCCTCCGCTCGCGACGCCTTCGCTGCCGCCCCTCCAGTCCCTCATCGACGAGATCGCGGCGCCCGGGCGTGGGCTCGTGATGGTGATGGGCAAAGGCGGCGTAGGGAAAACGACGATTGCCGCGTCGATCGCCGCCGAGCTCGCGTCGCGAGGTCACGATGTCCACCTGAGCACCACCGACCCCGCGGCGCACGTCGCTGCGACGCTCGCGGGCGAACTTCCGCACCTACGGATCAGCCGCATCGATCCCGCCGTCGAGACGAAGGCGTACGTGGACCGCGTGATGGCGACGCGCGGGGCCAAGCTCGACGAAGCGGGACGAGCATTGCTGGCCGAAGACCTGCGATCCCCCTGCTACGAGGAGGTGGCCGTCTTCGCAGCCTTTTCGAGGACCGTCTCACAAGCGCGATCGAGCTTCGTCGTCCTCGACACGGCGCCCACGGGACACACGCTGCTCCTGCTCGACGCCACGGGCTCGTATCACCGGCAGACAGTCGTCGGAGACGTCGACGCGCAGCATGCGTCCGGCCGCATCGTGACCCCCCTCATGAAGCTGCGCGATCCGCAGTACACGAAGGTCCTGGTCGTGACGCTCGCGGAGACGACGCCCGTCTCCGAAGCGGCGCGATTGCAGGCGGATCTCAGGCGCGCCGGGATCGAGCCCTTCGGCTGGGTGATCAACAGCAGCCTCGCAGCCGCCGGCTCGACGGACCCCTGCCTCGCGCAGCGCATCGCGGCCGAGCTTGAGCAGATACACGTGGTGCGCGAACAGCACGCGCAGAGGCTCGCCATCGTCCCTTGGATGACCGAGGAGCCCGTCGGCCCCACGCGCCTGCTGGCGCTGGCGCGTCCCTCCGAATAGCTACCGCTGCGCGCCTTCGTTGAAGCTCGCGAGCGCTTCCGAGAGCACTCGCAGTGCTTCAAGCACCCCGTCGCGCTTCTCGGCCGGGATGCGTTCGGAGACCCGTCGTGGAGAGCGTCCCGGCGTCCTGCACCGCGCGCAGGGTGGCGAACTGCGTTGCCCGCGGTATCAGCCGCATCGAGCGCGAGGAAGTGTGCTGCGGGACGGTGAGTCGGTGGCGAAGTTGGGGACTTGGTCGTCCACGATGCTTGCACCATGCAGCAAGTATTGTGGTGATCCCGTCAAGCAACGGCGCCGGGATTGTCGCGGCACAACTCCTCGGGGCCGCGATACTCCTCATTTGGCTCTCGGGGCGCCCTCGTCCGCCGCTACGGTGAAGTGGTAGCGAGCGAGGCCGCGAGTTCCTCCAGACGAGCCTGGATCTGTCCGCGGGCCATGCGGAAACGCTCGAGCATCCGCTCGCGTGACAGCGAGGGATCGTCGCTCGCGGGATCGGGGATGGGCCAGTGGAGCCGCCGAACCTTGCCGAGAAAAACGGGACAAACCTCCTCGGCGCAAAGCGTGATGACCATGTCGACCGACGCAGGGTCGATCGTGTCCACCGACTTCGATGTGTGCGTGGTCAAATCGATGCCGATCTCCCGCGTCACTTCGATGGCGAAGGCATTGACGCGGGATGGGCAGCTGCCAGCGCTCTGAACCCGCACGCGATCTCCAAAGAGCTTCCGCGCGAGGCCTTCCGCCATCTGACTGCGGGCCGAGTTCGCGACGCAGAGGAAGAGAATGCTCTCGGGGGTGGACAACAGAGTCATCCGTGGACCTCCGATTCCCTGGCAGGCACTGCGCAGGGCGCCGGTACGACATCGACGCCGCCGGGGAAGAACCGCTTGCCGAGCCGGAGCGCGACGTTGACGAGCCCGATCAGGACGGGCACCTCGACGAGCGGACCGATGACGGCCGCGAATGCCGCCCCGCTATGGATGCCGAACGTCGCGATGGCGACGGCGATGGCGAGCTCGAAATTGTTCGACGACGCCGTGAAGGACAGCGTGGTGGCCTGCTTGTAGTCCGCGCCGACGCGCTTGCTCAGGAAAAACGAGACGAAGAACATCACGACGAAGTAAACGAGGAGCGGCACCGCGATCCGCAGCGCATCGAGCGGGAGCTCCACGAGGGTCTCGCCCTTCAGGGAGAACATCACCACGATGGTGAAGAGCAGCGCCACGAGCGTGATCGGCCCGATGCGCGGGACGAAGCGCGTTTGATACCAGTCCGCTCCCCTGGACGACACGAGCACCCGGCGCGTGAGAAACCCGGCCGCGAACGGGATTCCCAGGTAGATGGCGACGCTCTTCGCGATCTCGGGGATGGTGATGTTCACGACGGCACCTTCCAGCCCGAGCCAGGAGGGCAGGAGCGTCGCGAAAAAATACGCGTACACCGAGAAAAACAGCACCTGGAAGATCGAGTTCACCGCGACGAGCCCCGCGCAATACTCGGTATCCCCCTTCGCGAGGTCGTTCCAGACGATGACCATCGCGATACATCGCGCCAGCCCGATGAGGATGAGCCCGAGCATGTATTCGGGTTCGTCGCGGAGAAACAAGAGGGCGAGGCCGAACATCAGCGCCGGGCCGATGATCCAGTTCTGCACGAGCGACAGCGCGAGCACGCGCTTATCGCGAAAGACCTTCCCGAGCTCCTCGTAGCGGACCTTCGCGAGCGGGGGGTACATCATCACGACGAGCCCGATGGCGATCGGGATCGACGTCGTGCCCACCTGCAGGCGGTGCAAGAACGCCGCGAAGCCAGGCGCCGCGAAGCCGAGGACCACGCCGAGCCCCATGGCGAGGAAGATCCACAACGTCAGCCAACGATCGAGGAACGATAACTTGCGGGCGATGCTGTCCATGGGTTTCCAGCGCTGGAGAGGGCCACGGCGGCGGCGTGCGATCGGTCGCCGCCGCCGTGGGTTTCACCGAATCACTCCGCCGTTTTCGGACCGCAGCACGACGAGGCCGAAGGCTTGACCTCCGGCTTTCGCGAGAGGCCGACGGGCGTGCAGCACGCGCTCTCGTCCTTTTTCAGCGCCGCGGAATCCCCCATGATGTCTGCGTCCGCCTTCACGACGAACACCTCCCAGGAGTTCCCGTCCGGATCCTCGATCCACACCTTGTCCTGCACCGCATAACAGCAGGACGTATCTTCCTCCGTCATCGTCGTGAGCCCCGCGGCCTCGAAGCGGGCCTTCGCCTCGACGACATCGTCCGTCGTCGCGACCTGGACCCCGAAATGGCTGGCATTGACGCCCGTGCGAGGCGCCTCCTGCATCGTCAGGTTGAGCGAGGGAACCTCGAGGTCGAATTTCGCATATCCGGGGCGCCGCTTCGTCGCCGCGACGCCGAACGCCTTCTCGTAGAACGCGACGGATTGCTCGATGTTCGTGACGTTCAGGGACACGTGAGGCTTGAGGACGTTCATGCGGAGTCTCCTTTCTTCCAAAAAACTCGAACCAAGGCGCAAAAAAAGGGCGACATCATCAGCAGCAGCCGCCCTTTCCGCCTTTGCCACGCTTGCAGCAGTCCTCCCAGAGGTATTCGGTGAGGACGCGCAGCGCCGCGTAATCGGCCGCGTAGTAGTGGAACGTGCCTTCGAGGCGGGTCGTGAACAGGCCCGCCTCGACGAGCCGCTTCAGGTGGTGGCTCAGGGTCGACGGGGGCAGATCGACATGTGCCTGGATCTCCCCGGCGGACACCCCCTCGTCCCCACCCTGCACGACGAAGCGCAGGATCTGAAGGCGAACGGGATGGCCGAGCGCGCTGAGCTGCTGGGCGTGACGATCCAGCTTCGAGGTCACGGGCCTACTTCTAACATCCTCGAAGTAGGCCCGCAAGGGGAAGCTTCCAGAAAAGTGGAAGTTGTCCCGTGACAACCGGCATCAGTCGATGCCGAGGGCCGTCACGTCCATGATCGGCGTGGACGAGGCGATCGTGCGGATCTTGCCTTTCTTCGTGGTCACGATCCAGCCCGAGCCGCCGGGGATGCGCGTCTTCGTGCCCGGGCGCATGCGGCGCGCCCCGCCCTTCGGGGGATAAAGGATCTCGACCGACCGATCGTCCGCGGCGATCTGCACGACGTACACGTACGCGAGCCGATCGAGCTCGCCCTCGATCGCCACCTTCGTGCCCGCCTCGACGTTGAACTCGTTCATCGCCTCGTCACGCATCTCGCTGAGGAGCGCGTAGCCCCACGCGAGGCGCCGGAACGGTCGCCCCGTGAGGCTCGGCGGCGGCTCGTCGATGATCTCCACCGGCGCCGCGGCCGCGGCCCTCACCGCGGCCTTCGCCCTCGCCTCGACCTTCGCCGTCGCGCTACCCTTCGTCGCCCTCGCCGAGGCCTTCGCCTTCTTTCCCGCGCCGAGCACCTTCGCCTTCGTGGTTCCCTTCGTCGCCTTCTTTGCCGCGCCCTTGACCCCGCCCTGCGTCTTCCCCTTGGTCTTCATCGTGCCGCCCTTCGCGCTGCTCCTGGTCACCATCGCCGCCGCATTCTATGGCGGAGCGTCGAAAAACCCTAGCGCGACGAACATCCCCCCTGCGTGAGCGAGACCGCCCCGGCCAAGGGGGTGGCAGTGCCGGTTCCAGCGTGCTCTTCTTGACGCTCCCCACGAAAGGAGCTCGGCACGACGATTGCGTCGAGCACGTCCGCGCCATGGATCCGATGGAGCAAGCGCGCCACCGCATGGTGGACGAACAACTCGCACGCCGCGACATCCAGGATGCGCGGGTGCTCGATGCGATGCGTCGCGTCCCACGGCACGCCTTCGTGCCCGCCGGGCGCGAGCACGAGGCGTATCTCGACAGACCGCTGCCGATCGCAGAAGGGCAGACGATCTCGCAGCCATACATCGTCGCGCTCACCGCGCAAGCCCTACGGATCGGGCCGGACGCGCGGCTCCTCGAGATCGGCGCGGGCTCGGGGTACGCGGCGGCGGTGCTCGCCGAGATCGCGCGTGAGGTCGTCACCGTCGAGCGCCACCCGCTCCTCGCCGCCGAGGCCGCCGCGCGGCTCGCGTCGCTACGTTACGGGAACATCCGGGTGGTCACTGGAGATGGCACCCGTGGTTATCCCGAGCGCGCCCCTTATGAGGCCATCGCGGTGACGGCGAGCGGGCCGCGCGTGCCGAAGGCGCTTTTGGATCAGCTCGCGCCGGGCGGCCGCATGGTGATTCCGGTCGGGCCGGACGAACACCAGCAAGAGCTCGTCCTCGTGACACGGGGCCCGGAAGACGGTCGGTTCTCGGAGAAAAGGCTCGGCGCCGTGCGGTTCGTCCCGCTCGTCGGCGAGGACGGCTGGGCCTGCGCGGACGGCGGTTAGGATTGAGTGGATCTCTGTTGACGCTTGGGGCGTAACGCGGACGAGCCGCGTTACGCCCCAAACCCCATACCCTTCGCCCCTCCGTCCTGGTACGATGAACGCATGGCGCATCCGTACCGCACGAGGCCCACGGTGCCCCCAGACGGCTCGCCCGAGGACGGGCGGCTCGCCGGTCCGACGCTCGCGTTTGGTTTGGCCTGCGTCATCTCGGGCCTCGCGCTCGCGGACTCGTCGCGCCCGGGCGCGCTCTTGCTCGCGGGCGGCGCCGGGACGGTCGCGCTCGCGGCGCGCAAAGGCCCGCGCGGAGGGACGTACCCCCGTGACAAGGATTGAGCTCCTGCACGGAGGTTTCCTTCTCTTCCACGACCCGTTTCTCACGCCGGACGAGGCCCGCGGCTCGTTCACCGCGCTTCTCGCGGAGGTCCCGTTCCGGCAGGAGACGATCCGGCTCTTCGGCAAATCGATCCTGCAGCCGCGCCTCACGGCCTGGCACGGTGATCCGGGCGCGTCGTACACGTATTCGGGTTTATCGCTCACGCCGAACCCGTGGACACCCGCGCTCGCGGCGCTCCGCGCGCGGGTCGAGGCGGCGGCCGGCAGCACGTTCAACAGCGTGCTCGTGAACCATTACCGAGACGGCGACGATTCGATGGGCAAACACGCCGACGACGAGCCCGAGCTCGGCGAAAACCCGGTGATCGCATCGCTCTCGCTCGGGGTTCGGCGAAGGTTCGTCCTGGAACCGAAGAAGAAGGGCGGGGAGAAGGTGACGCTGGAGCTCGGCGAGGGGAATTTGCTCGTGATGGCCGGGACGACGCAGCACCATTATCGGCACGGGGTGCCGAAGCAGGCGGGGCGCGGGGCGAGGATGAATTTGACGTTCCGGCGGATCCTGCCCGCGCGGATCTGAAGGCGCTCCTCCTTCCCGGTTGGTCCGGGACGAACCAGCGGTTTGCCCGCGAACACGTAGGGTTCGTCCGGGGAGAAGGTTCGTCTTGACCGGCCAATGCTTCAGGGGGTAGGCTCGTTCTCATGAAGCACCTACACCTCGCAAGCATCGTTCTTTTCGCGGTCTCGGTCTCGTCGGGGGCTCTGGCTGCGGATCCTCCCGCTCCAGCTCCCGAGCCGATCAAGATCCCGTACACGTCGTACACGTCCGCTCGATCTCTCGCGATGTTCCCGCCGACGTCGCAGAAGCACCTGCGGGAAGCTCAGAGGCTCGAAAAGGAAGGGAAGATGCAGGAGGCGCTCGATGCGTACCAGACCGCCTACGACTATCAGCCCCTCTCGGACGTTCAAGCGGAGCTGGGGTTTGCACAGGCTCGAATGGGGCTCTTCTTGCCGGCAGCTCGGAACCTGGGCGAGGTCCTGATGTTCAGCCACGTGCGAGACAGGACCGTGCATACAGACGAGGAAGTGCGCGCCGTCTTCATGGCGGTAAAAGCTCGGGTCGGGGCGATCCTCCCGCGCGTCAACATCCCCGGCGCTCGCATCACCGTGGATGGTGAGCAAGTACGCGATTGGCCCTCTTCCGAGATCATTTACGTCGAGCCCGGAAAGCACCATGTCAAAGCGATTGCCGACGATTACTATTTTTATGAAACGAGCGTGGAGGTCAAGGCGGGCGAGGAGAAGACACTCAGTATCGCGATGCAGCGGCGGATCCAAAGTCACTATGTCGCGTTCCCGGCAACCCCGATGAACATTTCAATCCACGCGAATATATCGAAAGCGTCGACGGACGACCCGCCCACGTGGCCCAAGAACCTCATGATCGTCAGCGGCATTGGGATGGGGATAGGCGCTGGTGCTCTCGCTTTGGGCCTTGTCCTGCGAAGCGATGAGTCCCAACTACAATCCTCGGGGCTTTGGACGGGAGTTGCCGCCGGGGGTGGTGTTCTCGCTGGGCTCTCCCTGACGGGCTTGATTATCGGGCTCGCCAACCGTCCCGAGCCGCCTCCCCCGAACGTCATCATCACGCCCCAGTTCGCCAAGGGCGCGGGCGGCGTGCAGGTCACCGGCACGCTGCCCTGAGTGCTCGATGGGCGAGTCCCGGACGGGCATCTCGACGGCAAAGTCCTCGGCCCGGGACGACGCAGCACCATGATCGGCACGGGGTGCCGAAGCAGGCGGGGCGGGCGGCGAGGATGAATTTGACGTTCCGGCGGATTCTCGACTCACGCCACTGAAAAATCAGGCATGCCGATGTCCCTGCTCGGCTCCATCCCGTAGGATCGGCCCACCTTGTAGGGCAAGGACGTGGGCCCCAAGAGCTCATCCGACAGCGGCGCTTCCCAGCCTTCCGGGACCATGGCTTCGTAGGTCGCGCGCGCCAAGGCGAAGCCGTCCAGAAGTGCCTCGATGAAGTCCTCACCCGTGCCATGACGAACAGGCTCGTCGAGGGGCGAACCAAGGACGAACGCGCATTTCCACGTTCCGTCGTCGGCTCGAAAGGGCTTGTAAACCGTGAGGTCGAGTTCTCGCGAGCGACCCGTCTCATCGGGGCAGTCGAGGGTACCGACGGCGAGAGGTTCGAGTCCCCCGGGATTCTCCTCGGGCGGGGGGACGCTGGGGCGCTGGTAGGCCGCAGGCTTCTCGGCGAATCGCGGCAGGCCCGCGTGGACCATCCCTCGCCAGCTCGACCGTTCCTCCGTAGGATGCTCGATGTAGCTACGGGCGATCGTGAGGCAACTCAGGAGCGCCTGGATGGCGTCGACGCCCCTCACGTGGATCGTCCTCTGGTTGGGCGGCGGGCTGAACTGGAATCCGCACTCCCAGTCGTCCTGGTCCGTCTTGCGTGGGGCAAAGACCGTGAGGGTAACGTCCTTCACGGCGCCGCTGTCGCTGCGGTACTGGAGCACGCGTGTGGCGAGAACGTCCATCTCGTCCTCAATCTGCATAGGGAATCTTCTTCATGCAAGCTGCGAGCTTTTCGCTGCACTCCGCGTAGCAATTGCGGCCGAGCTTTCCTCTCGTGCACCAATCGCGGCAGGCCTCGAACAATGTCTCGCATTCCTGCACACGGCGCTCGCGCTCCTCCTCGCTGATCCCTCCCGTCGGTACCGCGGCCCCTCCACGAAGCCCTGGTTCTCTCGTGTCGGTCCTTGTCGACGTCAACGAGGATCCGGGCGATTCCGGTCGGACGTCAGCGACACCTGGCGCCATACCGAGCGACCCGTACAGAAAAAGCGCCCCGAGCCCCAAGACGAGCTTCGCCATGATCTCCCTCCGCTTCGTTATCCGAGATGCATCGGAGGCAGGTTATACGTAACCCAAGGTGGCTGATGCCCAAATTCCTGTCCCCCCGGCTCCGCCGAGCCGTCCGGGGGTCGCACGACGACCGCCGCGGGCTCGCGGGAGCCTCCGGGCGGTCACCCACCGACCTCCGAAGGTTGGCTTCATCTCAATTGAGGTCACCCATCGACCTCCCCGAGGCTCGGCGGAGCCTCCCGGCGGTCACCCACCGACCTCCGGAGGTTGGCTTCATCTCAAATGGGGTCGCCTACCGACCCTCCCGCGGCTCGGACGAGCCTCCCGGCGGTCGGTGGGTGATCGCCGCGGGCTCGCGGGAGCCTCCGGGCGGTCGACGGGGGCGTGGGCTTGCGACGTATGGTCGCTTTCTTGCCTAGTTTACCACCCGCCCGTCCCCATGATAGCGTCCCGCCCATGAGCTCTCCCCAAAAGAAAAAAACCCCGGTCGACCACGACGCCGCCAAGGCCGCATTCGAAAAGCTCCTCCCGCTCCTCGACCAGATCCCCAGAGACAGCCTTCAATCACCGAATACCAGCGTCGACGCCGCGGCCATCGTCGCGCTCGGCGTCGCCCGCGAGCTCACCGCGCCGGAGGCGCGCGCCCGCTTCGAGCTCTTGCCCAAGGAGCTCTTCGATATCGCCGCCTTGGACGACCTCGAACCCGCCGCCCTCGCGGCCTGGTATGCGGCGACCTCGCTCCTCTCCGCCAATGCCCAGGGCACCGAGGCCAAGCTCCCCGTCGAGCTTTCGGACGATGCGACCCGGCTCAAGGCGCGTATGCTCAAGGTCGGTGATTACCATTTCGACCCGGCCACGCCCACCGGTCGCGAGATCGCCGATATTCGCATCGGCACGGGATACCGCGACCTCGCCCAGGACCTCGCCCGGCTCGCCAGGATGTACCGTACCGAAAAGAAGCATCTCGAAAACGACAAGGTCCATTACAACGTCGAGGACGCCGCGCGCGCGGACGAGCTGTCTCACCGGATCCTGGAGGAGCTCTCGGCGTCCCGCAGCGCGGAGCAAGCGCTCTGGACCGAGCGTGTCCAGCGAGCCTGGGCGCTGCTCCTCGGCGTGTATGGAGAAGTGACGACCACAGCCGCATGGCTCTGGCGGAAGGAAGGCGGCGCGGCGTCGTATCCGTCGCTCGTCACGGCGGGGCGCGCGGCCCGAAAGGCGAGGAGCGAGGGCGCGGCCGAGGAGCCGCCGCCGGGCGGTTGACGCATTCGACCCCGAAGCCCCCGGACCCCGAAGGCTCCATCTCGCGCCCCGATTTCCATATTCACGCCCTGCATGGGTGACATCGCTCACGCCAATACATTCCGCGTTTGACAGTCGCGCGCCCGCCCCTTAGCTTCGCGTTGCTTTCATCCTTCGCAAGGAGCGAATTCATCATGAAGCAGGGTCTTTGGCTCGCGCTCGGCCTCGGCGCGGCGCTCGCGGTCGTGGCTTGCAGCGACGATACGAACAATAACAACAATTCGACGTCCTCCTCGTCGTCGGGCTCGGGCGGCAGCGGCGGCGCCGGGGGGAGCGGCGGCGCCGGTGGCAATGGCGGCAGCGGCGGCGGCTCGGAGATCGAGGTGCAGACGCACATCTCGCCCGATGGATTCGGCGTCGATTCGCACCTCATCGTGGGCCCGACCGAGGTCGTCCTCGTCGATGGTCAATTCTTCACCGCGGAGGCGCAGAAGGTCGTCGATCTCGTCAAGGGCACGAACAAGAAGCTCACGACCGTCTTCCTCACGCACGCCCACCCCGACCATTACCTCGGGATGGAGGTCATTCGCTCCGCGTTCCCGGACGCGCAGTTCGTGACGACGGCCGCGGTCCTCGCCGATTACGACGCGAAGAAAGACGGCACGCTCGCGTTCGCCCAGCAGAACTTCCCCGGCCAGGTGCCGGACAAGGTCGTGGCCTTCAACGCGCTCGCCGGGACCACGATCACGGTCGACGGGCATACGCTCGACGTCGTCGAGATCGGCGACGCGGGCGAGAGCGTGGAGGCCGCGGGCCTCGCGCTGAACGAGCAGAAGGCCTTTTTCGCGGGCGATCTCCTTTACAACAAGGAGCACCTCTGGCTCGCCGAGTGCAACTTCGACGGCTGGATCAAGAACCTCGACGCCCTCGCCACGAAGGGCTTCACGACGTTCTATCCGGGCCACGGCGAGAAGGCCACGGTGACGGTGATCGACGAGGACAAGAAGTACCTGAACGACGCGAAGCCCATCCTCGAGGCCGCGGCGACCGCCGACGAGGCCGTGACGCAGCTCAAGGCGGCTTACCCCACCTGGGGCGGCGAGGGCCTGCTCTCGTTCGGGCTCGCGAATTACTTCATGGCCTGCAAGATGCCCTGAGACGATCAAGGATCTAGAGGCGCGGCGCATCTCTCGGTATGCTGCCGCCATGCGCCGCGCCCTTGCCTTCCTCTTTCCCCTCGCCGCCCTGCTCCTCGCCGCCTGCAGCGACCCGGCGGAGCTGCCCGTGCCGCCGGAGACCGGCGTCGTCGCGCTCTACGGCAAGACCGCGGAGACGGTCCTCTCGCCCTATCCGTCCGATCGATACACGACGGCCGACACGGCCGCGGCCACGGGCCGGCGCGTGCGGATCGGGCCCGAGACGGCGGCCGATCCGCTGATCACGGGCTACCCGGGCACGGTCTCCCTGCTGAACGAAATGGACGGCTTCTCTACGATGGGCGGGGTCGTGGTGAATTTCAGCGGACCCATCGACGCGCGTTCGCTCGTGCTCGCGCCGGACGCGGAGCCGCCGCTCGTCGGGCCCATCCTCGACGCGGAAGAATACAAACAACCCGGCGCGCCGCTCTATCTCGTCGACGTGGACCCGGACTCACCCGAGCGCGGAAAACCCGTGGGGTTGATTCCCCGCTGGTTCCCGCAGCCCGACGACGGGTTTTACCCGGACGATTTCACCTTGGTCGCAGAGCCCGCCGTGCCGCTCCGGCCCGGGACGCGGTATCTGTTCGTCGCGACGAACGTTCTCCACGGGGACGACGGCGCCCCCGTGCGGCGATCGCCGGACATGCAGGCGCTGCTCGAAGGCGGCGCCGAGGGCGAATACGGCGACGAGGTGCGAAAGGCGATCGCCGAAGTCGAGCCGAGCGGCCTTTTCCGCGCCGACGACGTGGTGCTCGCCACCGCCTTCACCACGGCCACGGTGCGCGCGGGGATCGAGGCGATGGGCGTCGCCGCGCGAAAATCTCCGCCGCCCGCGCTGCTCACGCCGTTCGAGGTCGAGACGCCGGCCGAGCCGGGCGGGCGCGTGCGATTCCGCGGCGTGTACGAGGCGCCCGAGTACCGCGGCGAGGCGGGGAAATGGTCCTTCGAGGGAGGGACGCCGGTCGCGAGCAAAAAGGTCGGGCTCGAGGTGTTCCTGGCGTTCTCGAAGGCCGAGGTGAGCGGAAAACGTCCGGTGGTCATTTACGGGCACGGGCTCGGCGGCGACAAGGACGGCACGTGGGGCACGGCCCAGCGGCTCGCGGCGATTCACCCGAACGGCGCGGCCGTCTTCGGGATCGACTCGCCCGAGCACGGCTCGCGCGCGAAAAATCCCGACCAGAATGCCCTGATCGCCGCGTTCGGCTTCTTCGGCATCGATAACGCGACGGGCGACTTCGACATCGGCAAGGCGCGGGACAACTTCCGGCAGATGGCCTCGGATCAGCTCGAGCTCGTGCGGCTCCTCGGGACGCTCGGATCGCTCGACCTCTTGCCCGCGGGCGCCCCGGATGGTGTGCCCGACCTCGATACCTCGCGGATCCTTTACATCGGTCATTCGTTCGGATCCGTGCAGGGGCCGACGATCCTCGCGCTCGCGCCCGAGATCCGGCAAGCCGTCTGGAACGTGGGCGGCGATGGGCTCATGATGCTGCTCCGCGACTCCGGCACGTTCGGCCTGCTCGTCGACGCGATGCGTCCGCCCAAGACGCCGGACGGCGCGCTCGCTCGCTTTTTCGCCGTGACGCAGGCGATCGTGGACCCGGGCGACCCGATCAACTACGCTCGGTTCGCGTCGGGCGAGCCGTTGCCCGGCGCCCCCGAATCGAAGCCGCGCGACGTGCTCTTGCAGGTGGTCATGAACGACACCATCGTCCCGAACTCGACCAGCGAGGCGCTCGCGCGCGCGTCGGGGATGACGCTCATGAATGCCATCCGCCCGGTGAGCGGCCTGCCCGTCGCGGAGGGGCCGCTTTCGGGCAACGGCGAAACGGGGTCGACGCTGGTGATGTCGCAGTTCGACCGGATCGAGGGGACGAAGCTCGCCGTGCACGGCGAGCTCATCTTCTCGCCGGAGGGACAGGCGCAGTACGTGGAGTTTTTCCAGACGGGGCTCGCCGAGCCGTACGCGACGGCGAAGCCGCCCTATTGAAACGAATTGCAGGGGTCGAGGAGAGTTCGAGGAATGTCGCATTTCGACGGGCTGCCGGGCAAACCGCCGCGCGAGCGGGGCATCTTTTGCAACCGGACCATGAACATGCGGTCGATCAAGGCGATCGGCTACGACATGGACTACACGCTCATCCATTACCAGGTGAAGGAGTGGGAGCGCCTGGCGTACGAGCACCTCCGGACGCGGCTGCTCGCGCGCGGCTATCCGGTCGAGGGGCTCCACTTCGACCCGGAGCTCGTGATCCGCGGGCTCATCATCGACACCGAGCTCGGGAACCTGCTCAAGGTGAATCGCTTCGGGTACGTGAAGCGCGCGATGCACGGGACGTCGATGCTCGATTTCGAGCCGATGCGCGCGGCCTACGCACGGACGATCATCGACCTCGCCGAGCCGCGGTTCGTCTTTCTGAACACGCTCTTTTCGCTCTCCGAGGCGTGCATGTACGCGCAGCTCGTCGACCTCGCGGACGCCGGAAAAATGCCGGCCGGGACGGGCTACGAGCAGCTTTATCGGCTCGTGAAGAGCGGCCTCGACGAGGCGCACATGGAGGGCCGCCTGAAGGCCGAGATCATCGCGGATCCGGATCGGTTCGTGGTGCTCGACCCGGAGGCGCCGCTCGCGCTGCTCGATCAGCAGCGCGCGGGCAAGAAGCTCTTGCTCATCACGAACTCGGAGTGGGGATACACGGACGCGATGATGCGTTATGCATTCGAGCGTTTCCTGCCGAAAGGGATGCGGTGGCGTGATCTCTTCGACGTGGTGATCGTGCAGGCGCGGAAGCCCGATTTCTTCATGCAGAAATCGCCGCTGTTCGAGGTCGTGAGCGAGGACGGGCTGCTCCGGCCCTGGATCGGGCCGCTCAAGGAAGGTGGCTCGTACCTCGGCGGCGACGCGACGCAGGTGGAGCGCTCGCTCGGGATCTCGGGTGACGAGATCCTTTACGTGGGCGACCACATCTGGGGCGACGTGCGGGTGTCGAAGAGCGTCCTGCGCTGGCGAACGGCGCTCATCCTGTGGGAGCTCGAAGAGGAGGTGCGGTCGGCGTACGCGTCGCGCGTGGACGAGGCGCGGCTCGGTGCCCTGATGGAGGAAAAAGAGGCGCTCGAGCTCGCCTCCTGCCAGCTCCGGCTCCTTGCCCAGCGGCACAAAGAAGGGTATGGTTTGCCCGAGGACGCGCCGTCGTGCGACGAGGTCCTCGCGCGGCTCGGCGCGATCAAGGTGGCGATCGCCGAGCTCGATGATCGAATCGCCCCGCTCGCGAAGGCCGCGGCCGAGGTGTCGAACCCGCGCTGGGGCCTGCTCCTGCGCACGGGCAACGACAAGAGCCATCTGGCGCGGCAGATCGAGCGTTCGGCGGACATCTACACGTCGCGCGTGTCGAACTTCCTACGCTACACCCCTTATTCGTACTTCCGCTCCCGCCGCGGAAGCCTGCCGCACGATCCGTCCGGAGAAGCGCCGAGCCCGAATCCAGGGCCTTGATGAAGACCTCGGCGTCGTGGTTTGGCCCGACGCCGAGGTGTTCGTCCTGCTGGAACCCGGCACGGCTCGCGTCCGTGGACGGTCAGGGAGGGTTCGCGTGGTCCCGCAGGCGGATCTTCGAGCAAGACTGAGCCACCCCGGGGCCTTGACCGGCCACTCCCTTGGCGAGAGAGTGTCCGGGACATGGCGAAGCAAGACGATTCCCCGAGCGAGCTCGCGAGCGAGCTTGCCCGTGCCAAACAACGCATCGCGGAACTCGAAGCCCAGCTCGCCGCCGAAGAAGCGGAGCGCGCGAAGCAATCCCCCTGGATCTACGACGCGCTGGCGAGCGCGGGGATCGGCGTGTGGACCTGGGACATCCCGCGCGACGTCATCACGTGGACCGACACCGTCCTCGCCATCTACGGCCTCACGCGCGAGACGTTCGGGAACAACATGACCGATTTCATCTCGCGCGTGCACCCGGACGATCAGCATATCGTCGAGGCGGCCGTGGCGCGCGTGTTCACGGAGAGAAAGACATCGTATCGCGTCGAGCACCGCGTCATCCGTCCCGACGGGGAGCTGCGCTGGGTGCGAGGCACCGGCTACGCCTATCACGACGCGAACGGCAAGCCCTATCGCCTCGCAGGCGTGACCGAGGACATCACGGAGCGGATCCGCGAGCAGGACGAGCGCTGTGCGATGCAGCAGCAGGTGATCGACGCGCAACGCGAGTCGCTGCGTCAGCTCGGGGCGCCGATCATCCCGCTCACGAAAAACGCGCTCGCCATGCCGCTCGTCGGGACGCTGACGGCCGAGCGGGCGACGCTCGTCACCGAGACCTTGCTGCACGCCGTGACGGAGCGCGCCGCCGAGCACGTGATCCTCGACGTGACGGGCGTGCCGTCGGTCGACAACGAGGTCGCCGACGGGCTCTTGCGCGTGGCCCAGGCGGTGCGGTTGCTCGGCGCGGAGGTGGCGCTCACGGGTATGCAGCCGGCCGTGGCGCAGGCCCTCGTGGAGCTCGGCGTCGACATGAGCACGTTCGTGACGAAGGCGGATCTGCAATCGGGGATCCGCTGGGCGTCGAAGCGCGCGCAGCGCTAGGGTTTTTCGCGGCCGCGCGCGCCTCGGGTTTTACTTGGCCACCTCGGTCTTGCAGCCGAGGCCGATCTGCACCTTCGCGCCGAAGTCCTTGCGGACGGCGTCGCAGGTGGCCGAGCAAAACGAGATCTTCGAGGGGACGACGGGATTGTCGTAATACCAGCCGAGGCCGTTCGTGCAATCCTTGTCCTGGAGGATCGTCTCCGGCTCGCCGCCGCCCGACGGCGTGAAGAGCACGTTCACGAACCCGGGATCGACCTCGCCGCCCGAGACCTTCGTCGGAATCTCGTAATCGCAAGGCAGCGCCTTTCCGCGGGCCTTCGCGAGCGCATTCTGGAACTCGACCTGGACGTTCACGCTGCCGACGAGGATGGCCGAATCGGTGCCGCCCGCCTTCGCGATGAGGTTCGCCGTGTCCTGCGGGACGCCCTGGAGTCCGATCACGAACGTGCGGACCTTGAATTGCGAGAGGCCCGTCGCGGCGAGGTTCGCGATGACCTGCGGGTCCTCCGGATTGACGCCGCTGCACACGGGCGCGGGCCCGACGGGCGCGCCGTCCGTGACGAGGAGCACGGCGCAGCCCGTGCCCGGCTTTTGCTGCAATGCGTCGGCGCAGGCGAGGATGGCGCCGCCGAGCGCGGGGTAGATCGGGGTCTTGAAGCCGTTCGGGTCCTCGGCGGCGATGGCCTGAATGATCGGCTCGGCGTTCGTCGGCAGCTCGCCGAAGGGCACGACGGGCGGCTTGTAGAGCATCTGGTCACAGGTGGACTCGGCCGGCAGGGGGAAAAAATTGAGCGCGACCGAGGTGCCCGCCGAGTTCGGATCGTTGACGAACGCCGCGAGCCCCGCCTCGCCGCTGTTCCACTTCGTTCCGACCATCGAGCTCGACTTGTCGAACGCGATGTAGAGCGCGAGCGGCACGGATTTTCCCTGCTCGGTGAGGAGGCCACATCCGGGGTCCACGATGCCGCTCGAGCTCGAGCCGCCGCCGCTGCCGACGAAGATATCTCCGCCCGAGCCCATGCCGCCCGTGCCACTTGCCCCCCCCGCGTTCCCCGCGCCGGCGCCGCCGGGATTGCCCCCGGGAGGCAGGTTCGAGTCGGGCGCACAGGCAACGCCGAGGGCGCATGCCGATAGAACAAGCAAAGCGGCGTGGATACGGTTCATGTCTCGATGGTGCACGATCGGGGGGAGAGACGTCAACCAGGCCGGGGCGCTCGCGCCGGCGTTGCATTCTGCAACGGACCGGGACGACTCAGGTCGGACGATCACATTCGGGCTGTACGGCGTTCGTCGAAATGGAAAAAATTCCTTGCCAAGGGTAGCTGCGGGAGAGAAAGATCCCCGCATGCGCGCTCGTCTTCTTCTTGGTACGACACTGGGTTTGATCGGGTTGGTAGGAGCCGTTTCCATCACCGGCTGCGCCGAAGGCGGGTCGGTGACGTCCGGAGGCGGCATCACCGGCGGCACCGGCGGATCCGGCAACGCAGGCGGCTCGGGCGGCTCGGGCGGCGAGGCCGGCGCGGGCGGTTCGGGCGGCGACTCGGGCGCGAGCTCCAGCGCGAGCGCGTCGAGCGGCTCGGGCGGAGCGGGCGGCGAGGCCGGCACGGGCGGCACCGGGGGGACGGGCGGCGCAG
>NZ_JASBQE010000102.1 GCF_029960785.1 Polyangium sp. 15x6
GAAGCCGCGCCGCCCGCGCCCGCCGCCCCCCAGGCCGCACGCGCCGCCGCGCCCAAGCCCCAGGGGCCCTCGCGCCGCGCCCGCACCGAGCCCGCGGCCACGGGACGCCCCGGACGGGTCGGGAACGGGAAGACGACGAAGACCGAGGTCGCGGCGCCCGAGAAGAAGCCCGAGCCGCCGCCGCGCGCCGATTCCGTCGGCCCGCCGAACGACGGACGCCTCGAAGGCGGCATTCGGCTCGACACGAAGGACAAACCCTACCTGCGCGTCGTCCCGGCCTACAACTACAAGGACGTGGACACCCGCTGGGGCCTGCCCGCGCTCGTCCACGCGCTCGATCGCGCGGCGAAGGCCGTGCACAAGAAGTACCCGGGCGCCGTCCTCGGCGTCGGGGATCTCTCGCGCAAGAACGGCGGCGAGCTCGCGCATCACCACTCCCACGAGAGCGGGCGCGACGCGGATCTCGGGTTTTACCTGGTGAATGAAAAAGGAGAACCCGTGCAGCGCCCCTCGTTCGTGAAGGTCGACGAGAAGCTCACGGCGAAGGGCGTGCCGGGCGCGCGCTTCGACGTCCCGCGGAACTGGCTCTTCTTGCAGAACCTCCTGCTCGATCGGCAGGCGCGCGTGAGCCACATCTTCGTGGCCGAGCCGATCAAGCACGCCCTGCTCGCGCACGCCCGCGCGCGCGGCGTCTCGCGGGCCGTCTACGTGCGGGCCGCGCAGGTCATGATGCAGCCGACCGGGGGTTTGCCTCACGACGACCATTTCCACGTGCGTATCTCGTGCCCGCCCTCGATGACGAAGAGCTGCGTCGAGATCGCGAAGAACGCGCCGAGCAAGGCGCGGCAAAAGATCGCGAAGAAGGGCAAGCGCGGCGTGAAGACCCCGGAGCGCCGCGCGGCGCCCCCGCCCGCAGCGCCGGCCCCGCGCCGCACGGCCGAGGTCCACCGCGACAATGGCGAGCGTTCGGGCGGCATTTATCTCTCGCGGGCCACGAAAGCGACGACGGGCCCGGACGTCCCGGTCTCCTTGTGGGCGCTCGCGGGCGCCTCGATCGGCCGCGACAACGCGGCGCGGACCGAAGAGGCGAAAAAGGACGACGGGCGTGACGAGGCCGCCTCCGACGCGGCCGACGTGAAGGACGCCGTCGACGAGGAAGGCGCGCCGCGCATCACGCGGTGATCTCGCGCCGAGGAGTTTTTCCCATGCGACAAGGAATGTTCCTGGCCGCGACGGTGTGCGCGTTCGGCCTCGGGGCCGCGTGTTCGAGCACCGACGTGCAGCAGGGCGGCGGCGGCAACGGTGGTCACGGCGGCAGCGGCGGTCAGGGCGGCGGCGGGCCGGCCATGAGCCTGCTCGCCGATGGCCTCGTGAGCAACGATTGCGCGCCGAACGACGGCCCCTGGCTCGTGTTCACCCTCGGGACCGCGTCGACGTGCGGGGAGGCGGCGGGCCCCGAGCCGCAGATCCACTTCGCGATCTACCCCGGCAACACGTCCATGCTCGCGGCCGGACAATCGTGGACGTTCGACGCCGCCATGCCGACGAACGAGGTGCAGGCGTGGTGGTATGCGAATGGCGTCGGCGGGAACTCCGACGTGCCGAAGAGCGCCTCGGTCGAGGTCCTCTCGGTCGGGAGCGATACGGCGCAGGTGAAATACTCGTTCGTCACGCCAAACGGCGCGAGTCATGCAGGCCAGATGGACGTCTCGATCTGCACCAGCATACCCATGTGCGGCTGAGCGCGGCGCCTCTGCGCGCGGAGCAACAAAGAGCGCTACATCGTTTACGCACCCACGTTTCGCCCAACTTTGCAAGAAGCCCTGTTGCGCCGAGCGGGCGGTCGCTGGTAGGTTGACCGGTCATGTCGCCGGGTCGACTCAGCCCATTTCCCAAGCGCAAGAGCAGCACGAAGATGCGGGCCCAAAGGTCGGGCTCGATCGCGCCGCCGCGCGCGAGCGTGCCGCCGCGCGCGAGTGTTCCCCCCCCGATGCTGGATCCGGCGAGCGAGCTCTTGGCCCTGCTCGCCGAGCTCTCGCCGCACGGCGTGGCCGCGCTCCTCGCGCATGCGCGCAAGCTGCGCGACGACGAGCGGCGCCGCGGCGCGGCCCCGCCGCTGATCGTTCTCTCCCCGCGTGATTTCGCCGTCCGCGTGATGCTTTTGGCGAACGAGCTGCTCCTCGGCCGAGACGACGGCAAGGTGTTCATCGCCGCGCTGTTCCGCTCGCTCGAAGAGCGTGGCGAGACGTCCGGGCTCGGGCTCGCGGAGTTCAAGAACCGGCTGCTCATGGCGCACCAGGCGGGGCTGCTCATGCTGAGCCGATTCGAGCTGGGCGAGCGCGCCGACGCCGCCACGATCACCGCCTCCGAGATTCGCCACCTCGGCGCCACGTTCCACCACGTCCTCATACGGCGCCCCAAGTCGGAAGGATCGAAGTAAACTCGGGCGGCAATGGCGCGCCCCGTCGCGGAAGACAGCCCCGCTCCGCCGCCCGCCGCGCGCGCCGCGGCGCTCTTCGTGATCGGCTCGCTCGTCCTGTCTCTTTCGCTGATGGCCGCCGCGATGGCGCTCTATCCCGGCGGCACGTGGCTCGATCGTGCTTCCCCCGGGCACGACTTCTTCCGCAATTTCTTCTGCGATCTGACGGCCGATCGCGCCCTCAATGGGCAGACGAACCCCGGCGCTTCGTTCGGCAAGGCCGGGATGATCCTCCTGTCCGCGGGCACGCTGCCTTTCTGGTTCCTCGTCACGCGGCTCTTTCCGGAGCGAGCCCGGCTCGCGCTCGCCGTGCGTGGGTTCGGGCTCGCCTCGGCGCTCGCCGCGATTGCGGTGCCGCTCGCTCCGTCGCAGCGGTATGGCTCGCTCCACCCGCTGCTCATCTTCATCGCGGCTGTGCCCGGTCTCCTCGCGGGCGGCCTCGCCACGTTCGGGCTGCTCGCGACGAAACACGGGTCGCGCATGCCCGCGCGCCTCGCGGGATTGACGGCGGGCCTCGCGGCGCTCGACGGCGCGCTTTATGCGGCGCACGTCGCCTCGGGCGTGGAAATCACCTCGGCGCTGCTTCCCGCGCTGCAAAAGCTCGCCGCGCTCGCGCTCGTCGCCTGGATGGCCGGCACGGCCGCGCTCGCCGGTCTTCGCGAGAAAGGCACTTCCCAGCTCGTCGACGCGGTCCCCAGGAAAAACCAATCCTGCACGTGAAGGGCGCCGGCCGTTGTCACGGCGCACGAAGGCGGATCAATCGTCCACCGTGTCGCAAGTCACCTCCATCCATCCATACGGCAACGACCTCGCTCCGCCGGTGAAACGGAAGGGCCATTCGTGCGTCCCTTCCTTGCAGCTCACGTCCTCGAAAGAGCGGTCTGTCACGCAAAACCCGCTCGGACAGCCGGGACAATCGGGCGAGGTCCGGCAATCTTCGAGCGCTGCGCCCTCGTGCTGCACGACCTCGCAGCGCCGGAGCGTCTCGCCATTGCGCTCGACGAGCGCCTCCTTCCCGCCCGGATCCCGCCATCCATTCGCCGGATCGCATTGCTCGAGATCCGGCTGCTCGACGTGGATCTTGCACGCGGCCACGCCGCTCGTGTCGACCCGGATCGGTCGTTCGGTGCAGATCACCTGGCAATGGATGAACCCCGGGTGAAGGACGCCGTCCCAGGCACTCTCGTTGTCGCACGGCCATGCGTAGTCCGTCGAGCTGACGAGATCCCCCCACGCTTCGAGGCGCGTATCGCCTTTCTCCCAGAGCTGACAGAAGGGTTCCCCCTCGTTCGACGGGATCACCATGACGACGCGCCTCGACGGTTGCGAGAGCTCGTTCGGCAAAAGCTCCCCCGGGGGCACGACGTCCTCGTCGTCCCGCGTGCTCGCGACGAACAGCGTATGGAACGTGCCTTTGGCGAGCGACGCGACGAACGCCGTCTCCGCGTCGGTCGCGGGCGCCTGCAATCCCTTCATGAGATCCAGCGCGCGGCTCGCCGCGCGGAGCGGCCGGTATACCTCTCCAGGCATCGCGAGCCGCTGCTCCATGGCCTCGGCCGCGGCGGCCACAATAGCTTCGACCTCCTCCTCTTTGGATGTGATCGTCTTCCACGCGAGCGCCGGTCGATCGATGGGCGTGACGAGGGCGAGCTCCGTCGGCGCGCTCGGGCGCACGATGACCACGCGAACGTCGCCCGGGCGCCATTCCGCGGGATCCCGCGTCCCCGCGCAGCTCTCGCCTCGGTTCTGCACGACGGCGAGCAGGCCCGCGCGCAATGTCTGCGCCGCGCGCGCCCGAAGCGCAGCCGCCTCCGGGGTGTCCGCGTCGTCGACGACGAGCACGTACACGTTCGGCTCCCCCTTGCCGTAACGCCCTTCCAACGTAAAGGGCGCCGCCGTACTCGGCGTGAGCGGCACGGCCCCCGTCTCCTGACACGCCGCCGCCACGAGCCCCGCTGAAACGATGAGAAAGAGCTTCGATCCCCACTTCATGCCGGTCGCATCCGGCAAATGGCGTGCCCGTGCGCGAATGCCTACGCCTCTACCGATTTGTAATACATCAATGTCAACGCGGAGGCACAGGAAGAGCCTACCTCGTTGGCAGTCCAATCATCAACTGAGGAGCGCCATCAAATCGTCGCGCGTGATCGCCGCCGCCTGCGCCGCCTCGCCGAGGGCCGCGTCCGCCACGAGCCGCTTTTTCTCCTGCAGCGCGAGGATCCGCTCCTCCACCGTGTCCTTCGCCACGAGCCGGTACACGAAGACGGGTTTGTCCTGGCCGATGCGGTGCGCGCGGTCCGCGGCCTGGTCCTCGACGGCCGGGTTCCACCACGGATCCAGCAAGAACACGTGATCGGCCGCCGTCAAGTTGAGGCCCGTCCCGCCCGCCTTGAGCGAGAGCAGCATCACCGGCGGGCCTCCATCGGCCTGGAATTCGTTCACCACGCCCGCGCGATCCACGGTCGAGCCGTCGAGCCGATTGAAGGAAATCCCCGCCTCGGCGAGGTGCGGCTCCACGAGGTCGAGCAGCGACGTCCATTGCGAGAAAACGAGCGCCTTGTGGCCATCCGCCGCCGCGTCGGAGAGCGCCTCGACGAGGGCCTCGACCTTGGACGAGCCCAAAGCCACCTGCCCGGGCACGAGCGCCGCGTGACAGGCGGCCTGGCGCAGCCGGAGCAGGGCTTCGAGCGCGGCGAGCACGCTGCCGCCCTCGGCGAGGCGCTTGACCACGTCACTGAGCGTCGCCGCGCGCACGGCGTCGTACACGGCGCGCTCCTTGTCGTCGAGCTCCACGCTGAGCACGCGGTCCGTGCGCGGCGGCAATTCGGGCGCGACCTCACGCTTCAATCGACGCAGGACGAACGGGCGAATGCGCTCGCGCAGCCGCTCGGCCGCGCCGGCGTGGCCGATCTCGATCGGCCCGGCATAACGCTCCTTGAAATCGCTCCGCCCGCCGAGCAGGCCGCGGTTCGCGAAATGCATCTGGCTCCAGAGCTCCTCCAGCCGGTTCTCCACGGGCGTACCGCTGAGCGCCACCTTGAACTTTCCGCGCAGCGCATACGCGGCCCGCGCGACCTGGCTGTCGGGATTCTTGATGGCCTGGGCCTCGTCGAGGATGACCGTATCCCATTCGATGGCGGAGAGCGCGTCGATGTCGATGCGCAGCATCGAATACGTGGTGAGCGTGACGTCGGCCTTCGGATCGAGCACGCGCTTGGGCCCGTGGTAGAGGGCCGCGGAGAGGTTTGGCCGGAACTTCCGGATCTCGGCCTCCCAGTTGAAGAGTACGCTCTTCGGACAAACCACGAGCGCGCGGCCGCGCGTGGCCGCGAGCGCCTGCAAGGTTTTTCCGAGGCCCATGTCGTCCGCGAGGATCCCGCCGAGCCCCGTGTCCCGCAAGAACGAGAGCCAATCGACGCCGCGGCGCTGATACGAACGGAGCGTGGCGGCGAGGCCCGCGGGCAAGGGCGACTCGGGGATCCCGGAAAAACCTTCGAGCAAGGGGGCGAGCCGGGAAAAACCCGGCGGGCGCGGAGCCTCGATCTCCTCGCAGAGGCGCGCGAGCGCAGGCAGGAGCGCGGGCGGAATGGTCTGGTCCTCGGTCTCCGCCCGCGCGGCGAGCAGATCGGCGACGCGATCGCCGAACCGCGAGAGCCAATCGGACGGCAGCGGCGCGAACCCGCCGCCTTCGAGCGGGACGATGTCGAGCCCGTCTTTCCACGCGCGAATGACGGCCGCGCCGCTCGCGTGTTTCGTGGTCCCGCCCTCCTCGCCGTCCTCGGCGAAGGATTCGAAGACGACGTCGAAGCTGTCGCCCTGGACGTCGAACCGCGGCACGAGCGGGCGCTTGCCGAAGAGCTCGCCGAGCGTCTCGCCCTGCTCGCCGCCGCGGAACCCCTTGAGCTTCTGCGCGAATCGTAATGCGGCCTCGCCGTCGAGATCGACGCGCCGGCCGGGGATCAGATTGAGCTCGTCGCGGAGCCGCTCGATGAGCCTTCGCTCCTCGGCCTCGTCACGCACGGGCACGGTCCCGCCGAGGTGCACGAGCACATTCTGATCGACGCGCGCCTCCGGCGGATCCCCGTACACGAGCAGCGGCAGCACGGAGAGGGTATGCCCGGCCTGCGAGAGCTCGATCGAAATGCGCGGGCGGCTCTTCCGCGCGACGCCCGGCAGCCTGCGCGTGCGCACCACGAGGCGCGTGTGTTTGTCGAGGTCGGGGAGGATCTTCGTGACGAACGTGCCGAGCTCCTCTTTCGCGACGAGCCGCTCCATGGGGAGTTTTTCCCACGCGTCGCCCGTGATCGAGGTATCCCCGAGGGGCCGCAGGACGTCGCCCGTGCGCGCGGCGCCGCGGGCAATGACCTCGTCGACGGAGGGGTCTTTCTCGACACGCACGAGGACGCCGCCATTCTTGCCGTCGATCACGGCGGCCGAGGGACGCACGGCCTGCTTGCTCGTGCGGACGGGAAAACCGTCGAAAAGGACGCTCGGCGCATTCTCGAGGAGCGAAAAGAGCTCCCGCACGCGCGAGAGCGGGACGACGCCGCCCTTCCAGGTCGAGAACATCCGGTCGATCGTGATGTCCTCGTGCGTGGGCAAGACCGGCAGATC
The DNA here is from genome assembly GCF_029960785.1 of Polyangium sp. 15x6. Classification (GTDB taxonomy): domain Bacteria; phylum Myxococcota_A; class Polyangia; order Polyangiales; family Polyangiaceae; genus Polyangium. Next base: position 7,094 of record NZ_JASBQE010000102.1, read on the forward strand.
GCCGCGCGAGACGCGATTCGTGATCGATCCCTGGAAAGGCTCGCGGCGGCCGTCCGGAAAGACCACCGCGCGCTCCAGGAACAACGTGCCCGCGTCGCGGCTGAACTCGTATTCGAACTTGCCGAGCGCGGGCTTCGGCGCGGGCGCGGCGCGTGAGCCGACGTCCGTCCCGGTCGCGGGGGCCTGGCCCTCGGGGGATTGGGCGGCGACGATCACGGCGGCGGCGACGTGCTGGCAGGGATCGAATTTACCGCCGCAATCGCAGGTCCATTCCTCGTCCGCGACATACAGCGTGACCGTGGGCGCGATGGCGACGCCGGGGACGCGGATGCGATAGGTGAGCTCGGTGGCGGTCCTCCTGTCGAGGATCACGGCGCCGTCGCGGGCCAGGTTGACGCCCTTCGACCAGAGACCGGGCGGGCAGGCTTTACGAACCGCCTGGAGGAGCGAGTCCATGACGACGGGAGCGGTAGCACGGGACGACGCGCGTGTCGCCCCCTCGGGCTAGCCCACGTCGGCCTCGATCTCCGGTCCGTGAGGGCCGTAGCATTCGTAGTGGACGCGATCGGCCGCCACCCCGAGGAGGTGCAGCGCCCCGCGGATCCCGCGCATGAAGGGAATGGGGCCCGTGAAATAGAACTCGCAATCGGTTCCGGGGAGGTTCCGCCCGAGCGTGCCGAGGCCGAGCCGGCCGCGGGTCTCGTAATCCCGCCCGAGCTCGTCCTCGGCCGAGGGCTGCGAATAGCAGCGGTGGAGCGTCACGTTCGGGTGGCGCTGCGCGAGCGCCTCGATCTCGCGCCGGAGCGGGTGGTGGCGCCCGTCGCGCATCATCTGGAAGAAGTGAATGGGCTGGTCGATGCCGCGATCGAGCGCGCTCTGGAAGAGGCTGAACACCGCGGTGATGCCGATCCCCGCGCCGATGAAGACGAGCGGGCGCGGCGAATCGACGAGGGTGAACTCGCCGAACGGCGAGGAGACGTCGAGCACGTCCCCCTCCTGCACATGCTCGTGGAAAAACCGGGAGCAGACGCCGTCGGGGTTCCCCTTCGCGCCGAGCTCGCGCTTGATCGTGACCCGGAAATACCCCTTCCCCGGCGCCGTGGAGAGCGAGTAATTACGATACACGGTATTGCCGCCGCGGCGCGAAAATCCGGGCACCTCGACGCGGAACGTGACGTACTGGCCCGCCTCGTAATGCGGCACGGGCCCGCCATCCCTGGGCGAGAGGTAAAACGAGGCGGCGTCCTCCGATTCCTGGACCTTCCGCCGGACCACGAACGGCCGGAATCCCTCCCATCCGCCCGGCGTGCGGGCGTTTTTCTGCATGAGATCCCGCTCGACCTCGATGAAGAGATTCGCCAGGACGTCATACGCCTCCCGCCACGCGGCCATGATCTCGTCCGTCGCGACGTCGCCGAGGATGGCCTTCACCGAGGCGAGGAAGTATTGCCCGATGATCGGGTAATGCTCGGGCCGGATGTCGAGCGAGGCGTGCCGGTGTGCGATGCGCATCACCGTGGCCTTGACCGCGGGCAGGTCATCGAGGCTCGTCATGGAGCCATTGAGCACGTTCGTCAGCGCGGCGCCTCGGGCGCCCTCTTGGCCGAAGAAATCCCCCCGGAATGCCTCCTGCTGCGACCCGCGTGTCTTCTCCTCGCCCGTGCCCTGGTTGGCCGGGTTGAAGAGCAGTTCGAGCGCGGGGTGATCGTGGAGCAGGTTGCGGTAGAAATGGCGGATGATCGTCGCGCCATGCTCGGCGAGCACCGGGGCCGTCGCCTTCACGATCGCGACAGTCTCGGCCGAGAGGGTCTTCCTGCTCATGTCTCAACCCAGAGCGCGCATGCCGGCGATGAAAAAGGGATGAAGCTCGGCCCGCATCAGGCCCTCGGACACGACCGGGTCGGCGTCGACGAGCGCGCGCGCACGAGCCTCGTCCGCGGCCTCGACGACGGCCAAGCCGAACGTCTCCGGGCCGGTCGTGAGCGTGCGGCCGACGAAGACGAGCACGCCCCGCGCCTTCAATTCCTCGAGGTACGCGCCGTGCCGGCCGAGCGTGGCCATCTCAGTCTCCGTGGGGCCAGTTTGCAGGAGGTCCGGCCGCACGGCCCGGACGACGTATATCCACTTGTTCGTGGGCTGAGAAGCAGGTTGTTCACTCATGGGCTTCGCATCATGGTCCATCGCCGCGCGATAAATCCACTCGAACCTACGTCCGTGTATGCCCGTCCTCGAGGATGGCCCGGAAGATCACCTCGGCGAGCCCCGCCGGGACACCGAGGCGCTCGGCGTAGACGCGACGATCCGCGAGGAGCTCCGTCTCGCGCGCCGGATCCACGCGAGGCAGGCCGAGCGCCCGCTTTTTCGCGAAGAGCGCGCCGACGAGCGCTCTCCGCCGCGCCACGAGATCGAGCAGCGCATGGTCGAGCTCGTCGAGAGCTCTGCGGGTCTCGCTGACTTCAGCCGGAGGCATGGCGAGCCAAGCGTACAACCATGTACGACGCGTGCCACCGCTTTCGGGTTGCGTTATAGGGTCCGACCATGAGCACCCCTGCGCAGCCGAGGCGCCCCGAGATCCTCGCCCCCGCCGGCGACGAAGCCGCGCTCCGGGCCGCGGTGCTGGCCGGCGCGGACGCCGTTTATTTTGGACTCCAAGGTTTCAACGCCCGGGCGCGCGCGAAAAACTTCGACGCCGAAGGGCTCGCGCGGACGATGGCGTTCCTGCACGAGCACGGCGTGCGCGGGTACGTCACGCTGAACACGCTGGTCTTCGACGAGGAGCTCGAGAACGTCGAGAACGCCGTGCGCGCCTGCGCGGAGGCGGGCGTGGACGCGGTGATCGTGCAGGATCTCGGGGTCGCGCGGCTCGTCGGGGCGATCGCGCCGGCGCTCCCGATCCACGCCTCGACGCAGATGACGTGCACCGACGCGGGGGCCGTGGAGCTCGCGCGAGAGCTCGGCGCGAGCCGCGTCATCCTGGCGCGCGAGCTGTCGGTCGACGACATCGCGGCGATCCGGCGCGCGACGGACGTGGAGATCGAGGTCTTCGTGCACGGCGCGCTCTGCATCGCGTATTCGGGGCAGTGCCTGACGAGCGAGGCCATCGGAGGTCGCAGCGCGAACCGCGGGGCGTGCGCGCAAGCATGCCGGCTGCCGTACGAGCTCGTCGTCGACGGGGAAAAGCGGGAGCTCGGGGATCACGCGTATCTCCTGTCGCCCGAGGATCTGGAGGCGAGCGCGCTCGTGCCGAAGCTCGCCGAGCTCGGCGTCTCGTCGCTCAAGATCGAGGGGCGGCTGAAGGGCCCCGACTACGTGGCCGCGACGACGCGGCTCTACCGCGCGGCGCTCGAGGCGAGCAGCGCGGGCCCGAGCGAGGCGCTCGGTTCGATCCGAAAAACCGCGCTGCAAACGTATTCGCGAGGTTCGGGCCCAGGCTTTCTCGCCGGCGTCGATCATCAGCGGCTCGTGGACGGGCGCGCTTGTGATCATCGAGGTTTGCCGGTGGGCGAGCTCCTCGGCACCACGCGCGCGCGAGGAAAAACGGTCCTGCGGCTCCGGCTCACGGAGGCGCTCTCGCGCGGCGACGGCGTGCTCGTGGAAGGAGGTTACGCGGGCACGGGCGAGATAGGCGGGCGCGTCTGGACGATCGCGAAGAACGGCGCGGACACGCCGCGCGCCGAGGCGGGCGAGGAGGTGTCCGTCTGGCTCGGGCCTGATTGTCGGGTCGACGTGGCGAAGCCGGGCCGGCGCGTGTGGAAGACGGACGATCCAGCGACGGAAAAGGCGATCCTCGCGGAGATCGAGCGATCGCCGCGGAAGGTGCCGCTCTCGATCCGCGTGTCGGGCGCGATCGGGGAGATGCCGCGGTTCGAGGCGTGGACGACGTCGGGGCTCCGCTCCGCGGTGACGGGCGACGCGCCGATCGGCGAGGCGCGGGGCGGCGCGGATGTCGCTGCCGTTCTGAAGGACAAACTCGGGCGGCTCGGCGATACGCCGTTCGAGATCGTGGAGCTCGAGGCGAATCTGCCCGCGGGCGTGATGATCCCGCCGTCGTCGCTGAACCGCGCGCGTCGCGCGCTCGTCGAGGGCCTCTTGGCGTCGGCCGCGCGGAAACTGGAGACGACGTCGGTGCATTTCCAGGACCTCGTGCGCGCGGCGAACCCGCCCGATCGGAGCCCGCCGCCGGCCGGTCTTTTCGTGCTCTGCCGGACGGAGGCGCAAGCCGCGGCGGCGCTCGACGCAGGCGCGGACGGGGTCTACCTCGATTTCCTGGAGCTCGTGGGCACGGGCGCGGCCTTGCGCGCGCTGCGCGCGTCGCGGCCGAGCGTGACGATCGGCGTCGCGCCGCCGCGCATTCGCAAGCCGGGCGAGGAGAAGATCGACCGGTACCTGCTCTCGCTCGCGCCCGATCTCTTGCTCGTGCGGGGGCTCGGCGCGCTGCGGGAGGACGCGGCGCTGTCGATCCCGCGGATCGGCGACTTTTCGCTGAACGTGACGAACCGATTGACGGCGGCGGAGGTGCTCTCGCACGGGCTCTCGGCGTTCACACCCTCGTTCGACCTCGACGCGGCGCAGCTCGAGCGCCTGCTCGATTCGCCGTTCGGTCCGTTCGCCGAGGTGGTCCTGCACCACCCGATGCCGCTCTTCCACATGGAGCATTGCGTTATCGCGGCGCTGCTCTCCACGGGGAAGGATTTTCGGGATTGCGGCAGGCCCTGCGAAAAACACAAGGTGTCTTTGCGGGATCGCGCCGGGATGGAGCACCCGGTGGAGGCGGACGTGGGCTGCCGGAACACGGTGTTCCACGCGGCGGCGCAGAGCGCGGCGAGCCTCGCGCCTGCGGCGACGCGAGGCGGCGTGCGGCGGTTCCGGATCGAGCTCGTGCGCGAGACGGCGGAGGACGTGGCGAAGATCGTCAGCACGTACCGGCGGCTGCTCGAAGGTAAGCTGCACGCGCCGGAGGTCTTCCGGGCACTCAGGACCGAGGGGGGATACGGCGTGGTGAAGGGATCACTCCGGGTGCTCCCGGCGTGAGGGAGGCCGAGAACGAGGGGCGATGAAAAAGCGAGAGCCGCTTCACTTCGGAAAGCACACCCTCTATTTCGAAGAACCCGGGATCGCCGTGCACATCTACCGGGGACCGATCACCGTGGAGGACATGCGTATCCTCGTCGATCTCCCCGACATGGATGAGCACGGGGGCAAATTTCAGCTCGCGCTCTTTCACATGCAGGAGTTCGGCGGGCTCGACGCCACCGCGCGCAAGATGGGCGCCGAGCGGCCGAGGCCGGCGGGCACGTATTACTCGGCCTACGTGGGCGCGACCTTCAAGATGCGCGTGGTCGTCTCGCTGTTCATGCGCGCGGCGAATTTCTTGCAGGGTCAAAAGAACGTCTCGGGCTTCTTCGATGACCACGATTCGGCCAAAGCGTGGCTGATCGAGTGCCGAGAAAAGCACCTCGCCGTGGACAAAAAGTAGACCGGAGGCGCACGTCTCCGTGCACCTCCGGTCGAAAGCCCAAGGAAGTGGTGCGGCCCTGGAACACCCCGGGAGCGGGAGGGACGTCCCAGGGCGCAGGTATCGATTACTTACGCGCGGCGACCTGCGCCTGGATCTGGCGGCGCAGCTTCCGCACCTCGGTCTGCGGGAGGTAGCGGAGCAATTCGGCGGTCTTGGCGCGCTCGTCCTCCTCGGCGAACGTGAGGAGGTACATCGGAGGCACGCCGAAGCCCTCCGCGAGGCGCGCGATCGTCTGGATCGTGATCGCGGCGAGGCCGTGCTCGACGCTGGAGAGATGGCCCTTCGAGAGCGCGCTCGCGTCGGCGAGGGCGCCGAGGGACATGTTGCGCTCCTTGCGAAGCGCGCGAATACGGGTACCGACCTGGAGGGCAAACGGCTCGGGGGTGGAACGTCGCGGCATTTCGATATGGTTCTCGGTTCGCCCTCGCGGGCGATCCGACCGGCCTCCTTCGCGCCGGGGAAAAACGGTTTCGTCTATCGTTTTCGGAAGCTCTCGTCGCCCCGCGTCGCGCTCTGTCGCGACCACCGCGGCGACCACGAAAACGAATATGCACCCATTCAGACGAACCTGCACGAAAAACCGAAAGTGGAGCGGACCGTCAATGTCCTACCCAGCATGGCCCCTGCATCGGGGCCAGGGAAAACGACGGGCGCAATGGACATTGTCTGTCCTAGCTTCTTTCGTGACGGACAAAAAAGCGAGAGCGCCGATCGGACCCGCCGATCAGCGCTCTCCAGGTAGTTTTTCTGTGGGATGCGATTACTTGCGAGCGGCGACCTGCGCCTGGATCTGGCGGCGCAGCTTCCTCACCTCGCTCTGGGGCAGGTAGCGGAGGAGCTCGGCCGCGTGGGCGCGCTCGTCCTCCGCCGCGAACGTGAGGAGGTACATCGGAGGCACGCCGAAGCCCTGCGCGAGCCGGGCGATCGTGCCGATCGTGATCGCGGCGAGGCCATGCTCGACGCTCGAGAGGTGGCCCTTCGAGAGTTCGCTCGCGTCGGCGAGCGCCGCGAGCGACATGTTCATCTCGTAACGGAGCTCGCGGATACGGGCGCCAACCTGGAGTGCAAACGCATCGGGAGTGGAACGTCGGGGCATGTGGATGTGGTTCTCGGTTCGCCCTCGCGGACGCGCCGACCGGCCTCCTTCTCGCCGGAATTCCAAGGGTCTTTATCGCTGGTGAAGCTCTCGATCGTCCGGCCTCTCCGCGCTCACCGCGCTCTCCGCTCGGTACGACCAGGAGCGAATATGCACCGCATTGGACGAACCCGCACCGAAAAACGTGATCCGGGTAGGACAACAATTGTCCTACCAAGCACGGACGCGGCAGTGAGAGGAGGGAAAACGCGGCGGCGATAGGACGGGTTTTGTCCTAGCTCGCGTTCATTTGCGGCGACGACGGACGATTGCGCCGAGCGCGAGGAAGCCCCACCCGGGGGAAGTTCGAGGTTGACAGCACGGCTGCTGCAGCCGCCGACCTCGTTCACGCTGGGATGGAAGTTTCAATGGAGGACGATCGTGGGGCGCTCTTCGCCGGGCAGCCAGAGCTCGGAGATCGTCACGAACGTGTCCTCCCGCATGTACCAGCACTTCCAGCCGCAGGAGGCCCAGCTCACGAGGCTGATCACGCGCCGGTCGTCTTTGCGCACGGGGAAAACGATGTGCAGACCGTCGAACATCCGTTCGCTCTCCTTGCCGGTCTCGGGGTCCTTGTCCTTGCCCTTGACCTTGAAGTCGACGATCGAGACGTCCTTCTCGGAGCCGCCGACGACCCGGACCCCCTTGAATAGGGCGAGCGGATCCCGACAGGAGACACGGAGCCATTCGCGGACCGCGGACGCCGTGCAATGGTCGTGGGGCCGGAGGAGCTCGAGCGGCGTCGCCTTCCCCCATTCCTCGGCCGTGGGTTTGTCGGATGGGGTCTCGGGCGGAGACCATTCCCCGAGCGAAGGCGCGCTCGGCTCCGCAGGCGCAGCGGCGGACGCGGAGGCGGGCGCGGGCGCAGCAGCGGACGCGGGCGCGGGCGCGGCCGGGGGCGCGGGGGCCTCCTCGGCCACGGCGAGCGAGAAGAACGCGAAGAGGAGCAGGAACGGCGGCGCAAAGGCCACGGCGCGGCGCAGGTTCGAGGTGTTCATAACGTCTTCAGGAAGGCGACGAGCGCCGCCCGATCCTCCTTGGAAAGATGATCCGTATGGCCCATGCGCTTGCCATTCCGCTCGACGAGCTCCTCGAGCGTGGCCGCGCTGCCGTCGTGGTAATAAGGCGCGCTGCCGGCGAGGTAGAGCAGCGAGGGCGTCTTGAATTTCCAGTCGTCCTCCATCTCCGTGTCGAAGCGCGCCTTGTCGAACGCCCACGGCCCGAGCCCCACGAGAGCGCGGTTCGTGTAGTCGGTCTTCGGCACATGGCAGGTCGCGCAGCCGACGTTGGGGTCGTTGAAGACCTCCTCGCCGCGCTTCTCCTCGGCCGTCTTCTCGTGATTGTCGCGCGGAGGCGGGACGAGACCGTGGCGCGCGAAGGCGACGATGGCATCGGCGCGCGGGATCGTCTTGTCCGCGGAATAACTCAATGGCTCGCCGCCGAGCCAGCGGTGAAGGCCGAAGCCGATGATCACGCGGTGCTTCAGGTTCGGGCTCTCGCCCTTCCAGCCATAAGGTCCGAACGCGGCGGCGCGGCCCGCGAGCATCGGCGTCTGGCGCGGGACGCCCTTCACGAAGCCCTCGAACGCCTGCTTGTCCTCGAAGGCATGCATCACGTTGGGCTCGTACTTGCCCTTTTCCTCGTAGCTCTCCCGGATGTCCTCGTGCCACACGTGCCCGTCGTCGCGCCCCTCGGGATGGCAGCCGGCGCAGGCATACGAGCCGCTCATGAGCCAGTCGCGCGCATTGTAATAAAGCCGGCGGCCGATGGCGGCCTGCTCGGGCAAGGGATCCGGGCCGAGGGAGAAGATCGCGGGGGGCGAGGATTCGTAGGGAGCGCGCTTGTCGAAGGCGTCGAGCCGGACGATCGCGAGGTCGTGGCTCGATCGGCAGAACACGAAGGCGGTGCCCTCGTCCTCGGAGAGCGCGATTCCGGTGGGCGCGCCGCAGCGGGTGGCGCCGGGCTTGTCGTCCTCGGGATTGCCTCCGCCGAGGTCGTACTTGCGGAGGGCGCCGAGCGAGGGGTCGACCGAGAGCGCGTCGAGCTCGACGAGCATGTCGGTGCCTTCGCTCGCCACGAGCAAGGTGCGGGTCTTCTTGCGATACACGACGGCGCGAGGCTGGACGAAAACCTCGCCGATCTGCGAAGGCGCCGGGCCCGTGAGGTGCGGGTCGGCTTCCTCGAACCCGAACTCGCCGAGGAGCTTCTGGAACGGCTTCGATTGCATGACGAACCAGCGAGGCGCGCGCACGGCGAGCGGGCTCTCGTCGGCAATCGAGAGGATGTCGACGGTGTTTTGCCCATTCCACGCGCTCTCGCCCATGGCCCCGAGCGCCTGGCGCGGGACGAAGAGGCGCGCGCCGTCAGGCGAGAGGACGGCCGAATACGCGAGTGTCGCGGCCTCGCGCCGCGCCGGATCGGGCGGGGTGCGCAAGGGGGCCGCCGGAAAGGGGACGTCCTTGACGCGGGCCTGTCCCTCGACGGCGTCGATGCGCGAGAGCGTGGCGCGGGCGAGGTGCGTGACGTACGCGGTTTTCCCGTCCGGCAGGGCGACGACGGCGCGCGGCTCGCGCGGGACGTCGAGGGTCCAGCGTTTCGTGAGGGTCTGGAGGTCGACGGCCGAGACCGCGTGGGTCCACGGGGACGTGACGAGCGCGGTGGATGCGTCGGGGGTGATCGCGAGGCCCCAGGCGTCGGCCGGGAGCTCGACGCGGCCCATCTCGACGAGGCCCGCCGCGGGGTCGGGGCGCATGACGAGCAAGAGGCCCGGTCCTTCATAGGGCGACGCGAGATCGTCGGTCTTGCGAATGCCACGGACCGTGACGAGGACACGGTCGTCGAGGGCGAGGACGGCCGCCGGAGGCCCGGGCATCTTGACGGCGACGGGCGGGTTCTGGGCGTCGGCGGGGAGCGCGATGCGCCGGACGACCTGCTGGTCCTCGTCGGCGAGCCAGAGCGCAGGCTCGGAAGGCGATCGGACGAGCGCGCCGCCTTCGCGCACGAGTGGCGGCTTGCGCGCACGGGTAGGCTGCTGCTGCGCGCCCGGGGCCCCGTTCGAGGCGGCGGGCTGTGGGGTGGCGTCGGTCGGCGAGGTTTGCTCGCCGGATTTGCAGGCGGCGAGGGCCGCGAGCGAGGTGAGGCCAGCGAGGAAGAAGGTGGACGCGGTGGTTCGCATCGGCGGGACCCGGGCTACGCTCCAGGATACCGCGACATTCCAGCCGAGGGCTACGGCCGGCCGCGCACGGAAAACGGGTTTGTCAGGGAGCTCCGCCCACGAGGATGGCGTGCGCGACGAATCCGAGGACGAATCCGACGCCGAGCGCGACGAGCCCGAACGCAAAGGCGGCGCGGCGCGGGACGGCGTCGGCCGGGATGACGACGGCAGGCGCGGGCCTCGGGGCGTGCGGCATTTCGCCGAAGCCGACGCCGGGAGGACGGCCGAGCGGCGGGGCGACGGGCGGCGCAGCGACGGGCGGCGCGGCGACGGGCGGCGTGAAGATCACTTGCGGCGTGGCCGCAGGCGGCGCGACCGCGGGCACGCCGAACGCGGGCGACGGGCGGCGGAGGGCCGCCGGAGGGCCCGGGTCGGGAATGTCGGAGACGGCCGGCATCGGCACGGTGAGCGCAGGGGACGGGCGGTGAATGGGGGCCGAAGGGCCGAGGCGCGAGGAGGCAGGAGGCGGAGCCGCGGCGGACGTGGCGTAGGGGAGTTGCGTGGGGGCCGTGCCGAGGAGCGAGGAGACGGGCGCCGCCTGCGTGGGAGCGTCGGTATCGGAGCTCTGCGGGCGCGCGAGCACGCGGGCCTCGGCGAGGTCCTTCAGCATGGGCTCGATACCCTCGTACCGCTCGGCGGGCCTGCGCTTGACGGCGCGCATGACGATCGCGGAGAGGCGCTCGGCCGCGAGGTCCTTGCGGGTGAGCGCGATGGGCGGGGCCTCGTCGCTGAGCTTCTGGCGCGCATAAGCGAGGTCGTCCTGCTCGCCGAAGACGTTTCGGCCCGAGGCGGCGCGGTAGAGGATCGTGCCGAGCGCGTAGACGTCGGCCGTGCCGCTGACTTCGCGCGAGTTCAGGAATTGCTCGGGCGCCATGTACGGGATGGTGCCGACGGCCATGTCCGCGCGGGTGATGCCCGTGAGCGTCTCCTCCTTGCCGCGCTGGTCCTCGGCCGGATCGAGGAGGCGGGCGAGGCCGAAATCGATGAGCACGGCGCGCCGTTCGCCGCTCGGCAAGCGCCGCAGGATGACGTTCTCGGGTTTGACGTCGCGATGGATGATGCTGGCGCGGTGCAGGTCCGCGATGGCCCGCGCGACGCCCTCGCCGATGTCGAGGACCTCCTCGACGGAGAGCGTGCCCTGCTTTTCGAGCAGATCCGCGAGGGACATGCCCTCGACGTACTCCATGACGAGCAGGAGGCCGAACTCGGGATCGGTCGTCTGTTCGATGACGCGCGAGACGTGGTCGCTCTCGATCTTGCCGAGGAGCAGCGCCTCGCGGCGAAAGCGCGTGACGAGGTGAGGATCCCGCGCGGCGTCGGGCAGGAGGCGCTTGATCGCGACGAGCGCGCCCGAGACCTGCGCGCCGATCCACACCTCGCCCATACCGCCCTCGGCGATCTTGCGCTCGAGACGGTACTTGCCCCCAATCATCGCCCCCGGGACGAAGTCCATCGGCCGCGATGCTAGCCGAGGTCAGGGGTGCAGCACGAGGAATCCGCGCTTTTTTCCGCCCCTAAGGCGCCGGGTTGTAATCGACCGTCAGGGAAAACGTGTCGACGCTGTCGACGACACAACCACGGCGCAGGCGAACGGCGAACGTGTAGAGGTTCGTCCCGCGCCGATACTGCGTGGGATCGACGCCGAAGCGGAGGATGCCCGTGCCGCACTCGTTCGCGGGGAGCGCGAGCGGCGAGGTCGTGCAGGTGGTCGCCTTGTGCGCCGGGGTGTCGCAGCGCTCGAGCTCGAGCGCATACGCGCCGCGCGGCTCGAGGGGCACGCGGGACGCATACTCGGCGAACCACGTGACGCCGACGGCCTGGGAGATCTGGAAGTTCGGGTCCGGCGCGCTCACCCACGCGGCGCGCGCGAGCGGCTCGCCGTCGCCGAGGAGCGTGCCGCACGGATCGTTCGGGTCGACGGCGGCGCCCGATTCGAGGATCGGACGGTCGTCGCATGCGCCCGCGTCGGATCCACCGTCGCGGCGATCGAAGTCACCCGACGCGCCGAGCGAGGGCCCCTCGCCTCGCATGCCGTCGTCGCGATCTCCTCGTTCCTGACAACCCGCGGCGGCGAGGAGCAGCAAAAGCGCAACCTGGGACAACATGAACGGCCGAAGCGTCGTCGATTGCATGGTGTCCTCCGGTCTCTGCAATCGAGATGCCCGAAAAACGACGGGGACAGACGTGTATGTCGCGCGACGCCGGGCGTTGACGGGGCGGATGCGCCTTCGATACTTTCGGAGGATGTTCGGCGTGGGATCCGCACGTTCGGGAATTCGGCTGGCAGCGCTGTTCGTGCTGGGCGCGCTGCCCTTGGCAGGCTGCGGCAGCGACGAACCCGCGGTGAAGCCCGGGGGGACGGGCGAGCCGCCGCCCGAGAATCCCAGGCTCTCGGGGACGCTTCTGTACGAGACCGTCGCGTACGATCGCGCGGCGGACGGGCTCGACTATTCGAAGGTGGACCAGAAGCCGATCCGGGGCGCGCGCGTGGCGCTGCTCGACGCGGCGAACGAGACGGTCCTCGCCGAGACGACGTCCGACGCGATGGGCCGGTACGGCTTCGACTGGAAGGGCACGGCGCAGGTGAAGGTGTGGGTCTACGCCGAGACGATGGAGCCCTCCATCCTCGTCGTGGACAACACGTCGAGCGACGCGACGTACGTGCTGGAGAGCGCGGAGGTGGTGGTCGAGGAGCCGACGTCACTCGACGTGGTGGCGACGACGGGGTGGACGGGGGTCTCCTACGGCAAACCGCGGCTCGCTGCGCCGTTTTCGGTGCTCGACGCGGCCTACACGGCGGCGCGGCGGTTCCTCGACGAGACGACGCCGCCGCCCGTGTTCCCGAAGCTCGAGATCAACTGGAGCGTGGACAATCGGCCCGAGGACGGGCTCGTCGTGTTCGGCCAGATCGGGACGTCGCACTGGGACGGCGATCAGATCTACGTGCTCGGCAAGGAGAACGTGGACACGGACGAGTTCGATACGCACGTGCTGGTGCACGAGTGGGGGCACTCGTTCGAGGAGCACATCACGCGCTCGGATAGCTGGGGCGGGTCGCACGGCTACGGCGACGTGCTCGATCCGCGGCTCGCGTACAGCGAGGGGTTCTGCAACGCACTGTCGGCGATGATCCTCGATCCGGACACGGTCTACACGGACTCGATGGGGCCCGGGCAGAAGGACGGGTTCTCGGAGGACATCGAGCAGAACGACACGAGCCAGGGAGCGAAGCCCGGCTGGTACTCGGAGACGACGGTGCAGAACGTGGTGTTCGACGCGTACGACGGGTACGCCGAGGCGTTCGACGGCGTCGAGCTCGGGCTGCAAGGCGTCTACACGGTGCTGGTCGGCGATCTGAAGGCGACGCCGGCGATGGTGACGCTGTTTCCGTTCGTCACGGGGCTGAAGAGCGCGCATCCGGAGGCGGCGACGGCGATCGACGCGCTGGTCGGGCATCACGGATCGGGCAGCTCGTTCGGGGTCGATCCGGTGGTGGACGCGTGGGGCACGGGCGAGACGCACGCGGCCGAGGATCCGGGGGCGCTGCCGGTGTTCGTGCCGGTCGCGGCGAACGAGTCGGTGACGCTGACGCTGGTCGGCGGGCTCGATCCGGCGCTGCTCGGGCAGAACCGGTTTCTGCGCGTGAAGGGTACGGGCGGGACGCTGAAGGTGAGCTCGAGCGCGACGAGCGACGTGGATCTCTACGTGTACCTGCGCGGCAAGGAGCTCGACAGCGCGGCGTCGGAGAGCGGCGACGAGACGGTGTCGTTTTCGACGGCCGCGGGCGAGGACTACGTGGTCAACGTGCAAGGCTACGGAGAAATTTCGGGGCCGTACGAAGTGAAGATCGAGGTCCTGCCATGAAGAGAGGGAACGAGATGCGCGCTCTCTGGATGCTCGCTTGTGTCGTGGCCGCGTGCGGGACGGTGGAGCGGAAGGAGCCCGATCACGTCGGGCCCGATACGCCGAGCGCCGAGGCGAGCGCCGACGAGGGGGGCGAGGTGGGTACGCAGAAGCCAGGCGCGCCCGTGAAGGTGGAGGGGAGGCTCGCCACGTCGAGCGCGGTGCTGACGGTCGACTTCGAGGAGGCCGCGAGCGACGTGACCGTGGAGGTGTGGGGCGTGGACGGGCTCGTCGTGACGAGCGCGAAGGAGCCGGTGCAGAACCGGCAGTTCGGCAAGGACGAGAAGGTGTCGGTGGAGGTGTCGTTCACGGCGCCGGCGACGCGGGCGGATCTCGCGGTGCGGGTGCGCGGGACGTTCGCGGGGCGGGTGCGGGAGCGGGTGCAGTCGTTCACGGTGAACGCGGGAGCGCCAAGCCTGACGCAGCCGCCGGGGGAGGTGCGTACGGGGCCGGATGGAAGGCCCGTGCGGGTGATGAGGCAGGAGTAACGGCGCAGGCAGGGGCGGTCCGGCTTCGACGGGGGTCGAGGGGGGGCGCGGGTACAGGGGGACCGGCTTCGACGGGGGTCGAGGTAGGCGCGGGTACAGGCGCTCCGGCTTCGACGGGGGTCGAGGGGGGGCGCGGGCGGGTTCGTCGGGAGAACGTCAGCGATACCCGTACTTGCCGACCATGTCCGCGACCTCTTGCGCGGTCGGTCGCGCCGCCGGGTCCGGGTCCATGCAGCGCTCGAAGAGGAGCGCGAGCCCGCCCTGGAGGCCCTCGACGCGGCGCAGGCCCGCCGGGCGCGGGAGCGTTTGTCCCTGCATGCCGACGAAGATCGGCGGGACGTTGAAGGGGCGCTTGCCCGTGAGGATCTCGTAGGCGATGACGCCGAGGCTGAAGACGTCGGAGTGCGCCTTCCAGTGGCGTGAGCCCTGCGCGAGCTCCGGGCCCATGTAGGTCGGGGTGCCGACGAGGATGCCCGTGCGCGTGACCTCCTGCGGCGGCGGCGCGATGCTGCGGCGCGTGGACGGCGGCGTGTCGAGCTCGCGGGGCCGTTCAGAGGCGGGTGAGCGCTCCTGGACTTCGCCCGTGAGCGTGGAGATGCCGAAGTCGACGAGCTTGACCTGCGCATGGCCCTCGGCGTCCTCGGCGACCATGACGTTGCCCGGCTTGAGGTCGCGGTGGATGACGCCCTGCGCGTGCACGGCCGCGAGGCCCGCGGCCATCTGACCGAGCACCGAGCAGCACCAGTCGACGTCGCGGTAGCGCTCTTTGCAGCGATGGAGCGGCTTGCCCTTGCAGAGCTCCATGACGAGGTAGAGCAAGCCCTCGGGCGTGACGTCGACGTCGGCGATCGAGGCGAGGTTCGGGTGGTCGAGGCGAGAGAGGATCTGCGCCTCGCGCACGAAGCGAGCCATCGCGAGCTTGTCGCTGCGGCTCGTGAGGACCTTCATGGCGAAGCGACGCGTGTCGCGGACGCGCTCGACCTCGTAGACGACGCCCATCGCGCCCTGGCCGAGCTCCTCGATGACGCGGTAGCGATCGGCGATGAGGGCGCCGATCTCGAAGCTCGGCGTGGCCGTGACGAGCTCGTCCTCGTCGACCTCGACGTCGGTGCGGAGCGAGGAGAGCAAGCTCGAGGTGTGCTGCTGGATCTTGCGGCGGAGCTCCTCGTTCAGGACCTCGACTTCGGTCTTCTTGGCCTCGATGGTGCGGATCTTCTGCTGCACGTCGCGGCGCATCTGGTCGAGGCCACGCGCGAGGTCCGCGAACTCGCTCTTCTCGTCGACGGGGATCGGGGTCTTGATGTCGCCGGAGGCGAGGCGCGCGGCAGCTTCGAGGAGCGCGGCCTGCTCGGCGATGCGCTTCTGGTGGAGCGAGCTCTCGAGCTCGGCGCGGACGGCGCGCGTGGAGACGATGTTGATGGAGAGCTTCTCGCCGAGGGCGTTGAGGAGCGAGAGGTCGGCGGCGTCGAAGTGGCGGCGCGATTCGTCGGTCTCCAGGTAGAGGACGCCGAGGAGCTCGTCGCGGACGAGGAGCGGCGCAGCCATGGCGCTGCGGCGCGTGCCTTCGATCTGCTTCCACACGCGCGCCTCGCGGCGCAGGCGGACCTGCTCGACGAGGTCGTCGAGGTTCGAGGCGAAGCCGGCGATGACGGAGGCGAGCGGGATCTCCACGCCGCCGGCCTCGCGACCCGCGGCGACTTCGAGATCGGCGCCCTCGATCGCGCCTCCCTCGGGCGTGACGAAGAGGAGCGCCGCGCGCGCGCCGAGGAGGCGGATGATCTCGTCGAGCGCGACGCGAGCCTGGCCGCCACGATCGAGGACCTGCGCCGAGGCGAGGCTGAGCTCGAGGACGCGCGAGTAGCGGCCCATGCGCTCGTGCACCTCGACGAAGCGGCGCGCGAGGATGATGCCGAGCGCGAGGGTGAAGGCGAAGGTGCCGACGTGCCCGAGCGAGACGTTGGCGCGCGGGACGAGGCCGATCGCCTTGAGCACGTCGTGCGAGGCCGCAGCAGCGGCCAGGATGAACCCGCCGGTGAAGATGCGCGCGTCGAGGTTGCCGCGCGTCGCGTTGAGGACCGCGCGGGCGGTCATCAGCACGACGGTGACGAGCAGGAGGATCTGGAACGGCAGCAGCGTGCGGAGGACGGGGACGAGCCCGAGCGCGACGACGAGCGCGGAGCCGACGAAGTACGCGCCGTGGACCCACTGCAAGCCGCGGAGCAAGCGGAAGCGGCCCGGGCCGAAGACGTGCTCGAAGTACGAGGCGAAGAAGAGCGGCGTGAGGTAGAGGCTCGCGAGCTCGACGTGGATCCAGAAGAGCGGCGCGTCGAGGAGCAGGCCCCGGATGGGCGCGGCCGCGGGGAGGTAGATCCCGAGCGAGAGCGCGAGCAGGCCGTAGGCGAGGTTCGATTTGTCGCGACGCTCGGAGAGGTAGAGGCCGAGGACGAAGAGGCCCACGGACACGAGGAGGATGCCCATCGCGAGCGTGGGCAGGTCGGCGCGGACGGCTTCGAGCGCGAGGTCGGCGCGCGGGCCGAGCAGTACATCGCCGTAAGGGCCGATGTTGACGTGATCGGAGTAGACGCGGAGCGCGAGGGTCTTGCCCGTGAAGTTCGATCCGAGCGGGATGAAGTGGGGCTCGTAGCCCTGGAAGCGGAGCGCGCCGTCGCCCTCGAACGAGCCGAACCGGTAGACGAGCGCGCCGTCGACGTACGCCTCGACGAGCTGATCGACGCCGCCGAGGTAGAGGACGGGCTCGCGCTCGATAGCGCCGACGAGGCGCGTGCGCATCCAGAGGAAGCGCTCGCCGCCGCGGCCCTCGGGCGCGGTCTTCGGCGGCAAGGCGCGCCAGCCGTCGTTCACGGCGGGCGTGGCCCAGACGAACGCGCCCGTGGGGTCCCGCGGCGAGTCGCCCCAGCGGTACTCCCACGCGCCCGGATACGCGTGGGCATGCGCCTCGGTGGGGACGGGGGCAGGGACGTCCGCGCGCGTGATCGGCGAAGCCGAGAGCATCGCGAGGGCGAGCGTTCCGGCGGCGAACACGGCGCGCCGGAGCCGCGAACGGGGCATCGCTTGATCTTGGTCCAGGGGTACCTCGGGGAAGCTGCGAGGATATCAGAGCTCGCGCCCCGGCGATCTCACCGCGCGCTCGCCTTCTTTTTCCCCTCGCCCACGGCCTTGCCCGCGATGCGCGCGCGGGCCGCGTGCACGAGCGGCTCGGCAGGCGTCAACGCATCGACGAGGTCGCCCGCGCGGAGCGCCGCCTCCTCGGCCCGCTTCCACGCGGCCGACGCGCCGATCGTGTTCGGACCGCTCCGCTGCGCGAGCTCGAGCGCCGACGCGAGGTCCCGGCCGACACGTTCGATGCGCTGGAGCTCGGCGCGGCCCGCCCCCGAGAGTTTGGCGGCCGCATACATTGCCCGCACGATGCCGATGAGGTCGCGCACGGCCGCCGCAGGAAAGGGGTCTTCACGCCCGGAGATCACCTGAACGAATGTATCGGATTCGTCTCGAAATGGCGAGCCGGCGTGTTTTCAGGGGTCACCGGAGAGAGCCGGTGGCCTCTTCCACGGCGCGGCGGAGGGCGCCCGAAAGGACGATGTCGCGGACGGCGGCAATGTCGCGATAGAGGGGGCGGTCCTCGTCGAGCGTGGGGGAGACGGCGCGGACGGTCGCGTGCGCTCGCTCGACGGCGGCCGAGGAGCGGAGGGGGCGGCGCTGATCGATGCCCTGGGCGGCCGTGAGGATCTCGATCGCGAGCGAGGTGCGGACGTTCTCGATGACCTGGGCGAGCTTGCGGGCGCTGACGCTGCCCATGCTGACGTGATCCTCGCGGCCGGCGCTCGAAGGGATCGAGTCGATGCTGGCCGGATGGCAGAGGACCTTGTTCTCGCTGACGAGCGAGGCGCTCGCGACCTGCGCGATCATGAAGCCGGAGTGCAGGCCGCTCTGCGGCGCGAGGAAGGGGGTGAGGCCGCTCGAGAGCGCGGGGTTGACGAGCTGCTCGACGCGGCGCTCGCTGATGTTCGCGAGCTCGGCCGCGGCCATGGCCGCGAGGTCGAGCGCGAGCGCGAGCGGCTGGCCGTGGAAGTTGCCGCCCGAGAGGAGGTCGGCGCCGCCGTCGTCGCGGAGGAAGACGGTGGGGTTGTCGGTGACGCTGTTGATCTCGCGGGTGAGGACGTCGGCAGCCCAGCCGAGGGCGTCACGCGAGGCGCCGTGGACCTGGGGCATGCAGCGGAGCGAGTAGGCGTCCTGCACGCGCGGGCAGTCGGCATGGCTCTGCATGATCTCGCTGTCGTCGAGCATCGCGCGGAGGTTTTCGGCGCACGCGGCCTGGCCCGGGTGCGGGCGGACGGCCATGAGGCGCTCGTCGAAGGGGCGCTTCGAGCCCTTGTTCGCCTCGAGGCTCATCGCGCCGGCGACGTCGGCGATCGTGCAGAGGGCGAGCGCGTCGCGCACGGCGAGCGCGCCGAGGGCGGCCATGTACTGCGTGCCGTTGATGAGCGCGAGGCCCTCCTTCGCCGCGAGGACCACGGGGCGGAGCTCGGCGCGCGCGAGAGCTTCCGCGCTCGTCATGCGCTGGCCGCGGAAGGAGGCCTCGCCTTCGCCCATGAGCGTGAGGGCGAGGTGCGCGAGCGGCGCGAGGTCGCCCGAGGCGCCGACCGAGCCTTGCGAGGGGATGCGCGGCGCGACGCCGGCGTTGAGCATGGCGAGGAGCAGATCGACGACCTCGGCGCGGACGCCCGAGTAGCCGAGCGCGACGACCTGCGCGCGAAGGACCATCATGGCGCGGACCTCGGGCTCGCCGAGATCCGGGCCGACGCCGGTCGCGTGGCTGCGAACGAGGTTCTTCTGCAAGGCGATGACGTCGCGCTCGGCGATACGCGTCTCGGCGAGCGCGCCGAAGCCGGTGTTGATGCCGTAGACGGCAGGCGCGGCGTCGCCGGCCTCGGCGATGGCGTCGACGGCGCGGCGCGAGGCGACGATGCGGGCGCGAGCCTCGGGGCAAAGGGCGACGGGGCGGCCGTGACGGCTGACGTCCTCGAGATCGGCGAGGGTGATCGGACGCCCAACGAGAAGAGGCGAAAGGGTGTGCACGGGCGCCACGTTAGTACATCCCGCGCCGCGTGCCTCCGCGCGGGCGCACCTCACGGAGGGACGGGCGAAAGCGGCTTTGACGGTCGGGGGCGATCGCCTAAGCTCCGGCCCCATGCAAACCCTCCGATGGTCTTTCGCTGCGCTCTTGCTCGGGTTGGTCGCGTGTGCCGGCTCCGCAGCCGAGGGGCCGGGGTCGACCGAGCCCGGCGCGATCCAGTCCGCTCCGAACGAGCCGCCGCCTCCTGCCGCGGAAGGCCCGATCACCTGCGGCCTGCCCGCGCCCGTGGTGAGCGAAGACCCGTGTACGAAGGACGCCGAGTGTGCGCCCGCGGAGCCTTGCCATGCGCACGCCTGTGTCGCCGTCGCCCACGCGAAGCCGCGCACGCCCGACACGGTCTGCTCCACGATGCTCGATTGCAAGAGCGTCGACGCGAACCCTTGCGTGTGTCACCAGGGCCGCTGCGCCCTCGTGCCGAAGCCCAACTGATCCACGATTGCCATGCGGTACTTCGTCAAATTCCCTTCCGGTCGCGAGGTCCCCGTCGATCTGACCGTGCTGCCCTCGGGCGAGATCCGCGCCGAGGTCGAGGGTCGATCGTTCGCGATCGACGCCTACGACCACCAGGGGGCGGTGCACCTCGACATCGGCGGACGCTCGGTCGAGCTCTGGATGGAGGGCACGCCGCCCGAGGTCGGCGTCGTCACGTCGTCGCGGCGGTTTTACGCGCGCGTCGAGAACGAACGGCTGCGCGCGCTCTCGACCGTGCAAGGCGGCAAGAGCGGCGGCGGCGAGGGGCTCGTCACGTCGCCGATGCCCGGCCGCGTGCTCAAGGTGCTCGTGGCCGAGGGCGACGAGATCCACGCGGGACGGCCGCTCGTCGTGGTCGAAGCGATGAAGATGGAGAACGAGCTCGCGTCCACGCGCGACGGTCGGGTGAAGAAGGTCTACGTGACCGCTGGCGCGACCGTCGAAGGGGGTGCCAAGCTCGTCGAGATCGAATGAGTCTTCGAAAGCGCCTTCCGCTCGCTCACCTGCCAACCCCACTCCAGCGCCCGCGAAGGCTCGTCGTCGCGACGGGCATCGACCTCTGGGTCAAGCGCGACGACATGACCGGGGGCGCCGAGGCGGGCAACAAGATCCGCAAGCTCGAGTTCCTGCTCGGCGAGGCCCTCTCGCTCGAGTGCGACACGGTCATCACCTGCGGCGGGCTGCAATCGAACCACGCCCGCGCGACCGCGCTCGCAGCCGCCTCGCTCGGCCTGCGCGCCGTGCTCTTTTTGAGGACGAACGATCCCTCGCTCGATCCGTCCCGCGCGCCGCTCGAAGGCAACGTGCTGATCGATCGCCTCGCCGGCGCGGAGATCCGGCTCATCACGCCCGAGCAGTACCGGGATCGGGATCGCATCCTGGACGAGGCCGCCGAGGAGCTGCGGTCCGAGGGGCAGAAGCCGTACGTGATCCCCGAGGGAGGCTCGAACGGGCTCGGCGCGCTCGGGTACGTCGAGGCCATGGGCGAGGTGCGGCGTCAGCTCGATCTCGGGCTCGGCGGGGGCAAGCCGTTCGACGCGGTCGTGGTCGCGTGTGGATCGGGCGGCACGGCGGCGGGCGCGGCGCTCGGCGCGGCGTTCCACGGCGTGGCGAGCGAGGTGGTGGCCGTGGCGGTGTGCGACGACGCGCCCACGTTCCAGGCGCGGATCGAGGGCATCGTGCGAGAGGCACGCACGCTCGACCCGCGCCTGCCCGAGCCCGCGCGCGTGACGGTGGATGACGCTCACAAGGGCCCGGCCTACGCGGTGAGCACGCCCGAGCAGCGCCGGCTCATCGCGAGCGTGGCGGGTTTGTCCGGGATGGTGCTCGACCCGGTCTACACGGGCAAGGCGTTCTCGGCGCTGATGGATCTCGCGGGGGCGGGCGGGCCGCTCGCCGGCAAGCGGATCCTGTTCGTGCACACGGGCGGGCTGCCGGGGCTCCTCGCGCAAGGAGCGACGTTCCAGGACGCGCTCGGTCTGGACTGAGCGACCCGTTTCACCTCCAACGAAGAGAAGCCGATCGATGCTACCGCGTGTCCTCGAACCCGAGGTCATGGACACCCCCGAGGAGGCCCGTGACTACGACGCCATGGATCACGCCGCGGTGAACCGCGCGTTCTGCGAGGACATGCTCGCGGTCCTGTCGACCCCGGGACGCGTGCTCGACGTCGGCACGGGCACGGCGCGGATCCCGATCGAGCTCTGCGCGCTCTCGCCGAGCGCCGAGGTCGTGGCCATCGATCTCGCCGAGCACATGCTCGCGCTCGCCCGAGAGAACATCGAGCGCGCGGGACTCGCCTCCCGCGTGACCGTCGCGAAGATCGACGCGAAGGCCCTGCCCTACCCCGACGGCTCCTTCGGCGCCGTCCTGTCGAACTCGATCGTGCACCACATCCCCGAGCCCGCGCAGGTCCTCGCCGAGATGTGGCGCGTGACCTCCCGGGGCGGCCTGCTCTTCGTGCGTGATCTCCACCGGCCCGAGACCGAAGGCGAAATCGATCGCCTCGTCGCGCTCTACAGCGGCGAGCGTCCGGCCGATCCCGCGGCCGCGATCTCCTTTGATCACCAACGATCGCTCTTCCGCGCCTCGCTCGCCGCGGCGCTCACCGCCACCGAGATCGCCGCGTTCGTGGCGCCGCTCGGGATCCCCGCGTCGGCCGTGCGGATGACGAGCGATCGGCACTGGACGCTCTCCGCCGTCAAACGCTGACGACGAAGAGCGCCCCGCGCGCTCGGCTTTTCAGGGGTGGATGTTCACCACGGTGCCTTCGCCCGTGGGTTCGCTCGCCTGCACGCCGTGCCAGTCCGTGGGCAGCGGCGGATCGGTCCACATGAAGACGCGGCGCGCGTCGATCGGCGAGAGGTTGATGCAGCCGTGGCTCCTCGGCTTGCCGTACTCGTCGTGCCACGGCGCCGCGTGGAGCGCGTAGCCCGCCTCGAAGTACTGCACCCACGGCACGTCACGCAGCTCGAACTTGTTGCCGACCTCGTGCGAGTCCATCGTGGTCGTGACGTGCTTCTCGCGGATCTTGAAGGTGCCGCGCACGGTCGAGTACGTCTTCTTGGGGTCGCCGAGCCCGTCGCGGCCCGTCGCCACCGCCGTCGCGTAGACCGGCTTCGTCCCCTCGTACAGGATGAGGATCTGGCTCAGGATCGAGATGTCGATCCACTTCTTCGTCTTCGCCGCGAAGCTCGGGAGCTCCGACGGTTTGACCGCGATCGCCACGTCGCTGTCCTTGATCCACGTGCCGTCCTTGGCCTCGACGAGGCGCGTCTCGCCGATGCGCATGCTCTTGCCCGTGAGCTGGATGGGCGTGTGGAACGCGAGCTTGCCCGCCTTCTCGAGCGAGCGCTTGCTCGTGTCGTACTTGTACGCGTCCGGCACGCGCACGAACGCGAGCGGAAGCTCCCAGCCCTTGCGCATGTCGACGCCGTGGAACGTCGATCCCCGCGCGGGCTTGATCTTCGACGTCGGCACGAGGCGCGCGTCCGTGGTCATCGCGAAGCGCCGATCGTTGTCGCCGACGAACGTGCCGATGAGCGCGAGCCCCGCGTGCCGCGCGACGCGGTTCGTGATGATCGCGTAGTCGGGGACCTTGAACGACGAGATGTTCGGGATCTTGCGGCCGCCCTGGAAAAACCAGGGGATCGCGTCGTTCCCGTCGCCGCCGTAGAGCTCCTGATCCGAGAGGTCCGGCGGCTCGCTCGGCGGCTCGCCGATCGCGTTGCCCTCGGCGTCGAGCGGCACGTCGTTCGCGCCGACCTCGATCGCGTCCCACTTCTTCTGGAGGCGCTTGTAGCTCCGGAGGTGCTCCTTGAGCCGCATCTCGTACTGGAACTGCTCGGCCTTCGTCGCGGGCCGGTAGTAGTTCGGCGCGATCGCTCGTACGAACGCGTAGGGGTACGGCATCGGCTTCGAGAGGTCCGGCCGCTTCGTGAGCGCCCGCAAGATCGGGTGCTTCATGTCGATCGACGCGCTGCCCTCGGCGCAGATGTAGCCGGCCGGCAGGACGCGGTAATACCCGCCCTGGCAGTCGTCGAACGCGGCGGGTTTCTCCCCGCGCACCGCGGTGGCGCCCGCGCGCAGGTAGCCGATCTTCGGCGACCTTCGATCAGGCTTCAGATAGATGGGCGCCGCCATCTCCACGGCGCCGATGCGGGGGCCGCCTTCCTTGGGGACCGTCGCCGGATCGGCCGCGACCTGCTCCGCAGGCGCGGACAAGCTGACGATGCCCTCGGGGGAGCCCTTGCCCTTGCACCCGGCGAGCGCAAGCACACCGAGGGCCAGGAGGGAGAGCCGCTTGCGTGCGTCCATGAGCCCCGGATGCCGGATGTCGGCCGAGAGGGCCAAGTTTTGAGACCGCACCCGAACGACGCTCGAAGGACTTGCGCAGGGGCAAACTTCCCGCTAGGTTGCTGGCCCCCGCGTCCGAAAACGCGGCGTGCGCCACTAGCTCAGCTGGATAGAGCGTCGGCCTCCGGAGCCGAAGGCCAGTGGTTCGAATCCACTGTGGCGCGCAGCGTTATCACTGCATTTCGTTCATCGCCGCGAGGAGCGCGTCGGTACTCACAGGCTTGACGAGGTGGTGCGCGAAGCCCGCCTCGCTCGCGTGCTTGCGGTCCTCCTCCTGCCCGTACCCCGTCACCGCGAGCAGCCGCGGCGCCCGCGCCCCGAGCCGCTCGCGGATCCGCGTGGCGAGCTCGTAGCCGTCCATCACGGGCAGACCGATGTCGAGCACCGCGATGTCCGGCGCGAACGACTCGAGCATCGAGAGCGCTTGCGGCCCGTCGAAGGCCACGGCCACGGGCCAGCCCTGCGCGCGGATCACGTCCGCGAGCAGCGTCGCCGCGTCCTCGTTGTCGTCGACGACGAGCACGCGATGCGAGGGGAGCATCGCCGCAGGCGCGGGCGCCACCTCGATCGCGGGCAGCGACGCGCGATCGAGCCAGGGCAATCGCACCTCGATCGTGCTCCCGTGACCTGCGCCGTCGCTGTGCGCCGACACCTCGCCGCCGTGCAGCGACACCAGGCTCTTGACGAGCGTGAGCCCGATGCCGAGCCCGCCCACGCTGCGCTCCATGCTCTGCGCGCCTTGCACGAACGGCTCGAACACCCGCGCGAGCAGCTCCGGGCTCATGCCCACGCCCGTGTCGCGCACCGTGGCCACGACCGTGCCGCCTCGCCGCTCGGCCGAGACTTCGACGATCCCGCCGAGCTCGGTGTACTTCGCCGCGTTCGTGAAGAGGTTCGTGAAGACCTGCGCGAGCCTGTCGGGATCTGCGTACACCGCGAGCCCGGTCCTCGGCACGTTCACGGTCACGTGGTGGCGACGTTTTTCGAGCAGCGGGCTCGCCATCTCGAGCGCGCGCGTGATGACCGGTTCGAGCTCGGTGGGTCGCTTCGACAGCGAAATGAGCCCACGCGCGACGCGCGAGACGTCGAGCAGATCGTCGACCATCCGGCCGAGGTGATGCACTTGCCGCTCGATCACTTGCTCCGGACGGCCGAGCGCTCCGCCGCTGCGCATGCGGATGAGCTCGAGGGCCGTGACCATCGGGGCGAGCGGATTGCGGAGCTCGTGCCCGAGCATCGCCAGAAATCCGTCCTTCGCCTGGTTGGCGGTCTCGGCCTGGCTACGCAGCGCCTCCTCGCGCGCGCTCGATTCTTCGGCGCGTCGACGCGCGATGCGCTCGCTCTCGTGGGCCTCGCGCAGGTGCGCAATCGCGACGTTGCGCTCGTTCGTGAGCCAGCTGATGAGCACGCCCATCAGGAGAAAAACGACGAGGCTCGTGACCTCTTCGACCGAACCACCAGCGGACGGGTAATCGTATCGAAGGAAAAACCAGGCAACGCTGGAGCCGCCGACGAGCGTGGTGAGCATTCCGGCACGGAATCCTCCATACCAGCCGCTCAACACCACGGCGGGGAACATCGTGATGAATGGGACCTCGTTGCCGACGACCGGCGTCAGCAATATGCGCGAACCTAGCCCGAGCCCGGCTGATAGCAGCGCCACCGCGTAACGTTTCCACACCGTACGTGTCAACGGCGCGTCCGAGCGGTTCAATGCCGTACCTCTGAGCTCCACGATGATCAGGCGGTCGGAAAGAACGTACTACGAATCTCGCGTCCGCGCGATTCTGGAGGAACGGCGGCCCGGCACGAGCAGGGATTCGGCGTGAGCTGGATGGAATGGAATTCCGTTTGAACAGAAACGGATGGCGGGGAGGCGGATGGGACGCTGCGTATCGAGCGGTCGGACGGTCAGGGCGCTTTGACGTCCTCGAAGTTCGTCCTCGCGGCAATGTGCTCCTCGCTCAGGTTGAGCAGGATGGGCAGGGTCTCGCATTGCCAGTCGTCGTCGGCGATACGACGCACGGTGACGCGGCCGGGGACGAGGTTGTAGACCGCGTCGACGATATCCATGATGACGTAGAACCCGTTCGAGTTGCAGAAGCGCATCTTGACGAAGTCCATCGTCGTCTCGGTGACGGACTGCCGGGGGAGGACCTTCGCGAGCTCCTCGAGGTACGTGTGGAGGTAGCGGTAGGGGTTGTCCACCCGGATGACGCCCTCGAACGTCAGGATCAGGTGATGATCATCGAGCTTCGCGACCGAGTGGAACACGCTCAGGCCGCCGTCCATGATTTCACCGTAGGTGAGGACCTTCATGCGAAACCTCTCATCGGGAATAGCGCTTTGACAACGAGGAACCCCTGCTCGTACTCGGCCGTGAGCTTGAACTTGCTCTCCGCAGTGAGCCGCATGAGGCCGAGGCCTCCCTTCGCCTTGTCGATACGCCGGCGATAGACCGTATCCGCGAGGAGCTTCCTCGGGTCCTCGGCGTTGGCGATGATGGTGAAGCGATCGCTCACGGCTTTGAACTCGTCTTCCGTGGCCGGATTCGCCACGGTGATCATGAGCTCATCGCCGTCGATCTTGAGGTCGACGCGCAATGCGCCGTCACGGATCGAGCAGTGCTCCATCACGTTGGTGACCAGCTCGATGACGACCACGTTCGCCTTCGAGCAGATCTGCCGCGGGTAAAACATCCCCAAAAGGTCGAAGAGAAAGTTCCCGAGCAGGCCTGCCACGTCTCCGGCCACGTGATCGAGCGGCGCGATGGAAATCGACGCTCCGACGGCCGTCTGCGTCCGGTTGCCCCCGGCGCTCATTTAGCGCACCTTCGCATGATGAGGAGCGTGATGTCGTCGATGTCCTCGGCCCTGAAGGACGTATAGTCGTCTACACATCTCTTCAGGATATCCTGGACGGGTTCCTCGCTATGCCGCGCGATGATGTCGTTGAGACGTTGCACGGTATAACCCTTTCCCTCTGCATCTAAAGCCTCGACCATACCGTCCGTGTACAGCGCCAGAACGTCTCCCTGCTCGAACGGCAGCTCGAACTCACGGAACGGCTTGGTCCTCAAACCGATGTAATTGCCCACCCTGTTGAACGTTCGCTGCATCCCGTGCCGGACCAGGAGCCCATATCCGCCACCAGAAACGTACCGGATGAACCGATCGCTGAACACCACGAAGTTCACCGTGGCATACCGCCTCACTCCGCGGAGGAAGGCATACGATGCACGGTTGACCCAATCCACGATCGCGCTCGGGCTGTCGGAACGCCGCGTCGCATTCTCGATCTGTGCCTTCAAGAAGGACATGATGAGCGCCGACGATACCCCGTGACCGGAGATGTCGAACACGCTGACCGCAAAGCGTTCCCCGGGTAGCTGGGAAAAGTCGTAGTAATCTCCTCCAACCTCCGCGAGCTGCTTGTGGTAGATGGCGATTTCCAGCTCCGCGGAGAGCATCGACGGGTCTGGCAAGAGCGCCTGCTGGATCCCTCGGGCGACCTCGAGGTCCTCGCTCACGATCCGGTTCTGAAGCTCGAGCTCGTTCTCGATGCGCGTCGCGTGCTCGAGCGTGAGCTCGTGCACAACGGACATCTCGTCGATGTCGGCCCGGAGACGCTCGCATTGCTCGACCAGGCCCCGACAGCGGGCAAGGAGCTCGAGAGCCCCACCCTCGCGTGCGAGCAAAGCCTTGCAAGCAGCGTCGTCCGATAGGAGCGCCTTGACGGCTTCGAGATCCGTCTGCTCCGACCGAGCTTCGGCCACCGGATCCGACGAGCTGTCCTTCGATGCGGTCATCGTTCGAAGAAATCCTCCGCCGCGGGCGCCCTACGTTCCCCTCTCCTATCAGTCACAGAAGATCATCTCGAAGTTCTGGTTGAACT
Organism: Polyangium sp. 15x6; assembly: GCF_029960785.1. Taxonomy (GTDB): domain Bacteria; phylum Myxococcota_A; class Polyangia; order Polyangiales; family Polyangiaceae; genus Polyangium. The sequence goes on from NZ_JASBQE010000102.1 coordinate 34,727, forward strand.
TCTTGAGGTTCGGGAGCGACTTGCCCTGCCACGGAATCGCCTTCGAGCCCCGGACGACGAGCTGCACGTCACCCTTCTTCCGCATGGCGATCGCGAACTTGTAGAGCACGTTGATGCCAGAGCTGTTCAGGAAGTTCAGCGTGCGCATGTCGATCGTGATCGACTTCGCATTGCCCAGGAGAACCTTCTCGAGGAGATCCTCGATCGGCTGGTATTCCTGCGGCCCGCCGAGGCGCAAGATACCCTCGAAGTAGACCGTGACCTCCGCGGGGTCGTACCAGACTCGATAGTTTCCACCTTTGATTTCCATTCTGGCCCTTTCCTTCAAGATGGGCAGCCGCGCCATCGTCCTGATGCAAGTGTTCTGCGCTGAGACCGGATCGAGCTTCCACCCCAGGCTCACGCCATAATCGCTCATGATGATGAGATACCCGAGCCCGGAGCCCGTCGCCTCGACGTCCTCCGCGTTGGCCTCGGCCTGGCGGCGCAAGAGCTCCCCCGGGTCCTCGCGCGAGAGCTCGAGCAGCTTCTCCCGCAACGGAGGCACCTCGCCATTGGCGATGTGGTTGCTCACCAGGCACACCAGATCTTCCTTGCCAATCCCAACCGTGACGTTGATATCACCGCTGCGGTTGAACTTGACGGCGTTCTCCACGAGCTCGTTGAGCACGTAGCTCACCGCGCCGCTGACCTCCGCCCGGCTGATGAGCTTCCCGTCGTTGTCCGCGTCCGGAAAGAGCTCGGCGAAGTACTCCGCCATGAAGTTCGCCGTGAGGTTGCAGAGGCTCCACCGCACCGCGAACGAATCCGGGTACAGGGTCAACGACATGTGCTCGCTGAACGAGTCGTCCAGCGAATAGACGCCAATGATCTCACTCATAGTGTTGCCGGTCTCCTACGCGTCATAGCCTCTTGATGACCAACACGGTGATGTCATCGTAGACCTTGTTGGTTCCGATGTGGTTCATCAGGTCTTCGATGATCGCGTCCTTGATCTCCTGCGACGTCTTCTTGTGGTTCTGAGAGACGATCTCGCATAGCCGCTCGACCCCGTACTGCGCCGTGTCGGTGCGCTCCGCCTCTGTCACCCCGTCCGTGAAGAGAACGACGACGTCCCCCGACTCCAAATCGATCTCGGTGTTGGACAGGAAATCCGTGATGTCCTCGTCCATGCCCACCGGGAGTCCGAGCCCGGTCGTGTCCACACGCTCGAGCTCGCCCGAGGCCTTCACGACGATGACCTCCTCGTGTTGCCCGGTGAGCCGGAGCTTGCCATCGCTGTAGTCCATCAGCGACAGCGTGAGGTTCTTGTCCGAGCTGATGCGTTGAATGTTCTGGTAAATGACCTTGTTGACGATGCCGAGGAACCGCGTCGGATCGGTCTCGTTGCTGGCGAGCAGCGTCCGAACCGCGGTTTGCACCATCAGCATGAGCACGCCGCTCTCGAGGCCGTGCCCGGTCACGTCGCCGATGCCGATCTTGATGACGCCGTTGCCGCGGAGCACGTCGTAATAATCACCGCCGACCTCGTCCGCGGGCGACATGTACCCCGCGATGTCGAGGTCCTTGATCTCCTGCAGCTCCTGCGCGGGCGGGAGCACCATGAGCTGGAGCTGCCGCGCCACGTTGAGCTCCGCGCCGAGCCGCAGGTTCTCCTGCGCGAGCTGGGCGTTGAGGCTCATGATCTCCTTGTTCGCGTCCTCGAGCTCACCCGTGCGGGCCTTGACGAGCTCCTCGAGGTTGGTCGTATGGGCCTGGATCTCGGCGGCCATCTCGTTGAAGGCCCCCGTGAGCTGCCCGATCTCGTCCTCGCTCGTCACGGCCACGCGCACCGCGTAGTCGCCCTGGCGCATGCGCGTCGCGCCCTCGGACAGGGCCACGAGCGCGCCCGTCATCTTGCGGGAGACGAGGAAGACGCCCGCCATGAGCACCAGGATCGAGCCGATCGCGATGAACGCCTGGCTCGTCTGGATGCTCGTACGGCTCGCGTCGATCGCCGCCTGCGCCTTGGTCAACGAGGCGTAGATCTCGCCCTTCGGGACGACGAACCCGATCGTCCAGGTGTCTTCCACGATCTTGTCGCCGCCGCCGCCCATGGAGAAGGGCGCGAGGCGCTGCAGGACGAGGAAGTGCGGGGCGCCCGCGATCTGCACGTTGTCGCGGTACTGGACCTTCTCGTCCTTGGGCAGCTCGATCGAGGCGATCTGCGTCTCTTTGCTGTCCTTGAGGACCCGCTTCAGGTACTCGAGCCCCTGGCGCTCCGCCTTCACCTGGAGGCCGAGCCGCTTCGCGCCGTCCTCGCTCACGGCGAGGACGTTGCCGTCGCCCTGCGTGAGGAACGCGAAGCCCGTCTCCTTCAGCTTCACATCCTGGATGTACTTGACGATCTGCGTGAGCGTGAGATCGAGGCCGAGCGCCCCCGAGAGCGCCTTGCGGTCCTTGCTCCACACGGGGTGGAAGATCGTCATGATCTTCCCGCCGCCGCTCGCGTCGTCGTAGGGGGGCCAGAACGTGACCTGGGACTTGCGCTGCTCGAGGCCCCCAGGCTCCCGGAGCCACTCTTCCCAGCCCTGCCTCAGGCCCGTGTAGAAGAAGTCGTAGAAGTTCTTCTCGTTGTGGCCCGGCGAGGTCCGGTCGAACTCCGCGGCCATGTCGGCCCAGGGCGCGAGGCGCACGTACGGATGTTTTGGAGGACCAACGAAATAGAGCTGGAGCTTGTCGGCGCCGCGCTTCTTGAACGACGGCATCACGACGTCGAGCAGGATCGTGCGATCGATGTCGCGCTGCGCCTCGGGCAAAAGGGCGCGCTTTTCCTTGTCGCCGAGGTACCCCCACGCCGCGACGGCCGTCGGCTCGTCGTTCTGGTTCTCGTACCAGCCGCCCTTCTCGTGGAAGACGAGCTTGTCCTGGAGGAAAGGCAGCGTCTTTGCGTGGTCGTAGAGCGGCGTCAGGTCCTCGTCGTGGTCGACCATCGTCTGCACGATGTCGGCCAGGATCTCGAGGTCGGTGTAGGCGTGGGCGAGGGAGCTGTTCGTGTGCTGCGCGGTGTCGCGCAGGTGGTTCGTCAGATACTCGCGCGTCGCTTGGTCGAGGCCTTGCTCGATCTCGTCCGTGGCCTCCCGGCTGAGCTTGTGGATGCCCTGCCGCGCCACGAGGACGTTGAGGATCGCGCCGAGCAGCACGCTGACGCCCGTCACCAGGATGAACTTGGTGTTGAACTTGCTCATCCGTGCGAGCAGGCCAGTCGGCCGCACCCCCCCGTTTGTTCCACGCGCATCCGACGACACGTCCACGCATCTCCTCGCAACGGCCTCGTGTGGCCCAGACAGCCTGCGACGCTAAACCGTCTACGCTCCGACCGCCACACCAAACATCGAGGCGGAAGGGAGACGCCTCTACGCTCTTCGCTTCCTCTCCTGCCCCCGCCTCGTGATGCCTCCGCCAAAGAATCGACGGTTTACACCCGACGCGTGAATTGTATTACCACTCGCTATGAAATACGGAAAGGTTTACGCCCGGAGCCCGCAAAGATGGGCCACATGGCAAAACCGTTGTCACGGGTAATGGCCTCGATATGCGCCGTGAGGCCGGCCGATACGTCCTCGTAGAGCTCGGGCTCGGCGTTCGCCGTCGCGGCCATCTGCTTCGCGGTGCGGAGCCAGCTCTCCACCACGCGGGCGAAGTCATGCGGCGCGGTGTTCATGTTCGTGATACCGAGGAGGCATATCTTGATGTCCTCGAGCCCCACCTCGTGCAGGATGGTCCGGGTCTTCAACCCGATATCCAGATCCATACCGACCCGCCGGCAGAGCTCCAGGAAGCGAATGTACCCGTGGCGTATGACCTCCTCGTTCGGATAACCCGTCACGCCGGACATCATCTCGTTCGTCAGGTAGATCCGACCCCCGGGACGGCAGATGCGATAGAGCTCGTTCACGATGTGATCGGGCTCGTGGAACACCTGCAGCGATAGCCGGCAAGAGACGAAGTCGAACGAGTTGTCCGGCAAGAGCAGCGCCGCCGCGTCGCCGTATTGATACTCGATGTTCTCGAGGCCGAAGTCCGAGACGAGTTGCCAAGCATACCGGAGGAACGGCTTCGAGTGGTCGACGCCGATGAGGTACTCCGGCCGGAAATCACTCTGCAAGAGGATCGCGAAATCCCCGAGGCCGCAGCAGATGTCGGCGATACGCAGCCCAGGACGAAGGCCATGCCAGGCGAGCTTCTCCCGCTCGTGCTCCCAGATGATCTTCTGCTGGGTGCGGAGGACGTTCATGAAGTCGTCGTCCTCGATCACCTGCTGGATGGGATAGAAGGCCTTGTCGTAGACCTCGATCGTGACGAACGGGTAAAGCTCCGCGATCACCTGGAACTTGCGCACCGCCCAGGGAATGACGCTGGAGATGACGAACTTCACCCGGAGCCCGGGGCGCGTGTGCGCCACCCACCGCACGAAGCGGTTGAGCTCGAGGAACGCCACGTTGTTCATGTACTTGAGGCGCTTCAAGTTCACGCACAACGTGCCGCGCGTCGTGCGCGCCGCTTGCTCGAGCGAGCTGCGCACCGAGGCCATCTCGTCGGCGACGAACGGCCGCAGCGTCCCCGTGAGCGTGACCTCCTGCTCCTCGTTGCCCGTCAGCCGCATGTTGAGGGCCACGGGCATGCATGAAGGAGGGACACCGGACGAGGGCGTACCCGAAGACGCAGGAGCGATGGAGTTGCTCATACCTCCCCCATATCGTCGACCTCTGGCAGCTCCAGGAAGAGGCTCAGCCTGTCTTGACCAGGCGGCTCGGATATCGTGAGGGAGCAGGCGTATACCGCAGCGAGCTCCAGCAAACCAAGCATGGTATCCTCGCCATCCGCCGGATCCTCCAGCCGGGCGCGATACCAGCTCTTCAGATCGGGCTGGTTCACGATCTGCACGGCCATACGATAAAATACTCGATTCTGCTCGGTGACCGGAAGCGTGATCTGCAGGATCACGTGTCGGCCCCGCCTGCGGAAGATGAGCTCGATCTGCCCCTCTACCGCGTGGTTGCGAAAGATGACCTCGAGCAGCTCGTTTATGAACGTCGAAAGCAGCGTCGCATGCCGCTCGGGGTCCCCCTCGTTCGCGCTCACGTAACGCGCGAGGTAGTTCGCGAGCAGATGACAGTGCCCCCACTCCCGAGCAAAGCCGCCCACCGTAAAGCGAGCCGCCATGATCATCCTGTATCGGCTCGAGGCGAACTCGGCTTCCATGGGTGGAGCCGGTGTGATGGTCTTGACAATCGACATCGGGACCTCGAAGGCGGCCGACCGTCGGCCTAGAAAGGCTAGCCGGTCCCGACGTCGACGTCGAGTGCCGTCTGTCCAACCGTGGTTACTCGCGACGTGTCTCAACATGCTTCGCAAGCGGCCGTTCGCGCACGCGCGGGTAGCAGCTACCATGCCACCCCTATCACATTCCAGATCGTGGCTGTGAGTAAAGCACGAAGCCCACGTTGGACGGCGGAGAACGGTAGAAGCAGAAAGCTCTTGTAGCGCAGTTCACCCGAAAGCCGGCGCCAAACCCCAAGGTTTGTCCGCGGCGAGACGAAACGAGCCTCGCATGCTAGGTTCGTCGCGGCTCGCCCGGCCGAAGGTGTTTACATGAAGCAGCTCGTGTTGTTCTCGGGCCGGCCGGAGCCCGAGCTCCCCGAGATCGAAGCGGACCGCGCGATCGCCGCGAAGCTCGACCCAACCGTTCTCCTCGGGACGTCCACATGGACGTTCCCGGGATGGCGAGGAATTTTCTACCCCAAGGATATCCCCGAGCGGGAAATCACCACGCACGGGCTACGGCTCTACACGCGTAACCCACTGTTTCGCACCGTAGGGATCGATCGGAGCTACTACACGCCGCTCCGCGTCGAAGAGCTCGCGCGGTACCGCGACGATCTGCCCGACGGCTACGGCTGCGCGATGAAGGTGTGGAGCGGAATCGTGGCGCGAAGAGATCCGAGCACGAACCAACGCTCCCCCTGGTTCCTCGATCCGCGCGCGTTCGAGGAGCGCGTGCTCGCGCCGATCGAGAAGAGTTTTTCCCGGAACGTAGGCGTGTTCTTGTTCGTGCTGTCGCCGATGCGCGCCGAGGATCGGATGGATGCCGAGGAGCTCGCCGAGCAGCTCGATCGGTTCTTCGAAGCCGCGCCGCGGTCGTTTCGTTACGCCGTGGAGCTCCGGAACCCAGAGCTGCTTTCGAGGGCGTACCTCGACGTGCTCGCGCGGCACGGGGTGACGCACGTGCTCGGGCTGTGGGAACGAATGCCCACGATCGGCCGGCAACTCGCGGTGCCGAAGATCCTGACGGCGCCGCTCGTCGTGTGCCGGTTGTCCATACGGCCCGGCGAGAGGTACGAGGAGCGGCGGCGGATCTGCGCGCCGTTCGACAAGATCGTGGCCACGGACGAGGAGACCCGCGCCGACGTCGCGCAAGTCGCGGCCCGATGCGCCCGCGAGGGGCGGAGCCTCATGGTGCTGGTGAACAACAAGGTGGAAGGATCAGCGCCGCTCACGGTGCGCGCGCTCGGACGACGGCTCGTGGCAGGCCGCTGAGTCGTACGTCCCGATCGGAAGAAGGCGGCCCCCCGCGGGTCCGCCTCTCCTCCTTAATGATCAGGACTGCTCAGAGGGTGTTCTTGCATCGACCGCACCGCGGTCGATGCACCAGAGGTCCAGGGCTGTGCCCTGGTTCGGGTCCAGGGGCGAAGAGCCCCTGGTCGGGTCCGGGGTGAAACCCCGGCGCTACGCTGTGGCAGCACCCTCTCAGAAGCCGCCGCCGATCTGGGCGAGCAGGGACCAGGTGTCGGCGCCGGGCTCGTCGTTCACCGGCGTGATGGGCGAGCCCATGTTGTCGAAGAAGGCCGGGCGGTAGTTGAAGCGCGCGCCGACCTTGATGTTCTCGGTGAGCATACGGTCCGCGCCCACGCCGACGGGGACGACGAGCGTGAAATTGTCGCCGTAGTCGCCCGCGAAACCGGCGTAGCCGATGCCGCCGACGATGAAGGGCTGCAGCGGGAGGCGGTCCGCGTCGGCGAGGTTGTAACGGACGCCGGCGTCGAGCGACGTCATCACGAGCTGGGTGCGTGTGTCGGCGCGGGTGTTGGTGCTGCCGAGGTAGTTGCCCTCGATCGCCCAGCGATCGTTGATGGCGCCGGTGACGCGCACGTTCCAGCCTGGGCCGAGGGCGCCGACGCCGCCCAGAAATCCGACGATGCCGGCGCCGCCTTCCACGGAGAACGACGTCGGCCTCGGGATCCCGCGGATGGCGGGCTGATCGGCAGGAGGCAGGCCTGCCCGGGTGTTCTGCGCGTGGGCCAACGACGGCGCTCCCAGTGCGGCGAAAGCCACGAGGGCCGCCACGATTCGTCCGGTGGTCATTGCTTCCTCCTCAGCAAATGCTCGAGGTCCTTACCGAGAACGAGTCTCGCCTTGCGTGTGTCCCGGTGCATGCTGCGGGCCATGAAGGCTGTGCAGGTCGGACCCGGCACGTCCAGACGGGCGGTCCGGACCCGAGGCATGCCGTGAGAGCGGACAGCAGCCACGCGAAGCGCGGCGTCACCCGGCGAAGGCAAGCGCGGAGGGCTGTCAAGCCTTTCTTGTTGCCGCCGCGGGCCCTTCGGGCGGAGAGTAGAGGAGCGACGCCGAAGGCTCGGGGAGGGGCGCGGATCCAGGGCAGCGGAACCGCGAGGGGGTGGCAGCCGTAGGTTTCGGTGCAAGCATCGAGGAGCAGACGATGAACGCAAAAAGCATCTACGAAACCCTCGCGGCGCTCGGCGCGAGCGCGATGATCGCAGGTTGTGCCGGGACGCAGGAGCCCGTGAAGGCCGCCGAGGAGCCGCAAGCCGAGGCGCCCGCGCAGGCCGCGCCGGAAGAGAAGAAGGCCGAGTCGGCGGCGGGAACGGAGGCGGCAGGCGCGACGAACGCAGCCGCCGCGCCCGCGGAAGCCCCGGCAGCAGCGGCGACGCCCGCGCCCGCGGCGACGCCCGCCCCGGCGGCGACCCCGGCCCCGGCGACGACGGCGAAGGCCGCGCCGAAGCCC
>NZ_JASBQE010000103.1 GCF_029960785.1 Polyangium sp. 15x6
CGGTTCATCCGCCCTCGGTCCAGGCCGTGCCTGGTCCGGGGTGCAGGGGGCGGACAGCCCCCTGCTGGGGTGCGGGGCAACGCCCCGCGCGCGCGCTCAGGGGCTTCCGCTTGGGGATCGCGATGGGCTGAGCGCCGGAATTTCGCCTCTGCAGGTGGCAAATTCCGCCCCGAGATCGGGATCCGGCGTTCGAGCAGGCTCGAACGATGCACAGGCGCCCTGAAACACGCCTTCGGACAGCTCCAAACCACGCACCGACGCGCCGCCATGAGGTTCTGGGGCTTCGAACGGCGCGCCGCAGGCTCGCCGGCGTCCTCGGGCGCGTCCGAACGTCGCGCCGGGCTTCCTGTGCATCGTTCGGACGTTTTCAAAGTGAGCCCCGACACGTCCTTTGCATCGTTCGTGCATGTCCGAACGAGGTGCCGGTCGACCGCCGCGGAGTTTTTGCAGGCCCGAAAGCTCGAACCTGCTTTCAGGCTGTGATTTGCCAGCATAAAAGAGCCTCCATCGCCGAAATCGCGCATCCTTCACCGATGCAGCTCTGGCTCGCCTTCACCTCCCCCTTCGCTCGCAAGATCCGCATCGCCGCCCATGAGCTCGGGCTCGCGGGTGAGATCGTGCTCGTGGAGACCGATCCGTGGACGGATCCGCGCTTGCGCGCGGTCAACCCCTGGCCAAGGTCCCGACCCTGATCCTCGAAGACGGCGAGATCCTCCACGAATCGTCGGCGATTTGCGATTATCTGGACGAGCGGGCTGCTCGAGGCCCGTGACCTTTTGCTTTCTCGCGCGGCAAAGGTCCAAGACCCCGAACTGCGTCGGAGCTACCTCGAGAATGTCCCCGAGAATGCGCGCATCCTCGCCCTCGCTGCCGCCTGGGAGCAGGCCGCCGCGTGACCTCGGAGAGCGCTCAAAACAAGTCGCGCGTCCAGCCGACGGTGACGAGCGCGCCGAGTCGATCGGTCCCGAGGGTGTGCATGGACGTCTCTTCGGTGGAATCGCCGTGGTCCCAGTCCACTGCCGTGTAATGCGTGGTGACCCTCGAGTGATAGAGATCTCCTTCATAGAGCCCCATCAGCCCGACCTCGACGTGATTCGGACCGCGGCCGAAGACGTAACTCGCGCCGATACGCGCACCCGCGAAGGGGATGGTCCCGTCGGCTCCCGGATCCTGGCTGAAGATGCGTGCCCCCACGTTTTGATAGGCGTGGAGCCCCAATACGGCGCTCGCGGTGAGGCGCAAGCCGAAAGGAGCGCGCCACGCGAGCCCGCCCGTCGCCCCGAAACCAGCGTACTGGCTCATGAACTCGGTGCCTCCCTCACCAAACCCGCCGACCTCGAACATCCCCAGCCGATACTGAACGTGAATACCAGCCATGGCGCCAAGCTCGTAAGCCGAGAACAGGCCCGCGTAGCCGCCCACCCTGACGTCGCTCGGCGGCACCTTGCCCGCCTGCGCGGCGTCCGCACCCACGGAATCCTGCGCGGCCGCGGGCGCGGCGCAGAGAAGGAGAGCAACGCCGAGACCAATGCACGTGTTCGACAATCTCGTTTTCACGGTAAGCTCCTCGCTTGCACCTCGGCCCAGGCAATCCACATGCCCGCTGCGTCCGCGAAGCGTGGGTGGCGAGCAAGGAGGAGGGTGCGAAGCGAGCTACCGCGCGTGATGTCGTGCGCGATACGCTCGGAAGGGCGTGCTGTGGTGGCCGAGGCACGCCTCTGCGACGAGGAGTTCCGAGTACGCGCCGCCAAACGAAGACACGGTGAGGACCGAGAGCGACACGAGGATCACGGACCGTATCCCCGCGGGCACGGTCCGTCGGTTTGCTACGATGCGACCTACTTCTTCGCCTTGCCCGCGGGCGGGAGCACCGTCGCGAGCGCCTTCTTGGCGTCGGCCTCGGTGCCCTTCTCCAGCGCGATCGCGAGGATCACGTCGGCCGGCTCGTCCGCGACGACGCCAATCGCGGCGCCCTTGAAGTCGTCGAGCCCGTGCTCCTTTGCCGCGTCGCCGTCGATGAGCGAGCGCGGCGTGAGGTTCGCGATGCCCGACTTTTCGGGCTTTTTCGTGGGACGCACCAGACGCACGCGCGCCTTCTTGGCGCCGTTCGCGACCTCGAACGTGTGCGCCTCGTACAGGCCCTCGACGAAGTAGCTATTCGTGCCGTCGACCGTCTTCCACGGGCTCGCCTTGAATGCCTCGCGCAGGTCCGGTTGCTCGATCTCGCTCAGGCTCTTGCCAGCGATCTGATACGTCGAGGCCGGCTTGGTGAGCGGCGCGATGACCTCGGCCGCGGGCTTCGGGGCTTCGGCGGCGGCGGGGGCCTTGGCGCTCGGCTCCGCATCGGCCGCCGGGGCCGGCGCGGGCTCCGGGGCAGGCGCCGGGGCGGGCGCGGCCGCCGGTGCATCCGCGGGCGTCTCGGGGGCGGGCGTCGTGCCTCCGCCGCAAGCGACGCCGAGGACGATGGTGGCGAGGAGGAACGAGGAGCTGATGGTCTTGGAGAGGTTCATCGCGGCGGGGCTCTACTACAGAGCGCCCGCGCGGTACAGGATCACCGTGGGGCGCCTCGGCAAGGCCTTTCCCCCGGGATTTCGCGTTTTCCTCCAGGGAACACTTGACGGCGCGTGCCCGTACCCCGATGCCTTCTCGTCGTGGCCCGTCCCGTCAAGGCTGATCCCGAGACCACCAAGAAGCGGATCCTCCAAGCGGCAGGGCGGCTCTTCGCGGACCGTGGCATCGACGGCGCCAGCCTCCGCGACATCGCGGTCGAGGCGGGGCTGAGCCAGAGCCTCGTCAGCCATTACTTCGGCGGGAAAGAGCAGCTCTACCGCGCCGTGGTGCGCGGCATGCTCCGCGAGCTCGGCTCGCTCGGCGAGGCGCTCACCGCGTCGCTCGCCGAGCGCCCGGCCACGCCCGAGGAGCTCGTCCATCGCGCCGTGCGCACGGGCTTCCGCTTCGCGCGCGAGCACCGGGACGCCGTGATGCTGATCCAGCGCTCGTTCATGGAGAAAGGCCACCTCGACGAGGAGACGTTGTCCGGCTCCCTGCTCCCGTTCCTGGAGCGCAGCTCGCTCGTGCTCGCCGCGCTCACCGGCAAACCCGCGCGCGCGCTGCGCATGCCCGTTCAGAGCAGCATCTTCCTCGTCGTTCGTTACAGCCTCGCGCCGCTCCACGAGCTCGCCGCGATCGCCGGCACGATCGCGGCGCCCGAGCACGAGACCCTCGCGGCCGTCGAGGAGCACCTCGTCGAGGCCGTCGCGGCCATCACCGGCATGCGCCGCGCCGCTTCCTCGTCCGCCCTTTGACGGGTTTGGCCCTCGCGATCACTTGGGGGCGTTCATGCAGGGGAACGGCATGTCGGAGCCGACGCCGCCCCAGCGGATCGAGCCGCCTGCCGCGTCACGCGTGATCCCGATGTTGAAGACGCGGCACGCGTTCTCGTCCTTCTCCTTCTTCAACCGCACCACGACGGCGGCATCGAGGGTGTAGTGCGTGAGCACGCCCGTGATCTGGTTCCGGATCGGCTCCCATTGCGCCGAAATCACGCGGGAGCCGAGCACGATTTCATTGTCCCAATCCGGTTTGTCGTCGACGAGCTTCGTGATCTCCGGCGCGAGCTTGTCGTTCTCCGGGTGCGGCGACGGGGCGAGCTGGGCGCCGTACTTCGCGAGATACTCCTGCTTGGCGCCGGGCTTGACCTTCACCTTGAGCGTCCCTTCGGCCACCAGCGGGTCGGTGTCGCGGGAGGCGCCGCAATCCATGCTGACGAGCACGCGCACGGTGTTGTCGCCCTCCTTGAGCTTGGGGACCATGATGGCGTTGAACTCGCGCAGGGCGCGCGTGTCGTTGTCCGCCTTGGTGAACGTCACGGTCGACGCTTTCGTGAACGGCACCTCGAGCTCGCCCGTGAGGCTGGCCATGGTCCGCACCTTGTTGTCGTTGAACTCGATGAGGTCGAAGGAGGAGATCTGCGACGCCGGTTTGCCGGCGTTCTCGCCGTTCACGTCGATCCGCAGGATGTGGCGCTGGCGATTGTCGCACTTCGGCATCAGGTTGTGCGGCGACTCCTTCGACCAGAAGCGCGCGTAGAGCGGATCGCCGAGCGTGTATTCGGTGTAGATGCTGCTGTCGTCGGCGCCGTCCTTGGGGATGGGCTTCGACGAGAACACGACCTGGCCCGCGTATTTCTGGTGGAGCGGGCCCTCCCAGGCGCCGGGATCGACGTAGTCCTTGCTCCCCGGCGCGGCAGGGGCCTCCTTCGCGTCCTCGCTCGCGGCTTCGTTCGCCTTGCTGCCGGAACCCCCGACGAGCTCCCCCAACAAAGAGACGCATCCCGTGAGGCCGAGCGCGCTCACCAGCATGAGAGTCCTGACCACCACCACCTTCACGAATACCTCCGACACCGCATCGCGGCTTCCCAGAATTGGGCGAACGTTCAATTACGCAGCTGGTTCCAGGAAGTCAAGCCCTTGGCGCAGGGCTGCCGCTCGCCCGGTGCCGTGCCGCCAAACGTGTTCCGTGTACAATCGCCCCCCGATGCCCGACGCCCGCCCCCACCTCGGCGACGCCCACAACTTCGGTCGCCGTGTCACCCGCCGTGACGGCCGCATCTCGAAGCCCCGCACGGTCTTCTGGGAGTGGCTCCTTCTCGCGGCGGAAAGCCCGCTCCGGCGCTTCCTGGCCGAGACCGCCGAGCGGGACGGGCTCGGCGCCGGCGCGTTCGGCTTTCTCCCCGATCTGAAGTTCTCCTCCCCGCGCGCCCGCGACGGCGGCGAGGTGGAGGCCGTCACGCTGGAACCGCTGCCCCTACCCTCGCCCGAGCAGAGGCGCGGCCTCGCGCGTATCGTGGGCCGCTCGCTCGCGCTCTGGAGCTTTCTCGGGGTCGCCGACCTGCACTGGGAAAACCTCGTGCTCGGCGTCGATGCGCGCGGAGAGGTGGTGTTCGCGCCGCTCGACATCGAGATGATCCTCGCCGAGCTGTCGCTCCCGACCGAGACGAAGCTCTTGCCGGACGCCGATCCCGAATACGCCGCGGTCTGCCGCCACGCCGCCGGCGTCCGGCGCGTGCTGCCGTATCTCGGCAAGCCCGTCGACCCGGCCGATCTGGTCGCCATGGCGAGCGCCTACCGCAGCATGCTCGGCTTCCTCGATCGCCACGCCCGCAAGATCGCCGACGTGTTCGCGAGCCTCCCCGAGCTCGGGGAGATGCCCATCCGGGTTTGCCTGCGCGGGACCGACGAATACGTCCGCGCGCGCTCGGACGCGTCGTCGTTATGGCCGCCGCTGCTCGACGCGGAGACGGAGCAGCTCGCCCGCGGCGACATTCCCTATTTCTTCCAGCTCTACGGACGGCGGGGCATTCACTGGTTCGGCAACCAGGAGCTCTCCAGGCTCGAGAGGCTCCCGCTCGAAGGTGACGTCCCGCAGCTCGATCCGGTCCTCCAGGTCTCTCGCGGGTTTCGCTCGCCCTCCCGCGCGAAGCTGCGAGAGGACGGGCTCTTCACGCTGCTCGGCGCCTTCGACCACGGTTCGTTCGCTGGCAAGCACGAGGCCGACGGGCTCGCGGTCACCTTCCGGAAACGCGCTCTCGTCGTGCACCTGCCCGACGGCGAGGAGCTCGAATCCCGGCGCAACCTGAGCGCGTTCGTCGGGAGCGTCTATCTGCCCTGTCGTTGCGGCGAGGTGCTCTCGGTGTTCGTCCCGGAGGTCACGATGTGCGAGGCCGCGACGCGCTGAGACGATCCCCTGCCCCCTCGGCGTGGTAACGTGACGCCGTGCTCCCCGCCTGTGACACCTGCCGCCGCCCGACCGTTGCCTGCGTGTGTGATCGGATCGTCTCGTACCCGACGGACCGCCGCGTGCTCATCTTGCAGCACCCGCAGGAGCAGGACGCGCTGCTCGGCTCGGCGCAGATCCTGATCGCGAGCTTGCCGAAGGCCGAGCTCGTCGTGGGCTTGAGCTGGCGCAACCTGGGGCACGCGCTCGGCGAGGAGGACGTCGACCCTCGCAAGTGGGCGGTCCTCTTCCCCGATAGCGAAGCGCAGAGCGACGTCACCACGAGGCGCGGCGCGCCCGTCGACCCGAAGGAGCTCGAGGGGATCATCGTGATCGACGGGACGTGGTCGAAAGCGAAGACGCTGTGGTGGCGCAATCCCTGGTTGAACAAGCTGAACCGCATGAACCTGCGGCCCACGAAGCCCTCGATCTACGGCCGGCTGCGCGCCGAGCCGAGGCGCGAGTACGTCTCGACGCTCGAATCCGTGGCGGCCGCGCTCACGCTTTGCGGGGAGAAGCCGGAGATCGCCGTGGGCCTCGAGCGTGTCTTCCGCACGCTGGTGCAGCGCGTCCGTGACGCGAACTTCCCGCCGGAAGAACGAAAGCTGCCGCGGCGGACACGTCCCCCGCGAAGGCCCGAGGCTCCGGGGCCGACGGGGCCAAAAGCGCCGAAGGAGTGAAGGGCGAGCCCGCCTCGGCAGGTCTGGATACCCCCGCCCTTCGACCCTACGTCGTGCGCATGAAAGAAGCGCCGAACGTTTCGCCCGCCGTCGATCTCGCCCTCGCGTTCGTGAAGACGGTCGAGGCCGGCGGGGACATCCTGGGGCTCGTGACCGACGACGTCGAGGAGGAGGAGCTGCCGAACCGGGTGTTCGCCGCGGGCGCGCGGCGGGACCTACCGGCGATGCGGGCGGGGGTCGAGCGGGGCAAGACGATCTTCGCCGAGCAGCGCTACCGGGTGTTTCGCGCGTTCGGCGACGCGACGCAGGCCGTGCTGGAGCTCGAGTGGACGGGCGTCCTCGCGATGCAGCTCGGCTCGCTCGCGAAGGGCGCGACGATGCGCGCGGCATGCGCGTTTTTCTTCGATACGCGTGATGGAAAGATCGCCCGCATCCGCCATTACGACGCGTTCGAACCGTTCTGACGTACGCACGGGCCCGTGGGCTCAGGAAAGGCGCTCCTCGACGATCATCCGCACGCCGTGCCTCGGCCCCGCATTGGCGGCGCGCACGGCGCCGTGATCGGGCTTCAGCGACGCGAGCCGCCATTTGTGACGCCCGAGCAGCGTCCCGAGCACGAGCTTCATCTCGTAGCTCGCCATGGCCGCGCCCAGGCAGCGCCGCGCGCCGCCGCCGTACGGCAGGAATTCGAATGGCGAGTACTGGCGGTCGAGGAATCGCTCGGGCGAGAACCGCTGCGGCTCCGGATAGACGTCCTCGCGGAAATGGGCGACCGAGATCGCCGCGACCACGCCCGTGCCGGCCGGCAGGCTGTAGCCCATCACATCGAGGGGCCGGAGCAGCTTGCGGGGCGCCGGCGCGGGCGCGAGCGGATAGCGGCGGAGCGTCTCGTTGCACACGGCCTCGAGGTACGGGAGTTTTCCGAGGTTTTCCGGTTCGGGATCGGGCCCGAGGGAGCCGAGCTCGTCGCGGAGGCGCCCGAGCACGGCGGCGTTTTCGGGCCGATGCAATGCGTAGAGGGCCCACGCGACGGCGATCGCCGTCGTCTCGTGCCCGGCGAAGACGAGGAGGATGAGCTGATCGCGGATCTCGTCGTCATCCATCGGCTGCCCGTCCTCGGTGCGCGCCGCGAGCAAGAGGCTCAGGATGTCCTCGCGGGGCCCCGTGGCCCGACCCTTCGCGATGAGCTCGTCGAGCGCGGCGTGGAGGCGGCGGCGTCGCTCCATGAAGCGCGCGTAGGGGCCGATGCCCCCGAATTCGCGGCGCAGCGCGGGGAAGAGGGCGAGGAGCGGCGAGATGCCATTCGTGATTTCGAGCAAGAGCTTGGCCAGCGCCTGCATGCCGGCGCGCTCGGTGACGCCGAAGACGACCTGCAGAATGACGTCGAGCGAGAGCTCCTGCATGACGTCGGACATCGTGACGGTTTGTCCGATCTGGAAGCCCGCCGCGCGCTCCTCGGTGAGCCGCACCATCTGTTCGCCATAGGCGCGCATGCGGGCTCCGTGGAACGGGGGCATCATGAGCTTGCGCGCTCGCTTGTGGCTTTGCCCGCTCGCGAGGATGAGCGAGCGGGGGCCGACGAAGACGCCGAGGTCCTGGTTGAGGGGCTCGAACGTGTCCGGATCGGCCGTATAGATGGCCTTGATGCCCGCAGGATCGCCGGTCATCACGAGCGGGGGATCACCCGGGAAGGTGAACGTACCGCCGTATTTCTGCGTGATCGGCTCCATGCAGCCGATGGGATCCCGCATGTATCGAACGAGGCTCGTGAGGCTGGTGCGCGGCCCAGGCGGTAGGTCCCCCATCACGTGATGATGCCAAGGTCGGAGTGGCACCTCAACGCAAAACGTACCCGCGGGGCCGCGAGGCTGGTAAACTACCGGCCTTCATGGTCGTCCGCGATTACCAGTGGGTCACGAGCTCCCTTGCGGTCGGCAGCGCCGTTGCCAAGTAAGAGCAGGTCGCGGCGCTCGGCCATGGTGGATCCGGCATTGAAGCGCCGACACCGTACGTCGAGCGAGGCCGACCGACGCATCGAGCCACGCAGCAGCCTGTGGAACACCCTCTGAAAATCGAGCTACCCTTCGGCACCATGCTCGCCTGCGTCGACGTCGCCTACGCTCCCGACGACACCTTCGCCGTCGCCGCCGGCCTGCTCTTCCACCGCTGGGACGACGCGGCCGCCGCGCGCGAGCTCACCGCACGTATCGACGAGGTCGCGCCCTACGAGCCCGGCGCCTTCTACCGGCGCGAGCTTCCCCCGCTCCTCGGCTTGTTGCGAGAGGTCGACCCGCTGCCCGAGGTTGTCGTCGTGGACGGCTACGTGTGGCTCTCGGCGGACGGGCGGCCGGGGCTCGGGGCGCGGCTCTTCGAGGCGCTCGGCAGGCGCGTCGTGGTCGTCGGCGTGGCGAAGACCGCGTTCCACGGCGACGCGCCGGCCGTCGCGGTGAAGCGGGGCAAGAGTGAAAAACCACTCCACGTCACGGCCGCGGGCGCGACGCCGGACGAGGCGGCGGCGTGGATCCGGTCGATGCACGGCCCGCACCGGCTCCCCACCCTGCTCGCGCGCGTCGACAGGCTCTGCCGGGACGCCTTGAACCCATGAAAAAAGACGATCGCCGCATCCGTCTCGTGTTGCGCCTCCTCACGGCCGCCCTGATCGTCGCCCTCTTCTTTCTCGAAGGAAACATGCTCATCGGCCCCATCACGCGGGTTTTCCCCCGCGAATGCGCGGCCGTGACGCCATCGCCGCCGCAAGTGGACACCACGCTTTTGCCCGCGCACGTGGTCGGCCAGGAAAACCTCTGCAATCGCGTGTCCAACGGCCATTGCGAGCGCGTCGTCGACGACGACCGGGTGACCGGCATGTGCAAGAACGGCGGCATGATCGGGGACTGGACGGTGAAGGACGCGGCGACCGGGGCCCTGCGCTGGTCGGGGCAATACGAGGGCGGCTGGGCGAACGGCGAATTTCGCGTCTGCAAGGACCCCGCGCATTGCGACAGCTTCCGCATCAAGGACCTGCACCTCGACGGCCCAGCGGTCACATGGGAGCGCGACGGCGACCGATGGATCGAGCTCTCCGGCCGGTACGAGCGCGGCCGGGGCGTCGGGCGATGGGTGCGCCGCGTCGACGGCAAGGGAGCCGTCCGCTCGGCGCTGGTCTACGACGAGCAGGGCCTCGACGCGAAAGAGTTTTTCTATTGCACGAACGGCAACCTGAAAGAGCGTCGCGGACAACGCACGATCCTCTTCGACGCCGCGGGAAATGTGGTCCGGGACGCGCGGCCAGACGGAGAAACGACCCTCTGTCCCCTGCCCTGAGCTGCGCGTTCCTCCAGGAGCGCCTCGCCGGGGCGCCGCCCCGGACCCCGCGGGGGCTATCCGCCCCTCGACCCGGACCAGGGCAAGCCCTGGACCTCAGGGGGAAGAACTGCGCGATGCGCAGTTCTTCCCACAGGCCGGTGGGACCGCCCCGCCCGTCGAGACGTCAGCGCTGCTGTCTTGGTTGGCGAGGTCGCTACCGGTCTCGACCGGGCCTGTGCGATGAACTGCGCATCGCGCAGTTCATCGTCCTGGGTCCAGCCCCTGGCTGGTCCGGGTGCAGGGGCGGACAGCCCCTGCTGGGGCCTGGGGCAACGCCCCAGCGCAGCGGCGTCAACATGAGACCACGACTCAGCCGTTCTGATACAAGGGGCACGATGCGCCCGCGCGCCGCTCACCACGCTCCGCTCCGCTGCCTCGACCTCGTGGTTTCCCTTGCGCTCCTCTCCGCCTGCGCCGGCCCCGAGGCTGGCAAACCCCCGGAGCCCGCGTCCTCGTCCGGCGGCGCTACGCCGACCGGGCCCTTGCGCCACGCGTACGGCCCCGAGCCCTCTCAATTCGGGGAGCTGCGCGTCCCGCAAGGCGAAGGCCCGCACCCCGTGATGGTGATCCTCCACGGCGGCTGCTGGGCCGATGGGTATCGCGAGGACCTCATGGACGGCATCAGCGAATCCCTCACCAAGGCAGGGGTCGCCACCTGGAACGTCGAATACCGCCGCCTCGGCAGCGGTGGGTATCCGAGCACGCTCACCGACGTCGGCCTCGCCGTGGACACCCTTCGCGAGCTCGCCCCGACGCACCACCTCGACACGACGAAGGTCTTCACGGTCGGCCATTCCGCCGGCGCGCAGCTCGCCGTCTGGGTCGCGGCCCGCGCACGGCTCGCCGCCGGAAATCCCCTCCGCGGCTCGAATCCCCTCCCCGTCGCCGGCGCCGTCTCCCTCGCTGGCGTCCTCGATCTCGCCGAATCCATTGACCTCGGCGTCTGCGGCGGCGCGGCGGCGAAGCTCCTCGGGGGCAGCCCGACCGAGGTCCCTGCGCGGTACGCCGAGGCGTCTCCGCGTGCTCTCTTGCCGATCGGCGTACGACAGATCCTCGTCCACGGGACCGACGACGCCATCGTCCCCCTCGTGATGAGCTCCCATTACCTCGACGCCGCGAAGGCGGCCGGCGAGAAGGACATCACGCTGAAGGTGCTCGAGGGCGCCGATCATTTCGACATGATCGAGCCTTCGTCGCCGAAATGGGCAGAGGTCTCGCAGGCGATCGTCGGGATCGGGGCGCTCCCCTGATGGTCGCCGCAGGGTTTTTCCGTCACGCTCGTCTCTTCTCCTCGATCTCCGCGCAATGCTGACACAATCCGCCATCTTCCTCGTCGCGGCCGTCGTGGCCGTCTCCGTCTTCCGGCGCATCGGCCTCGGCACCGTGCTCGGTTACCTCGCCGCCGGCGCGCTGATCGGCCCGTCGGGCCTCCGGCTCATCCAGGACGTCGACCAGATCCTCCACACCGCCGAGCTCGGGGTCGTCTTCCTCCTGTTCCTCATCGGACTCGAGCTCCAGCCGAGCCGCCTCTGGAGCATGCGGGGCACCGTCTTCGGCCTCGGCGGCGCCCAGGTCGCGCTCACGACCGCGGCGATCACGCTCCTCGGCCTCGCCCTCGGCGCGCCCTTCCCCGCGGCCGTCGTCGCCGGCGTGGGCGTCTCCATGTCCTCGACGGCCATCGCCACCCAGATCCTCGGCGAGAAAAACGAGCTCGGCACGCCGCACGGCCGCACCGGGTTCGGCATCCTGCTCTTCCAGGACGTCGCGGCCATCCCCGTCCTCGCGCTCGTCCCTCTGCTCGGCGCGGCGCCCTCGGCCTCGACGGGCAGTCCGCTCACGCACGGCCTCGTCATCGTGGCCGTCATCGCGGGGCTCGTCATCTCCGGCCGCTACCTCCTGCGCCCGGCCTTCCGCTTCATCGCCGAGGCCCAGAGCCACGAGCTCTCCACTGCCACCGCGCTCCTCGTCGTCCTCGGCACCGCGCTCATCATGGCGAGCGTCGGCCTCTCGATGGCGCTCGGCGCGTTCATCGCCGGCGTGCTCCTCGCCGACTCGGAGTACCGGCACGAGCTCGAAGCCGACATCGAGCCGTTCAAGGGCCTGCTCCTCGGCCTGTTCTTCATGGCCGTCGGCATGTCCGCGAACCTGCGCCTGATCAAAGACCGCCCGCTCCTCGTGATCGGCCTCGTCATTGCGCTCGTCCTGGTGAAGATGGTCGTCCTTTCCACGCTCGGCGTCGCGGCGAAGCTCAGCCGGCGATCGGCGACGAGCCTCGGCGTGGCCATCTCGCAGGGCGGCGAGTTCGCGTTCGTCATCTTCGGCGTGGCCCGCGGCGCCAAGGTCATGCAGCCCGAGACCGTGGAGCTGCTCATCGTGGTCGTCACCCTCTCCATGGCCATGACGCCGCTCCTCTTCCTCGCCCGCGACGGCATCACGAAGCGCCTCGCCGCCGCGGATCGCCGCTCCTTCGACAAGATTTACGACGAGGGCAGCAGCGTCATCATCGCGGGGTTCGGCCGCTTCGGGCAGATCGTCGGCCGTATCCTGCGCCTCAAGCACATCCCGTTCACCGCGCTCGACGCGAGCCCCACGCACGTCGATTTCGTCCGCCGGTACGGAAACGAAATCTATTACGGCGACGCCTCCCGCGTGGATCTCCTCCGCGCGGCGGGCGCGGAGCGGGCGCGGCTCATCGTGCTCGCGATCGACGACATGGACGCCTCGATGCGCACGCTCCACGTCGTGCAGTCGCATTTCCCGCACCTGAGGATCGTCGCGCGCGCCCGCAATCGGCAGCACGCGTACGCGCTGCTCGGCGCGGGCGTCACGAACATCATCCGGGAGACCTTCGCCGGGAGCCTCGAGGCGGCCATGATCACGCTCGAGGAGCTCGGCCTGCCCTCGGACGACGCGCGCGAGACCGTGCGCATGTTCGCCGAATACGACGAGGCGCAGATCCGCAAGGTGTACGTCCACCGCCACGACGAGAAGGCGCTCGTCGAGTCGGCGAAGCAGTATGGCGCGGAGCTCGAACGAATCTTCGAAGAGGACGCAGCGCACCGGAACTAGACGTCGGGTAAATCCAGGTTTGTCTGCCCCACGCGCACCACCACCGAGCCGACTGCCGGTCGTCAATCCGCTGCGGAGCAACGCTCCGCCCACGCGTCGTCCGCGAACGTGCCGAGGTGCTCGATGAAGAGGACCACCTCCGCAGCCTCGCTCGGCCCGAAGCGCAGCACGTAAATCTCGTCCTCCGCGAGATCCACGACGACTGCCGCCTCCAACGCTTCGCATGCAGCCTCCGGCTCGATCTGCGTGACGGTCAACGGGAGAGCTGCCTCGCCACGCGTGACGCTCACCGCGACCTTGGGGGACATCAAGAGCGCGTGCTCGCCGTCACGCGCCGGGCGATACGAAACCACGCCGCCATGGCGATCGCCTTCCGGCTGGAGCACCACGCGAAAAGCCGTGTGAATCTCGTCGACGTCAGGCAGCGCCGCGTCGGCGACCTCCCCCGCCACCACCTCCTGCAGGTCGCCGAACATGACGTGGTTGCACGCGTGCTCGAGGATCGGATCCCCCAGCCGGGGGACACAGGCATCTTCAGCGCGCCTGCCGTCCACGACCTCCACCCGGCTGCCGCACCCGCCGAGCAGGAGGGCGGCCGAGAGCAGTGCAGCCGGGCGCCGGCCCCGGGAGCGAGCGACATGCCGCCGGATGCGGAGCAGGAGCGCCGCGATCCCGACGAGCAGCCAGGTCGGCGCGTCTGCGGAGGACATCTCCCCCACGCGACAACCACACCCCGCGTCCACCCGAGTGGCCTGCGCGGCGTCCACGCACTGCGCCTCCGCGACATCGCAGATCTGATCGCCCGGGCAATGGTCGTCGTTCGTGCAGCCGCCGCCCTCGGGCTGGCACACGCCGGGGTTGGCTGGATCCGGCGAGGAGCAGACCAGCCCGACCGGGCAGCCATTCCGGCCTGGCTGGTCGACGCAGCCGTTCACGCACCGGCGCTGCCCAGGATCGCAGATGCGGCCGCTCGCCGCGTCGCCGCAGTCCTCGTCGCGCGCGCAGCCGCAGAGGTGGGCGCCCTGCGCCGAGATGCAGCGCGGCGTGTCCGCGAACTCGCTGCAGAGCCCGGCCTCGTCCCCGTCCGGAACGCCATCACAATCCTCGTCGAGGCCGTCGCACGTCTCCGTGGAGGGAGACCCCGCCGAGGCCGAGCAGAGGGCGGGCGCGCCGCTCGGCCCGCAGGCGAGCTTCCCGCTCGTCTTGCAGAGGCCCACGCCGGTCGAGCACGGCAAACCGACGTCATCGGGTACGCCATTGCAATTGCTGTCGACCCCGTCGCAGAGCTCGAGCGCGCCGGGGTGGACCGCGGGATCCATGTCGTCGCAATCGCCGTCGTTGCTCACGTATCCGGGCGGGGGGACGCACATGGTGACGACCGTATCGCTCGGATCCCCATGACCGTCGCCGTCGAGGTCGCGCCCGTTGAAGGTGACGAAGTCCTGCACGTTTTCGATGACGAGTGGCCCCCGGTCCACCGGCGCCGGCCCGAGCACGAGCCGATAACGCACGTCCTCGAAATGGTACACCTGCGCTCGCTGGAGCGGACCGCAGGGTTCGATGTCCTGCGCGAGAAGCGGCGTGAGCTCGTTGCCTTGGGGATCGAGGACGCGGATGGGGACGGACGGCTCCGAGAAGATGGCCCAGGCGCCGGCGCGGTCTTTCGAGGCCACGCGGTACGTGATCGTGTTCTCGCCGAGCGGCGCTGGCAAGATCACCTCGAAGAGCGTGTGCACGGGGTCGACGTCCGGCGTCTCGGCCGTCGCGGTGGTCCCGGCCGTGGCCTGCACGGTCGCGTAGGGGCCGAACTCGGCATGGAAGCACGAGTGGCCCACCAGGGCAGGGCCGAGCTCCTGGCAATCGGGAGGCAGCTCCGCGCGGGAGACCTGGGGCGCGAGGAGCGCGCACGAAAGGAGGGTTGCGCCGAGAGCATGGCGCGCACGCCGGCGTGGCGCCTTCGCAGAGAGACATTGGGCAGGAGCGTTCATGGAAGTTGCCTCATCGATGAGGAGAGCGGGGCCCGCGTGGCCTCACGGCACGACCAGGTCCCGCTCGAAAATCAGCTCGAAGGTCGAGGTATCCGAGGTCTCGAAGCGCAGCAGGTATTCGCGCCCTTCGGTCAGCACGGCCGTGCGCGCGTGCCGGATGAGCTCGCATACCGGGGGGGTCTCCAGGGACGCGACGGCAATGCTCTCGCCCGACGTGGCGTCCGTGACCTGGGCGGACACGTCGGCGCTCAGGAAGAGCGTGTACGTGAACATGTCGGTGGAGCCCGCGAGCGGGATGTTCTGGGAGACGTGGCCCGCGTGGACGGCGCCCATGTCCACCGCGGGCAACTGGAGCGTATAGCGCTTGTGTGTCGTCCCGACGGCCGGCGCGTTGTCGGGGGTCGGGGTGGCGACCACGTAGGCGAACGGATCCTCGAACGTGTGCCCACACGCGTGCTCGAGCAGGCCGTCTTGCGCGGCCGTGGTGAATCCGAGCTGCCCGTTCGCGAGGCCCGGCTGCGCGTCGTCGAGGGGCACGCCCGCGGTGCTCGAGAGCGCGCGCAGGTCGATCGTGTACGACGACTCGTATTCGAGGGGAAGCGACCCGCCGTCCATCGGATCGGGCGGCCCTATCTCCAGCAAGAGCGTGCGCGCGTCGGCGGACCATTGCGCGGGTATCGAGCGGACCGCTCCTGCCGGACCGGCGAGGGGCACGGCCCCGGCGCTCGTATCCATCGCCTCGTTGAACGTCACTTGCACGCGCTTGCGCCGCAGCGTCGCCGCACCCTCGCGGTAGAGCTCGAAGGGATAGACGTTCGTCGCTCCCTGGGGCGGCACCGAGGCCACCACCGTGGGATCGTCCCCCGGGGAGGCATCGGGCGCTTCGCCGCCGCCGTCCTGGCCGCCCGAGCCGGGCCGCGACGAAGGGGGCCCGCAGCCGAGGGCCATGCAGGGCGCAGAGATCGCGAGCAGCCATCGCATCCACGCCATCCGTTTCGCTCTCCCGCGGATCATCGGCGCCTCCTGTCAAAACACGGGCACGTCCGGCTGCGACGCCGGCGTCTCGTCAGACCCGACGTCGTCGAGGGAGCCCAGCCCGAGCGCCCCGGCGCCGCCGCTGCCCCAGCAGCGAATCGCGCCGGAATCGAGGCGCACGCAGATGTGCGAATACCCTGCGGACATCTCGACCACGGGGGACGCGCCGCCCACGGCAACTTCAGCGGGCGGGATCTCCCCCGGCATGTCGCCGACGAACGTGGTGATGCCGGCCCCGCACTGGCCCGCGCTGTTGAGTCCCCAGCAGCGCACCGCGCCCTCCGAAAAGAGGACACACGTGAACCGGTCCCCCGCCTCGACCGAGACGGGCGTGCCCGCGCCGAGCGCGACGTCCGGCGGCGGCATCTGCCCGGGGGCACCCCCGATGCTCTCGATCATCGGGTCGCCGAGCTGAAAGTGCGTGTTGTCGCCCCAGCACCGGACCACGCCCGTCGTCAGGATCGCGCAGGTGTGCTCTCCGCCTCCGGCCCCGCGCGCGACGAGCCCGCCCACGGGTACGTCCGGCGGCGGCATCTCGCCTGGCTCGTCGCCGACGCTGTTGGTCGAGCCATACCCGAGCTGCCCGTGCTCGTTGTTGCCCCAGCAGCGCAGCGCGCCCGACGTCATGCGGGCGCAGGTGTGCGTATATCCCGTGAAGAGATACGCCGCAGGGCCGTCGAGCGGCACCTCGGGCGGCGGCATCTCGCCCGGCTCGTCTCCGATCGGGAGCGTGTGTCCCTGGCCGAGCTGGCCGTAATCATTGCCGCCCCAGCAGCGCACGGCGCCCGACGCGAGGAGCGCGCAGGTGTGCAGGCCGCCCGCGACGAGCTGCGTGACGGGCCCCCCCAGCTCGACGTCGGCCGGCGGCAGCTCGCCGGGCTCGTCTCCCACGGACGCGACGTCGCCACGACCGAGCTGGCCGTACTCGTTGTAGCCCCAGCAGCGGACCTTCCCGTCGAGGAGCCGCGCGCACGTGTGCGCGCCTCCCGTGACCACCTCGATCACGGGCCCGCCGGGATCGACGTCTGCGGGCGGCATCTCGCCCGGCTCGTCGCCGAGGGTGCTCGCGGTCCCGTATCCGAGCTGGCCGTATTCGTTGTATCCCCAGCAACGTGGCGCCCCCGCCGCGCTGACGGCGCAGCTATGCCCGTCGCCGGCCGCGATCCGCGCGGGCGACGGAGGCTCGAGCGGGATCGCGCCGCCCCCTGCGCCGCCGGAGCCGCCGGAGCCGCCGGAGCCGCCGGAGCCGCCGGAGCCGCCGGAGCCGCCCACCCCGCCGTCCGGCCCTCCAGCGACGCCGCCGTCGCGGGGATCCATATCCACTGGGCCGTTCCCGTCCTTGCCGACGCAGGCCCACGACGCGATCGAGCTCATGGCGCCGAGCGCCAGGGCATACCACCGTGCCGAACGCATATCGCTTCCTCCGGAGGATCGTGTGGCGGAGAGGGGAAGCCCGCCGCGCGCACGGGGCGCGCGGCGGGCTTCGCGGTTCATTGCTCGCTGAGATCCTCGAAGAGGCCGAGCATGGTGCTCGCCGAGCTCTCGAACTCGACGGTGTACGTCACCCCGTTCGTGAAGTTGTAGGTGACGACCTTCGAGAGCGCCACGTTCTCCGTCTCGTAGTCCGGCAGGTCCTCGTCCTCCGACGCGGGGCAATTGGTGCTGTTCAGCGTCGTCGACCAGGCGGCCGTGACGGTCGTGGTGCCCTGCTTGACGACGATGGTCGTGGAGGGATCCACGTAGATCCCGTGCTCCTCGGTCGCGCCGGCCGTGAAGCTGACCTTACCCTTGTAATTCGAGCCCGAGGCCGGCAGCGTGATGTTGTACGCCACGTGCTCGGAGACCGACGGCGGCGTGCCGCTGCTGACGGCGGTCACATTGGTGTAGGCGCCGCCGGACGGATTCTGCGCATGCTCGCAGGCGTGCTCGATATCGTTCGCGTCGGCGATGCGGAGCACGGCCTCGGCCGCTGCGCCCTCGTCCTCCGCGGGTGAGAGGGTGCAGCCGGTCAGCGCAAAAGACACGACGGCGCCTGCCCAAAGATAGCTGTTCTTCATGGCTTCTCCTTGCTTGGTGGAGACCACGCGCGCTGCGCGAAGCGCCGCGGCGAAATCCCCTGTAACGGATGTCGAAGAGCCTCCGCCGGGAGCCTCGTTCGCGCCCCTGGAGACCGACATCCGCGGGCGGAGTGGATAGACTAGATGCAACTTTGTTGCAAGAGAAATTGTGTTTCGAAAGATACGGCATGCCGCTGTCCTCGCGCACGCCCTGCATCCGCGGCATCGGAGGCGGAGGGGATGCGGAGGTGGGAGGAGGTGCGGGATGCGGAGGTGGGGGGCGCTCGATCGATGCGCTACGAGGCTCGAGGTTCGTACAGACGAACGGATCGCTGCCTGCGCCGGTGGTCTGGGTTCAGCAGGAAGAGCCGCCGATCGGCCAAGGCCGTAATTTCGATGGAAACGAGCTGAACGCGCTCTAGACTGCGCCCCGCATGCTACGCACCGTCAACGCCGTCCGGTACGTCACCCCGCTGCGCGAGGGAGGGTCCGTGCCCGCGCTCGTCGAGGCCGACGACGACGGGCTTTACGTCGTCAAGCTTCGCGGCGCGGCCCAGGGCTCGAAGGCGCTCATCGCCGAGCTCGTCGCGGGCGAGCTCGCGCGCGCCGCGGGGCTCTCCATCCCCGAGCTCGTGTTCATCACGCTCGACGCCGAGCTCGGCCGCTCCGAGCCGCACCGCGAGATCAGCGACCTGCTCGACGCGAGCGTGGGCCTGAACCTCGCCCTCGATTACCTGCCCGGCAGCGTCACCTTCGACCCCGTCGCGGGCCCGACGCCGGATCCCGCCTATGCCTCCCGCGTCGTGCTCTTCGACTCGTTCGTCACGAACGTCGACCGCACTCCGAAAAACCCGAACCTCTTGACCTGGCACCGCGCGATCT
Source organism: Polyangium sp. 15x6 (assembly GCF_029960785.1). GTDB lineage: Bacteria > Myxococcota_A > Polyangia > Polyangiales > Polyangiaceae > Polyangium. The sequence goes on from NZ_JASBQE010000103.1 coordinate 18,853, forward strand.
GGCTCATCGACCACGGCGCGTCCCTGTATTTCCACCACGGCTGGGGCCCCGCGGATCCGCTCACCGAGAGCCGGGATCCGTTCACGTTCGTACGAAAGCACGTCCTCTTGCCGTGGGCGACGGCGCTCGCCGAGGCCGCGGCGCACCTCCGGGCCGCTTGGTCCGAGGCGTTCGTCACCCGGGTCGCGCAGGCGATCCCCGACGAATTTCTCACGGACGACATGGGATTCGCGTCCCCCGACGCCCACCGCGCGGCGTATGGCGCGTGGCTCTCCGCGCGGCTCGCCGCGCTCCCCTCGATCCTCTCGGAGGCCGAACGTGCGCGCGAAGAGCTCGTTTGAGTACGCCATCGTGCGTGTCGTCCCCCGCGTCGAGCGGGGCGAATGCATCAATGCGGGTGTAATTATTCATTGTGCCGCGCACGATTACCTCGGCGCGCGGATCGAGCTCGACGAGGCGCGGCTCCTCGCGGTCGCGCCGGACGTGGATCTCGAATCCGTGTGCCGCCACCTCGCGGCGATTCCGCGCGTCTGCGAGGGCGGGCCCGACGCCGGGCCGATCGGGCTCCTCTCGCGGAAAGAGCGTTTTTCGTGGCTCGTCGCCACGCGCAGCACGATGATCCAGACGTCGGAGGTGCACGTGGGTCTGTGCGACGCGCCGGATCGGGTGCTCGATCGATTGCTCGATAAGCTCGTCCGTGTGCCGCGCCCGCGCTGACGGGGTGGTCATTCGAGTTTCCAGCACGGGTTCGTCCCCAGAAATTGCGTTTCTTTGTCTTCCAAATGCCTATACTCGCTGGAGGAGGCAGGAATGGGACAAACGAACTTGCTCTTCGCGGGGCTTGGCCTCGTCGTGGCCTTCGCGACGGGGTGCGCGCCCGACATCGCGGATCTATGCGAGCGGCAGGAGGCGTGTTACGGCGGCAACGAGGCCGACATCGACGCCTGCATCGCGACGTACGAGGGGCAACGCGACACCGCGTATGGCATCGGATGCGGCGACGAGTTCGACACGTTCGTCGCTTGCACGGATCCCTTGCTGGAGTGTTCGAGCCAGCCCACGGGGGGGATGTGCATGTCGAACGCCGACTGCAACGGCGGGAGCGTTTGCAGCAATGGCCAATGCACGGGGAAGATCTTCGGCGTCCGCGCGAACGACGCGACCACGTGCGAAGCCGAGCAGAATGCGTATTCACGCTGCAACTGAAGGAGGTAGGAGCATGATTCGAACGATCCTCGTGAATGCCGTCCTCCTTTTGGGGCTCGCTTCCGCTTCGGCGGGGTGCTCCCGGGCGCAGGTCATCTGCGACCTCATCTGCGAGTGTGAACACTGCAACGATCAGCGCGAGATCGAGACGTGCGAGCAGCACGCGACGCGGGAGGCCGTGGCGGACGCCTACGATTGCGGCGACGCCTGGGCGACCTACACGACGTGCGTCGAGGAGCAGGGCACGTGCGACGAGAAGAATGCCCGCTACTCGACGATGAGCGGCAACAACGACGTGTGCGGCGACGAGGAGAACGCCCTCAACTCGTGCATCGACGCGGCCTCGGCGCACGACGGCGTTCGGTGAGGGCCTAGCGCTCGCCGTCGTCCTCGCCGGCCATCCCGAACGCCCGCATCTTTCGCTTCAGCGTGTTCCTGTCGATCCCGAGGGCCCGCGCGGCGCGGCTCAAGTTGCCACCCTCCGCCGTGAGCGCGGCCGCGAGCGCTGCACGCTCCGCAGCCTCGACCACGTCCCGGAGCGGCCGCACCTCGCTTCCGCTTCCGCCGCCGCTGCCGCTTCCGCTCCCGCCGCCGCTTCCGCTTCCGCCTCCGCTCCGGATGTCCGGGGCCAGATCCGACACGTTCACCACGTCGTCGCAGAACACGGCCCACCGCATCACCTCGGCCCGGAGCTCGCGCACGTTGCCCGGAAAGGCGTGGCTCGCGAGCGCCCGCATCGCTTCGCGCGTCACCCGCAGGCGCCGCCCTCCCTTCTTCGCCCGGATCTCCGCGAGGAACGATTCTACGAGCAGCTCCACGTCTCCCGGCCTCGCGCGGAGCGGCGGCACCGACAGCGTCGCCCCGCGCAGCCGATAGTAGAGATCCTCCCGGAACGCGCCCGCCTTCACCATCGCCCCGAGATCCCGGTGCGTCGCGGCCACGATCCGCACGTCGACGTCTACCCGCCCCTCGCCGCCCACGCGCCGGAGCGTCCCCTCCTGCAGCACGCGCAAAAGCGCCGCTTGCACCCGCGGCTGCATCTCGCCGATCTCGTCGAGGAACAGCGTCCCGCCGTGCGCTTGCTCGAACACGCCCCGGCGCCTCTTCCCCGCGCCCGTGAACGCGCCCGCCTCGTGCCCGAAGAGCTCGCTCGACAGCACACCCTCCGCGAACACCGAACAGTTCTCCGCCACGAACGGCCCGTCCTTCCGCGGCGAAAGCGCGTGAATCTCCCGCGCGCAGAGCTCCTTGCCCGTGCCCGTCTCCCCGAGCACGAGCACCGGCGCGTCGCTCGCGCCGACGCGCTCGAGCTTCGCCCTGAGCTCGACCATCGGCGCGCTCTCGCCGAGCAGCGACGAGTTTCCCCTCTGCGCTGCCGCCCGCAGACGAGCGATCTCGTCGCGCATCGCGCGGATCTCGGGAAACCCCTCGATGTCGAGCCGCACTTCCCGCACCGCCTTCGGATGCGGCACGGGTACGAACGCGGGCGGGATCACCTGCAGCATCCGCGCGGGCAAGAGGCCCGCTTGCACCAGGATCACCCAGAGCGTCTGCGCTTGCGGCGTGCCCGCCGAGAGCAGGACGTCGAGCGCCACGTTCGCGGCCAAAAGCTCCGACTTCGCCCGCTCGACGAGGGGGCCGAGCAGGCGAAAGAGTCGCCCGTAATCCGTCGGATCGTCGGTGTCGATCACGCAGAGCTCGACCTTGTGCACGCGCGCCTCGATCGAGCGGCAGAGTGAGCGAGCGGGCGTCTCCCCCTGCGGGATCGAGAGCACCCACGCGACGTCGTAACGGCTCTCGTTCTGGTCGAGCAGCCTGAGCACCGGCCCCCGATCACTCGCGGGCCGCGCCGCCTGATGCGAGGGCGGCGGGCCCGTCACCCCCGCATCCGACCACGTGATGAGCGCTCGCTTCACCTGGTGCATCGTACACCACCCATGATGCGTCGTGCACCATCCTTCTGATGCATCATGCACCACTTTCACGAGGCCACCCTCGAATTTCTCGCGAAATATGGCTGGCACGCTTTCCGCACTACGGGGCCGCGAACGCAATCAACACACCGTTCGAGTTACCTGCCATGGGCACTTCTTCCGTTCCCCAACCTTCCCTTCCCCCGCACGCTCGTATCTTCGCCCGCCCCGATGTCTGGATGGAGGGCGAGGCCATCACGCAGTTCGTCCGCGTCGCCGAGCTCCCCGGCTGCGTGCGCGCCGCGGGCATGCCCGATCTTCACTCCGGACGCGGGCCCATCGGCGCCGCGTTCGCCTTCGAGGAGCGCGTGCTGCCGTACCTCGTCGGCGGCGACGCCGGGTGCGGCGTGCTCCTCTTCGCCACGACCGCCTCGCCGCGCGCCGTGGACAAACTCGAGCGCCGCGTCCGCGCCGCGATGGACGAGGATCCGCTCGCAGACTGCGACCCCATCGAGGTCTTCGACGCCTGCTGGCAAAAGGGCGCGAAGGGCCTCGCCGAGGTCGCGAACGTGCCGGACGACATCGCCGCGATGGCCGAACGCGAGCGCGCGCTCGATCTCGGCCCGAGCGGTGATCCCGCGGCCTACCGCGATCCCTCGCACGGCCGCGCGCTCGGCAGCATCGGCAGCGGCAACCACTTCGCGGAGATCACGCGCGTCACCGAGGTGCGCGACGAGGCCGCGGCGGACGCGATGGGCCTCGAAAAAGGCGGCCTCGTCGCGCTCGTGCATACGGGCTCGCGTGGGCTCGGCGCCCAGATCGGGCGGCGCTACGGCGACGCCACGCTCACGGGCGCGGCGATCGACGTCTACCTCGCGGATCTCGCGGGCGCCGTGCGGTTCGCACAGGCAAACCGCTTCCTCGTCGCTTGCCGGCTGCTCCGCGCGCTCTCGGCGTTGCGAAGGGACAAGGTCCGCGGCGCGATCGACATCGTGCACAACACGATCCGGCGCGAGGACATCGCGGGCAGAGCCGTGTGGATCCACCGCAAGGGCGCCGCGCCCGCGAGCCGCGGCGAGGCCACGGTCGTGCTCGGCAGCCGCGGCGCGCCCTCCTGGGTGCTCCTCGGCAGCGGGCACGAAGGCGCGCTCGCGTCGGTCGCGCACGGCGCGGGCCGCCGCATGACCCGCACCGAGGCGCGGGCCAAGCTCGCCACGCGGTACAAGCGCGCCGAGCTCGGCCGCACGGCGCACGGCGGCCGCATCGTGTGCGACGACGCGGATCTGCTCTACGAGGAGCACCCGGACGCCTACAAGCCGATCGAGCCGGTCGTCGCGAGCCTGGTCGACGAGGGCCTCGCGGCTCCGATCGCCTCGCTCGTGCCGCTCGTCACGGTGAAGCAATGAAGAAGCTCGTCGTGCAGGTGACGGCGGGCTACGGGCCCGTGGAGGTGCGCAGGTTCGTCGCGCTCCTTTCGGCGCGGCTCGCGGAGGCGTGTGATGCGCGGGGCCTCGTCGTCGAGGAGACGGTGATCCACGGCGATGAGGACGCGCCTCTGTCGATGGAGCTCGTTGTTGCCGGCGATCCTGCGCGCCTCGCGGACGAGGCGGGCACGCACGCGCTCGTCGCGCGCAGCCCCGATCGCGGAAAAGCCGCCCGCAAGCGCTGGTACGCGTCCGTCGTGCTGCACGAGGACGAGGGCGTCGGCGCGGACGACGGGGCAACGATCGACCCGCGCGACGTCGAGGTCACGACGATGCGCGCGAGCGGCCCCGGCGGGCAGAACGTCAACAAGACGGAGACGGCGGTGCGCGCGCGGCACGTGCCGACGGGGATCGTCGTGCGGGTCGCGGACGAGCGATCGCAGCGGGCGAACCTGCGGCGCGCGCTCGCGCGGATCGCGGCGCTCCTCCGGAAGCGGGCCGCGCACGAGGCGGCCGCGAAGGAGGCCGCGCGCTGGACCTCGCATGCGCGGCTCGAACGAGGCGCGCCCGTGCGCACCTACGCGCTCTCGACGCAGGGCGCGCTCGTGGAGACTTGATCTTTCAGAGGTGAACGAATGCGAAAGGACATGTTCGAGATCATCATCGAGCGGCCGCGGTACGACTGGGGCCGCGGGCGTGGCGCGGGCAAGGGCCGCTACGCGACGCGCATGAAGGCCGATCTCGAGGCCTCACCGCTCAAGGAGGGCATAAAATACCGTGGTCGGACGCGGGATCTGAACGAGAACCTCGCCCCGCTCCGCCGCTTCCTCGAGCGCCGCGTGGGCCGCCCGTGGGACGCGGTCTGGTCGGAGATCCGCGCCTCCCTCTCGCCCAAGAGCGCCGTGCAGAAGCACGTCTTCGACCACGTCCTCCAGTACGTCGAACGAAACCCGATCCTCATCGACGGCATCCCGCACGCGCCCGCGGGCAATGGCCCGCGGCGTGACGATTTCCTTCCGCTCCCGGGCTACGGGCGCTGGAAATCCTTTTATGTTTGTCCGCGGACCGGCCTGCTCTGCGATGCCAGTCAGGCCCACCGCCGCCGTAAAAAGCGCGCTCCGCGGGCATGACGTCGTTGTCAGGGAGACGCCGCGCGCCGCGCTCCCCCGCCCCGCGCGTTTCTTCGAACGACGCCGCGATGGCACCCTTCTTGCCGACCGCCGGCCACCGCGCGACGCGCTCAAAGGAGGCTTTCCCATGCTTCGACTTCCCTACCTCGCCCTCGTCTCGACGCTCGCCCTCACCGGCTGTACGGGCCTCACGTTCGGGGAAAACAACCCGGGCCAAGACACCTGGCTAGAGGACGGATCCATCGCCGTCGACGACCGCACCGAGACGTCGTACGTGCTCGCCGGCGAGGCGAAGACCGACGCGCAGAACCCCTATCCCACGAGCACGCTCTTCGCGGTCGATCCGGACAGCGGCCTCGTGCGAACCGTCGAGGAGCTCTCGGGCCGCACGGATCCGCGGCTGCTCTTCCCTGCCTCGGGCTTGCTCGTCATGAGCGAGGCGAACGACAAGGATCGGATCGATCTCTACGATCACGAGACGCTCGCGCTGAAGAAGAGCGTCGACCTCGACATCCGCTACCACGGCACCCGCATGAGCCCGAGCCGCAAGTTCATCGGCGTCGCCGACAACACCTCGGACAGGTCGCCCATTCACATCATCGAGGCCGAGACGCTCGACAGGCACGTCGTCCCCCACGACGGTGAGTGGCTCGAGCTCAACTTCATGAACAAGAGCGACACCTTCGTCTCGATCGTCTTCTACGACCAGAGCACCCAGAACCCCCGCGCGCGCCTGCTCGGCTGGTCGATGGAGCAGGTCGCGAGCACGGGGTATCAGCTCGACGAGACGGGCAAGCTCTGGACGGCGCCGCTCTTCGACATCGACGTGCCGAACACCGCGTGGGACATCGCGTTCTCGTGGAGTTACGTCGGCATCAGCCCCGACGACAAGTACGTCGTGTTCCCCGTGCAGAAGACCGAAGCTCAGCCGAACGGCGAGCTCGCCTCCACGCACATGCTGCTCGTGCTCGACACGATGACGAAGGAGGTCCGCGAGGTTCCCGGCAAGGGCCCCGTGGGCTTCGCGCCCGACGGATCGACGATCGTCTCGTACGGCGATCAGGACAACGACGGCAACCAGGAGCTCTGGCTCATCGACGCGATCACGCTCGAGACCGAGCAAGAGCCCGTGAAGATCAGCGGCGGCATCAACTATTTCATCAGCCGCGACGGCAACTACGTCGTGGTCGCCCCCTCCGCCACCGGCACGGCCAGGCTCGTGCTCTACGATGTGGACCAGGACAAATCCACGCAGATGGACGGCCCCCACCTCCACCTCGACGAGTTCGTGACCCGCGTGGGCCACAAGGAGATGTGGCTCGTCGAGGACGAGTCGCTCTACCGGATCGACCTCGTGGAGGCCACGGCCACCGAGGTGCTGACATCCTTCGCCCCCGAGCACGTGAACATCCTGCCCAAGCGCGACCGCCTCGTGCTCGACGACGCCTCCTCGAACAACCTCTTCTTCTTCGACCCCAACATCCAGGGCGTGAAGTCGACCGTCGGGCTCCCCGTCTCCGCCAAGACCTCGCCCTGAGCCCGCTCGCGCGGTAGCCTCCGCGCATCATGCGGAAGGTCGTGATCCACGGGCCCGGCAGCTACGATCGCCTGAAGCTCGAAGAGCATCCGGATCCCAGCCCCGGCCCCGGCGAGATCCTCGTCGACGTCGAGGCCGCAGGCGTGAACTACGCCGATTGCATCGTGCGCATGGGCCTCTACGAGTCGGCGAAGAAGTACGTCGGCTGGCCCATCACGCCCGGCTTCGAGGTCGCAGGAAAGGTCGCGGCGCTCGGCGCAAACGTCGCCGGGCCCGCGCCGGGCACGCCCGTCTTCGCGGTCACCCGGTTCGGCGGCTACGCGAGCCGCGTCGCGATCCCCACGCACCAGGTCTTCCCCTTGCCGAAGAGTTTTTCCGTGGCCGAGGCCGCCGGCTTCCCGTCGGTGTTCCTCACCGCGTATTACGCGCTCTTCGAGCTCGCGAACGTGCGCCGCGGCATGAACGTGCTCGTCCACTCGGCGGCGGGCGGCGTGGGCAGCGCGCTCGTGCAGCTCGGTAAGATCGCGGGCTGTCGCGTGATCGGCGTCGTCGGCGCGAGCCACAAGGTCGCCGTCGCGCGCAAGCTCGGGGCCGACGCGGTCATCGACAAGAGCGTCGAGCCGTTATGGTCCGTGGCCGAGCGCCTCGCGCCCGAGGGCTACGACGTCGTGCTCGACGCGAACGGCGTGGAGACGCTCGGCGAGAGCTACCGCCACCTCGCCTCGGCCGGAAGGCTCGTGATCTACGGCTTCCACACGATGATGCCGCGAACGGGAGGCCGGCCGAACTGGCTCAAGCTCGCGCGCGATTGGCTGCGCACGCCCCGCTACAACCCGCTCGACCTGACGAACGACAACAAGAGCGTGCTCGCGTTCAACCTCTCCTACCTTTTCCACAAGAAGGACTTGCTCGAAGAGTACATGACGAAGCTCGTCGGCTGGATCGACGAGGGCCGCATCGCGGCGCCGCCCGTGACCCCGTTCCCCGCTTCGCGCGTGGCCGACGCGCACCGCGCGATCGAAAGCGGATCCACGGTCGGCAAGCTCGTGCTCACCTTCTGAGCGCTTCTTCCAGCAGCCGAGCGCTCTCGGCCTTGCCCGCTTCGCGCGCCCAGTCGAGCGCGGTCTTCCCCGTCCCGTCGTCGGCGCGTGGATCGGCGCCGAGCGCGAGCAGCGCGCGCACGGTCTTCGCATCGCCGTTGTAGGCCGCGAGGTGCAGCGGCATCCAGCCGTAGTTCGTCGTCGTGTCGATCGGCACGCCGGCCTCGACGAGCGCGGCCACGGCCTCGGCCTTGCCCGCGTTCGCGGCTCCGAGCAGCGCCTCGGGCCCGTGTTTTCCGAGGTCCACGCCTTGCGTGAAGAGCCACCGGAGCACGTCCACGCGCCCCGCGGCCGCGGCCCCTTCGAGCGCCTGCGTCGTGTTCGGATCGAGCCCGCGCGTCGCGAAGAACTCTGCGAGATCGAGCATCCCGCGCCGCGTCGCCTCCTCGAACGCCCGCGGCTCGATCGGCGCGCCCGCCTCCACGAGCTGCCGCGTGATCCCCGCATGCCCCGACGCGACGGCCGCCGTCACCGCGTTCATGTTCGCCATGGCGTCTCGCGCGTCGAGGCTCGCGCCGGCGTCGATCAGCGCCTCCACGACGCTGATCTCCCCGCGCGCGGCCGCCTCCACGAGCGGCGTGCGTTTCGTGAGCTCGTCTGCGACATCGGGATCCGCGCCCCGATCGATCAGGAGCTCGGCGACGCAGTCGTGCCCGTTCATGATCGCGAGCATCAACGCGGAGACCGTCCCTTCGAGCACCTCGCGATCGACGCTCGTCGTGTACCTCCGCGTCGCGTCCACGTTTGCCCCGCGCGTGATCGCGTCCGTGACACGCGCCTCATCGCCGCGGCTGGCCGCCTCGAGCAGCTCCTCGTCGAGCGTCATGTCTGGAGTGTGTGGGATCGAAGCGAGGGTGGGAAGCCGTACCGGAGAGCGGGCTCAGCTCCCGAGAGCTTTTTCGATGGCTTGCACGAGCTTCTCGTCCTCGGGCTCGACGGACGAGGGATACCGACCGAGCACCACGCCATCCTTGCCGACGAGGAATTTTTCGAAGTTCCACTTCACCTCGCCCGCCTCCGGGCCTCGCGTGAGGAACGCGTAGAGCGGATGCTTGCCGCTCCCCTTCACGGGGATCTTCGAGAACATGGGGAACTTCACGCCGTACTTGCTCGTGCAGAACGTGGCGATCTCGGCGTCGCTCCCGGGCTCCTGGGCGCCGTAGTCGTTCGAGGGGAAGCCGAGCACGGCAAACCCCTTCGCCTCGAAGCGCTCGTGCAGCCGCTCGAGGCCCGCATATTGCGGCGTGTAGCCGCACTCCGAGGCCACGTTGACCACGAGCACGACCTTGCCCCGGAAGTCGCCGAGCGAGCGCTCTTCTCCGAAAATTGTCTTCATCTTGAAATCGTGCAGGCTCATTTTCGTTCCTTCTTGAACCGCGGTTTCCCCGGAAGGATCCGTCCCGGCTTTAGGAGATGCCGGGGGCTGCGAGCCACCCTCGCAACCGACGAGCGCCGCGCCCCCGAGGAGCGCAGCGAAGACGACCGATCCAACCCGAAAGCTTTTCATTGCGCCTGCTTAGAGGGCCTGTGCTCGACACGCAAGGGGCGGGGCGTAGCTGGGCTCGTCCGCGCGCAGCCCCCAACCGTTGAAAGCGCATGAAAGCGCGTGAAAGCGCATGGACGAAGGACCCCGGGTCGAAGATGATGCCGCATGGCTTCTCTCCAATCCGGATCGCTCACGATCCATTGGTCGACGCGCGGGGACGAACGCGGCGAGCCCGTCGTGTTCGCGCATGGCAACTGGACCACGAGCCTCTCCTGGCGCCCCGTCCTCGACCGTTTGCCCGCGCGCTTCCGCGCGGTCGTGCCCGACCTCCGCGGCCGCGGGCGGAGCTCGGCCGAGGAACACGATTACCGCATCCCGCGCCTCGCTCAGGACCTCGCCGTCTTGATGGATGCCCTGGGTTTGTCCTCGGCGCACCTCGTGGGGCATTCGCTCGGCACGGCCGTGGTCCTCGAGCTCGCGCTCTCCGCCCGCGCTCGTTCCCTCACGCTCGTCGCCCCCGCCTGGCCCGACGGTATGCCGCGCACCTACCACCTCCCCGAGCGCCAGCGCCTCGCGCAGGAGAACATCGAGCTCTTCGGCGCTGCTTTCCGCGGCATCGCGCCCACCGCTCCGGACGACGCGTTTTTTCAGGAGCTCCTCACGGAGAGCCACCGCCAGCGCCCCGAGGCCACGATGGCCACGCTCGACGCGCTCTGCGAATGGGCGCCTGGCGACCGGCTCCGCGCGCTCGCGGGCGTGCCGGCCCTGGTCGTCAGCGGCGAGGTCGACATGCTCTCCACGCGCAAGGTGGGCGCGCGGACCGCGGAGCTCCTCGGCGCGCGCCACGAGATCCTCCCCGGCGTGGGCCATTCGCCGAACCTCGAAGCCCCCGATACCTTCGTCGCGCTCCTCGATTCCTTCCTGAAGGCACCTCCTGGAGGCTGAGCCATGCTCGATCGCGTCGTCCCGCCGCCCGATCCCGCCGTCCCGCTCGCGAACGAGGCCCGTTCCTTGCCCGACCTTTTCTTGCGCCGCGCCGCCGCCACGCCCACGGCGGTGGCCTGGAAGGCCAAGAAAAACGGGGAATGGCGCTCCACGACCTGGGCCGAGTTCAAGGCGCGCGCCACGGCCCTCGCGACCTTCCTCGCGAAGCGTGGCCTTTCGCCTGGCGACAAGATCGGCATCGTCGGCAGCACCCGCCCCGAGTGGTGCATCTGCGACGTCGGCGGTCAGCTCGCCGCGGTGGTCACGGTCGGCGCCTACCCCACGCTCGCGCCGGGGCAACTCGCGTATGTCCTCGATCACGCGGACGTGCGCATCGCGTTCGTCGAGGGCAAGGACGAGGTCGAGAAGATCCTCTCCATCAAGCACGAGATGCCCAAGCTCGAGCTCGTCGTCGTGTGGGACACGCAGGGCCTCGAAGAGACCTTGCGTCAGCATGCGTGGCTCGTCGGCTGGGACGAGGCCCTCGAAGCGCCGGGCGACGCCTCGCTCGTCGCGTCCCGCGTCGAGGCCATTTCCCCGGACGACACGGCGCTCTTCATTTACACGAGCGGCACGACCGGCCCGCCCAAGGGCGCGATGATCTCGCACCGCAACATCCTCGTGACGCTCGCGGGCGTCCATTTCAATGCCTTCACCCGCTCGGACATCTCCCTCTCGTTTTTGCCCATGGCGCACGCGGCCGAGCGCATTCTGGCGTTCTGGGGCCGCATCGATTTCGGCATCGCCACCGCGTACGCGACGAGCGTTCCCGCGGTGCTGGAGGAGCTCAAGGAGGTACGCCCGACGCTCTTCGGCAGCGTCCCGCGCATCTTCGAAAAGGCCTACGCCCGCATCCAGAGCGAGGTCGACAAGGCCCCGCCCGCGCGAAGGCGGGTGTTCCGGTGGGCCGAATCGGCGGGCCTCGCGGTCGTCGAGGCCTGGCAACGCGGCGAGGAGCCCTCGCTCCGGGCGAAGCTCGCGCATCGCGTGGCCGACAAGCTCGTCTTTTCGCGGGTCCGCGAGGTGTTCGGCGGTCGCGTGAAGCGTTTCGTCACGGGGGCGGCGCCGATTCCGCGCCCGATCCTCGCCTTCTTCTGGGCGGCGGGCCTGCCCATTTACGAGATGTACGGCATGACCGAGGCCACGGTCGTCACACACGGCAATCGCCCCGGCCAGGTCCGCCTCGGCTCCGTCGGCCGCGCGCTCCCGTTCGTGGAGGACAAGATCGCCGACGACGGCGAGATCCTCGTGCGAGGCCCGAACGTGTTCAAGGGGTATTACAAGAACCCCGAGGCCACGCGGGAGATGATCGACGAGGAGGGGTGGCTGCATACGGGCGACATCGGCAAGAAGGACGCGGACGGCTTCGTTTACATCGTCGACCGGAAAAAGCACCTGATCATCACGTCGGGCGGGAAAAACATCAGCCCGGCGAACGTGGAGAACGAGATCAAGGCGAGCGATACGCTCATCAGCCAGGTGCACGCGCACGGCGATCGGCGGCCGTATTGCACGGCGCTCGTGACGATTCACCCGCTCGAAGCCGTGGAATGGGCGAAGGCGCGCGGCCACCTCGGGGACGCGCAGGCGGAAGAGCTGCGCCGCGCCCTCCTTTCGAGCCCGCTCTCCCGTCCGCCGGGGCTCGCGCCGGTGATGGAGAAGGCCACGACCGATCCGGACGTGCAAAAGCGGATCGCGGCCGCGGTCCGCCGCGCGAATACGAAGCTCTCGCGCGTGGAGGGGATCAAGCGGGTGCACCTGCTCGATCGGGATTTTTCGCTCGAGGAGGACGAGGTCACGCCGACGCTCAAGGTGAAACGAAAGGTCATCGAGAAGAAATTCGCCCACGTCTTCGACCGGCTCTACGAGGAGCCGGGATTCGGTATTTCGATCGAAGACGAATGAGCGAGGAAACATCGGGCAGCCGTTGCGCCGGGGCGCTGCCCCGGACCCCGCGGGGGCTGTTCGCCCCTCGACCCGAACCAGCGCAAGCGCTGGACCCGGGGTGGAAGAACTGCGCGATGCGCAGTTCTTCCAACGGGCCGGTTGGACCGCGTCGCCAGCCGAAAGGGTAGCGCGGCTGTTTTCATTGGCAGGGTCGTAGCTGGTCTTGACTCGGCCTGTTCGAAGAACTGCGCATCGCGCAGTTCTTCGACAAACGGTCCAGCGCTTGCGCTGGTCCGGGTCCCGGGGCGGATAGCCCCGGGTGGGGTCTGGGGCAACGCCCCAGCGAAGCCGCGCGCCCGACGAGAATCCCGCCGGCACCCGCCACCTGCCCGCATGTTGCGCCGCAACATGAAATCCCTTGACGCGTCTCCTTCTGCGGACCTAAGCTGGCACGCGACTGGCTGCTCGATCTTCTATCGATCAGCTCAGCCCCTGTTTTTGCCCTGCTGCGGGTCCGCGCCCGCGGCAGGGCCTCGTTCTGCGCGGGCCCTTGTGCGCCGCAACATGACGGAGGACGATAGCGATGCGAGGATTGTCCGGCAAGAAGGTGCTCATCACGGGGGCGGCGAGCGGTATTGGTCGCGCCACGGCGACGCGGTTCTACGAGGAGGGCTCGGAGCTCATCCTGAACGACGTCGTCCCCGCCGAGCGCGCCGATCTCGCGTCCGCCTTCCCCGAGCGAATGACCTACGTCCCGGCCGACGTCTCGCGTCCCGAAGGCCTCGCCGCCCTGGAGCAGGCCGTGCGCGACAAGAAGGGCATCGACGTCCTCGTCAACAACGCCGGCATCACCCGCGACAAGAGCCTCGCCAAGCTCTCCCCCGAGGACTGGGATCAGGTCATCGCCGTCAACCTCACCGCCGTCTTCAAGCTGTGTCAGATGGCCGCCGCCTTCATGAAAGAGCAGAAGAGCGGCGTCATCCTGAATGCAGCCTCCGTCGTCGCCCATTACGGTAACTTCGGCCAGGCGAACTACGTCGCCACGAAGGCCGGCGTGATCGGTTTGACCAAGACCCTCGCCCGCGAGCTCGGCCGCTCTGGCATCCGCGTGAACGCCGTCGCCCCGGGCTTCATCCTCACCGACATGGTCCGCAAGGTCCCCAAGGAGAACCTCGACGCCATCGCGGGCCAGACGCCCTTGAAGCGCCTCGGCGACCCCGCCGAGATCGCCTCGGTCTACGCGTTCCTCGCGAGCGACGACGCCTCGTACATGACCGGCGCCGTCATCGACGTGAACGGCGGCCTCGTCCTCGGGACGTGATCGTCACCTCGCGAAGAGCACGAGCACGTCGTTGAGCATGCCGACGAGCGACGGCGGCATCCCGCCCCCTCCGAGCGCATCGGCGAACGTGCAGAGGAGCTGACCCAGGCGCCCGCCCCCGGCGTTCGCGGTCAGGACGAGCACGACCCGGCTCAGATCGATCTGCAAGCCGAACGCGGACAGCGAGTGCGGCCCGAGCTCGAGCTCCAGGATCGTGCAGGTCGCGTGCGTGATCGTCGCGATCTGCGCGACCACGACGTTCGTCACCGTGCCCATCACGTTCCCCGCGAGGTCGGTGACCCGCGCCGTCATCTTCCCGTTCGCGACGAGCTGGCCGCTCTGCGCCGCGAAGCTCTCGACCGTCACGGTGCCTGCGAGCTGACCTGTCACATTGCCGAACGCGTCCACGACCGACCCCGTGACCGGCGCGCTCATCCCGTACACCGCCGTGCTCTTCGCGGCCTGCGCGTCTCCCCCCGCGAGCACGAGCGCGCCTGCGAGCCCCGCCACCACCCCGAGGGTCGTCCGCCGATCCATCCTCCGTCCTTTCCGCATGCCATGCCGGTGCACACACCGAGGCGCCGGCCGAGACACGGGCAACCGGCGTACCGAGCATCCAGCATCATCCGCGCGCCGCGGGCGTTCCTAGAAACCCAGGACATCCACGAGCGCCGCCCCCACCGCCGAGGCGAACGACGCGAGCGTCGCAGGCTCATCCCAGAGCCTTGCCTCGCGCGGATCGAGCGCGTGGTGCGTCTCCACCAGCACCGAGGGCACCTTCGGCCGCCGCAGCACGAAGATCCGACGCTCCGGCGCGTGTCGATCGACGAAGACCCCCGCCTGCTCGGGATCGACGGCATAAAGCTCGCCGTACTCGATGCCCCCGTACGCCCAGAACCCCGCCTCGCGCATCCGCCGCGCCACGGACCGCGCGAGCGCGTGGCGCGCCTCCGCGAGCTTCGGCTCACCCTCGTCCGACCAGAGCACCGAGAAGCCCGGCGCCGCGAGGTTCACCACGCACTCCCGCCCGGGCTCGGGGTTCCATCGCTCGCCCGTTTGACCTCGAACGTCCGAGTGCAGGCTCAGGAACACCTCGGCCCCCCACGCCTCGGCATCCTCCAGGCGGGCCCGGTACTCGACGGGGCCGGGGCCGTCCCGTGCGAGGCGCACGTCGAAGGCCCCCGTCGCCCGCAGCTCCGCGGCCAGCGCACGTCCCGCGGCCAGCGTGAAGTCTTGCTCTTCCCGGCAAAAACACGAGAGGTTGCCGGGGTTTCCCGCTGCTCCGTGTCCCGGATCCACGAAGACGCGCCGCGTCCCGAAGCCCGCCGGAAACCGCGGCGTCAGCACCACGAGCGGCCCGAACGGATCGGGCAGCCGCGCGGCGCGCCCGCCGCGGTGCAGGGCGACGGCCGTCGTGGCCAGAGCCGCGCCCGCGCCGGCGAAGCCGAGAAGCAGGGATCGACGCGAGATCACGCCCCTCGTTCGTAGCCGAGCCAGCCCCTCCGCGCCAAGGTGGCCGGCCCTCCCGGAGCGCACTTTCCCTTGCTTTTCGCGGATCCGTCGGGCTATCGCTTCGAGAGAGCCCTAGCGCCCGAGCCTCGTCATGCCCTTCGCGCCTCCGCCCCCCCTGCCCGGCTTCCTCGCCGCCGACATGTCCCTGCGCCGCCGCGCCTACCGCCTCGAACGAGGTGAAGACGCTGGCAAGCTCGTGCATTTCGTCGACCACGGGCCGGAGCGGGCCCGCCCGGCGCTCTTCGTCCACGGCAACCCGACCTGGTCGTTCCTCTGGCGCAAGGTCATCGCGGGGCTGCCCGAGCTACGCTGTATCGCGCCCGACTTGCTCGGGTTCGGACTCTCCGACAGACTCGCCCGCCTCGAAGACCACTCCATCGAGCGCCACGCCGCCGCCATCGCCGAGCTCGTCACGGCCCTCGACCTGCGCGACCTCGTCCTCGTCGGGCAGGACTGGGGCGGGCCGATCGGCGCCCTCGCCGGCTCGCTCGTGCCCGACCGCATCGCCGCCGTCGTCCTCGCCAACACCTCCGTCCTCGTCCCGGCGCGCCCGCGCGGCACCTTGTTCCACCGCTTCGCCCGCGTGCCCGTCCTGAGCGACGTCGTCTTCCGCGGCCTCGGCTTCCCCCAGAACCTGCTCGCCATCGCCCAGGGCGACCGCCGCTCCATCCGCGGCGCGACGGCCCGCGCCTACACCTATCCCTTGCGCGGCCTCGCCGATCGCATCGGCCCCCTTGCCCTCGCGCGCATGGTCCCGGACGGCCCCGATCATCCGAGCCTCCCCGCGCTTCGGCGTGCCGAGGCCTGGATCCTCGGCTTCTCCGGGCCCGTCGCGCTCGTCTGGGGCGAGCGCGACCCGATCCTCGGCAAGGCCCTCGCGCGGCACCAGCGGGCGTTTCCCCGGGCGACCGTCACGGCCACCCAGGCGGGCCACTTCCTCCAAGAGGAGGTGCCCGACGAGATTGCCGCGGCCGTGGAGGACGTGATCGAGCGGCTCAGGCGGCGCTAGCAGGTTCGAGCCTCCTGGAGTAGGTTCCCGCGTCCGCGAAGCGGCCACGAGCGCCGCGCCGCACCTGGAGAGCCCACCGTGACGACCACAAGGCGCCCGGAAGAGCGCGAAGAGAGCGCGGCCCAGAACTTCATCCGGGCCATCATCAGCGAGGACCTCGAGAAGGGGCGCCACACGAAGGTGGTGACCCGCTTCCCGCCCGAGCCGAACGGCTACCTCCACATCGGCCATGCGAAGGCCATCTGCACGAACTTCGGCCTCGCCCGCGAGTTCGGCGGCGTCTGCCACCTGCGCATGGACGACACGAATCCCACGACGGAGGACGTCGAGTACGTCGAGAACATCCAGCGCGACGTCCGCTGGCTCGGCTTCGACTGGGGCGACAAGCTGTTTTACGCGTCCGACTACTTCGAGCGCCTCTACCAGTTCGCGGTCGAGCTCATCAAGAAGGGCAAGGCGTACGTCGACAGCCTGAGCGAGGCCGAGATCCGCGCGTATCGCGGCACGGTGAACGAGCCGGGCAAGCCGAGCCCCTACCGCGATCGCTCGATCGAGGAGAACCTCGACCTCTTCGAGCGCATGCGCAAGGGCGAGTTCGCCGAGGGCGCGCACGTCGTCCGGATGAAGGGCGACCTCGCCTCGCCCAACATGAAGATGCGCGACTGGCCGATGTACCGCATCAAGCGGGCGCATCACTACCGGACGGGCGACGCCTGGTGCATCTACCCGCTCTACGATTTCGCGCACAGCCTCTCGGACGCGATCGAGGGCATCACGCACTCGATCTGCACGCTCGAGTTCGACAACAACCGCGCGCTCTACGACTGGTTCGTGGAGAACGTCGACGTGCCCGCGCGGCCGCGGCAATACGAGTTCGCGCGCCTCAACATCACGTACACCGTGATGAGCAAGCGCAAGCTGCTCGAGCTCGTCAAGGGCGGGCTCGTGCGCGGCTGGGACGATCCGCGCATGCCGACGCTCGCGGGCATGCGCCGCCGCGGCATCACGCCCGACTCCCTCCGCGCCTTCTGCGAGGAGATCGGCGTCGCCAAGACGAACAGCACCGTCGAGGTCGAGAAGTTCGAGTCCTGCATCCGCGCCGACCTCGATCGCCGCGCCGGCCGCGTGATGGCCGTGCTCCGGCCGATCAAGGTCGTCATCGAGAACTACCCCGAGGGCAAGGTCGAGGAGTTCGAAGCCCCGCTCTTCCCCGACGAGCCCGGCAAGGGCGGTACGAGGAAGATCCCGTTCTCGCGCGAGGTGTTCATCGAGCGCGACGACTTCACCTTGGATCCGCCGGACAAGTGGTTCCGCCTCGCGCCGGGCCGCGAGGTGCGGCTGCGGTATGCGTACATCGTGACGTGCAAGGACGTCGTGCGTGATCCCGCGACGGGCGAGGTGACCGAGATTCGCTGCACGTACGATCCGGAGACGCGCGAGGGCGCGGCCCAGGCCGGCAAGAAGGTGAAGGGCACGCTGCACTGGGTGAGCGCGGCGCACGCGCGGAGGGTCGAGGTGCGCCTCTACGACCGGCTCTTCCGCGACGAACGGCCGGATCTCGTGGAGGAAGGTCAGGACTGGAAGGCGGGGCTGAACCCCGAGTCGCTCGTGATCATCCCCGACGCCGCCGTCGAGCCGAGCCTCGCCTCGGCCGAGGGCGGAAAGCATTTCCAGTTCGAGCGCCAAGGTTTTTTCTTCGTCGACCCGATCGATTCGAAGCCCGGCGTGCCCGTCTTCAATCGCACGGTCTCGCTGAAGGACTCCTGGGCGAAGATCGCCGAGCCGAAGCAGGAGGCGTCTCGGGCGAAGAAAGCCGAAGAGCCGAAGCCCGTCGTGAAGACGAGCCCGGAGGAGCGCCTCGGAAAGCTCTCGCCGGAGGCACGGGCGATCGCGGAGGGGCTCGAGTCCCGGGGGCTCGGCCGCGAGGACGCGATCGTCCTGGCCGAGGACGCGGATCTACGCGCCTTCTACGAGCAGGCGATCGCGGCGCATCCGGGCCCGAAGACCGTGGCGAGCCTCGTCGTGAACGAGCTCGCCCGCAAGCTCGACGGCAAGAAGCCAAGCGCACTCCCGTTCGGCGGCGCGGCGCTCGGCGAGCTCGCGTCGCTCGTCGACGACCGCACGATCACGCCCACGATCGCGAAGGAAGTCCTCTCCGAGATGCTCACGAGCGGCGAGGCCCCGCGCGCGATCGTCGAGAAGAAGGGCATGCGCCAGGTCTCGGACGCCTCCGCACTCGAGCCGATCGTGGACAAGGTCCTCGCCGACAGCCCGAACGAAGTGAAGCGCTACAAGGAGGGCAACGTAAAACTCCTCGGCTTCTTCGTCGGCAAGGTGATGAAGGCGTCCGGCGGCAAAGCCAACGCCGAGCGCGTGAACGAGCTCCTGCAGAAGAAGCTCGGCTGAGCCGCCGCGCCGGGGCTCTGCCCCGGGCCCCGCGGGGGCTGTCCGCCCCTCGACCCGGACCAGGGCAAGCCCTGGACCTTCAGGGGAAGAACTGCGCGATGCGCAGTTCTTCCCACAGGCCGGTGGCAAGACCAGGGACGGCGTTGCCAGTCGAAGCCGTCCTGGTGGGCAGGGCCGCTTGCGGTCTTGCCTCGTACCTGTTCGATGAACTGCGCATCGCGCAGTTCATCGACCCCGGGTCCAGCGCTTGCGCTGGTCCGGGTCCAGGGGCGGACAGCCCCTGGTGGGGCCTGGGGCGAAGCCCCAGCACAGCGGCTCCAGGCTAGCGCGGATGCCTCGCGGCGGACTACGCTGGGGCGCGTGATCGCCTGGGATCCGCGGTTCTTCCGGAAGAGCCCCCTTTATTGGCCAATCCGTGACATGGCCGTGCGCTTCGAGGGGGCTTTTGATTGGCCCTCGGTCGAGGCCGTGGACGAGACGCTCTCCGAGGCTGCGGGCGTCCATTTTCGCTTGCAGCCGCCGCGCCCCCGTCGCCGGCGCGGCCGTGGCCGTGGGCTGGTCGACCCGTCCTCGCTCTATGACGCCCGCATTCACGTCGAGGGGTGGGTGCCGACGCGCGCTGCGAGCTGGCACGACTTCCTGAATGCGCTCGTCTGGGCTGCGTTTCCGGCGAGCAAGCGTGCGCTGCATGCCCGGCAGCACCGGGCCCTCTCGGCGCGGCTCGGCGACGCGCCGCGGGCGCTGCCGGATCGGCGCACGCGCGAGCAGGACGGGCTCGCGCTGCTCGACGAGGGCAGCTTGCTCTTGCTTGCCGTCGAGCCGCGCGCTCCCGTGATCGCGGCGGCGCTCGAGGCGCGGGACGTATCGGCCGTGCAAAACGAGATTTCTGCGGGAAGCGCCGTGGCCCTCGTCTTTGGCCATGCGCTGTACGAGAGCCTCTTGCCGGACGAACGTCCGTCGATATGGGCGATGGTGGCCCTGCTCCCCTGCCCTGGGCCTTTGCCGACGGACGGCGAGGGCTGCATCCGGCTTGCGGATGCGCGCCTTTCGGAGCGCATCACGACCCCGGGGACGTTCTCGCAGCCGGAGACGTTCCGGAGCTTGCCGCTCGACGAGCGGGTGCTTTGTGGGGCGTCAGTTCTTCGAGGAGAGCCAGGCGGCGAGCTCTTCGGGTGAGAGATCGAGCACGAGGTCCCCGACCTGCTCGGCGCCGAGCGCGCTCGTCTGAACGTAGATCACCCCTGCGTGCTGTCGACAGGGCATCGGAGGCATCCTGATCACCCCTGCGTGCTGTCGACAGGGCATCGGAGGCATCCTGATCACCCCTGCGTGCTGTCGACAGGGCATCGGAGGCATCGGCATCATGCTCGCGGGCTGTCGACAGGGCATCGGATGGCATCGCCATCACCCTGACGCGCTGTCGACGGGCCTTCGAGGTAGTCGCCTTCATCCCTCACGTCCTGTCGACAGGGCATCGGAGGCATCGGCATCATGCTCGCGTGCTGTCGACGGGGCATCGGAGGCATCGTCATCATTCTGACGCACTGTCGACAGCACCTCGGGGTGGTCGCCTTCCCGCTCCCGCTTCCTTCTCCGCTGTACTGCAGCATCCGCTCTTACCCCGTCTTCCGCAGGAGCCTTGACCCGCCGCGCGGACGCACTCTAGCGTAGGGAGTTCGAGGAGGTTGACAATGGAGCAGAACAACCGATCGGGTTCACGGGCTTCTTGGGGTCGCATTGGAGCCGCGGCGTGCGCGGGTGCCATTGCGGCGATCGCACTCGGTGCGGCGAAGCCCGCCGAGGGTGGACCTCCCGGAGGGGGACTTCCCCCGGGCGGCGTTCCCGCCGCGCTGCAGCGCCTCGCCGACGAGGCGGAGATCGAGAAGCTGACCTACTGTTATGCCGAAGCCACCGACACCATCGGGCGAGGTGATCTCGAGGGTGGGCGGGCCCTTTATCAGAAATGCTTCACGCCGAATGCCGTCGTGGCGGCGTATTACCCCGGCGACGATCCGAACGGCCCCCCCAGCTTGACCTCGGGTCCGTCGGAATGGGCGGACGTCGCGCAGAACGAGTTCGTCACGGCCGGCTACGTCTCGACGCAGCACCTGAACGGCAACGTCGTCGTCAAAGTGCAAGGCAACACGGGCACGATGAAGACGTACCTCCAGGCGACGCACGTCCTCGAGCCGAACAGCGCCGTCGAAGTCGCCCACGGCTGGTATGACGATATCGTCGTTCGCACCCCGCACGGCTGGAAGATCGCCAAGCGCACGCTGCACCTCCAGACGTTCCTGCGCCTCGAGTCGCCCTGACGAAGGAAGGACCCGGGGGGGGCGGGTCGCTGCGAGACCGAGGATCACGGCGCGCATTGACGAAGGATTTCCTTCCATGTCTCAAGACGAGCACGGCCTGCAGTACGAATTCTTCTTCCAGACGTCCCGGGACCTCCTTTGCGTGCTGCGCGCCGATGGGCGCCTGCTCCGCACGAACGAGGTGTTTCGGAGCACGCTCGGGTATACAGAGTCGTCGCTCGCGGGCGAGGACTTCGCCCGGCTCGTGGTCTTCGAGGACGTCGCGCCCTTGCAAGCATTCCTGCGTTCGAGCGGGGATGACACGGAGATCAAGCTCAATGCGAGGTTCTTGAACCGGGACCTGAGCCACCGGAGGCTCCTGTTCTTGCTGCGCCGGCTCGGCGGGAAGGTCTACGGGAGCGGGCTCGAGGTCGAGGCGCAGGAGCCCGTGGACGAATGGAAGAGGCGTCGGGATCTGCTCCAGAAGATGCAGGTGACGGGCCGGGTCGGCGGCTGGGACGTCGATCTCGCGACGTCGACGCAGTACTGGACCGAGGAGACGTACCGGATTCACGAGCTACCCGTCGGGTTCGATCCGAACGTCGACGTGTCGTTTTACACGCCCGAGCATCAACCGATCATCGGGGCGGCCTTCGAGGCGTGCGCCCGCGAGGGCACACCTTACGATCTGCAATTGCAGATCATCACGGCGAAGGGCCGTCGGCTCTGGGTGCGCACCTCGGGCATGGCGATCATGGAGAACGGCAAGGTCACGCGGGTCATCGGGGCCTTCCAGGACATCGACGACTACAAGCGCCGCGAGATCGAGCTGGAGGAGAAGCTCGCGATCATCGAGAAGCAGCGGTCGGAGATTCACGCGCTCTCGGTGCCGATCATCCAGGTATGGGACGACGTGCTCGCGCTGCCGGTCATGGGCGAGGTCGATCAGGCGCGCGCGGACGACATGACGGCGCGGCTGCTCGATGCAGTCGTGGCGCACGGGGCGCGGTTCGTGATCCTGGACCTGACCGGTGTGGAGGCCGTAGACGAGGGGACGGCGGAGCGGCTGTCGCGGATCCTGCGGGCGATCCGGCTGCTCGGCGCCGAGGGCCTCGTCACGGGGATCCGGCCAGCCCTGGCGCAGGCATTCATTCTGTGCCTCGGAAGCGGGTTCGAGGGCGTGACGACGCTGCGGAACCTGCGCGAGGCGATCCAGGTATGCATGCGAGGCGGCGCGCGGCGCGCCAAGCACTGAGGGATGCGCGGGGCGTTGCCCCGCACCCCAGCAGGGGGCT
>NZ_JASBQE010000104.1 GCF_029960785.1 Polyangium sp. 15x6
GCAGCGAAGGAGCCGCCACCCAGAGCGACGCCTGCTTCTCACGTGTTCGCCCCATCGACATGACGCGGACAAACTACCATCGTCGCCAGTTCTTGTCGATCCTCCTTCGGGATAAGTCCACGGGCTGTTAGGGAAGCTTTGCCGGCTCGGCCAGGACGCGGCGTGTACCGCGCACACAGACTGTGCGGATGCAAACTGCGTGAATGGTAAATGTACGGACTGTGCTCCCGGCATCGACTGTGCCGCGGGTACCACGTGCAACCCGGCAAATTCGGCATGCCTACTGCCCGCCGGAGCCTACTGTGTCAGTTCCAGCCAATGCAACAGCAGCAACTGCACCGGCTTCCCCCGCCGCTGCCAATGACCCTCCCTACGGCAACTTCAACGGCTTCTTGAACGGATCCTTCTTCGTCGTCCCCGTCTTCCCCGCCGGTTTCCCCGTCCCCACCGCCGTCCCCGTCGACTTCGGCGCTGTCGCCCCCGCCGGCGGCCCATCCACAATCACCGGCGCATCCTGCACCTTCACGCTCGGCGCCACTGCCGGCACCACCGTCTCCACCGGCTTCCCCGTCGCCACCACCGGCGCTGCACTCCCCGCGCCGGCTCCCTCCTCCTGCGGCACCGCCGGCGCCGATCCAATCCACACCGCCGCAATCACCCCCATCACCGCAATCAACACCCCCACCCCAATCAACGTCGTAAACTGACTCCTCCGCTGCTTCCTCTTCAACTCCGCCGCCAGATCCACCTGCGGCAACCCCAACCCCGGCGTCGCCTCCGCCTTCTCCACCACCTGAACCAGCCCGCCGAGCCCCGCCGTCTTCGCCGCCGGATCCTCCCCCGCCGCCGGCACCTCCGCCGGCTGCGCCCACGGCCGCGCCCCTGCCTCCAGGGCCCCCGGTCTTACCGAACCGACCCCATTGCTCGTCGTCGCCGTCCCCGTCGCCGGGCCATGCCCTGTCGTCGCCCCATTCCCCCTCCCCTGCTGCGACTGAACGTAACGCCAATTCATCCGCAGGTCCGGCATCTGCGAGATCCGCACCTCGTGCGCATTGAACAATTGCGCCGCGATCTCCGCCGGATCCTCCGGCACCTGCTCCAGGTACATCAGCACGACGTCCGCGGGCTCCTGCGTCGCTTCCCGGCGCGGAACGAACCGTACCGTCAAACCTCCCACCACGTCCTGCTCGCGCCCATTGGAAATCGCCGTCCACTTGATGTCCGATTCCACGAGCACATTCGCGATCCGCGCCATGCAATACGCCAGCGTCGCGAAATCCACCCGGTCCGGATACACGATCACCACCCGCCGCGGCGGCGTCGAGTTCTCCACCGTCCACCGGAACGAAAGCCCGCTCGGACCCGGCTTGTGCAGGTCCTCGAAATCTTCGAGGTACATCTTCAGCACCGGCAAAAGCGCGTCCGCGTTCTGCGCGTGCTGCACGTACGTGTGGTACCAGCCGCTCCCCTCCGCCTGCGACTCCTCGTCCGGCAAGAGCTTCTGGTAAAACTGCACCGCCGTCCCGTAGATCGCCTCGCCGTCCAGGTGCCGATCGACGATCGCCGCGGAATGGCAGAACGGCGGATCTTGCCGCCCGGCGTGATCCTTCGCCCCCTTGATGCGCAGACCAAAAATCAGCGCGAGCCCCCCGTGCCCCGGCTCGTATTGCGTGTCGTCGCGCGACAGGTTCCCGATCGCGAACGCGTACGCGCTCCCGTGCCGCGGCTCGATGTATTTCACGAGCCGCGAGAGGTGGCTGAAATGCTGCCGCGTCAGCGGCGCCTGCGGCACCTCGGGCCGGTAGATGAAGTCGATCTGATGACCCGGCACGTTCCCGTGGAGGAAATGGAACCAGGTCGCCCCGAAGGGCACCTTGTACGTCGGGACCTCGTATCCCGCAGAAACGACGTGCGTCTCGTCCATGTCCCCCTCCGCTCAACCCCTTCGAGGCGGTGGCTGGCGATTCAAGAGTGGCGCCGTGGCTTCCATCGGGTTGAGGTCCTCGATGGGCATCGTCGCCTTGATGTTCAGTTTGCCCCCGGGTCCCGGCCGCGGCCCGAAGGGTGGCGCGAGCGGCACCTGCGGGGCGGGCGCGTGCTGCGGGGCATGCCCGTAATGCTGGGGCGTCGGCATCTGCGGGTGTCCGTTCGACGGCGGCATCGCGTGCGGGATCTGCGGCGGGGGGAACCCCGGCTGTGATTGCGACGCGGGCGCGTTCATCCCGGGCGTGATCGTCGAAGCTCGCGACCGGAACTCACTCTTCATGCGCTGGAGGAGCTGCAGGTCGTAGGCCGACTTCGGGAGGATCTGCTCGACGAAGTGCGAGAACAAAACGTGCGTCGAGTGCCCGTAGCTCGCGGAGCCGACGAGCACCTTCACGTCGATCTGCGTCGCGTATTGCCGCAGGCTGTCGATGAGCGGCGCGTAGAGCGCTTTCGCCTGCGCCTCCGCCTGCGCGGGTGAGCCGGGGATGAGGTCGCTCTTGTTGATGAAGAGCACCACGCTCTTGCACGACGCCACCGTCTTCGGGCTGAAGAAGTACTTCAACGCCTGCGGGTTGAACTCGTTCAACTGCTCGCCGATGCGGTGCGTATCGACTTGCTGCGCGTCCTTGCCGCCGAGATCGACGACCATCAAGAGCCCGTGGATCTCCTCGATGATGAGCTCCTGCTGCGCGTCCACGATGTGCTCGCCGCCCCAGTCGTGCACCTCGAACACGTGCTCGACGAGCGTGTCCTTGCTCCGCACGTGGCTCACGGTGCGCTCGTACCGCTCGATCTTCGTCCCCTCGATCGTCCCGAGATCCACGAGCGGATTCGACCACTTCAGCGTGAGCGAGCTCTTGCCCGTCGCCTTCATCCCGAGCGTCAGGATCCGATAGATCTTCCGCTCGAGCTTCGGCCGCTTCTCGAGCTCACCCTTGTGCCAGTTGAGCTCCTCCTCCATGTGATCGAGCCAGCCGATCTTCTTCTTGTTGTCGGCGTCGAGCGACGTGACCTGCGCCTGCAGCTCGCGGTTCGCCCCGGCGAGCGACTGGTGCTTCATCTCGGCGGCCTCGAGCTCCTCGGTGAGCTTCGACGCGCGCATGCCGAGGACGATCAGGACGACGACCAGCGCCGTGATGATGATGCCGATGATGATGAAGACCGTCGTCATTCGCCCCTCGCGTCCGACATGGTTTGGCTCGTCGCATAAGATCATGCAGACCTGGTAGCGGGCAAGAATTCTTACCACGTATTGTTACATGGCTCGACTGGTACGCTACGATGCCCGCCATCGGCAGTATTGTCGGCACGTCCGTCCTGACCAACGATGAAAGCTGGAAGCACGATCGGGAAGAAGTATCGCCTCGTCCGGTCCATCGGCGCGGGCACGATGGGCACGGTCTGGGCAGCGGAGGAGATCGGCACGCGCCGCGAGGTCGCGCTGAAGCTGCTCTCGAAGTCGACGCCGGAGCTCCGGCAGCGCTTTCTGCGCGAGGTGCGGCTCTCGTCGCGCTTGTCGCACCCGAACATCGTGCGCCTGCTCGACGCGGGCGAGACGGACGACGGCGAGCCGTTCCTCGTGCTCGAGCTGCTCTCCGGCGAGTCGCTCGCCGACATGCTGAAGAACAAGCGGCGCATCGAGCCGCCCGTCGCCGCGCGTATCGCCCGCGACATCGCGAACGCGCTCGAAGCGGCGCATCAAGCCAAGATCATGCACCGCGACCTCAAGCCCGCGAACGTCTTCTTGCACCGCGAGCCCGGCGCGGCCGAGGGCGTGTTCGTCGTGAAGGTCCTCGATTTCGGCATCGCGAAGAACCTCGGACCCGGCGAGGAGACGCAGGCGACCATGACGGGCATGGTGGTCGGTTCACCCGGGTACATGAGCCCCGAGCAGGTCGCGCTGCGCGCGGACATCGATCATCGAACGGACCTCTGGTCGCTCGGAATCCTGCTCTACGAGCTGCTCGCGGGCGTTCGGCCCTTCACGGGCTCGGTGCAGGACGTGGTGCGTCAGGTCCTCGTCGCGCCCATTGCCCCGATCTCCGCACGGGTGCGCGACGTGCCGCAGGAGCTCGAGGACGTCGTGATGCGGTGCCTCGAACGAGACCGTGACAAACGTATCGCGAACGCCGCCGAGCTCGTCGCGCTCCTCACGCCGCTCCTGGAGTCGAGCCGGATCTGGCGGGCGCCGTCGAGCGCCGCGATCCCCGTCGCGCGGGCTTCGCAGTCGTCCTCGCCCCTGCTCGGCGCGTCCGACGCGACGCCCGAGGGAACGGCATTCTTGGCGCCGAACACGCCTGCGCCCGATCCGCTGCCGCCGTGGCGACGCGAGATGCAGGAGTCGCTCTCGGCGCATCGGCGAAGCTCGACGTTGACGGCGGGGATCCCCTTGCCTGCGGCCGAGGCCACGGCGCCGCCGACGGCGCGCGACGAGACGGCGACGAGCAGCACGACGATCCATCGTCGCAGGCAGGGACGCGCGATCCTCTTTCTCTCGTTCGGGCTCGGCGCGGCGGCGATGCTGGCGCTGGTCGCGCTCGTCGCCGTGATTGGGTTGCCCGAAAACGAGCCCGCCGCGCCCGCGGCACAGTCCTCCGTCGCGTCCGCGCCCGAAACGGCAAGCGCGGCGCAAGCGCAGCCGCGCGCGCCCACGCCACCAGCGACACCTTCGCCGCCGCCGCCTTCAGCCGCCACGGCGACGCAGGAGCCTGCGGCGATGACGATGCCTGCGGTCACGGTCGCGCCGACGCCGTCCGCGAAGGCGCCCGCGGTCGCGTCCGC
The DNA here is from genome assembly GCF_029960785.1 of Polyangium sp. 15x6. GTDB lineage: Bacteria > Myxococcota_A > Polyangia > Polyangiales > Polyangiaceae > Polyangium. Next base: position 4,768 of record NZ_JASBQE010000104.1, read on the forward strand.
GAATCCCACGCCGACGCCGACCTACACGGCGCTCCCGCCGTGCACGCTGACGCTCCGGGTGGGGTGCAGGAACGTGTCGAAGCCCGGGTCAACGTCGAACCCGCGCAAGTTCTCGCCGTCGGGCCTCTGAGCGAGCGCGCCGATCGCCGGCGCAGAGATGCGATCGCTCTCCGTGTCCGACCTTGCTACGAACTTGTCCTTTTCGAGGAAACACTGCTAGCGCCCTGGGTATGATCGCCGGGAGCCGACTCGGGGGCCGATATCGCTTGTTACGCCCGCTCGGAGAGGGCGCCATGGGCATCGTGTGGGAGGCCGAGCACATCGCGACCTCGCGTCGCGTGGCGGTGAAGGTCCTTCGCGTGCCCTCCGAGAGCCATCGGCATCGACTTCGCCGGGAGGCGCGCTTTTGTGGTGCCATCGCGCATCGCAACGTCGTCGAGGTGTACGACGCGGGTGATACGGAGTCGGGCGAGCCGTACCTCGTGATGCAGCTCCTCCACGGCGAGACGCTCGCCGATCTGCTGCGCCGGAGGAGGCGCCTCGAACAACCGGAGGCCGCGCGGATCGGCCGTGACATCGCCCGCGCGCTCGCGGCGGCGCACGCGAGGAACGTCATTCACCGCGACCTCAAGCCGTCGAACGTCTTCTTGCATCAGGAGCCCGGGACCGACGGCGTCGTCGTCAAGGTCCTCGATTTCGGGGTGGCCAAGCAGCTCGACGCGGACGACACCCTGGTGACGGAGCGCAACGGCGTCGTCGGCACGCCGGCGTACATGAGCCCCGAGCAGCTCGCGTCGCCGCACGACGTCGATACGCGCACGGACGTGTGGTCGCTCGGCGTCGTGCTCTTCGAGATGCTGACGGGCGTGCGTCCGGTCTATCCCCTCGAGCTGAAGGACGGCCATGGCCTGCGCCCGCGTCCCACGCCGCGCGTCTCGGACTACGTGATGAACGTCGACCGGGAGCTCGACGACCTCGTCGCGTATTGCCTCGAGCGTGATCGACAGCAACGCATCGCGAAGACGAACGGAGTGGCCGAGCGGCTCGACGTCTACCTCGCGCTGCAGGCGTGCACGGCGCCCCGCGTGCGTGACGCGTGGCCGCGAGCGGAGCCGGCGTTCCTGACGCGCGAATGGCCGACGCAGGAGCCACGCATCACGGAGCCGTGGTATGGGAGCGCCGGCGCCGCGCCGATCCCGGAGACGCTGCAAATGCGGCCGGACGGCTCGACGGCGGCGGCGATGGTGCGATCGCAGGCCGCGTCGACACGAGAGGCGGCGGTGCGCACGGGCTCGCAAACGCTGAACCTGCTGGGCGGGCTGGCGTCGCTGATGCTGGTGGCGGTGATGGTGGGAGATCGCATGGAACGACCGGCGCCCGTGCCTGCAAAGGCGGAGCGAGGTATCGCGGAGGTGACGGCGGAGATCACCTCGGCGCAGAAGCGGAAGTGCCTCGAGGACCTCGCGCCCGGAGACGAACCCCAGAAGGCGCGTGAGGCGAAGAAGAGGTAGGATCGGAGAAGAACCATGGACCTCGTTTGTCTCTGTCCCCTTCGCGCGTCGACGTTCGCCTGGCAGGCACATACCGGAGCGCATGCGCTGACGGTGATTGTCAAGGCTACTTTCGTGGTAGAGCCGGGCGAATGCACGCTCGCGCCGAAGCAGGAGCCGGTGCACGAGGAGGATGGATACTGGAACGACGATCCCGCGCGGAGCGTGGTCACGCCGAGCGACAACGTGCCGTACAAGCCGCGGGCGGACGTGACGCTCGTCGGGCACGCGTATGCGCCGGGGAAACAGCCGGTGCGCTCGATGATGACGCGGCTCGTCGTGGGGGAGCTCGATAAATCGATCGAGGTCTGGTGCGATCGAGGGTTCCGGGTGCAGGACGGGCAACTGCTGGAGGGGCCGCGGTTTTCGAAGATGCCGCTCCGGTGGGAGCGCGCGGCGGGCGGGCCGGAGACGAACAATCCGGCGGGGATGCGGTTCGACGCGGCGCCGGATGCGTATGGCATGGTGCCGATTCCGAATTTGCAACCGCCGGGAACGTTTGTATCCAAACGATCGGATACATTTTCCTCGGTAGGATACGGGCCGGTCGGGGCGGAATGGCCGGCGCGGAGGCAGCGGCTCGGGCGTTTGGCGGGGACGTTCTCGCCGACGGGGTGGTCGGAGCGGCCGCTGCCGGAGGGGATGGATCCGGCGTATTTCCAGGCGGCGCCGCCGGATCAGCAGGTGATGGAGCTCCGGCCGAACGAGCGGATCGTGCTGGAAGGGTTGCACCCGGAGCATGCGCGGGTGGTGACGAATTTGCCGGGGGTGCGGCCGAGCGTGGTGGTGGATCGGGCGACGGGGGAGCGGGAGGAAGTGCGGCTCGTCGCGGATACGTTGTCGATTGACACGGACCGCGGGGTGTGCTGCGTGGTTTGGCGGGGCATGATCGGGCTGCGCAGCGCGGACGAGGCGGGGCGGATTGCGGTGCGGATGGAGGGAGCAGGGGCCCAGGGAGCAGCGGACGCGGCGGAGGAGATCGAGGAGGATTTGCTGGAGACGATTCCGCCGACGGCGCTGGCGGCGGGGAATGGGGACGAGGAGGAGGATCTCGCGGCAATGACCCTGGTGCCTGCGTTCGGGGCGAAGGCCTCGGGGCCGGTGATGCCGTTTTTGGGAGGCGAACGGCCGCGCGTGACGGCGGCGCCTGCTTCGAAGCCGGGAGATGCGGCATTGCCGTTCGGGCAGCCGGCGAGTTTGGCGGCGCTCCGGGCGGTGGAGGTCGCGGCGGTGCCGGTGGCGGGGGACCAAACGATGTTTCCGCCCATGGCGAAGAAGGCAGCACCGCCGGCCCCGAGCGCGGCGCCGATTGCGCCTCCCGCGTACGTTCCGCCGCCTCCACCGGTGGCGGCTCCGCGCGCGACGGCGGAGAGCGTGTGGTCCTCGGGCGCGCCGGGGACGACGGCGGCGCCGTCGCGGGAAACGATTGGTTCGGCCGCGGCGGCTGCTGCGGCGGCTGCTGCGGCGATTGCGACGCCGAGTGTGGATCGGGCGAGCCAGGAGGGCGCGCTGGCCGCGTCGAATGCTGCGGCGGGCGCGGTGCCGTGGAGTGTGCCGAAGCGGGATTTGCGGCCGGCGATCGCGGAGAGCGAGGCGCTTGGCGTCGAGCCGGCGCGGGAGATGTTGCAGCTCCTCTGGTACGACCCGGAGAGCATCGCGCGGATGCGGCGGGTGCCGGCGTGGAAGAAGGTATTCGAAGAGCTCGAGCGGAGTCCGCGATCACGCGAGATCGAGATCGTGGATGGAGCACGCGAGCCGTGGGAAATCGAGGATCGGCAAGAGGTGTTTCAGGTCCTCGCCAAGGCGCCGCGGGTCGACGGCAAGGGTGTGGAGGAGGCGCTGGAGGGGGCGATCGGCGAGGACGGGAAGTTCGTCCCGCCGATGGTGTTGCTCGCGGGGGAGATTGAGATGCCGTTCGACGAGCTGGAGGCGCTCAAGGCGGCGATGTCGACGGCGGCGCCGCTCGTGACGGCGGCGGACGAGGGGCTGAAGGCGGCGGTGGGGGTGGCGAAGGATTTCGTGCAGATGCCGGGGTTGTCGGCGGCGCCGGCGGTGTGCGAGGGGTTGACGACGCGGATAAGGGACGCGTTTTCGAGGGAGAAGAAGGGGCTGCCGGCGGATTATCTGGAGCAGCAGATGGAGAGGGTGCTGCTCGGGGGGAGGCATTACCAGAAGAAAGAGGTGTTCGGGGGGAGGTTCTTGCGGTGTTTGATTTGGTTGCCGGGAGAGAAGGGGGCGATCGTGGGGTATTTGCCGGAGGAGGTGGGGAAGAAGGTGCCGATGTGGAGGCGGTGGCGGGGGAGGGTGATCGGGGAGGTTTGGCCGGCGCAGGATCAGTATGAGGCGGGGGCGCGGGCGGTGAAGGTGGGGGGGGTGGGGAGGGCCGCGCCTGGCATCAAGAGGGCTTGAGACAGGACCGGTGCACTCTGGCGCCCTTGGACTACTTGACCTTCACGAGGACGTAATGGAATTGCCTCTGGCTGCCCAGTGCTGTCCAAAACGCTTGGAACGTCGTAGGTGGCATGGTCTGGCAGCCCGCAGAGCCCGTGATGTTCTTGCCGCCCTTGTGAAATAACATCGACGTGCCAGCATTAAGCGCAGCGGCGTTGGTCGCGACATCGGTTGCGTCGAACGAGCCATCATGGTTGATGTCCCTTTCGGCGATGATCGCCGACATCGGGCGCAATACATTGCCGTATGTCGAAGACTGGTCCTTTTTGAACTTGTAACTGCCTGCAGGGATCCTGCCGAGATCCTTTCTGCCGTCGTTGTTGGCATCCTCACCATAAGCCTTGCGCGCGTGCTCGTACCGATGCTCGTAACGCGATGAGGGGTCTGTATTACCCTGAAACTCCTTGGCGGTCTTGACACCACCATTGTTATGGAGCACGACGAAACGGTCATCATAAACGCCACCACCAGCATTCGTTCGCGTATTCGTGGTCACGCGCAGACCGAGGATCACGCGCTCGCCTGTATCCAGAGCGGCCTCGACGCTGGTGCACTGCCCGGCTTTCTGGATGTAACCGAGGTAGACGTTGAACTTGTGCTCCTCCGAGAGTCCGGCGGTATCCGGCAATCCTCCAGCGGCCTCTCCCACAGGGTCGCTCGCACCGACCGTCGGAGCCGAGGCAGCAACTGCGCTCAAGCTCGCGAGGAGGATCCCGTCCGGCGACCTGTTCAGCAGTTTCTTCCACGTCTGGGAGCCTACGACGCCATCCTCGGCGAGGTGGTTCTCCTGCTGGAACCGGCGTACGGCGCGGTCTGTGTCCGCATCGAAGACCGTATCGGTCGGTAGATTCGGGCTCGGCGACAGCGCCTCGTTCAGGGCCATCTTGAGTGGCCCAACCAGCAAGTCCGTGGCCCCCTTTTTCAGGGTCTTGTATTGAGCCATCGTGATCGCTCCGTGTGATATCTCCCCGCGACCAGCGGCAACAACTCAATCAGCCAATGCCATGCAAGCAACGACTTATTGGAGGTAAACAATCTTTGTAACCGTCATGGGGTTTTTCTGGACATGGACGCGAGCTCCGCCACCGCGAACGCGCCCTTGGGGCAGGATCAATACCTCCCAACCGTCTTCCTTTGCGGTCGCGTTCAGCGTGTAAGCATAGTCTTGATTCAAGCCGGCTCTCACTGCATCGAACGCCAGTGCTTTCGCCTTCTCGACCAATTCATCGTTACTCGGCATGATAACCTCTACGGCCCCAGAATGTCCTTGTGAGCGCCCAGGGAAACTTCGTTGCCACTGGCGTCCAGGGTCGGCTTTCCGTCAGAGCTGACAACCCAGATGTCGTCGCGACTGATAATGTAACTCTCACCGGGGTAATTCTCAGCCGCAATCGCATTCCAGTCCCCTTCGTGTCCGCCCTGATGCCATACCTTACCGGCTTCGTCCAACGGAGGGTTCGGGTGGGTGTGAAATTCTCCGACGACTTCCTTCCCATTGTAGGTACCATCCGCAGCGCGCGGCGGCGGCAAGATGGATGCGCCAGAACCCTTCGTCCAGCGTTCGACGCCATACGAACCGTCTGAATTCTTGACGATGTATCCGCCTTCCTCATGCCGTTGTGCCGGGTCGGCCGCCATCGAGTCTTCCCACGCTTTCTTCATCTCCTTGCGTACGTTCGGGTCATCAATGGGTCGGCTCGATGATGGCTGAGTCGTCCCACTCCCCACGGTGGGATTGGACCCTGATCCCGACTGATGGCGACCCTCCTCGCCTTCTTCGTCGTCCCCTCGGGCTCCTTCGCCCTCTTCGCCTTCCATCCCCGGCAACTCCGGCTCCTCCGGCGTCGCCCCCTTCCCCTTGCCGGCCTTCTTCCCTCCCTCATTGATGTAGACCATCATCCCCTTGATGGTCACGCCCGTCGAATCGATACGGATGAATCCGCCGGGCCCCTTGATCGTGATGTCCTGTGCCGCCTCCCCCACCAGGACCTCGGCCGAACGCAGGTGAATCTCTTTCCCCGTTTCGAGGGCGTATCGACCCTCCACCTTCTCGTGGCGACTCTGGATGACCATCATCGATTGGTCCTGCTCGATGAGCTCCCGCCGATCACCCTTGACCAGGAGGTGAACATCCTCGTCAACGAGCTCCCGTTTTCGTTTCGCGAGCCGGATGTCCTGATCCTTGCCGACGCGCAGGCGCCTCTCGCCTTGCGTCTGCTCGGCTTCGTTTTTCTTGATGAGCTTGCGGCGCGTGCCGCCGATCACGGTCATCCGGTTCGCGCCGGTCGTCTCCGACCGATTGATGCCGGTCACCTCGAATCGGTTCACGCCGGTCGTATCGGTCTCGTTGACGCCGACCTGCTTCTGCCGGTGGCGCAGCACGGTGATCGTCTCGTTGTTCTTGACGAGCATCCGCCGGTTCTTCTGAGCCTGCTCGTAGAAAAGCTCGTTCCCCTTCTTGTCCTCAAACTTGAGCTCGTTGAACCCGTCCGAGCCCAGCGAGGAGTCACTCTTCCACGTGCTGATCGTCTTGTTCTCCGGCAGCACGTAAGGGACTGGCTCGATGCGGTTGTAGACGCGGCCCACCACAAGGGGCTGCTCCGGATCGCCGTCGAGGAAGCTGACGAGGACCTCCTGGCCAATCCGTGGGATCGCCAGAGAGCCGAAGCCTGTCCCTGCCCACCCCTGGTTGACCCGGATCCAGCAAGACGAGTTGTCGTCATCCTTGCCCTCGCGATCCCAGGGGAACTGTACGCGCACGCGACCGAACTCGTCGGTATGGATCTCCTGCCCCTTGGGCCCGACGACCTTCGCGCTTTGCACGCCAAAAGCTCTCGGCTTGGGCGTTCGGGCAGGGGAACGGAATGGCATCTCGGTGAAGACGGCACGACCGCTCATGGTCCATTCACCGCCGTGAGAGCCCTCGATGGAGAAATCCGTCACGAGGAGCGACTTGCCGGCAACTGCGGAATGGGGGTGCCCGAGGATGGAGAATACAGCGCCGGCCTGGGTATCCATCACGTTCGTATCGAAGGACACGACCTTTCGTCCCATCCGCTCGGCGTGGAGCATCTGCTCGGCGCGCGTTTGACCGTACGCCTGCTCGTACCGCGCAACGCCCTTGTCGTCGGCGACTGGTGTATCACCGCCCTTGCCGTCGTCGACGAGGAACGTGCCTGGATCGTAGACGTACTGCTCGTACCGGTCCTCGGGGGCATCGGCGTTCGGGGCCTTGCCGAAGAGCTCGAATGCAGGGCGACGGAAGTCGTGATCGCGCATCGTGAGCGCGCCGGGGCGCACTTCGCGTGCGAGGCGGACGTTCTTGACGTACTCCTTTTCTGATTGCTGATTCGGGTTGTTCGTGAAGACGACCCCTTGCCGGGGCGTGCCCGACTCGAACGTGTCGCCGAAGGTCAGCTTGGCGCCTTCACCTTTCGGATCGAGGAAGGCGAACGCGATACCAGCCTCCTCGAGGAGGCGGGAGACGAAGGCATAGTCAGTCTCCCCGTACTGAACCTTGTATTCGAGCTTGTGGTATTTCCCGGCGTCGATCTTCCAGTCGGCTTCGACCTTCCATTCACCGAGGATCTTCTTGACGATGTCGGGGATGGTGACGTGCTGGAAGATGCGATGGTTGCGGCGGTGCGTGAGCAGCCAGAGGGTGGGGACGATGCGGGCGTGATACATGTGCAGCGGCTTCTGGCCAGCCTGCGTAGTGACGGCCTTGAGCTGCTGGAAGTGGGAGCAAACGCCGGACCACAGGCGTATGCCGCCGCTCGTGACGTGCGCGTAGCCGGTCTCCAGGCGGAAGCTCGCGGGCTTGCCGACCACGGACTCCATCGAGATGCTGTCGTCCTCCGAGCGAACCCAGACGGAGATCGTGAATGGGGAGGAGATGGATTCGTGGATGGAGAAGCGGCGAGGAGACAACTGTTGTCCGGCTACGATTAGATGAGGCGGCATGACGGCTCGCTAGGACCTAGGGATTCGTTTTGACGGGCGAGATGTTGAACCAGCCCTCCACGTCCTCATGAAAGGAGTCATAAAGGTCGACACGCAACTGTTCACCTTCCAGTGGCCAGGCACGGAGGCTGCTCCAGTTCAAGAACGACCCCGACGGCTCATGAAAAGCCCAAAAGGTGAGCTCCGCAGTCTCCCCGGCGACGCGTACCAGTTTCACGTGGATACTTTCCTTGAATGGACCATAATAGACCGTGGAGTTCTTGCCTGCTCGAGACAGTGTGACGACAAATGTACTATCCTTCAATCTATGGTCGTCACGGCGCACGGCAAACACAAACTCCAACGTTTTCCACGGCATTCCATTGAGATCACTGGTGACCACCGGGGCGAGTTGATTCAAGGTCGCTACGTCATACGGCTGCCATGGCAGGCCCTGGTCGATTGTTTCTACTTTCATGTTGAGCACACTGGTGGTGACAAATAGCAAGAGGGCAACTGCAACTGCAGCGATCCATGACGCCTTGCGACGCCTAACTGATCCAGTAAGACTTGTACCCACTCGTCTGTCCGGGTTGGAACATGAAGAAGCCCGAGGGCATTGCCCCCATTTTAGCATCCGTTTGTGCGCCTTTTTGCGATGAGGTCACGCTCCCATCCGCGCCGTCATCCTCCCAGACAGCGCCGTCGATCTCTCGCCGGCCTGATAGCCATCCGCCAACTCGATTGCCCCAAGTATTTGTATAGAGCGTCCGGTTTGCCGAGGCGTAGAAATCGATGTCCCATGCGTTTGAGGTTGCCTGGGCGAGGCTGCCGGACATATTTTGTTCCACTGTCCAGGGTGGAATGGGTTGGCCGGCGTTGCCGGTTTGGCACGCCAGGGATGTCGCGTGTCGGCTTCTCCAGCGCCAGCCCTTCTTATTGTTCTTGTCGACGAAGGCGCTGGCATTTACTTGCGCTGCCTCTACGGCGGTAAAATAGATACCTTCTTGATTTGAGAGCCAGATCCCCTTCCCTGGTGTTCCGTGGGCGATGAAGATCACCACCTGCACTTTTTTCTGGCAAGTCATCCCTGCCTTCGTCGCGGTGCCGGAGTTGATATGGGTCGCAACATCGCTCCAGGTCTTTGCAGGTTTAGGGTCGCCGCCGTAGGTCTTCACCGAGTTGGTAAAAGCAGTGACTTGACCGACCGTGTGGCCCTTGCCCTGAAAGTAGAATACCGTCGTAAGATCGAAATAGCCCCCGTAGACGCGCACGTACCGTACGGCTTGGGCCATGAACATCATCCAATTCCCAGGCGAACTCTTCATATATAGATCTTCCGAGCCCACCACGATCACGTACTCGAGGACTACACAGGACTCAACCGTGCTTCCGTAGTCAGACATGGTGCCTCCCAGCGAGCTCTTGCGCTAGTCGCAATGACTCCATGGCCCGGTAAAACGGGGCGAGCTGGCGATTGGAAAGGATATGAAAGATCACCTCGTCGTAGTCATCGGCATAGGTACCGAGTATCCACGAGGCGGTAACGTATCGTTCGAGGCCGGCTTCGGAAACGATGTCGTATCCGAGGGCTCGTTCGATACAGCACCGTACGAACGTCACCGCGTCATTGAATTCTGAAATCATGACGCTTGGACGGGAGCGAAGCAGGTGAAGCGCCAGGTTCCTGTCGAACTGCCGCTTTACCGCATTCGACATCGCCAACATCTGTGCCCTTGAAATCGTCATCATGGCATGGTACTGCCCTTCGCGATCTCTGCCCCGTGCAGGCTGAGCGCAATCAGTGCGTGCATCCGGCGCCCATCTAGAATGTGCTCGTTCTCCAAAAAGAAACCCGTGCTGGGTCCTTGAAAGCTACTTTTTTGTCGTTCGCTACTGATTGACCAGAACGCGCCGAGCACCCAAGGATCGTAGAACCGGAAGTAAAGTGGTTCTACCATCTCCTCGACCTTTACCAATAAAAACCTACGAAAGTGCCGCCTGACCTCTCTGAAGGACTCACTGCTGGATATGTAGATTCCCCAGCGCCTGCCCCACCCCTCCGTCACCAGCCGGTCCAGAAGCACCGAGTCTTCGCGAAATGGTCCGGCCAAGTACGGGGCAACGCTTGCGAGCGGCTCCCCCTGGATTCCTTCGTACAACGATTGATGCGGTTCGACCGATTGATACAAAAGCTCCAGAATCCGATCGTGGCGCGCCGCGTCCAGAATCGCAAAAAGCGCCTGATGGGCTGCCTGCTCACGGAGCTGCGCCAACGCCATCCGAGCCGTGTCGCGGCGCGCCGTTTCATCTGCTTGCTTTGCGGTCAGGAGTTTTTCTTCGTCGCTAGATGGCTCAAAGTCTCCTACCTCCTCTTCGTCATCGCATGGTGGCGGCATCTTGTCTTCAACGTAGGCGGAAAAGTCCGTTTCTCCAGCGCGAATCCAGCTGCCGTGGCGAACCTCACCCGTCTTGACTCGCGCCCCGTCGAGAAATGTACCCTTGAGGCTATCCAGGTCGCGTAGGGTCCCCACCAGGCCGTCCCATGCGAGTGAGAAATGGAGACCGGAGAGGTGCTTGTCGTTAGGAACTACCAGATCCGCCTGCTCGGTGCGGCCTACGACTAGCGTCGTACCAGGGGCGAGCACCGCCTTCCGCCCGTTGGTCGGTACCCACCGCTCCTGAAGGATCAGTCGACATGTCATCTCGATCATCCACGCCGTTGCTTTCGGCTTGCCTCGAGGAACTTGTTCTTGCGGTCGCAGCTCTCACAAAACGGCTTGTCCGTCCTCAAAGTATCCGCCTGCGCCGACGACCCGATCAATACCGTCGGGCACCCCTTCACGATAATCCCTCCATGCGACGTCGGATCACCGATCCGCGCCGCGTGCTTTCCGCCAATCCGCACCGTCGGCTCCCCCCGCGACACAGAGTCCGGCGGCCCCACACATACGAGCTTGTCGCCCACCCGCGCCGCTGGCTGAAAGCCAATGAACACCGTCGGTTCGCCGACGACGACAGGCCCCCCGACGTGAGGAACCGGCCCAGGTTCCACCTTGGGACACACGTGCATATCCGTGATTCGCGCCGCCGGAGGCATTGCCCTCACTCCTCCCCAAACCTCATTGAGCCAAACCCGTCACGGCTACATTGTCCGGCACCGGCTTCTCCGGCGCCTCGATGACCGCTTCGACCGCCTCTGCCGGCTTCTCCGGCTTCGCGCCGCTCCCGGACCCGGGTGACCCACCGCTGTTGATGTTGACGATGTTCCCCTTGATCGTTATGCCACCCGCGTCGATCCGGATGAACCCCCCCGGCCCCTTGAGGGTCAAGTCCTTCGCCGCCTCGATCACCAGCGCTGTGCCCGCTTTGAGGTGAATCTCCTCGCCCACCTCCATCGCGTGATTCTTGCCGACCTTCTCCTGCCGGTTCTTCTTTACCGTCAGCGATTGGTTACCATCGATCCGCTGGTTGCGCTTGCCCTTGACCCGGAGGTGACTGTCCCCCTCGATCTGCTCGCGCTTCGTCTGCTTGATGATGATGTCCTGGTTCTTCCCGATGTAGATGACGAGGTTGCCATCGGTGCGCTCGATCTCGTCGCCGGCGATCTGCTTGCTGCGATTGCCGCCAATGACCGTGGTGCGATTCGCTCCAGTGATCTCCGTACGATTCGCGCCCGTCACCTCCGTGCGGTTGGCCCCCGTCGTCTCGGTCTCGTTGACGACCACGAGCTTCTGGCGATTGTTACCGACGGTGATGGTCTCGTCGTTCTTCACGAGCTTGCGCAGGTTCTTCTGCGCTTGCACGTAGACGAGCTCCTTGCCCTTGAGATCCTCGAACATGATCTCGTTGAAGCCACCGCCGCCGAGCGAGGAGTCGCTTTTCCAGGTGCTCCGCGTCTTGTGTTGCGGGAGCTTGTAAGGCACCTGGTTCGTCGCGTTGTACACGCGCCCCACGATGATGGGTTGGTCCGGGTCACCGGCCAGGAAGCCGACGAGTACCTCCTGGTTGATGCGTGGGCTCATGATCATGCCGAATCCTGCGCCCGCCCATCCCTGGCTGACGCGGATCCAGCACGAGGACCGGTCGTCCTGCTTGCCCTCGCGATCCCAGGGGAACTGCACACGAACCCGACCAAACTCGTCCGTGTGGATTTCCTGGCCCTTGGGGCCCACGACCGTCGCGCTCTGAACGCCAAACACCGTCGGCTTCGGCGTCTTGATCGGGGGACGATAGGGCACCTTCGGATCCACGAACAACGCGCGCGCGGACATGCTCCATTCTTCGTCCGGCGTGCCCTGTGCAGAGAACTCCGCTACCAGGAGCTTCTGCTCGGCGCCGAGTTCTGCGTGCGGATGGTTCTCGATCGAGAAAATCTGCCCAGGCCAGAGGTCGATCGTGTTCGTGTCGAAGGAGATGCTGCGTTTGTCCGCGCGCGTCGACAAGAGCACGCGCTCGGCGAGGTCCTTCCCATACTTCTGCTCGTAACGCGCGACCCCCTTGTCATCGGCGACGGGCGTATCGCCTCCCTTCCCGCCCTCGACCAGGAACGAGCCGGGATCGTAGTGATATTGCTCGTACATGTCCTCCGGGGAAGGCGCCTTCGTCGCCTCCCCGAAGAGCTGGAACGCGGGGTTGCGGAAGTCGTAATCGCGAACCGTGTGAGCGCCGGGGCGAACCTCGGAAGCGATGCGGACCTCGGTGACGAACTCCTTCTCTGCGGACTGACTCGGGTTGTCGACAAAGTGGATCGGCGGCGCAGCCCGGGGCTTGCCAGCGTGGAGCCGATCGCTGAACGTCAGGAGCGAGCCCTTGGTGTCGTTGTCGGGGAAGACGAAGCCAATACCTGCCTCCTCGAGCAACCTGCTCACGAAGGCGTAGTCGCTCTCGCCGTACTGCACCTTGTACTCGAGCTTCGGGTACTGGCCCCGGTCGATTTGCCATTCCTTCTCGAGGCCCCACTCGCCTAGCAGCGCGTCGACAATATCGGGGATCGACATGTGCTGGTAGACGCGGTGCCCCCGACGCTGCGTCATGAGCCAGGCCCTTGGCACGAACCGTAAGTAGTAGGTCGAAAGCCCTGTCGGCTCCGCCTGAACCTGCTCCATGTAGCTGCAGATGCCCGTCCAGTACCGCGCGCCGCCCATCAGCGCCCACTTGTAGCCAGCGACGATGCGTAACGTGGCTCCCTTCCCCACGATCGCATCGAGATCGAGGCTGTCGTTCTTCGACCGTGCCCAGACGGAGACGGTGAAGAGGCTCGAGATCCCCTCTTGAACCGAGAAGCGACGAACGGAAAGTGAACCGTCCCCCCCTTCCAGCGACAACTCCAGCACTGCCATACAGCCTCTTCCTCACTCACGCGGCGAACCAGATCTGCGTCGGTATACCGCGCTCAGGCTCCGCCACATCTCACCCTACCAAGCTCAGGGTTTGCCCGTAAACATCCTCGTATCTCTCGCCACAATCCCAAACAAGTACCAATAGTTAGTACGCGACGACCCTGTCCTGAACATGGATCACCAACATCCCACCCATCAACACAAACAAAAGTCAACATGGAAACACGCTCCACACAAACCACCCCAACCAAGCCCCCCCACCAACTCCGTTCCCATGTCGATACCACCAACGTAGTACGTGTACATGTTTCCCCTACCAAACCCACTGCGCTACACTCCCACCTCATGGCATCCGCAGGAGGACCCGCGGCCCCTGGCGACGTCGTCGCCCAGCGGTACCGCGTCGAGTCGTGGCTCGGGCAGGGCAACATGGCCGCGGTGTATCGCGCGACGCACCTCGGCACGGGACACGCGTGCGCGCTCAAGCTCGTGCTCCCACAGCTCGTCGACCGTGACGAGATTCGCAACCTGTTCGTCCAGGAGGCCCGCGTCGGCGCGCGGATCGGGAAAAACCCGCACATCGTCGACGTGTTCGACGCCGGGATCGATCCGCAGCGCGGCGTGCCGTACCTCGCCATGGAGCTGCTCGAAGGCGATACCCTCGACAAATACGTCAAACAGCGGGGCCCCGTGCCGCCAGGCCTCATGCGGATCCTCTTCCTCCAGCTCGCCGATGCGCTCGGGCAAGCGCATGCGGCGGGCGTCGTTCACCGCGATCTCAAGCCGGGAAACCTGTTTCTCACGTACGACCGCAGAAAGAGCCCGCTGCTCAAGGTCGTCGATTTCGGCATTGCGAAGGTCCTCGAAGAAGGCATCCAGGGAACGGCCACGCAGGTCGGGTCGCCGGCGTACGCCGCGCCCGAGCAGCTCGGCGCGTCCATGCGACCCATGGCCGCGAAAATGGGGGTCGTCATTTCGCACGGAATCACGCCCCAGACCGATGTCTGGGCCCTCGGCGTCATCGCGTACGAGCTCTTGCTCGGCGCGCCGCCCGGACATCTATGGACAGGCGCGGAGCGCGGGACCGTCGCAGACATGGTCATGGGCGTGGCGATTCACCCGACTCCGTCTGCGGTGGCCCGCGCGGGCTTCAAAGCACACGTCTTTCCGCGTGGCTTCGACGAATGGCTCGAACGGTGCCTCCGGAAAAACGCCGCCGAGCGATGGCCGAACGTGGAGGAGGCCGTCCGGGCGCTGGCCGAGCTACTCGATAGCGGGTACGACGACGGAGAGACGCAGCAGATTCGTCCGCAGGCATTGCTCGGCATCAGGAAGCCGCAATCGATGGAGGCGACGATGCCGCTTCCTCCCAAGCCGCGTTCCGTACCGCCTCCGCCCGTGCAAACCGCCGTGCTTCCTCCGGGCTTCTACCCCGCGCTCGAACCGACCGCCCCGCCGCCACCCGAGCCCCAGAAAGCCCGCCCCGCCGGTTTGCAGACGCTGCCGCTGCACACGCCTCCGCCCGAGCTCCGCGCGGCGCCGCCTCCTCCCCTCGAGGCACCTTTGCCGCCGTCGGCCCGCGCACCGCTGCCCTCCGCCCCGGCGCACGTCGGACCCGCGTACGCCCCCACCTCCTCGATGCAAGCGCCGATTGTATCTGCATCGCAGCCATTTCTGCCATCCATCCCTCAATTGGCCGCGACGACGCACGGCCTTGCCGCGACGACCCCGCCGACCACGGGAAGCACATCAAAGAAGCTCGGCATCGTACTCGGCGTCTCGGCGCTGCTCGCTGCATTGGGCCTCGTGGCATTCGTGCTGATTCCGAAAACAGGAGGGCTCCGGATCGAGGTCACCGGCCGCGAACTCGGCAAGGTCGCGATTTACGTGGATGGACAGGAGCGTTGCGGGACGACGCCGTGTGTCGTCGGTGATCTCGCGCCCGGAGACCGTATCGTCAAAGTGGTCGCGCCCGGGAAGGGCGAGAAGATCGTGTCCGCGAGCGTGGAGCGAGGGGAAGAAAGCCCTGTCCTGATTCCCCTCGAGGGGGTCGAGCCGCAGCGTGCGAATCCTCCCGATACCGAGCCTCCGAGGCTCGTGGAGGCACCGTCGACGCCGCCCGCCGAGTCACCTTCCGTGCCGGAAGTGGTCGGGACGATCCCGGCGCAAACGCCGGGCGACGCCGCACGAGCGCCGGGCCCCTCGCCGACGACGCCCGCGGTTGGCACGACAACCACCCAGGCAGCGCAGAACAATGGGACGCTCAACATCAATTCGATCCCGGTATCGAAGGTCGTGCTGGATGGGCGGCCGCTCGGCAGCACACCCAAGGTCGGCCTTTCGGTGCCGGCAGGGACACACACGGTGACCTTCATCCACCCCGAAAAAGGGAAGCAGACCGTAACCGTCACCGTAAAAGCGGGAGAGTCGAAAACGGCCGCGGTCAAGTTCAAGTGAGGGGCGCGTACGTGAACGACCGGGCTGCGTGGGAGCGAATGTAAGCCGGCCGCACGTACGCCGCCGACCGAGCACATCAAGCCGAGAGTGCCCGAGATCACCGAGGAGAATCCGAGAAATCGCGCGCGCTCGATGCTAGCATCGCCCCCGCCAAGCGAGGTTGCGGGTCGAGAAGGCGCGAGCAGCGATGTTGCAAAACGAGAACAGCGGCCCCCCGGAGGCGCATCCCAAGAGCCCGGATCCCGATCTCCCGCTGGCCCCGACCGCCAGCGCAGACTCGTCTGCCAGGCCCGAACCCGAGTCGCTCCCCGGGTCTTTGCAGGCCGGCTCCAGCATCAAGCACTACGAGCTCATCCGCAAGCTGGGCGAGGGCGGCATGGGGATCGTGTTCCTCGCCCGCGACACCAAGCTCGGCCGCCTCGTCGCCATCAAGGTCCTGCTCGAGCACAGCGGCGTGGGCGCCGAGCGCTTTCTCGCCGAGGCGCGCGCCACCGCCCGCTGCAAGCACGAAAATATCGTGGTCATCCACGAGGTCGACGAGCACGACGGATACCCGTACATGGTGCTCGAGCACCTCGAAGGCCGCACCCTGAGCGCCTTCCTGGCGCAGCGCGAGGCCCCCGGCGCGTTCGAGCCCCGCTCCCCCGCGGACACGCGAAGCGGGCGCGTGTCGCCGAGCCTCGCCGTCGAGCTCGTCCTGCCCGTCGTGCGCGCGCTCTCGTGCGCCCATCAGCTCGGGATCGTGCACCGCGATCTCAAGCCCGACAACATCTTCCTGACCGCCGCGGGGCACATCAAAGTGCTCGATTTCGGCATCGCCAAGCGTGTCGAGGCCGAGGAGCTCTCGGCCATCACCGTCTCCAGGCAGCCGCGCATCAAGGGCGCCGGCCTGACCGAGGACGGAGCGCTCCTCGGCACCCTCCCGTACATGTCGCCCGAGCAATGGCGCGCCGAGGACATCGACGCGCGCAGCGACATCTGGGCCGTGGGCATCATTCTCTTCGAGCTCTGCACCGGGGCGCATCCGCTCGCCCCGGCCACGTTGTTCCAGCTCTCGCAGGTCGAGAACCTCGACGAACCCATGCCCCGCGTGAGCGACAAACGCGCGGACGTGGGCCCGCTCGGCGACGTCATCGACCGCTGCTTGAGCAAACGCAAAGCCGAGCGCTTCAACTCGGCCGAGGAGCTGCTCGCCGCGCTCGAGGCGGTCCTGCCCGGCCGAAAGTCGCTCGCGCAAAACGAGGACGAGAGCCCCTTCGCCGGCCTCTCCGCATTCCAGGAGGCGGACGCCGCGCGTTTCTTCGGCCGCGATCGCGACGTCGCCAGCGTCCTCGGGCAGCTCCGCCACCAGCCGCTCGTGGCCGTGGCCGGGCCCTCGGGCGCGGGCAAATCGTCCTTCGTGCGCGCGGGCGTGATCCCCGCTTTGAAGCGCTCGGGCGAACGCTGGGAGACCTTCCTCCTGCGCCCGGGGCGAAGGCCCCTCGCCGCGCTCGCCGAGGTGCTCACCCAGATCTCGGCGGCCCCGCCGGAGAGCACGCGGGCGGGCGCGTTCGAGCCGATGGATCCCGATGATCTCGTGGCCACCCTGCGCACGCAGCCGGGGCTCCTCGGCGCCCGGCTGCGGTCGCGCTGCCGCCGGCAGGGAAGCCTGCACCGCATCCTGCTCTTCGTCGATCAATTCGAGGAGCTCTATACCCTCGGGACCGACCCCGCCGAGCGCGCGGCATTCGCCGCCTGCATCGAGGGCGCGGCCGACGACGCCTCGTCCCCGCTGCGCGTCATTCTCTCCATCCGCTCCGATTTCCTCGATCGCCTGACCGAGGATCGAAAGCTGATGGCCGAGGTGATTCGCGGGCTCTCGTTCCTGCCGCCCGTGGGGCACGAGGGGCTGCGCGAGGCCTTGACGCGGCCGATCGAGGCGACCGGGTATGGCTTCGAGAGCGAGGAGATGATCGAGGGCATGCTCGGCGCGCTCGAACGCACGCAGAGCCCCCTGCCCCTATTGCAATTCACGGCCGCGAAGCTCTGGGAGGCGCGTGATCGGGAGCGCCGCCTGCTCACCCAGGACAGCTACGAGCAGCTCGGCGGGGTCGCAGGTGCGCTGTCCACGCACGCGGACGCGGTCCTCTCCGGGCTCTCGTCGCTCGACCAGCGGCTCTGCCGGGCGGTCTTCCTGCGCCTCGTCACGCCCCAGCGCACGCGCGCGGTGGTGAGCCTGGAGGAGCTCTATGCGCTCTCCGAGGACGGCCGCGCCGTGGAGCAGGTGGTCCATCACCTCGCCGACGCGCGGCTTTTGCTCATCGAGACCTCCAGCGAGCGCGAGGGCACGCGGGTGGAGCTCATTCACGAGTCGCTCGTCGAGAGGTGGGCGAAGCTCAAGCAATGGCTCGACGAGAGCGAGCTCGACGCGCAGTTTCTGGCCCGGCTACGCGCCGCGGCCGAGCAATGGGAGGCGAGCGGGAAGGCCGAGGGCTTGCTCTGGCGCGATCGCGCCGCGGAGGAGGCGCGCGTGTGGCTCGAGCGCCGGCGCGCCGAGGGGCGCGTGGCTTCGGCCGTCGGATTCGGCGGGCGCGAGGAGCGTTATCTCCAGGCCGTCGTCGCGCTCTCGGAGCGCGCGCGGCGCGTTCGCCGGCGGATCGTCGCGGGCGCCATTGCCACCGTCAGTGCAATCGCCCTGCTCGTGTCCGGGCTCGCGAGCCGGGCGAGCCGAGAAGCCGCGCGCGCGGACGAAGCGTCGGCGCTCGCCCAGGACGAGGCCCGGCTGACGCGCAATACCACCCGCATGGCCATGGCGCGCGAGCTCCTCGAGACCGATCCGACGACCGCGCTCGCGCTCCTGCGCGAGGTCGAGCCCCCCGGGGTGCCGCGCGAGTGGTCCGATCTGGCGCGGACGGCCTTGCACAGCGGGCTCACGCTCGTGGTGCTCCCCCATCACGACAGTGTCTTTTCCACGGCGTGGAGCCCCGACGGCAAGCGCATCGCCTCCGCGTCCCGCGACAAACTCGCGCGCGTGTGGAGCGCGGATGGGACCGGCGAGCCCCTCCTCCTGCGTGGTCACGACAGCGCAGTCAATGCGGTCGCCTGGAGCCCCGACAGCAAACGCGTCGCCTCCGCCTCCGACGACAGGACGGCGCGGGTGTGGAATGCCGATGGGACCGGCGAGCCCCTCGTCCTGCGTGGACACGGGGATGCGGTGCACTCGGTGGCCGTGAGTGCCGATGGAAAGCGCATCGTCACCGCGTCGTACGACAGGACGGTGCGGGTATGGAATGCCGATGGAACCGGCGAGCCCCTCGTCCTGCGCGGCCACGACAATGCCGTCCTGTGGGCGGATTTCAGCCCCGATGGCAAGCACATCGTCAGCGCCTCCGCGGACAGGACGGTGCGGGTGTGGAAGGCCGACGGGAAGGACAAACCGTTGATCTTGCGCGGGCACGAGAACAAGGTGCGTTACGCATCGTGGAGTCCCGATGGCAAGCGCATCGTCACCGCGTCGGAGGACAGGACGGCGCGTGTGTGGAATGCCGACGGGTCGGACGAGCCTCTGATCTTGCGCGGGCACGAGGGCTGGGTCCGGTCGGCAAAATGGAGCTCCGACGGCAAGCGCATCATCACCACGTCCGACGACAAACGGGCGCGGGTCTACAGCGCCGATGGAGTCGGCGAGCCCTGGATCCTGCGCGGGCACGAGGGCTGGGCCCGTGCGGCGGAATGGAGCCCGGATGGCCGGCGTATCGTCACCGCTTCCTCCGACAGGACCGTGCGGATATGGGACGCCCGGAGGATCGGGGAGCGGCTGGTTTTCCGCGGGCACGAGGGCGCGGTCTCTTCCGCGGCTTATAGCCCCGGCGGCGAGCGTATCCTCACCGCATCGGAGGACGGCACCGCGCGGGTGTGGAATGCCGACGGGAAAGGGGAACTCTTGATCCTGCGCGGGCACGAGGGCTGGGTCTCCTCGGCCGCGTGGAGCACGGACGGCAAACGCATCGTCACCGCCTCCCAGGATCGGACGGCGCGCGTATGGAGTGCCGATGGAACCGGCGAGCCCGTGGTCCTTCGCGGGCACGAGAGCGCGCTCAATTCGGCGGCATTCAGCCCCGATGGCACGCGCGTCGTCACCGCCTCCCAGGACCGGACGGCGCGCGTATGGAATGCCGATGGAATGGGCGAACCGCGGGTCCTCCGCGGGCACGAGGGCGAGGTCCGCTGGGCGGCGTGGAGCCCCGACGGTAAACACATCGTCACGACGTCCTCGGATCGGACCGTGCGGGTGTGGAATGCCCATGGGGAGGGCGCGCCGCGGATCCTTCGCGGACACGATCATTGGGTGGAATCGGCGGCCTGGAGCCCCGATGGAAAGCGCATCGTCACCACGTCCTCCGACAGGACGGCGCGTATCTGGAACGTCGAGGGGACAGGCGAACCCCTGATTTTTCATGGACACGAGGGCTGGGTCCGTTCGGCGGCGTGGAGCCCGGACGGCAAGAGCATCGTCAGCGTCTCCGTGGACAAGACCGCGCGGGTCTGGAATGCCGATGGGACGGGCGAACCCCTGGTCCTTCGCGGGCACGAGGGCTGGGTTTCCTCGGCGGCGTGGAGCCCCGATGGAAAGCGAATCGTCACCGCCTCCGACGATCAGACCGTGCAGGTGTGGCAAGATCTGACGCCGCTCTCGAACCCCGATGCCCCGCAGCTATGGGCCGCGACGCCCTATTGCGTATCCGTCGATTGGACGGTCAAACACCTGGGCGTGTCCGAAGACATGGCCCGCGCCGAGCGGCAGACCTGCGAGCGTCGCGTCGAAGCGGCCCGCGCCGCGGCCGCCGACGGCGCATCACGATAAAATGAGCCTGTCCGCTTCCGCGGACAAACCGACGGTACCGCGAACGCGGCCATGCGTGCTCAGCGCAGCTCGATGCTTGAACCCATCGAGATCATTTCTGGCTCAGGCCGACCGCCGAGCTACCCTGGCCGCATGGTGATCAGGCGCGAGCCACGCGGACCGCTGCGGCTGTTCGTCCAGATGTTGTGGTACTCGGACGACACCGCGGATCGCGACGGGCGGTTCGAGCGCGAGCGCGTGTTGCCGACCGGTTCGATGCACGTCGTGGTTCGACTCACCGACCCTCCGCTGCGCGTGTTCGACGGAGCCGGCATCGCAACCGATGTCGGCCGAGCGGTGATCGGCGGCGCGCGCTCGACGTTCTACGAGCGCGACATCTCGCGACCGTCGCGGTCGGTCGGGGCGTTGCTCTGCCCGGGCGGGGCATTGCCGCTGCTCGGGATCCCCGCGGAGGCCTTCGCGGAGCGGCACACCGCGCTCGAGGACGTGTGGGGTTCGGCCGCGCTCGAGCTGCGCGATCGCCTGCTCGAGGTCGGATCGCCCCATGCCGCGCTCGATCTGTTCGAATCCGCGCTCGCGGCACGGTTTCCGCGCGTCCGCGGCGTGAATCCCGTCGTCGCGCACGCGCTCGCGCGGTTCGAGACGACGTTCGACGTCGGCGCCGTGGTCGACGAAACTGGCTACAGCCATCGGCACTTCATCACCATGTTCCACGAGGCGGTCGGGCTGACTCCGAAGCGCTACTGCCGCGTTCGCCGCTTCCAGCGCGTGCTTTCGCGGGCCGCGTCGACACGGCCGTGGAGCGAGATCGCCCTCGACGCGGGGTACAGCGACCAAGCGCACTTCACGCGCGAGTTTCGCGAGCTTGCCGGAGTTTCGCCGAGCCGGTTCCGCCTCCTGTCACCGGCCCACGCGCACCACGTGCCGATCGACACGCCGAGTTCAAATTCGTTCAAGACCGTGCCGGCACGCCGGGGCAAGATCGGGCCATGAAGATCCACGAAGCGTTCGCGTATCTCCGCGTGAAGCAGGCCGACCGAGCGATCGAGTACTACAAGCACGTCTTCGGTGCGACCGAGAAGCTCCGGTTGACCGAGCCGAGCGGCCGGATCGGACACGCCGAGCTCGACTTCGGCGCCACCATCGTGATGCTGTCCGAGGAGTATCCGGAGCTCGACATCCTCGGGCCGCAATCGATCGGCAGGACGTCTGTATCGATCCACCTCCATGTCGACGACGCCGACGCGCTCATCGACCGTGCGGTGGCGGCGGGCGGCACGCTCGTGCGCCCGCCGGCGGATCACTTTTATGGCGAGCGGTCCGGCACCGTGCGCGATCCGTTCGGGCACGAGTGGCTGATCGGTCACAGCATCGAAGCGGTGACACCCGACGAGATGCAGCGACGCTACACCGCGTTGATGAAGGGCTGACCGACACACGTTCGTCCCTCATCGGTCGGCAACCGGCGTCACGGCTCAAAACGTGCCGACTTCGCCGAGCAGCGTGCCCGTCTCGATCAAATACACGTGGCCCCGCGGGGTCGACGCGCCCGCCTCCCAGCGCGATTCGACGACGAGCTCGTAGGGGAAGCCGCACGTCGAGCAGCTGTCCCCCGACATACCGCCGGCGTACACGTCCGGGAACGGGTTTTCCTCGAAGGAGAAGGCCAAGCGAAGGTCCGCGGCCCCGTCGTCGCCCCGATAGAGCTCCCCGCGCTGCTCGTGGTGGAGAATGCCGTCGGCGCTCGAGACCTGCCCGAGCACGAGGACCTGCAAGTATTCGTCGGCGCACTCGCTCTTGCGGTCGATGTGCTGCACCACCGGCGAGCTCTCGATATCGGCGGCGAGCGACCAGCTCACGGCGCTCTTCGTCCCGTTGGCCCACGCCACCTCGAAGCTCCCGGACCCGCCCGTCGCGTCGATGGCCTCCTGGCCGCTCACACCGAGGGGCGTCGGCTCGGTGAGGCCATGGTCCACGCGCAGCTCTCCCGCCATCGCCGGGAGGGAATCACAGGGATCGGCGCCGATCTCCCCCGTCTGTCCCCCCGTGCTCGTGCACCCCATGAGCAGCCCCACCAAAGCCCAGCAAGCAAGTCGTGCGTTCATCGAAGCCTCCTTCGCCCTCCACTTGCCGCACCCCACGGGCCAACGCAAGCGCCGCGTAGCGCACATACGCATTATCTATCGTGCCGATCTGCTATCCTATGTGCACATATGCGATACAGGAAGGCGCACTACGATGAAATCGCAAAGGATTTCTGCCGAGCGCTCCGCGGCCGGCGCTCGCAGCGGCAGCTGAGCGTCCGGCTCGGGTACGGCACGAACGTCGCGTTCGGCTGGGAGTCCGGGCGGCGCTTTCCCACGCTCCCCACCCTGCTGCGCGTCGCGGCGTACAACGGTGTCGACGTCCATCGCGCGCTCGCGGAGTTCGTGCGCCAGGAGCCGGGCCTCGGCGCGGACGTCGCCGTCTCCGACCCGGCCCTCACGGCCACCCTGTTTCAGGTCCTCAAAGGGGGCCTGAGCAACGCCGAGATCGGCTCCCGCATCGGGCGCAGCGCGTCCCAGGTGTCGCGCTTCATGGCGGGCACGTCCCAGCCGCGGCTCCCCGACGTGCTGGCCATCGTCGACGCGACCACCGACCGACTGCTCGACTTCCTGGCCCTCTTCGTCCACCCGAGCCAATTGCCCTCGGTCGCGCGCGACTTCCGTGTGCTCGAGGAGCGCCGCCGGATCGCGACCGAGCTGCCCTGGTCGCACGCCGTCCTGCGCGTCCTCGAGCTCGCCAGCTACGCCGCCCTCCCCTGCCATGACGACGCCTGGGTCGCCGCTCGCCTCGGGCTGCCGGACGACGAGGTGCGCGCGTGCCTCGAGGCCCTCTCGCGAGCGGGCCTGATCCGATGGCACGAAGGGCGGTATGCCGCGACGGCCGAGACGGTCGACATGACCCGAGGGCCCGCCGAGCCACGACAACGATTGAAAGCGCACTGGCTCGACGTCGCCGCGCGCCGGCAGCTTCGTGGCGATCCGGGCCTGTATTCCTACAACCTGGTCAGCGTCGCGCGCTCGGACCTCGAGCGGCTGCGGGCTTTGCACGTGCGGTATTTCCACGAGCTTCGCCAGATCGTGTCGGACTCGCGCGAGCCCGACTGCGTCGCGCTGGTGGCGATGCAGCTCCTCGAGCTCGGCGCGTGACCGAACGCTGCGTCGCGTACGCGGCGCGCCTGTCACACTCCGCGCCCCCGATCCGATAACGAGCCGCCATGCAGCCCATCGTAGCCTTTCTCCTGACCTCGTTCGCCCTCGCCGCGCCCACGCTCTGCGCCTGCAAGCCGGCGCCCCCGCCGGAGCCAAGCCCGTCCGTGGGGGAGCTCCCGAGGGCGCTCACGGCCCGGCTAAGCGCCGCGCTGCCGGATCACCGCGCCAAATGTGACGGCGCGATGTCGGGCCCGTGCAACTTGCGCGGGGATCTCGATGGCGACGGCATCCTCGACGACGTGGTGTTCGTGCAGAGCCGCGCGGGCGCCGGGGGGATTGCGATCCTCTGGGGGAAGGGCGCCGTGGAGCTGCTCGGCGGAGGGCGCCGGGGGCAATCCTGGACGACGACCGAGGTGGCCGACGTCGACGGCAGCCAAGGGGCGACGCCATCCGCGACGGAGGTCGACGCCGACCTCGGCTGGCTCGCGCGCTGGGAGCTGCGACCTCGAAAGCTCCGCAACGACGTCCCCGTCCTCGTCGGGCGGATCGGCGGGAGGACCGTCGAATCGCCTGCGCCGGGCGCCCTCGGCGACGGGTTGCTGCTCGATGGCGGCGACGCCGCGGCCGTCCTCTACCGCACCGCGGACGGCTGGACGCTGATGCACCTCGGCTTTTAGGTGCCGCTTGGACGCCAAAGCTGCATGATCCCGTCGCGCATCACGCCGCCCCCCCACCGCAGGCTCCGCCCACCTCGACGTCCCTCCCACGACCGAGCCGGTCCGGTTCGTTCTCTGGAGCTGCGACGATGTTGTACTTTTCTACATCTGCTGTTCGATATCGCTCACAGGTAAGCCGTGTCCGTCGAGTTCCTTCCTCATTATTCATCAACACTAGATTTTTTTATTGGCATGGATCCATGCGTGTGACTGCCATGGACGACAGCACGCTTTTTCATCCTTGACGTCCGCAACGAAATCTAGTTCAACTCCGCGTGCTCGCGCAGTAAGCGGCATCCGTGCGCAAGTTGCCAACCGTCCGCGGTGGGTGACGCGGCGTGAACGCAACATTGCGACATTCCCGGGATCGAATGCATATCCCGAAGGGAGCTAGAAAAATGCGAATGAAGACCGTTTGGCTTTTCGCCGTCGGAGCGATGTTTGCCTCCGTGGCAGTTGGTGCTTCCAACGCCGAAGCACTGCATAAGCGTGAATCTGCGATGGCGTGCTTCGCGCGCGGAACCACCGATTCCTGGACATCTTCGGCTGGCCTGTCCAATTACTCCACCACGGACAACTTGACCATCAACTGCGCCGTGAATGATGACGACCGCTTCAAGAAGGAGGACGTGGCGACGTTGAACATGCACGGGTACAACGGCAACTCCAGTACGCCTATTTATGCGGTTGCTTGCGTTTCGTACTATGCTTCCAATGGCGGAGCTTGCGGAGCCTCGTCATCAGCGGCAGGCGTCGGCAATTACACACTCTCCCCTGCACGCACATACTGGACGAGCACCTATGCCTCCGATTTCGGGTTCGTGCAGTTGACGCTCGGGACAATCTCGGGCTCATCTGCTAGTAGCTTCAGGGGCTTCTACATCTCGAACTGACGAGGGAGCGTATCCTGGGAGGGGGCATGGTTGTCATGGTGCACCCCTGTGACCTCGTGCCCCTCCCGCTCGCTCCTCTCATTGTCCCGGCAGCTTTCCTACGCGGCTTTGGGAAATGCTGCCAACCTGGCGCTGGCTCAGGAGAGTTGCATGGCGGCTGCACGTAGTATCTTCTCGAGCATTCTTCCGCTCATCGCGGGGGCGCTCGCCGGAGCGATGGCGACGGTGCTCATCTCCCGCGATAAAACCACGAACATGAACACGCCGTCGAGCACGGCTCCTCATGTTTCGCACGAACCGGGCACGATACGGATTCCAACCGGCGCGAACCAGGGAACCGGGACTTCGGAGCTCGACGACCTCAAGAAACGCCTCGCAGCGCTCGAGAAGCGCGAAGCTCCGTCCGATACGGACCAAGAGAGTCCTTACCAGCCGGCTGCGCTGCCCGATCCCGAGGAATGGAAGGCCCATCGCGAGAAGCATCATCGAGAAATCGTGGAGGCGCACGAGCGCGCCCCCGTGGATTCCCAATGGGCGCCTCGAGCGCGGACGCTGCTCTTGGACGAGCTGCGCACCATGGAGACATCGGATGGGTTTTCGGTGCGTAATGTTGATTGCAGAACCAATACCTGCACGGCCCTCCTCGAGTGGGCGGATTACGGTCAGGCCGTAAAAGGCTGGGGCAGTGCCATCGAACACGTGTACAAGTTGAATTGCGGGCGAGAGATTTTACTGCCTGAGCCTCCAGATCCAGGCGTACGATATCAGGCCACCATGGTCTTCACATGCGATGCCCCCGCGGAATAGACATCGGCTCGCACCACAAAACCACGGTGACGCTGAGCGCGCCCTGAAAGGCCTCTGGCCGAAAAGGCGGCTTGTTTTTCTCGAGCGCTTCACTCACACGCTCGCAGCACCCGCTCACTCTCCTCCGCCCAGCGTAGCCACGCGCGCTCGCGCGTGATGCCGAGGCGCAGCGTCAGATAGATCAACTTCTTCCACCGCGGCATCTCGTCTACCGGTTCCGCATAGTACTTCGCCTCGATCGCCTCGAACGTGGCGAGCAGCGCCGCATGACGTTCGCGCGCAAGCGCGAGCTGTGCACGCAGATCCTCGATGCCGACGAGTTCGGCCGCAAAAAACTTGATCATCAGCGGGTCGGCGTGACGGGGCGCCTCTGGCGGCTCGCGGAACCAATCGGCGAACGCACGCCGGCCCTTCGCCGTGATCGTGTACACCTTCTTGTCCGGCTTGCCCTGCTGCTCGACCTCCTTGAACCGCACGAGCCCCGCCTCGGCGAGCGCCGCGAGCTCGCGGTACACCTGCTGGTGCGTCGCGCGCCAGTAGAACCCGGCGACCTCGTCGAACTCCTTCGTGATCTCGTAGCCCGTGGCCGGGCGCGTGCCGACGACGGCCAGGATCAAGTGCTTCAGGGACATGGCGAGGCTCCTCCGATCGATCTACGTATGCACATGGTTGCATATCCCGGCGCCGGATGCTAGGACCTATGCTACAAGGTGCATAGGTGGTCACGATGCCTTCGCTGAAGACGCTGTCCTCCGAGCGCGTGCGCTGGGCGATCCTCGCCCTCGGCGCGGTAGCGCTCTGCTTCTCGAACGGCGTTCACGCCAACGTCTTCGCGGCTTGGGTCGCGCCGGCTCTGATGTTGCGCTTCGTGATGATGTCGCCGCCGCGCTCCGGCTTCGCCGCGACGGCGGTCGTGTGCGGCATCGCCTCTTTCGTCACGTTTCGAGGCGCCATTCCCATGCCGGACGCGGAGTACGCCGTCACGAGCGTGATCTCCGGCGTGCTCGGCGCGGTCCCTTATTTGCTGCACCGCCTTGCAGCCCAGCGCCTCGGAGGTGTGCCGGGCTCGCTCGTGTTTCCTGCGGCGAACGTCACCCTTCTCTACGTGGTTTCTCTCGGCGGCCCGTTCGGAACGTGGGCGAACGACGCGTACGTCCAGCTCGACTTCCTGCTGCTCTCGGAGCTCGCCTCGGTGACGGGGCTGTGGGGCGTCGTGTTCTTCGTCGCGTGGTTCGCCAGCGCGGTGCAGGGGCTGTTCGAATCTCGCGCGCTCCGCACCAATCCAGCGCTCGTGGCGTTCGGAGCATGCTTCATCCTCGCGCTCGGCTACGGCGCCTGGGCTCGCTACACACCTCGGACCGCGCGCCAAACCGTGCGCGTCGCAGCACTCAGCAATCCTGCTTCCCTGAGCGATCTCTTCTTCGAAGGCTGCCCCGCGCGCGAGGACACCACCTGCCGCGCCGGAAACAGCCGCGCACGTCTCGACAATCTTTTCGCGAAGTCCGAAACCGCCGTCCAGAATGGCGCGCGGGTGATCGTCTGGTACGAGGGCGCGGCGCAATACGACGAAGGCTCCGAGGCCGAGTTCGTCGGGCGCGCGCAGGACTTCACCCGCCGTCACGGCGTCCATCTCGTCGCCGGCGCCCTCCAGGTCCCCCGGGATCCCGGCGCGCGGATGACCAACAAGGCGATGGTCTTCACGCCCGAGGGCCGGCTCGCGTTCGAATACGTGAAGTCGATCCCCGTGCCTGGCGAGCCCATCGTCGCGGGCAATGGGCAGGTGCAAACGCTCGACACGCCGTACGGACGCCTCGGCGTGATCATCTGCTTCGACGCCGACTTCCCCGCGCTCGGCCGGAAGGCTGCGCTGCAGGGCGTCGATCTGCTGCTCGTGCCGGCCAACGATTGGCGCGCGATCACGCCCCTGCACGGAGAGATGACGGTGTTCCGCGCGATCGAGGGCGGCTTCAGTCTCGTGCGAGCGGCGAGCAACGGCCTGTCGATCGCGACCGACGCGCGCGGCGTGCGCCTCGGGTCGAACGATTCTTTCGCCTCGCCCGGCGCCATCTTGTATGCCGACGCGCCAATCGCGGGCCACCTGACCCTTTATGCCAGATTCGGCGACTGGTTCGCTTATCTCTGCGCACTTTGTCTCGCAGCCCTCACGGCCGGCGCGATCTGGTCGGCTCGGCGGCGGGTCGAGCTTCAGTCCACCGGCAAGAACTCCGCATTGTAGACCACCTCCCACAAGTGCCCGTCCGGGTCTTCGAAGTAGCCGGCATAGCCGCCCCAGAAGGTCTTCTGCGCCGGCTTCACGATGCGGGCGCCGGCTCGGGCCGCCTGGGCCATCACGTCGTCCACCTCCTGCTCGCTGCGCACGTTGTGGCCGAGCGTGAAGTCGGCCGCGGGACGGCCCTGCGGTCGAGCCATGCCGGTATCGTGGGCGAGGTCCTCGCGTGACCAGAGCGCGAGCCTGAGGCCTGGCTGCAGGTCGAAAAAGGCGACTGCGCCGTGCTCGAACTCGCGGCCGATGATGCCTTGCGTGGGCAGACCGAGGCCGTCACGATAGAAGGCGAGGGACTTCTCCAGGTCATCCACGCACACGGTGAGGACCGAAATTCTGGGCTTCATGCTGCCCATCTTTCCTCCGATCACGAGCCCCGTCTTGAACAAAACGGACACGCACGCGGACTCTGTGGATCTGGCCCAGGCCACTGGCCGTTATGACGAGGCGCCGGTGCCGCCGGCGCTGCGCGAGGTGTTCGCCTGTCGATGGATCCACCGCATGCCGGCGCATGACGCGGCACCGGTGCTGGTGGTGCCCGACGGCTGCATGGATCTGCAATTCATCGATGGCGGGCGGCTGCGCGTGGCCGGGCCCGACCGCGAGCCGCAGACCGAGGTCCTGCGGGCCGGTTCGGTGGTGGTGGGCTACCGTTTTCGCCCGGGCGCCGCGGCGGCGTGGCTCGGCGTGCCGGCGCATGTGCTGCTGAACCGGCGCGTGGCGCTGGACGATCTGTGGGGCAACGCCAGGGCGTCGCGATTTGCGGTGAATGACCTCGCTGCCCTGGAGCAGCGGCTCGCCGCCCATCGGCCGCATACCTTTCGGATCGACGCGTCGATGAACGAGGCGTTTCACCTGCTCCGTGGAGCAGACGCGCCGCCGGGCGTGCCGCTGGTTC
Source organism: Polyangium sp. 15x6 (assembly GCF_029960785.1). GTDB lineage: Bacteria > Myxococcota_A > Polyangia > Polyangiales > Polyangiaceae > Polyangium. Next base: position 34,145 of record NZ_JASBQE010000104.1, read on the forward strand.
GGTGGCTCTCCAATCGACTCTCGCTTTGCGAACGCACGTTGCGCCGGCGCTTCAGCGATCACTTCGGTTATGGGCCCAAGACGCTGGACAGGATTCTGCGATACCAGCACTTCCTCCGGCTCGTACGTGGGAGACCGTCCGCATCGATGGCCGCGTGGGCCGCCGAGGCCGGTTATGCCGACCAGCCACACCTGGTGCGCGAAAGCCGGCGCCTTGCCCGCCGCACGCCGGGCGACGTGATGGCGGCGATGCGTGCGCGGCTCGGCATCCATCACGAGGAGCTCCCGCCCGGGCGACGCACGTGGTGAGGGCGCTCGTCGGATCGGTGGGCTCCCAGCGCATGGCGCCGCCGCCCTCCCGCGGGTTCGCTGGCGAGGACCATGGGCGTCACGCCCCACTCAGTCGGGTGATGCTTCGATCAGATACCGGCACCTATCGGCGAATTTCGGAAAGCGTTTTGCGATCCTGGTCAGAATCGGGACCCTCTGGGCGCGCGAGCGAAATGGGAAGGTGTCCTGCGAAAAAAGGGCGAGCGCCACGCGAATTTCATCGACACCTACCTCCAGCCAGTGCACCAGCACCCGCCGGATGCAGGCCCCCTCGTCGTCGGTCGAGTAGGAGGCTACACCGAGAAGCAACGCCCCCTCGTCAAAGGAAAACACTGCCTTCTCGACTGCGTTCGCAATGCAATCCGGAAGCTTGTCGACGCCGACCTGGTCGATGACCTCTGTCAATGTGTCGGAGAGCGCGCTGACATCATAGTCGCGCGCTGACGGATCGAGGCACGAATTGCGTACTTCTTTCCAATACGGTAAATTCATGTCGCTCATCGGTTCCTTGGACCTCCACGCACCTCGGTTTCAGCCGTCCCAACAGGGAAGACCGCCCAGCACCCGTTACGCCCGGTGCTCACCGGGCAATCGTCACCTCGATCGGCCCCGCCACGAGCGTGTACGGCGGCATTTCGCAGAGCCTACGGAGCCGTTCGGCGGCTTCGGGCGTCTCGGGTTCTTCCTCGCAACGCCCGCTGTATTGATAGAGCATGAACATCCGAAGGCGCCCCTCTCTGCTCGGCTCCACGATGGAGCTCGGGGTCCACGCGCGTCGCAAGGGCAGCTCTTGCCCCGGCGAAAGCTCGACGATGCGAGGCTCCGTCGGATCGGCACTGTCGTTCCCGCAGCGCATGGACGCGGGCGAGGTCTTCGGGACGCAGAAGGTCCCATCGCCTCGGTCCCACTCGACGAACAGGGTCATCTGGGGATCGCCCCCATGGGAATCGTCGCTCTCGCCTCGGGTGAGGGTGAGAACCGGGTAGGAAATCGTGGTCGAATCGTTCCGAAGCGACAGGTCCAGACGGATCGGCTGGCCAGGACGCACCGTCGACGCGCCGAGCAGCGTCGCCCGTAACGTGAGATCACGCTCGACCCTTCCGCCCGGGCTCCTCTTCAAGTGGGGATGGAGATCCGCGAACTGCGCACAGAGAGGCTCTTGCTGCTCGCGCACGGGGCTCTGCGCGCCTCCGCAACCGAGGAGGCCGAGGGAGAGGAGCGAAGCGATGCAAGGTCCTCGCGCCGGACGGAAAAAAGCCTGCATGCGCATGAGCTCCGCAGCCATGGGCGCGAGCATAACCCATGCGCCGCACTTCGCTCTACTTCAACGACGGGTCTCGCCAGGTGCCCTCGTCCGGGAGGGCTCGACGCGAGCCGGCTACCCAGGGAAGTTGCATCACGGGCCGTAATCACCTATAAAAGCGCGAATGCACCGCTCCGGCGCGTTGAGCCCGTTCGTCGAGAATCGAACGCGCGAGGGATTGAACGACCGCCCGCTTGGTGCCATCCTCCGCGGATGATGGACGCTCCGGTTCTTGCTCGTGTCGTCGAGGCGCTCCGGCCCGTCGAAAACCTGGTCGCACTCGTACTCGGCGGCTCTCGCGCGCGGGGAACGGCGGGTCCCAAGTCCGACTACGACATCGGCCTCTACTACGAGCCGAATGCGCCACTCCAGGTAGAGGCGCTGCGCTCGGCGGTCGCCCCGCTGGTGGACGACCCTTCATCGACCGTGACCCAGATCGGCGAATGGGGCCCTTGGATCAACGGCGGCGGCTGGCTCAGCATCGGCGGCGTCGAGGTCGATCTCATCTACCGCGATCTCGGCGGCGTGCGCGCCGCCATCGCCGACGCGCGGCAGGGCCGCTTCTCGATGAACTACCAAACCGGGCACCCCCACGGCTTCTGCTCGACCATCTGGATGGGCGAAGTCGCAACTTGCCAGCCGCTCCTCGATCCGTTCGGCCTCATCGCCGAGTTGAAGAGCCAAACGTGGCCGTATCCGGAGACGCTGCGGGACGCGCTGGTCGCCCGCTTCGGATGGGAGGTGGGCTTCGCCATCGAAAATGCCGAAATAGCGGCCAGGCGCGCCGAACGCACGCACATTGCGGGCTGCGCCTACCGGGCGCTGTGCTGCGCGGCGCAGGTGCTGTTTGCCCTGAACGGCCGCTATCTGATCAACGAAAAGGGCGCCGTCCCCGAAGCTGCGACCTACCCGATCACGATCGAGGGCCTGGCCGAGACGGAAGCCGCGATCTGGAGAGACATCGGCGGCGGGGAGCACGAGCGCGCGCTTCAGCGCTTGCGCAGCTTGTCCGGAAGCCTGCATGCCATCCTCCAGCGAGCGGGAATGAAGGGGTAATCCGCACGGGCGGTGGACTTGTTCGAATGGCGCTCGCCGCCTTAGATTCCCTCGCGTTGGGGGGAGCGCATGCAGGCGGGGGACGTCATCGACGATCGATTCGCCATCGAGCGGGTCGCCGGTTCGGGGGGAATGGGCTCGGTCTTCCGGGCGCACGACCGCCTTTCCGGCGGGCCCGTGGCCATCAAGGTGCTCCATGACCGGGAGCCCGGCGATATCGCGCGTTTCGATATGGAGGCGCGTGTGCTCGCAGGGCTCGATCATCCGGGCATCGTCCGGTATGTCACGCACGGCGTTACCAGCGCGGGTGAGCCCTTCCTCGCCATGGAATGGCTCGCGGGAGAGGATCTCGGCGCGCGGCTCGCGCGCGGGAGGCTCACGGTCGAGGAGAGTGTGGCCGTCGTCAGCGCAGCGGCCTCGGCTCTCGCGACAGCGCACGCGCGCGACGTGGTGCACCGTGATATCAAGCCGAGCAACGTCTTTCTCGTGGATGGCGCGCTGGATCGGGTGAAATTGCTCGATTTTGGTCTCGCGCGTATGCCGTTTTCGCCAAGGTTCACGCGGACGGGCGTGGTGCTGGGGACGCCGAGCTACATGGCGCCCGAGCAGGCGCGTGGCGCGCCTTCGCTCGATGCGCGCGTCGATGTATTCGCGCTCGGCGCCGTGTTGTTCGAGTGCTTGACCGGGCAGCCCGCATTCCAGGGCGAGCATGTGATGGCCATCCTGGCGAAGGTACTGCTCGAAGATCCGCCGCCCTTGCGAAAGCTCCGGCCCGAGGTGTCGGTGCAGCTCGAAGCGCTGGTGGCGTGTATGCTCGCGAAGGACCCGGCCGATCGGCTTGCCGACGCGGGAGAGGTCACGGAGGCGCTTGCTTGCCTCGATGCGCGTGATGCTTGGTCGTGGCTCTCCGATATGCCCCCTGCGGAAGCGCTGACGGGGAGCGAGCAGCGATTGCTGAGTATCGTCGCCGTGGGCGCGCCGGCCGAAGACGTCGACGCCGAGCATACGAGTGCGCGTCGGGAGGTTCTGGAATCGGCCGCGGAGCGGTTTGGCGCACGAATCGAATGGCTGGCGGACGGCTCGACGCTGGCGGTCTTCATGAATGCAACGAGCGCCCCGGATGCTGCGGCGCGCGCCGCGCGGTGTGCCCTCTGGCTGCGCCCGCGCATTCCGGAGACGCCCATTGCGATTGCCACCGGCCTCGGCGAGGTCGACGAGCGAGTCCCGGTCGGACAGGTCCTCGAACGGGCCGCCGCGCTCCTGCGCACCGCGGGGCGCTGGGTGCTCGTGGACGAGGTGACCGCGGGGCTACTCGAAGCCCGCCTCGTGGTGGCGCGTGGGCCGGGCGGGCTCGAGCTTCACCGCGAGGAGGAGATCAGCGCGACCGCGCGCACGCTGCTCGGCAAACCAAGCCCGTTCGTGGGGCGCGGACGCGAGGTACGCATTCTGCTCGACCTGCTCGACGAATCCGTCGGCGAAGGCATTGCGCGCGCCGTGCTCGTGACCGGGCCGCCCGGAATCGGAAAGTCCCGTCTTCGCCAGGAGTTCGTCCGCGCGGCCTTCCAGCGTCATCCCGCGGTCGACGTGTGGATCGGCCGCGGCGATGCGATGAGCAAAGGGTCGGCGTTTTCCATCGTGGGCTCGGCGCTGCGGCACGCATTCGCGGTCGCGGGCCACGAGACGATCGAGGAACGGAGACGCAAGCTCACCGAGCGGGTTGCGCACCACGTGGCCGAACCCGAGGTCCGCCACGTGGCCGGGTTTCTCGGCGAAATGACGGGCACGCCCTTCCCCGACGACGAGAGCGCCAAGCTCCGCGCCGCGCGCCTCGACGCGCGCCTCATGGCCGATCAGATTCAAACTTCCTTTCGGCAATTCATGGCCGCCGAGTGTGGTGCGCACCCGGTATTACTCGTCCTCGATGACTTGCATTGGGGCGATCTTCCCTCCGTGAAGCTCATCGACGCAGCGTTGCGGGATCTCTCAGGCAAGCCGCTCCTCGTGGCAGCCTTCGGTCGGCCCGAGGTGCACGACGTGTTTCCCAAGGTATGGGCGGAGCGTGGTTTGTCCGAGATTCGCCTGGGCGAGCTGACATCACGGGCGGCGGAGGAGCTCGCTCGAAGTGCGCTCGGGGGCGCGGCCGCTCCTCGGACGATTGCGCAGATCGTCAAGCGCGCCGCGGGGCATCCGTTTTTCTTGGAAGAACTCATCCGGGCGGTGGCCGAAGGGCGTGGGGAGCAATTGCCGGAGACCGTCCTGGCCATGGTCGAGGCGCGCCTCGCCGCCCTCCCCGCAGGCGCGCGGCGCGTGCTGCGCGCGGCCAGCGTATTCGGGGACGTCTTCTGGTGCGGCGGCGTGGAGCACCTCCTCGGCGGTGGGGACGAGGCGCTGCGCGCGCACGATTGGCTCGACATGCTGGCCACGCGTGAGGTCGTGCAACGCAGCGAGACGAGCAGGTTTCCGGGGGAGGAGCAGTATTCGTTCCGGCATTCGCTTCTGCGGGAGGGCGCTCATGCGACGCTGACGGAGCCCGACCGCACGCTTGGACATCGGCTCGCCGGGGAGTGGCTCCTGCAATGGGGTGAGGGCGACGCATTGCGCCTGGCCGAGCATTTCGAGCGTGGAAAGAGCCCGGAGCGCGCGGCGGAGTGGTATCTCGCGGCGGCGAGGCAGATGCTCCAGGGGGCGGATCTGCGTGCGGCCATTGGCTCCGCGGAGCGAGGCCTCCGCTGCGGAGCCTCGGGCGAGCTTCGCACGTCACTCTTGTTCGTCCGCAGCGAGGCGTACGGGTGGACAGGGGACTGGGCCTCGCTCGCGAAGGGCATGGCGGAGCTCGTGCGCCTGGCCGCGCCGCGCACGCCGTTCTGGATCAAGGCAATGGCATGGAAGCTCGCGAGCGCACCGATGCTCCCCACGTCCACCCGGCTCAGCGACGACGTGCAGGCCCTCGTCGACCTGGAGCCGTGCCCGGAGAGCGTGCGGGAGCTCGTGTATGCCCTTGGGCTCGTCTGGGAGACGCTGATTCAGCAAGGCAGGCGTGACCTCGCGCAGCTCTGCGCGGCGCGGATGGAGCAGCTCGGCAGCCCCCTTGCGGCGCACGATCCCGAGGTTCGGGGCAGGCTGCACGAGTCTCGGAGCGCGACGCTTCAATTGGAGGGCGATTACTGGGGGAGCCTGGAGGCTGCAAGAACCGCCGTGGCGAGTTACGAGGAGGCCGGCGAGCGCCGGCATACGGGGAAGGCGCGCCTGAGCGTCGCGGTGATTTATCTGTGCCTCGGGGCGTATGCACGCGTGGAGGAGGAGCTGCGCGACATGGTTCAGGGGGGCGACGAGTCAGCCATTTATGCGTCATGGGGGAGGTGGATCTGGGCCTGGTCGCTCGTGGAGCGTGGGGTGCTGGAAGATGCGCGGGCGCTGGTGACGAGCATCCTGGACTCCGAGGCCGCGCGTAACGACCCCAATTTGCTGAGCCTCGTCCGAATGACGCTGGCAGTCATCCTGCGGCGCTCCGGGGATCTCGGCGCGGCGGAGCGCGAGGCGCGCACGGCGACCGAGGTCCTCGTGGGCACCACGCTATGGCGCTCGTCGGCGCTGGCGACGCTCGGAAAGATCCTCCTCCAGCAAGGGCGCACGGACGAGGCCCTGCGCCTCATCGAGGATGCGGTCGCGCAGCACGATGCGAGCGCCGGACCTTTTGGAATGTACCTGCGCCTCACCCACGCCGAGGCCCTGCACGCGACGGGCGATCACGCCCGCGCGCGAGTCATGCTGCTCGAGGCCCGAGACCTCTTGCTGTCACGCGCGGCAAAGCTCCAGGACCCGGAGCTACGCCGGAGCTTCCTCGAAAACGTCACCCAGAATGCGCGCATCCTCGACCTCGTCAGGGCCTGGGAGCAAGCGGCCTAGGGTCTACTCGTCGAATCGCGGTGTCGGAGCGCAGGCGTTTGAAGCGCGCTCCGAGCGGCCCATCAGGGCTTGCATCCCTCGACGCGGATCCCTCCGTCGCCGATGTGACGCATCCACAGCCCGCGACGCCCTCGGCATCGAGGCAATCGCAGCTCGCTGCGCCCATGCAGCGATCCGCGTGCCTTGCACGAAGCATTGCGTCAAATAGCAGCTCGCCCCCATCATGCATAAGCCGAAACCGATGCCTCGAAGCATATGCCCATAGAAGCCTCCACGAAGCGTTGCACTTTTCTCGCCCAACCTTCGCTTTGAACTCAGCAATAGATGTGCCGGACCGGGCACGAGACGGGGATGGGGCAGCCATGGGCCGTCCGTCGATCACGTGCTAGGTGGCTGGTGTCGATCGCGAGCCCGTCGAAGAGGTCGTGGCCGCTCGTGTTCCCATGGCCGCCAGGGTGCATATCGGACAGGTCGCCTGACGGCTGATAATGGTTTGGATCGTCTTCTGGTCT
>NZ_JASBQE010000105.1 GCF_029960785.1 Polyangium sp. 15x6
CCGCTCGTGGTCTTGCCACGGCCTGTTCGATGAACTGCGCATCGCGCAGTTCATCGACCCCGGGTCCAGCGCTTGCGCTGGTCCGGGGTGCAGGGGGCGGACAGCCCCCTGCTGGGGTGCGGGGCAAAGCCCCGCGCGCGCCCTAGTACCCCTTGCGTGCCGTCACGAACGAGCCGCGTTCGATCTCGTGGGACGAGGCTGTCACCAGCGCTGTTGCCGTGTGTTCGCGGACCTTGACCACGCGCAGCTCGGCGTAGGTTTCGTCCGGGAAGAGGTTTTCGTCGCCGGGCGGCGCGAAGTCTTCTGTTTTTGCGGGGCGATCGTCCTCGATGACGGGGCGCACGGTTGCGAACTTACCTGCGCCGCGCAGCGTGTGGCGCCAGCGATCGCCGCGGCGCAACGCGAAGAAGCGCATGCCTGGCTTCACGCCTTCCTTCTCGCCCTTGTCGAGGAACACGATCTGGTTCTGCCCGTAGAACGCGTGTGGGTAGAGCGCTGCCACGATCTTCGCCTCGATGTCATCCACGCTCGTCACGGGCGGGATAACCACGAAACTTCGGTCGACGGGGCCGACCTTTGCGCCTCGCTCCACCGTGTCGAGTGACTCGACCACGCGACCGCGGATCATGCGCGTCTGCGTGTTGACCCGGTCGACCCGCAGCGTGCCGCGGATCGAGACGAGCTGACCCTTCTGCGCGGCGTCGCCGCTCGTCACGAGGGGGCGGAAGATCGTGAGAAGCTGACCGACGGCGACCTCGTGGTTCTCGTCGAGCTTGACGTACACGTCGTCGCCTGCGCTGAGCAGCATCTTGTCTGCGGGGCTGCCGTTGATCTCGCCCCAGACATCGTCCTTCTTGTCGTCGAGCCAGCCCGTGTCGCGCAGGAAGATCGTCTGCGGTGCGACCTTGCGCCGACCGGCGGCGATGCGCTGCATGGCCGGCAGGCCCACGTCGCTGGCGTCGCGCAGGCGCACCTGATCGCCGGGGTAGATCCAGTGCGGGTTCTGGATCTGCGGGTTCTGCGCCCAGAGACGCGGCCAGCTGTACGGGTTCTTGTAGTAGCGGCTCGAGATGTCCCAGAGCGTGTCGCCGTTGCGCACGCTGTGGATCTCCGGCACGTGCTGCCCTTCGAGCACGAAACCTCCGTTCGCCGTGCCGCGCACGGTCTCGCTCGACGCCGGATCGGGGAGCAGATCGAAGCCGTCCGCGGAGCGCGACGTGTCGGACGACGAGCGCGAGCTCGAAGGCAGATGCGCGTCGGGATTGAAGCCTGGCTGCGGGTAGCCCGGCACGATGACCTGCGTCTGCGGCGGCGCCGCTTGCGGCACCTGCACGACCGTGACCTGCGCGCCGGTCGCCGGCGCGGGGGCGCCTTCGGAGCCTTCCTGCGCGCCGGCGTGGCCCGCGGCCGCGAAGGAGAGGAGGACGATGGCGGGGGCGAGGGCGCGTGTGTCCTTCATGGTGCCGTTCTCGGGGTGCTCGGGAGGGGGCGCTTGACCTTCGCGGGGCTCGCGGGCGCGGCTGCCGCGGGTTGGCTGATCACCTCGCCCCGGGCCGTGGAGCGGAGGATCGGACGAGGTGCGTCGTCGGGCTCGCTCGATGCGCCCGGGTCGTCATCGTTTTGTGCTGCAGCGATCGGCGCGAGCGACGCCGCCGTCCCGCCTTCGGGCGTCGGCGCGAGGTGCACGACGTCGAGCGCGGGTCGATCGTCCTCGGCGCTCTTCGGAGCGCTCGCGGGTGCTTGATTTCGCGTGGAAAGCTTGGCGTTCGTGAGCTCGAGCGTCTCGACCCGGGCCGTCAGCAGGTTGTTGTCTGCACGGACGCGCCCCACCTCCTGGCGCAGCGCCTCGATCTCCTTGCGGAGGGCGTCTTGCCCCCCGCCGGCGCAGCCGGATGCGAGGAGGACGAAGGCGAGGGCGCAGAGGGACCGCATGCCGCAGCGATGGTAGTGCCCAAGGCGTGCGTGGGCCAAGCGATGAGCGGCCCATCTCCCTGGCTGTCCCCGCGTGGAATTCTGGTAGGGTCGGGGCCATGTCGAAGCGCTCGAACAAACTCGTATCCTTGACGATTGCTGCTCTTGCCTCTCTCGCTGCGTTGGCGTTCGGCGTGGCGGGTTGTTCCGATGAAGGAAATGGGGACGATACTTGTTACGACTACGGGTCGTTCGACAAGGCGGCCCCCGCGGTGACGTTCTCCGGTGACGTGCTCCCGATCTTCCGCAACTCCTGCGGCATCGGCGGCGCGGCGTGCCACGGCGCCGTCTCCGGCCAGCCCGGTCAGCCTTACCTCGGCCCGGCGAACAGCCCGACGGCACCGACGCAGGCGGAGATCGACGCGATCTTCTCGCAGAACGTCGGCGTCGCCGCCACGAAGGCGACGGGCATGAAGATCGTCGAGCCGAACAGCCCCGAGACGAGCTTCCTCATGCACAAGATGGACGGCACGCTCACGTGCAGCGCGGTCGTGTGCGACGCGGCGTGCGGCGGCACGATGCCGCTCACGGGCGATCTCCTCCCGCAGGCGACGCGCGACACGGTTCGCCGCTGGATCGCGCAGGGAGCGAAGAAGGATTGATCGGCAGGCTTACGGGCCGCATCGTCGAGGACTCGGCCGAGGGCGTCGTCGTCATCGACGTCGCGGGCGTCGGCTACGAGGTCACGGTGCCGCTCGGCGCGCTCGGACGTGCGTCGCGGGAGGGTGACGACGTGGTCACCCTGTACGTGCACACGCACGTCCGGGAAGACACCTTCGCCCTCTACGGCTTCCCGACGCGTGACGATCGCGCGGCGTTCCGCTCGCTGATCGGCGTCTCCAGCATCGGGCCGAAGATCGCGATGTCGATCCTCGGAGCGCTGCCGGCGGGTGAGCTCGCGGCGGCGATCGCGCGCGGCGAGGCGTCGCGGCTCGTGGCCGTGCCCGGGGTCGGCAAGAAGACCGCGGAGCGGCTCATCCTGGAGCTCAAGGGCAAGCTCGCGGCGGCGCCGGTCGTCGCGAAGGGCGCCGAGGCGAAGGCGGCCATCGCGCCCGAGGGCAAAGCCGAGCTCCTGCACGGCGCCCTCACGCGGATGGGCTTCCGACCGGCCGAGGCCGAGCGCGCGGTGACGGCGCTCGGAGCGCGCGTGCAGACCGAGCCGCTCGGCGACCTCGTGCGCGATGCGCTCGCGCTCCTTTCCTCCAAGTAAATCGTTCTCCGGGACGAACGACGACGTATCCCCCGGCGCGACGTACGAGCGTCGCGCCGGGGCGCCGCGTGAGAAGCCTCGACAAAAAAAATCGGCCCGAATATGCTCGCCGCCGCGGTCCGGTTGGGCCGGTGTCGTCAATGCCCGAGGAGGCGGCGTGATTACCTGTCCCAAGTGCAACAAGGAGAACCAGGACCACTACAAGTTCTGCCTCGGCTGCGGCTCCGAGCTGCCGCGGGACGCGTCTCCGAAGAAGTTTGCGTCGGGCGGGACGCCTCCGCAGGGCATGCCCGCCGTTCGCCCCGGAGCCGTGACGGACGACATGGGCGCCAAGGGCGCGGTGGCGCAATTCCCGCCGACGCCCGCGGCCGTGCATCCGCCGATCGCAGCGCAGGCCACGCCGTCCGTGGGGCCGGTGGTGTGCAAGGACTGCGGGCACACGAATGCGCAGACGAACCGGTTCTGCGCGTCGTGCGGCGCGAAGCTGACGCTGCCGAAGCCCGGCAGCGTGCCGGCGATGGCCTCGCCCGCGGCGCCGCCCGTGGCCCCGAACTCGAGCGCGATGACCGTCGTCTTGACGGCGCTTCGCGCGGACGGCTCGGAGGCGGGCTCGTACACGCTCCCGTCGTCGACGTTCACGATCGGCCGTGATGTCGGGGCGATCTTCGCGGGCGACAACTACCTCTCGCCGCGGCACGCCACGTTCGTGTCGAAGAACGGCAAGCTCTCGGTGCGCGACGAGAGCTCGCTGAACGGCGTCTACCGCAAGCTGCGCCGCGACGAGCCGATCGCCGTGGTCATCGGTGACGTGTTCCGCATCGGCCAGGAGATCGTCCGCTTCGAGGCGCTCTCGGCGATGGCGGCGACGGCGGACGGCGTGGAGCGGCTCGGCAGCCCGTCGAAGGGCTACGTGGGTCGCATCGCGCTCATCATCGGCCGGGACGCGACGGGCAACTCGTTCCCGATTCCGGAGACGGGCCTGCACCTCGGCCGCGAGCGTGGGGACGTGCTTTTCCCCGAGGACGGTTACGTCTCGGGTCTGCACTGCCGCATCAGTTACGAGCGGGGCCAGCTCTTCGTCACGGATCTCGGCAGCTCCAACGGCACGTTCAGCCGGATCTCGTCGGAGGTGGATCTCGTCGACGGGGACGTCCTGCTGATGGGCCAGCAGCTCTTCCGGATCAACATTCAGTTCTGAGACGGTTCACCGGGCGAGCGGCTTCTGGCGCCGCGCGTCCCGGCGGGGGAGAATGTCGGCCATGGAACCGCCGCGCACGATTCGCGTCGTTGCTGCCGTCATCGAGCACGAGGGGCGTTACCTCATCACGCAGCGCCGTCCGACGGCCTTGTTGCCCCTGCTGTGGGAGTTCCCCGGCGGGCGCGTGGAGGACTCGGAGACGGATGCAGAGGCGCTCAAGCGTGAGGTCTTTCATCGGCTCGGGGTCGGGGTCGAGCCGGGGCAGCTCATCTCCTTCGTGAGCCATCCGTACGAGCGGTACGTCGTGGACCTCTACCTCTACGAGTGCCGCATCACCTCGGGCGAGCCCTCGCCGCTCGCGGTGAACGCGTTCAAGTGGGTCACGAGCGCGGAGTTCGATCAGCACCCGTTCACGCCCGCCGACGAAGCGAGCATGAACAAGCTGCTCGGCATGGGCTGAGGGTGTCCCCCAGGCTGCTGCGCGGCTCGATGCGTCAGTGTACGCCTCGCTCGGCCTTCCTAGCCTCGAGCCGCTCGCGACGCCTGGGGAACACCCTCTGCGCAGTTTTTTTTCGCGATGCATAAATCGATCGGCGGGGCCGCTCGTCCATAGGTCCTTCCGCGGGCGCCGGCGTCCGGCTGGGAATGCAAACGTATCCCGCGGAGGTTGGGGGGTGGGGCAGAGGGCGCCGCAGGCGATCCGGAGCCCTACACGTAGAGGAAGGCGCCATGCGAAAGAGCGTTGCGGTCATCGGTCTGGTTGCTGCGGCGACGGCGGGTCTCGCGGCGGGGTGTGGGAGCACGGGACGAGGAGGCGCCGAAGCAAAGGCGCCGGGTGTCGGGGAGAGGAGCTGCGGGCGCGTGCACCCGGGCGTGGGCGCGAAGCCGCTCGCCGGGGCGCGGCAGGGCGGCGTGGTCGCGCTGGCGAAGGCCGGGGACAAGACGATCGCGTACGTCGCGGACGAGGACGACGGAAACATCCACACGGTCGACGTCGCGACGGGCAAGGAGCTCGGGACGACGCAGCTCGGAGGGACGCCGTCGCAGGTTCTCGTTTCGGCCGATGGTCGCGTCGTGGTGGCGCTCCGTGACAAGGCGGCGATCGAGGTGCTCGAGCCGGCGGCGGATCCGTCGCAGCCGCTCGCGTCCTTGTGCACGGTGCCCACGCCGGTCGAGCCGGTCGCGCTCGCGACGACGCCCGACGACGGCACGCTGCTCGTGACGAGCGCCTGGGGCGCGGCGCTCACGGCGTACGACGTGACAAGCATGGGACGAGCGTACGAGGTGCCGCTGCCGCGCGAGCCTCGGTCGCTGGTCGTCTCGGACGACGGCAAGAAGGCGTTCGTCGCGCATGTCGTGGGCTCGCGGATGAGCGTGGTCGATCTCGCGGCGAAGCGCGCGCGACCGGTGGACGTGGGCGGGATCGAGGAGAGCGGCGGGTTCCGGCGGAAGGTCAACCTCTTCGGCGGCGGCGAGGAGATCGAGCGGCGCGCGTGTCAGGGCTTCGCGCTCGCGAAGTCGACGGATCTCTCGGGCCGCATCTTCGCGCCGCAGGTGCTCGTGGATCCGGGGCGCGCCGAGGAGCGCTCGGAGGGATACGGCAGCGGCGGCATGAACCCGCCGGAGGTCGCGGCGGTCGCGGTCGTCGACGAGGACACCGAGCAGCCGCTCGGCGAGTCGGTGAACGTGAAGCCGGACGTGCGGCAGATGGTGGGCGTGGCGCGGCCGCGTCCCGCGTGCTTGCTCCCGCGTGCCGCGGCGATCGATCCGGCGTCGCGCTCGCTCTTCGTCTCGTGCCTCGGCATCGACACGGTCATCGAGTACGACGCGGCGGCGGCCGATCCGCAGCGGGCCGAGCGGCGTCGCTTCGCGGTCACCGCCGGGCCGACGGGGCTCGCGGTGGATGCGGAGGGTCGGCGGCTCGTCGTGTGGTCGCAGTTCGATCGCACGCTCCAGATCGCGCCGCTCGGCGCGAAGGATGCGGCAAGCGAGGCGGACGCGCCTGCGATCGTGCGCGTCGGGCTCTCGCGCAAAGCGCAGACGGCGGCGACGGCCGATCTCGAGCTCGGCCGGAAGCTCTTTCACGTGAGCGGCGACGCGCGCATCTCGAACGACGGTCGCGCCTGCGCGAGCTGCCATCCCGATGGGCGCGACGACGCGCTGACGTGGGCGACGCCGGAGGGCCCGCGACAAACGCCGATGCTCGCGGGACGGCTCGCGAAGACGGCGCCATACGGATGGACGGGCCGCGGCGACAGCGTCGAGGCGCACCTCTCGGAGACGTTCGGTCGGCTCGGCGGCGCGGGTCTCGCGCGGCGCGAGATCGACGCGCTGATCGCGTTCGCCACGAGCCTGCGGCCTCCGCAGGCCGAGACGCGGAACGACTCGAACGACGTGCTCGTCCAGCGCGGCAAGGCGATCTTCCACTCGGCGCAGACGGGCTGCGGGACGTGCCACCGCGAGGACGGCGCGTGGACCGATCACACGGCGCACGACGTTTCGAGCCGCGCCGATGCCGACGTCGCGGCCACGTTCGACACGCCCTCGCTGCGCTTCGTCGGCGGCACGGCGCCGTACTTCCACGACGGCCGCTACGCGACCTTGCGTTCGCTCCTGATCGATGCGGACGGCAAGATGGGCAACACGAAGCACCTCTCGAAGGATGAGCTCGACGCGCTCGAGGCCTACATGAGGAGCCTGTGATGCGCGGCCTCGCAAAGAGCTCGTGTGTGGCGATCGCGGCGGCGTCGCTCGCGCTCGTGGCGGGCACGCCGGCCGAGGCCGCGGGGGCGCCGAGCTTCTCGTCGGTGCCCGAGGCGCGCGTGCCGGAGATGTTGCATCCGAAGGACGCACCCGACGCGATTCCCTCGGGCGAGCGCGTCGAGGGCGTGCGCGTCGACGAGAACGCGATGAGGGTGCAGCAGTCGTTCGCGACCGTGGTCGCCGAAGGCGGCCGTTGCGTGGCGGTGGGCGCGATCCCGCCGGGCGTGGCGCCCTCGGGCGTGGCGCAGACGAGCATCCGCGTGGGCGGCGTGCTGCCGATGCGTGTCGAGCACCTCGTCGAGCGCAAGCCAGGCGAGGCGGAGCTCGTGATCGTCGATGCTTGGCTCGACGCGCGAACGTCGAGCATCCGGCCGGTGGTGACGACACGCGTGCCGCTCACCACGCTCGCGAAGGGGCCGGCGAAGTACGTGGTGTACGGGTTTCGCAAGGGCAGCGAGCTCCAGGTCGTGATGCCTTCGCAGGAGAGGATCGGGTACGTGGATCCGCGCGGGCAGATCGGGTTCACGCAGTGCGGGCACCTTCGCATCGGGCTCGACGGGGCCGCGAAGAACGGCGCCATGATCGTCGCCGCCGGGCGCATCCGGACGAATCGCGCGCCCTCGCCGAGCAGGCCCGCGCCGTCGTTCCATCCGCAAGTCGTCACGCCGCAGAGCCAGGCGCTCCCGCCCGACATGGTGATGCGCGCGGTCCAGGTGAGCGTGAGCATGAGCCGCACGAAGCGCGACCGTGAGCCACTCCTCAGCGTATCCGTGGGCTGGGCCGAGGACGACGATGGCGTCACGGCGAGCAGTAGCACCCACGACATGGCCGAGGACTTCGAGGTGCCCATCGCCGAGCCCGCCGAAGAGCAATAACCCCTCGGCAAACGCCTCTCCACGAGCCTTCCCGAACCCCCTTGCCGCGCGCGGGCACGTCGGACACGCTCGGCCGCGGCGGCGCCACGCGCGCCCAGGGAGGAAGGTCGATCGCGATGGATCTCAAGTTCTATTACGCGCCCATGACGAGCGCGTCGCGGGTGCACTGGGCGCTCGAGGAGCTCGGCATTCCGTACGAGAAGGTCAAGCTCGACCTCGCGGCCGGTGATCAGAAGAAGCCCGAGTACCTCGCGCTCAACCCGAACGGCAAGGTGCCGCTGCTCGTCGCCGAGGGCCGGCCGATCTTCGAAGGGCTCGCGATCCTGCTTTATCTCGGCGAGCGCTTCGGCACGGACAAGGGGCTCTTCCCGCCGCCGAACCCCGATCGCGCCGAGGCCTTCAAGTGGATGGCGTGGGGCGCGGTGACGTTCGGCGAGGCGCTGCAGCGATACCTCCGCAACAGCCTCGATCGTTTCCCCGAGGACGAGCGGAGCCCGAAGGCCGCCGAGGCCGCGAAGAACGATCTCGCGTCGCATCTCGCGATCCTGAACGAGGCGCTCGAGGGCAAGGAGTACCTCGTGGGCAACACGTTCTCGTTCGTCGACATCTCCATCGCGCCGGCGATCCCCTTCCTGGGGCGCTTCGGCATCGACGTGAGCCCGTTCCCGAACGTGAACGCGTGGGTCGCGCGGTGTATCGCGCGGCCAGCGTTCGCGCGGGTGATGCAGGGTTAGCCGCCCGAGCGGCGCAGGAGCACGAGGAACGCTGGGCCGCCGATCAGCGCCGTCACCGCGCCGACCGGCGGCTCGGTGCCGAGCGAGCGGAACGCGAGGCGCGCGACGAGGTCGCAGCCGATGAGCATCGTCGCGCCCGAGAGGAACGAGACGGGCAGCACGCGGCGCTGATCGGGGCCGATGAGCCGGCGCACGGCGTGCGGGACGACGAGGCCCACGAAGCCGATGAGGCCTGTCAAGCTGACGATCGCGCCGACGACACACGAGGACGCGATGAACGTGCGTCGCTCGAGCGCGCGCACGTCGACGCCGAGCGTGCCGGCCGTCTCGTCGCCGAGCACGAGGATGTTGAGGCGCCCCGCGTCGAGCAGGAGCACCATGCATCCGACGCCCACGTACACGAGGGCCGCGAGCAGCGACGAGACGTGCGGCAGATCCACGAAGCCGACGAGCCAGCGCAAGAGCTGCTGCGCGCGTGACGGCGGGACGAGGGCCTTCAGGAACGTGATGAGCGCGGCGGCCATGGAGTTGACCATCACGCCGGCGAGCAGGATCGCCGTGCCCGAGGCGCCGCCGCGCATGCCACGCGCGACGGCGTAGACGAGCGACGTGGCGACGAGGCCGCCGAGGAGCGAGGCGGCGGGGATCAGCGCGGCGCCGAGGAGCGTGGTCGCGCCGAGGCCGAGCGCGATGGCCGTCGTCGCGCCGAGCGCGGCGCCACCCGAGACGCCGAGCACGTACGGCTCGGCGAGCGGGTTTCGCAGGAGCGCCTGGAACGCGGCGCCGACGACGCCGAGGCCGGCGCCGGCCATGGCGGCGAGCGCGACGCGCGGCAGGCGTACGTCGAGCAAGATCGTGCGCGCGAGGCCGGGCTCGGCGAGGGCGTTCGAGAGGGAGATCGGCTCGGTGCCGAAGGCGAGCGCGAGGGCGGTGACGAGGACGAGGAGCGCTGTGGCCGGCAGGATCGGACGGCGGATCAAGCGCCTTCGGCCCTCGCGGACGCGCGTGGCTCCTGCGCGTTGCGCTCGTAGAGCAGGCGCAGGCCCGTGAGCGTGAGGTTGTCGTCGACCTCCTCGATGGACTCGGTGAGCGGTGCGATGAGCCGCGCGAGGCCGCCCGTGGCGACGATGCGGCACGCGTAGCCGAGCTCGGCCACGAGGCGCTTGCACAGGCCGTCCACGAGGCCCGCGTAGCCGTACACGATGCCCGATTGCATGCTGTGCACCGGGTTTCGCCCGACGACCTTGGGGGGCAAGGTGATCTCCACGCGGGAGAGGCGCGCGGCGCGGGAGAAGAGCGCCTCGGCGCTGATGTGCACGCCGGGCGTGATCACGCCGCCGAGGTACTCGCCCTTGGGCGTCACGCAGTCGAACGTCGTGGCCGTACCGAAGTCGACGACGATGACGGGGCCCTTCGCCCACTCGTAGGCGGCGACGGCGTTCACGATGCGATCGGCGCCGACCTCGCGCGGGTTCTCGTACAGGATGGCCATGCCCGTCTTGATGCCCGGGCCGACGACGAGCGGCTCGCGGCGGAAGGCGCGGCGCACGAGCTCGATCATCGTGTCGGTCAGGGTCGGGACGACGCTCGCGATGATGGCGTGATCGATGAGGTCCGGATCGACGCCGCGCAGCGCGAGCATCTGTCGGACGAGCACCGCGTACTCGTCGGCCGTGCGGCTGCGCGCGCTCTCGGAGCGCACGTGGTGAAGGAGCTTCGTTCCTTCGAACACGCCAAACGAGATGTTCGTGTTGCCCACATCGACGACGAGCAGCATGGGAGAACCTTTACCACTTCCGCGGGGTGGGTCAGAGCTTCCGCGCGAGCATCATGCCGTCGCGGATCGAGAGCAGGACGTTTTCGACGCGGGGATCGGCGTTGACCACGTCGTTGAAGCGGCAGATGCCGTGGTCGGAGGGCTCCTTTGGCGAAAGGACGTTGCCGTTCCAGAGCGTGTTGTCTCCGACGATGAGGCCTCCGGTTCGGACGAGCGGTAGTACGGCCTCGTAGTAATCGACGTAGCGCTCCTTGTCGGCGTCGATGAAGACGAGATCGAAGGGGCCGCCCGGCGGCAAGGCGCGCAGGGTCTCGAGGGCGTTGCCGAGCAGGATGCGGATCTTTTTTCCGTGCGGGCTGCGATCGAAGAACGAGCGGGCGATCCGCGTCGCCTCGGGGTCGATGTCGAGCGTGAGCAGCTCGCCGTCGTCGGGCAGCGCCTCGGCCATGCAGAGCGCGGAGAAGCCGGTGAACGTGCCGATCTCGAGGACGCGACGCGCCGAGACGAGCGCGCAGAGCGTCTTCAAGAACGTGCCCTCGACGCGGCCGACCTGCATCTGCGGCGACTTCGTCGAGGCGTACGTGACCTCGCGAAGCTCGTCGAAGAGCGCCGGACGGGGGCGGGTATGCGATTCGATGTAATCGTCCAGCTCGGGCGAAATGATGGGCGTCATGGGTCCTCCACCGCCGTCGCATCGACGTGCGCGGCGGGATTCGTCCTACCACGGCGTACCACGACGTCATGGTCGGGGAAGCTTCCACTTGCGGGAAAAACGGGTGAACATCGCACGCGGAGGTTCGTCGTGAGCACGAAGCGGCTTGGCTTGGTTGTGATGGCGCTGGGGTTCGGGGCGTGGCTCGGCGGCGGCTGCGCGACCGCGACCCAGCCAGGGTTCGGCGATGGCGGCGAAGGCGGCGAAGGCGGCTCGAGCGGTCCCAGCGGCATGGGCGGCGCGTCGAGCAGCAGCGCGTCGAGCAGCAGCGCATCGAGCAGCAGCGCATCGAGCAGCAGCTCGTCGAGCAGCAGCTCGTCGAGCAGCACGGGCGGGCAGATGTGCGGGCCGATGGAGCATGCCTGCGCCGGCGTTTGCGCAGGCAACACGCCCGCGACGGGGTGCTTCACGTCGACCACGTGCACGCCGTGCCCGGCGGTGCAGAACGGCGCCGCGACTTGCAACTCGACGGGGCTCTGCGACGTGAGCTGCAACTCGGGGTACGTGAAGAACGGCTTCGCGTGCGTCTGCCAGTCGCAGTGTTGCTCGGACGCGGATTGCGCGGCCGGTCAGACTTGCATGGGCGGCACGTGCTCTGGCGGCAGCACGGGCGACGGCGGCGTCGCGTGCAACCCGTTCGCGTGCGTCTTCGACTGCGCGTTCCAGAACCTCGAGTGCATCGATCCCTTCACCTGCACGTGCGGCTAGAGCACCGGCGCGGGAGGTTCTAGAAAGAAAAACCCGCGCCGCTCGTCACGCTCCGCTCGCCGAGCGGGATGATTTCCGCGAAGACGTCGAGGCCGATCGGCAACGTGGCCACGAGGCCGAGGCCGAGCTGGAACTTGTAGCGATCGGTCCCCTGTCGATCCTCGCCGTCGACCTGCCAGAAGATCGGTCCGCCGAAGCCCCGCGCGACGACGTAGGGGCTGAGCACATCGTAAAAGGTCTTTCCCGCGACCGCGCTGATGCGGAGGTCGCCGGCGTAGTACGGCACGGCGGGCGCGTCGGAGCGCGCCTCGCGTGTCTCCGCGCCCGCGAAGGCGAGCGAGGCGCCGAGGATCACGAAAGGCCAGCGATCGCGGCCGTCGAGCAGGCGGTAGGACGTGGCGATGGACGCGGACCAGCCGGGGCCGAAGTCGTAACGTCGCGCGCCCTCGCGCAGGCTGCCCCAGAGGATGCCGCCCGCGCCGAGCTGCAGCGTCCACTTGGCGCCGAGCCTGCGCTCGAACGTGGCGACGGCCGCGCGCCGATCGATGGAGACGTCGTACTTCCCCGCGAAGACGAGGTTTGTCCACGCGTAACCCACCGTCGCGCCGACGCGGTAGAGCCGCGGGCGTGGCTTGACGACGGGCGCGCCCGGCTTGCTCGGGGGCAGGAGCGCGCCTTCGTCTTCGCTGCAGGAGGGGATGCCCGTCGGACCGACGGCCGGCGCGACGCCTCAGGCCCGCGCGTCGCGCGTCACGCCGAGGATCGAGGCCAGGGTCGCGGCGGCCGCGAAGGCCACGCCGAGCACGTTTTCGATGGGTCGCATGAGTCCTCGCGAAGGGCGTGAAGGCGCCATTTCGGCAGGCGGACCCTACCACGGAAGGCAAGCTCACCGTCCGAAAACGGTTTATGCTGGAGGGCGATGATCGAGCTCGAGACGCCGTATCACCTCGTGGAGACGGATGGCTCGGGGCACATCCTCATCATGCGCAGGACGCCGCGGGATTACCCCGACACCTGGATGATGGAGCAGGACCTCGAGGCGGTGATCGCTACGTTCGACGAGGTCGGGCGCGATCGGAAGAAGCTGCTCATCGATCTCCGCGAGGGGCCGCGGCGCAACGATCCGCTGTTCGAGGAGACCATGCGGCGCTTTCGGCCCCGGCTCTTTCGAGGGTTTCGCGGCGCCGCGATCGTCGTGAAGACGGCGGTCGGCGCGCTGCAGGTCAAGCGCCACCTGCGCGAGGACGGCGCGGGCGCCGAGGTTTTTCACGACGAAGCCGAGGCGCTCGAGTACCTGCGCGGCCAGAGCGTGCGCGGCGAAGCGCCGCCCGTGAGCCTCGCGCCGCGCAGGCCGCAGGCGCTCGAGTCGCACCGGAGCGATCGCATCTCGTCCTTGCCGACGGGCTCGCATGTCCGGGCGTCGCAGGAGCTTCCGCGCAGGCCCTCGGAGGTCGGTGATCCGCCGCGCAGGCCTTCGGAGGTCGGTGATCCGCCGCGCAGGCCCTCGGAGGTCGGTGATCCGCCGCGCAGGCCCTCGGAGGTCGGTGATCCGCCGCGCAGGCCTTCAGAGGTCGGTGATCCGCCGCGTAGGCCTTCCGAAGTGGGCGAGCCCCCGCGCACCGACCGGTCGTCGAACGTGCCCGCTCCGACGACGCGTCCGTCGCGGCACTAGCCGCGCTGCGGCTGGAAGGTCGCGGAGACGCGTGCCACCCTCGGCGCCATGAAGATCGCGGCGACGGGCGTCACGAGCGGCGTGGGGCGAAGGCTCTGCGAGATCGCCCGGGAAGCAGGGCACGAGGTGACGGGGCTCGTGCGGGATCCGGAGCGGCTCGACGCGCGCGCGCTGTCGCGGATCGGCGTGCGCATCGTGGGCGGCGACATCGCGGATCGCCCCGCGCTCGCGGACGTGCTGCGCGGCGCGGACGTGGTCGTGCACGCGGCGGCCATGGTCGGCGAGCCGACGGACGCGGCCGAGATGGAGCGCGTGAACGTGGGCGGGACACGCGCGGTGATCGAGGCCGCCGCGGAGGCGCGCGTGCCGCACGTGGTGCATGTCTCGTCGGTGGCCGTGTACGGCAGGCCCGACCGCGGGCGCGTGACCGAGGCGTGGCCGACGCGCACGAGCGGTTTGCCCTACGAGGACACGAAGACGCACGCCGAGCGGCTCGCGCACGAGCGGGGGCGCGCGCTCGGGCTCTCGGTGATCGCGGTGCGCCCGCCCATGATCTACGGCCCTCACGATCGGAACTTCCTGCCACGCGCGCTCGCGACGTTACGCAAGCGGATGATGCTCCTCGTCGACGGCGGGCGCACGCCGCTGAACGTCGTGTGGGTCGATCACGTGGTCGACGTCGTCCTGCGGGCCGCGGAGCGGCGGGATCTCGGAGGCGAGGCGTTCAACGTGATGGACGAGGTCGACGCGCGGCCGCCGAGCGTGCGCGAGGTGTTCGAGGCGATCGCGCGCGCGGCCGAGCTGCCTGCGCCGCGCCTCTCGCTCCCGTATCCGGCCGCGATGGCGGCGGCGAAGTCGCTCGCGGCGGTCTTCTCGCTGGCAGGACGGAAAGAGACGCCGCCGCTCACGCCCTTCGTGGTGAAGCTCCTCTCGCGCGACGTCGTGTACGACGCGTCGAAGGCGGTGCGCGAGCTCGGCTGGACGCCACGCATGCGCGCGCTCGAAGGGATCTCGCGGTACGCCGCGGAGCTCGCGGGCAAGGCGCCCGCGTATCAACAAGCCTCCCGCGCGGCTTCCCCGGGCAGCGCTGTGGAGTAGACTGCGCGGCGCGTTTCGCGTTGCCAAAGGCCGAGGATCCGCTCTCCGATGACCGAACAAGCGCACCACGTTCCCGAATCGCCGATCGAGCTCAGCGTCATCGTCCCGTGCCTGAACGAGGAGCTCAACCTGCGCGAGCTCGCGGCGCGCGTGCTCGGCGTCTTCGAGGTTGGCGGGCTCGTCGGGGAGCTCGTGCTCGTCGACGACGGCTCGAAGGACGGCACGGCGGCGGTGATCCGCGAGCTCTCGGCCGCGTCCGAGGGCCGGATCGTGGGCAGCTTTCACCCGGAGAACCGGGGCATCGCGGCGGCGTGGCGGACCGGCGTGGGCGCGTCGCGGGGCAAGCTCGTCGCGACGATCGACGCGGATTTGCAGTACCAGCCGGAGGATCTCTTGCGGCTCCGGCGCGCGCTCTACGACCACAGCGTCGACGTGGTGCAGGGCTTCCGCAGCGCGGTCGGGCGGCGCAAGGACCAGCGATATCACCTGAGCCGCGGGCTCAATCACCTGCTGAACGGCGTGTTCGGCATGGACCTCGCGGACAACAAGAGCGGGTTCGTCATCTGCGCCCGCGAGGTGATGCTCGACCTGCTCACGTACCGCGGCACCTATTTTTACTGGCAATCGTTCATCATGGTCGCCGCGCACGCGAAGGGGTACTCGTACAAGGAGATCGAGACGATCTTCGAGCAGCGGCGGCAGGGGGAGAGCTTCCTCCAAAAGACGGCCGTGCGGGCGAGCGTGCTCTCGCTCCTCGATATCGGGAAGGCGGCGTGGGAGTACCGCGTGAGCCGCCCGCCGCAGGACGTCGCGCACCAGTTCTTGCGGCGCCACCCGGTGGCGGATCGCACGCCGCCGCGCACGCCCGTGCAGGAGATGCGCTGGCGCGCGTATCTCGCGGCGTTCGACAGCACGCACTGGATGATCACGCGGGACGTCGAGCATTACTACGAGACGCTCTGCAAGACGCAATGGCTCGGGATCGCGGAGACGCGCGAGCTGCAGGACGAGAAGCTCCGGCGCCTCGTCCGGCACGCGTATCGGAACGTGCCGTATTACCGCGCCCGGATGCAGGAGCACGGGCTCCGGCCCGAGGATGTGCGGGGGCAGGCGGATTTGCACAAATTGCCGCTCCTCACGAAGGCCGACATCCGCAAGCACCTCTACTTCGACATCATGTCGGAGAACCACGACAAATCGCAGGTCTTGCGCGTCGCGACGAGCGGATCCACGGGCGAGCCGTTCATCTGTTACGCCGACCGCGTGCAGCTCGAATTGCGCTGGGCGGCGACGCTCCGGGCCCAGGAATGGACGGGGTATCGGTTCGGCGATCCTTGCGTGCGGCTCTGGCACCAGACGATCGGCATGTCGAAGAGCCAGATCCGGAAGGAGCGCGCGGACGCGATTCTCTCGAATCGGACGTTCGTGCCGATCTTCGAGATGAGCGAGAAGAACCTCGCGGCGATGGTCCGTACCATCGCGGAGGCGGAGCCCGTCCTGCTCGACGGTTATGCCGAGGCGCTCGATTTCCTGGCGCGGTACGTGCGGGCGCACGGCAATCTCTCGGTGCGTCCGCGGGCCGTGATGTCGAGCGCGCAGACGCTCCCGCTCCCGAGCCGGCGCGTGATCGAGCAGGCGTTCGGGTGCGCGGTGTTCGACAAATACGGGAGCCGCGAGTTCTCGGGGATCGCTTACGAATGCGAGGCGCACGCGGGGCACCACGTGGTCGCCGAGGGATACATCGTGGAGATCCTGAAGGGCGGCGAGCCGGCGAAGCCCGGGGAGGTCGGCGAGGTCGTGATCACCGATCTCACGAACATGTGCATGCCGTTCATCCGGTATCGCATCGGGGATCTGGCGGAGGCCATGGATCCGCTCGCGCCGTGCACGTGCGGCCGGGGCGCGCCGCGGATCGGGGCGATCGAGGGGCGCGTGCAATCGATCATTCAGGGCACGGACGGGCGGTTCGTGCCGGGGGCGTTCTTCTCGCATTACCTCAAGGATTACGACCACGCGATCAAGCAGTTCCAGGTGGTGCAGGAGGAGCTCGGGGCGATCACGTTCCGCGTCGTGAAGGGCGGGCGTTATTCGGACGACGTGCTCGACGAGGTGCTGGCGAAGTTCCGCGAAGTGCTCGGCGACGACCTGCGGATCGCGGTCGAATTCGTGGACGAGGTGGCGATGGTGCGCACGGGCAAGCGCGTCGCGGCCGTCTCCAAGCTCGGGATCGATTTCCAGCGTAGCTCGGCCTCGGTGCGGCCGAGCGTGGACCGCGGGGATCGCGCATGACGCAGGCGTCCTCGGTCGCGATCGTCTCCCGCCCGGGGACGACGTACGCCGCGGGCGGCGTGCCGCCGTTCGATCCGCCGAACCCGGTCTATGCGATGGTGGAGGCGCTCTTCCGGGAGCTCTCGCTCGACGCGGCGAGGGCCGGGACGCCCGAATGGAATCCGCTCGGCGATCTGATCCGGCCGGGCGATCGGGTGATCGTCAAGCCAAACCTGGTCTCTTCGAAAAACCTGCACGAAAAAATCACGGGCGAAAAGCTGTGGGCCTCGAGCACGCACGGCGCGCTTTTGCGGCCCGTCCTCGATTATGCGCTCCGGGCCGCAGGGCCGACGGGGACTGTGCGGGTCGTGGATTCGCCCGTGGAGGGCTGCGAGATCGAGAAGGTCGCGGGGCCGCTCGGGATCTTCGCGGTGATCGATCATCTGCGTCGGGGCGGCGCGGACGTCGATTTCATGGACCTGCGGTATTTCCGGGTGGCGCCGTATTTCGCGCTCGACGACGTCCGGCGCGGGGGCGTCTCGTACAACCTCGGCCTGCTCGTCCGCACGAAGCTCCCGGGGGATCCGCGCGGGTATCGGGTCGTGGATCTCGGGGATCGGAGCGCGTTCGCGCTTCGCTCTGCACCGCCCGGCGATCGGCTCCGGTTCCACCGCAGCCATTACGAGACGCCGGTCCCGCACCACACGGGCGGGAAACACGAATACAGCCTGCCGCGTACGGTGCTCGACGCGGACGTGGTGATCAACCTGCCGAAGATGAAGACGCACAAGAAGACCGGCGTGACGCTGGCCTTGAAGAGCGTCATCGGAATCACGAACGAGAAATACTGGCTCCCCCATTTCACGGCCGGGGACCCTTCCGTGGGCGGTGACGAGCTCGACCGGCCGCGGAGCTTGGCCGAGCGGATCGAGGACAAACTCTCGCGTCTCCCGCTGCCCGGCGACCATTCGCTGGTCGCGCGCCTCGCTCGCCTCGGCGCGCCGCCGAAGGTGATCGACGGGGGCTGGGAGGGCAACGATACGCTCTGGCGAACCATTCTGGATCTGAACCGCATCCTCTTTTTCGCGGATCGCGACGGAGTTTTGCGGGACGAACCCGTGCGGCGTTACCTCGCGCTCGTGGACGGGATCGTGGCGGGGGAGGGGGAAGGGCCGCTCGGGGCGACGCCGGTGTTCGCCGGGACGCTCGTGGGCGGATTCGATCCGGCGCTCGTGGACGCGACGGCCGCGGAGGAAATGGGGTTCGAGCCGGCGCGGATGGCGATGATCCGGGAGGCTTTGGGAATGGTGTCGCGGGCCGATCTAGCCGCGAGGATCGTCCGGCGCGACGGGCCGCCCTTCGGGAAGAAGTTCCGGCCGCCCAGGAGCTGGCCCAGCCTCGGATAGCGGAGCGCTCGTCGTCGTCGGGACCGGCGTCACGAAGCGGAGCAGCAAAAGCGCGAAGACGATTTCAATGAGCGTGATGGCGACGCCCCACGCGGTGGTCGAGGCCGCGATGGCTGCGCGGCGCTCTTCCAGGGTGGGAAATGGTGCAAAGGGTTCGAGCAGCGTGGCCGCGAGGGCGTCGCGCGTGCCAAACCCCTGGGGCGTGATGGGCAAGGTGACCGCGACCATCAGGACGGGAATGAATGCAAACGCGGGCGCCGGGGGAATGCGGACGTCGAAGAACCAGAACGGAATCCACGTTCCGGCGAAAAGCACGACGAGGTGCGGGAGGCGCGCGAAGAGGGCCCAGAGGTGACCTCGTACGCCAGCCTCGAAGAGAGGCGCGAGGACCCGATGGGAGGAAAGGCGCGCCGGGCGAATCGCGAGGAGCGCGAGGTAAAGAGAGCCCGCGCCGAGGGGCACGGCGAGCCAAACGAGGGGCTTGTCGCCGAGGACGATGGCGACACACGAGAGGCCCAGGATCGAGCCCATCCAGGAGGCGTACACGAGCAGCGTGGCGCCGGCGACGCGGGCGAGGGGGACGCCGTGAATGCGGGAAAGGGCGACGGTGAGGAAGGCCTGGCCGACGTGGTGGTTCAGGAGGGAAG
The DNA here is from genome assembly GCF_029960785.1 of Polyangium sp. 15x6. GTDB lineage: Bacteria > Myxococcota_A > Polyangia > Polyangiales > Polyangiaceae > Polyangium. The sequence goes on from NZ_JASBQE010000105.1 coordinate 19,040, forward strand.
GCAGGTAGGAGGCGCCGCGGAGGATGAAAAAATCACGAAATCGAATGGGCGCGACGGACCGGCGATAGACGAGCACGGTCGCCAGGCTGTCGGCGGCGCAAAGCGAGACCACGAAGACGGCCGCGAACGCGAGGAACGAGGGCGCCGAGACGCGCGCGAGGTGAGCCTGGAAGGCCTCGAGATCGAGGCGGGCGAGGACGAACGCGACGAGGGCGATGGAGACGACGAACGGCAAGACGACGCGGACGAGAGAGCGAGGGCGCTCGCCTTCGGGGCGGGGAGGCGCTTCGGCCATCGACGCGACGTTACCAGATATCGGCAGGGGAGCAGGTCGATCAGCCGGCGCGCCGCATGAGCTCGGGGGAGGCGTGGCGAGCGGCCGTCACGCGGCCGTCGGTGGCGAGCGGGAGCTCCACGGTGAAGGTCGCGCCGCGGCCTGGGCCCGCGCTCTCGGCGACCACGCGGCCGCCATGGAGGTCGGCGATGTGCTTGACGATGGAGAGGCCGAGGCCGAGGCCGCCGTAACGCCGGGACGAAGAGGCATCCTCCTGGCGGAAGCGCTCGAAGAGGTGCGGCAAGAACTCGGGCGCGATGCCCTGGCCGGAGTCACGGACGACGATGACGGCGCGGCCCCGCTGCGGGCGCACCACGACCTCGACGCGGCCGCCCGGAGGCGAGAACTTGATCGCGTTCGAGAGGAGGTTCCAGAGGAGCTGCTCGATGCGGGCATCGTCGCCGAGGAGGGGCTCGCCGATCGGCGTGACGCTGACGTCGAGCGCGACGCCCTTCTGCTCGGCGGAGGGGCGCACGGTCTCGGCGGCGGAGGCGACGACGGCGCCGAGATCGAAGGGCGCGACGTCGAGGTGGATCTTGCCGGTGACGATGCGGCTGACGTCGAGGAGATCGGAGACGATCTGCGAGAGGACGCGGGCGTTGCGCTCGATGACCTCGAGGCCCCGGTCGAGTTTTTCGCCGCCGTGGGGTGAGCGCGCGAGGACCTGGGCCCAGCCGAGGATGGAGGTGAGCGGCGTGCGGAGCTCGTGCGAGAGCGTCGCGACGAACTCGTCCTTGAGGTGGCTCACGCGCTCGGCCTCCGCGCGCGCGGCGCGCTCGCTCTCCTCGATGTTGCGGCGTTCGGTGATGTCGAGGGTCAAACCCGCGGCGCGCACGACGTTTCCGCGTTGGTCGCGGTGGACCTGGCCGAGGACGGCGATCCAGCGGACCCCGGGCGCGGCGTTGGCGACGCGGAGCTCGAGACGGAAGTGCTCGGCGCCGCTCGCGAGCATGCGCTCGGACTCGGAAAGGATGCGCGCGCGGTCGTCCGGATGGATGGCTTCGACCCATCGTTCGACGGTCGCGACGCACCTCGGATCGACGCTGTAGAGCTCGTAGTTGCGCTCGGACCAGATGAGGTGGTTCGTCGGCACGTCCCAGGCCCACGAGCCCGCGCGGGCCGCGTCGAGCGCGAGCCGGAGGCGGGCCTCGCTCTCGCGCAGGGCCTGCTCGGCGCGGCGGAGGCGCGAGAGATCGATGACGTAAAACATGCCGGTGAGCTCGCGCCCGTCGCGGCCGAGGACGACGGCGCCGCCGATCAAGGCCGGGACGCGGCTTCCGTCTTTCCGGAAGAACTCCTTCTCGTAAGGCGCGCAATACCCCACCATCCGGAGTTGCCGGCCGGCGAGGTCGTCCGCGGCGCGGTGCTCGGAGGGCGTGAGCTCGCGCCACGTGAGCTTGCCGTCGAGCGCGGCGAATTCGTGTGATCTCAAACCAATGAGGTCGAGGAAGGCGGGGTTCGCCTCGACGATCGCGTCGCCGCGGAAGGTGGCGACGCCGAGGGTGCGGGAGGCGACGAGGGCGCGGAAATGCTGGGCGTTCGTCGCGCTCGCCTGGGCGCGCTCTGCGAGGATGCGCTCGGCCTCGCGGCTGCGCTCGACCTCGCGGTGCATGCGGCCGCTCACGGCGCTGATGGCGACGCCGATGCAGGTGAAGAGGACGACCCGGACGAGGTCGGCGGGGCCCGTCAGCGTGAGCGCGTGGAGGGGCTCGATGAAGAAGAAGTAGCCGGCGCCGAGGGCGAAGATCGTGGCGAAGATGCCGAGCCAGAAGCCACCCACCGCGGCGCAGATGGTCACCGGCAGGACGAACGCGAGCATGGGCGAGGACGCGCCGAGGATCGGAGCGAGGCTCTCGCGCAGCAAGACCGTGCCACCCACCGTGCCGAGCACCAGGACGAGGCCAGCGGGTGTGTTCGTCCAGTGCCGCGGGCCTTTCCATGCTCCCGCGAGGAAGTCGACACGAGACGGCATCCGTGCCGCTCCATAAAACCTCGGCCGGCATGGCGGGAGCCTGCGGACGAGGAGCGACGCAGGAGCGAGCGTCGTTCTTCCCGCAGCGCTCCTAGCCCACCCTCCTCGGAGGCATGCTGCCCGAGGCGAGCGCGGAGACCAGCGCGCGAAAGCTTTCAGCCTCGAACGGTTTGAAGAGGAGCCGATCGCCGACGTCGCCCACGAACGATCGGACCTCGTCGGTGCACGCGCCGCCCGTCAAGAAGCCCACGCGGCGCTCGAGCGCCGGATCGAGCTCGAGCAGGGAGGCGTAGAGCGCGGCGCCGCTCGTGCCGGGCATCATGAGATCACAGAGGACGACGTCGAAGCGTTCGCCCGCGCGGACGAGCTCGAGCGCTTCCTCGGGGCCGTAGGCGCAGACGAGATCCATGTCGCGGCCGAGCATGCGGCGCACGGCGGTGCAGACGTAGGGTTCGTCGTCGACGAAGAGGACACGGGGACGGTCGCCGCGCCCCGCGGGGCGGAGGCCCCCGCGCAAGCTCGGCGTGGGCTCGGCGGCCCGGAGGATCACGCGGAAGGTCGAGCCCGTGCCGGGCGTGCTCTCGACGAGGAGCTCGCCGCCGAAGGACGAGACGATGCTGTGACAAACCGAGAGGCCGAGGCCCATGCCCTCGCCGACGGGCTTCGTCGTGAAGAACGGATCGAAGATGCGCGTGAGGCGGTCGGGCGGGATGCCGACGCCGTTGTCGATGACCTCGACGGCGACGCGGTCGTCGATCGAGCGCGTGACGAGGCGGATCTCGTTCTCCGACTCGGGGCGATCGGGCATGGCCTGCGCGGCGTTGGCGAGGAGGTTGAGGAAGACCTGGCCGAGCCGCGGCTCGTTGCCGATGATCCTGGGCACGTCGCCGAACGCGCGCGTGACGCGGGTGCGGTGGCGCAGGGCGTGGTGGGTCATGCGGATGGACTTGTCGAGGACGGCATGCACGTCGATGGGTCCGCTCTCGGCGGCATCGCCGTCGGCGCGGGAGAACGTGCCCATGTCGCGCACGATGCCGCGCATGCGCTTCGCGCCTTCGAGGGCCTCGTCGAGGGCCTGGGTCGCGGCCTCGTAGGTCTCGGCGTCGGGAGGCGCGGCGCGCAGGGCCTCCGCGACGAACTCCAGGTTCGCGAGGACGAACGAGAGGGGGTTGTTGATCTCGTGGGCCACGCCGGCGGCCATGGTGCCGAGGGAGGTGAGCCGATCCGTGAGGAGCAGGCGCGCCTCGGCGTGCCTGCGCTCGGTGACGTCGCGGCAGAAGGCGACGACGGCGCGGGTCTCGGCGCCGTCGCGGATGGGGAAGAGGATGGTGTCGAAGACGAGGCGCGCGCGCGAGCTGCTCCAGCTGTTGCCGATGATGTCGAGGTTCACGTCCTGGCCGTGGATCTCGACGACCTCGCCCGCGTAGGCGCGCGCGAAGCACTGGTCCATGCCGGTGTCCACGTGGAGAGGATCGGTGAGCGCGTTGAAGAAGCCGACGCCGTAGGTCCTGCTGGGAAGGCCGAGCTGCTTGCGTTGCGCCTCGTTCATCCGCACGGAGGTGCCGTCGGGGCCGAAGATCTGGATGCCGACGGGGGCGTTCTCGAAGACGCCCTGCGCGAGCCGCTCGCTCTCGCGCAGCGCGAGCTCGACGCGGCGACGCTCGGTGATGTCGGTGGAGACGCCGAGCGCGCCCGTCACTTCGCCTGATGCGTCGCGGAGGGGCCAGGAGACGTGCTCGAACCAGACACGGCCGATCGCGACCTCGCCCATGTAGGCCCGTCCCGCGAGGGGCTCGTGTACCTGCGGCAAACTACTGCCGGGAACCGTGGGGAGGTCGAAGGCCGATGTGCCGATGAGCTCGCCCGGCCGGAAGCCCAGGTGCGCGAGACCCTTGCCTTCGGCGAACGTGATGATGCCCTCGCGATCGACGGCCCAGAGGACCACGGGGGCGTTGTCGAGCAGAGCGCGGAGGCGTGTCTCGTTCTCGCGGAGGAGGGCCTCCGAGTGGCGGAGCTCCGTCACGTCGCGGCTCAGGATCAGCGCCTCGCCGCGGGGCAGAGCGGCGACGCGGACTTCACGAAACATGGGGTCTCCGTCGGTGCCCCGCGTCTCGTATTCGAGCGAGACGACGTCGGTCGTCCCCTGGACCTTCTTGATGGCGTCGAGGATCTCCGGCGCCCGCAACGGCTGGAGGATCTCGGCGAGGTTCTTGCCGACGAGCGCGGGGAGCGACTCGACGCTGCGGCGCCGCTGTCGCTGGCCGAACTGCGCTTCGAGCATGGTGCCGTCCTCGGCGACGCGGAAGAGGTTGTCGGGGAACGCGGCGAGCAGGGTGTGGAGCTCGTCGTTGGCCCGCGCGAGGGCCCGCTCGACCTCGCGGACCTCGCTCAAGTCGGTCGAGACGGCGAAGGTGCGGAGGAGTTTGCCCGCGGCGTCGCGCTCGACGAGCACGGTCATCACCACCTCGAGGAGGCTGCCGTCCTTGCGCACGAACTCGTACCGGCTGCCGCGGGCGACGCCGTGCCGGAAGAGATCGGGGATCCGCGCGAGGGCGAGCTCTCGGGAGGCCTCGGTCATGAAGTCGACGGAGCGGCGGCCGAGGACCTCGGCGCGCTCGTAGCCGAGCGCGTCGAGCCATCCGTCGCTGACGCTCACGAGGCGGCCTTCGGCGTCGATCGAGTGCAGGATGATCGGCGCGTGCTCGTAGAGGTGCTCGTGGCGGCGCTCGATGTCGCGCTTGTCGTCGAGGATGCGTCGGGTCGTCTCGACGCGGCGCCCGATCGCGACGAGGCGCGGGCCGAGGCGCGGCGCGTCGTGCGGGAGGACGAAGAGCTCGTCGGCGCCGGCGTCGACGAGCGCGCGGAGGTGCGTGTCGTCGTCGTGCTCGGTCGCGACGGCGAGGGCAACGGCGTCGAGGCGCGCGCGGGTCGCGCGGCAAGCGTCGAGGGAGGCTTGGGGGGCGTCGCCTTCGAGGTCGAGGACGACGACGAGGGACGGGTCGCCGAGCGTGCCGGGATCCTCGTCCGGGAGCACGTCGAAGCCGGCGGCGCGGAGCTCGGCTTCGAGCAAAGCGCGCACGGCAGAGGTGCGTCCGAGGATCGAGGCGGGGAGAAGGCTCGGCAAGGCCGAGACTATCTCGCGCGTGGCGCGGCGCGCGCAAGGGCGCGGTCGATGCTGGCCCGCGCCTCACAAACGAGCGGCCTGGGGATCGCGGTAAAAGGCAGAGGAACGCCCCTCGGATCGCAAAACCCGAACGCGCCGGAGAACGTGGCGTCGCGCGGCCAGGGGGGGCTCCCCGGATCGAACCAGGCCGTGAAGGTCGAGCTCCATGGTTGGTGGACGAACGTTCGCGTGGCGAGCCCGGATCCCGTGGAAAATCCCTCGTCCACGAGCGCGCGCCGGAGGGCGGCCGCAGAGGCGAGGCGGCGCGCGAGGGCGTGGCTCTCGGTGCGGTCGAGCTCGTCGTCGGGGACGCCGCGGAGATCTCGGAAGAGCTGGGGGAGCTCTTGCTTGACGCCGAGATCACCCGTGAGCGCGCGCCACACCGCGACGTCGGGCAAGCGGGCCGGATGGACGAGCTCGACGTCGGTCCAGCCGATCCAGCGTGCGTCGTAGTCGAGCGGGACGACGCCGAGGCCACGCGTGGGGTCCCAGGTCCAGAGGAGCGCGAGATCACGGGGAGGCCCGGGATCTCGGGGGCGTATCGCGAGGACGAGGTGCCGGAGGAGCGAGGCGTGGAGTGGATCGTCGAGGAGCCACGCGAGCTCGTCGGCCGTGAGGGGCGCGGCGCGGATCATGCGGTCTTCGAGGAGCCGTACAGCCTCGTGTCTGCGAGCGCGTTCGGCGCGGCGGCCGCGGACGAGCGCGCGGTAGCGTTCGTCTTTGCGCACGGCCGAAGGGACGCGGCGGAGCGGGGAGGATGCGCCCCCGGCGGTGACGATGATCTCGCCGCGAGGTCCGAGCGAGACGACGTGGCCGGCGATCACGGGCGAGAGCGGCAGGGCGGGATCACGCGTGGGGACGGGCGCGGGAGCGAGCGAGGTTCGTCGCGGGACGAGGGCGGCGAGCGGGCGCGCGGGATCGTCGTCGGGGAGGGGGAGATCCCGTGGGACGAGGGGCAGGGGTGGATCGAGGTACGTCGGGACGACCGGCGGTGGTTCGGCGAGGAGGCGCGGGGAGACGCCGACGTCGCGGGCGAACGCTTCGGCGAGTTCACGCGGGGAGCAGAGGAGGACGACGTCGCGGAGGGAGGGTTCGTCCGCGGTGGGGATGCGGAGGAGGTTCGTCGCGGCGAGGCGCGTGAGTGAGGGAGAAACACCGCGCAAGGCGAGGGGCGAGGGCAAGAGGCGGCCGGCGCCCGTGCGCACGAGGGGCGTCGCGTCGGCGACGCGCGCGAAGGCGAGGTGGTGTGTTCCGGCCTCGTGTGCGTCGAGCGAGGAGAGCGCCCACGCGAGGAAGACGAACCGTGCGTCGCGTGGATCCGAGAGGCCAGGCAGGGCGGGCGCGGGCCAGCGCTCGGGGCGAAGGACGCCGCGATCGGCGAGGGAAGCGCGCGAGAGCGCGACGCCGCGGAGGAGCGCGGCGGGGTCGGGGTGCGCGAGCTGGAGGCTCGGATCGGCGGCGGCGACCGTGGTTGTCGTGACGAGGCGGGGGTCGATGTGCTGCGCGAGGACCTCGGCGAGAGAGAGCGCGTCTTCGGCGAGATCGAGGGAGGTGCGTTCGTCCTCTGCGAGGCCGACGAGGCGGAGGGCCCAGACGAAGGCGAGCGCGGGGGATGCGGCCACGGCTGCGGATGCGGCAGCCTCGGACGATGCGGCGAGCGCGGCGAGCGTCGCGGTGACGAGGGGTGCGGGCAGCCATCGCGCGAGGGAACGGACGCGGCGCGTGCGTGTGCCCGAGCGTGGGGGCGGGGTTGTCTCGGCCGGACCGAGCCGGGCGTCTGCGGCTAGATCGAGCGTCTCGGAGAGCGCGCGGCGCGTCGAGGCATCGAGATCGGCGAGCAGCGCGGCGAGCAGCGGGCGTGAGGTGGGTTTGTCGAATGCGTCCGCGAGGGCAGGGCCAAGACCGTCCGCGTGCGAGAAGAGGTTCGTCGGGGTGATCTCGGCGAGGTGCAGGAGGGCCCGGATGCAGGTGTCCTCGGCAGGTGGGTTCGTCGCACGTGCAAGTGCGCCGAGCAGGCGAACCGTGACGGCGAGCAGGAGCGAAGTGTCGTCGCTCGGGCTCGCAGGGAGGAGTGTGTCGAGCACGGCGGCGAGGCGCGCGGTGTCGAGGTCGCCCCACGTGGCACGGAGCGCGGAAGCGAGGCCGCTGCGCACGTGAGAGCCATGGTCGCCCGACGCGTGCGAGAGCGCCCAGAGCGCCTGGAGACGCGCGCGCACGAGCGAGGCTTCCCCCGCGGGCGCCCACGTGCCTGGAAGGCCGAAACAACCGAGGAGGGCCGCGTCGATACGGGACGCGGCCGCAGCAAGATCGCCCGAGGTCTGCGCCGCGTTCGTCAGGGCCGCGATCGTCCCCGGCGGCACGTCGCTGCCGGCTTCGAGGAGACGTCGCAACACGTCGAGGCGCAACGACAAACCCGCGTCGGGCCCTGCATGCTCGGCCGCGACGTCCACGAGCTCTCCGGGCAGGATTTTCCCGTGGCGGGGCGAGGACACCACAGCGACGAGGAGCGCCGCGGAGACGGGCGCCCGTCGCGCGAGCCGGGCGAGGCGGCGGAGCGAGCGCGTCGCGTGCTCCTCGTCGCCGAGCGCGAGGAAGGTGCGCGCAGCTTCGAGCCACATCGAGGCCGCCGCGTCGGGGCCGATCTCCTCGAAGAAGGCTTCGAGCGCCTGGAACGCCTGCTCCGCGCGGCGAGGGCGCGCCTCCGCGAGCGCCGTGGCGCGCAGGAACACGCGGCTCGCGCGGCGCACGCGTTCGTGATGGGTAGCGTCCTCGGGGCGCTCGCCGTGCAGGCGAAGCGGGAAGGGGACTTCCTCGCGTGGCTCGAACCGCAGGAAAAGGGCGTCCTCGGCGAAGTACCCCTCGTGCTGCTCGACGACGCGGCGCGCAGGCCAGGTATCCGCGCGGACCTCGAGGACGCGCACGGCGGAGACGAGCGAGCGGAGGCGCACGAGGAAAACGGCCTCGTGATCGGGGGCAGGCGCAGGATCGTTCACGGCGCCTCCGGGTCGTCGTCTTCGGCCCCGAACGCGGAGAGCAGCGCACCGCGCGCGAGCCGGGCGGAGAGCGCCTCGATGCGGTCGTAGGACGCGAGCAGCGCCTCGGCGAGCGTCACGCTCGGCTGCGGACCGCGCCCCGCTTGCGCTTCGAGCGCCGCGGCCACGGCTTCGAGGCGCGTCGCGAGGTCGAACAGGCCGATCGAGCGCGCGTCCGCCGAGAGCCGCCGGAACGAGATCGCGCGGTGCTCGGTGCGTTCGAGCGCGCCGGCCGCGGCGAGCTCCTCGATCGCCGCGCGCGCTTGCCTCGCGAGGCGATCGGGGATCATCGCGTCACCTCGAGCGCAGGATCCACGACGTCGAGCGTGAGATCGATCGTCGAGCCGTCCGCGAGCATCGCCGTGATCGGCTCGATCACGAGCGAGCCTCCTTCGCGGGCGAGGCGGACGCAGAGAAAGCGCGGCGGCCTCGCGGCGCGGCTCAGCACTTCGAGGTTGTCGAACAGGAGCGCGCGCTCCTCCCGGAACGAGAGCGAGGTGCGGAGCTCCACGCCTGCGCCGATGCGCATGCGTACCGAGAGCTGCTGCGTCGCGTGATCGAAGTCGCTCGGGGACAACCCCTGCACCGGCAGGAGCACGATCGGCGACGAGCGCGGGGGGCGGCCGAGCGCGTCGAAGTCGAGGCTCCGGCCGAGCCGCGACGCGTCCTCGGGGCCCGCGAGGACGTGGAGCGCGAGGCGGTCGTCGCCCCAGGGGAGCGCCGGCCGCAGGGCCACGCTCGTCGCGCGGCTGCCCGAGAGGCGCCCGTGCGAGGGCGCGATCCGCGCGCCGGAGAGCGTGAACCGACCCCGCGCGAAGTCCCGCATCGTGAGGCCACTCCGCGCGAACGCGGGCCCGGCCGCGAGCCCCTCCGCCCACGTCCGCGGATCCGCGGGCCGCGCGGGTTTTCCCTTCGTGAGCAGCGTCCGCGCGAGGACGCGATCCTCGCCGAGCACGGCCACGTACGCCGTGACGCCCGCGACGCCTCCCGCTGCGACCCATGCTTCGAGCCCGAGCCCCTGCACCTCGATCGGCGGGACCTCGACGTACGCGCGTTGCGACGCGCCCGCGATGTCCTCGAGCGGCAGCGCGCCCGTGTTCGCGCGGAGCGCGCGCCCGAGGTTTCGCGTGACGGCGAGCTCTCGGAGCGCGTCCGCCTCGGCCGCGCCCGCGTCCGGGCCGCCTTGGGCCGGCAAGAGCGCCGCGAGCCGATCGAGGGATCGCGCGAGCCTGCCGAGGCCCGCGTCGCGTGGTCCACGCGCTCGCGGACGCATCGCAGCCGCGCGCGCGGCGAGCTCGCGCACCCGATCCCCCGAGACACGCGCCGCCCGCCCTAGGCCGAGCGTCACGATCTCCGCCACGAGCGTGTCCACCTCGGCCAGGATCGGCGCGAACCGCGCGGCGTCCTCCGCGGGCAGCGGCTCCGCCTTCGAGGGCTCGGGGAACACGAGGGCCGGCGGCGGTTCCGTGGGGCCCGCGCGTCCGCCGAGATCCCGCGCCCGTTCGTCGCCGCGCGCGACCAGCCGATGCAGACACGTCGGCGCGTCCCCCATCGGGCAATCACACCCGACGCGGCCGTCGCGCCACGTGACCGTCGCGTCCCCTACCCGCGCGCGGCCTTCGCCCATCGGCACCGCCACGAGCTCGGTCCGCGCCGCCGCGCGACGCATCCCGGCCGGCGCATCCCGGCGGCTCGTCACGCCTCGCCCCCGCGCACGTGACGCCCGACCCAGGCCGCGAGCTCCCGCGGCGTCATGGCGGCGATCGGCATGCCGAGCGTCGCGAGCGCTCCGGTGACGCGGCGATCGAAGCCGCCCGCGCCCTTGTCGCCGAGGGCCACGAGCCCGAGCACCGTCACCCCGGCGTCGAGCAGATCCTTCACCCGCGTGACGAGCGCGCCGAGCGCGCCTCCCTCGCGGAAATCCGAGATCAAGACGACGAGCGTGCGCCGCGGCTCCGCGACCAGGCTCGCGGCGTACCCCACGGCCCGCGAGAGCAACGTCCCGCCCCCGAGCTGCAGCGAGAACAAGACTTCCACCGGATCTCCGGCGATCTCCGTCATGTCCACCACGTGCGTGTCGAACACGACGAGGCGAAGATCGAGCGACGGGACCGACGCGAAGATCGCCGCGAGGATCGCCGCCTGCACGACGCTGTCCACCATCGATCCGCTCTGATCGAGCAGGACGATGAGCCTGTGGCGCGTCTGCCTGGCGAGCCGCCGCCGGAACACGAGCCGCTCGACGCCGAGCACGCCGCGCGCGCGGTCGTAGTGCCGGAGGTTTTCCCGTACGGTGCGCCGCGCGTCGAGGTTCGCGAGCACGCGCAGGTTCGTCCGGCCGCGTGGCCCGGACGGACCCGTGAGCGAAGGAGCGAGCTCCTTGGCGAGCGCGCGCGAAAGGTCGCGCACGGCCTCCTCGATGAGCCGCCTGGCCGCGGGGAGCGAGGCTTCGGGGATCTGCCCGCGCAGCCGCACGAGGAGCGCGAGGATCGCGGGTGAAGGCGTCACCGAGGCGAGGGCCGCCGGATCTTCGAGCAGCGCCGCGAGCCCGTGCCGCGCCGCCGCGTCCTCCTCCATCACCACGCGCGCCTCGGGCGGGAAGAGCTCTTCCACGCTCGCGAGCCACGTCGAAGGCCGGAGCACGCTCGGCCCGAGGCCGGCGCCGCGCGCGCCCTCGTGTGACGGGCCGCGCCGGAACGCGCGGTCGTAGAGGAACGAGAGATCCTCGTCGATCCGCAGGAGCACCTCGTCCCCTTCGAGGGGGCTGCCGAGCGAGCTGTCGGCGAAGCGCCCGAAGAGGAGCCGCAGCCGCCGCGCCGCCTCGCGCTTCTTGTCGTCCGCGCCCGCCGTCATCGCGCCTCTCCGCTGCACGCGACGAGCCGCGCCGTGGGCGCTTCCATCAGCACCTCGCACCGCGCGAGCGCGTCGTGCACCGGCGCGAGGATGAACGCGTCCCGCTCGATGACGAGCGTCGGTCCTTCGGCGATCGCGGCGAGGAGGTTGTCCCTGGCTGCTTCGGCCGATCGCTCGTCCATCCGATGCACCTGCACGAGTGGCAGGATACGGCGTCCCGCGTCTTCCAGGACGAACTCCCCCGAGACCTCGGTCCCGGGCCAGGCAGCGGGCGCGTTCGTGGCGCGCTGGAGGTAATACGCGAGCAGGGTCGCGTCGTAATGCGCCACCGTGACGATGCGCTTCTCCGAGCGGCTCGCGGCGAGCGCGGCGAAGCGCGGCATGAACGCGTCCACGTCGGGCAAGTAGGTGAGGTGCGGGCGAGGCGCGTCGAGGACCATCAGCATCGACAGCGCAGCGCCGCCGAGCGCCGACCAGACCCACGCCGGGACATGTCGGTGCGGCGCGACCGCGAGCGCGAACACGAGCGCCGGCGCCACGGCTGCGAAGTAATAGGTCTGCACGCGCGCCACCTTCGCGGCGAGCGTGATGCCGATCGCGGTCACGAGCGCCGCGCCCACGGCCAGCACGGGCCCCGCGCATCGCGGCGCCCCGAGCCCGAGCATCGCGGCGGCGCCCGCGAGAAGCACGACCCCCGGGCCCACGCACTTCATCGTCTCGCCGAGCAGCCCGAGCAGCATCGGAATCGGCGCGTGGCTCCCCCACGCGAGATCCGGAAATCGCTCCGCGACCTCACGCGCGCCGTGATCCCGCACGGCCGTCACCCCGAGCAAGACGAACGCCGGCGCCCCCAGCGCCGCCCCCACGCCGATCGGAAGCGCCACGTTCCGCAGCGGTGTGCGCGCCGCGACGAGCCCGAGAAGCACGCCCGCGATCACGAGCGGCGCGAGGTAGTACGTCCACGCGAGCAGCGCCGTCGACGCGGCGAGGCCGATCCGCGCCGCGCGTGAGGGCGCGTTCGCGAGCCGCGCCGCGAACGCGCACGTGACCACCACGAGCAGCCCGAACAGCGGGATTTCGCTCACCTCGCGGGAGCGCGCCACGAGCTCCGGGCTCACGGCCACCACGACCGCCGCGATCGCCCCGAGCGGACCCGCGCGTCCTCGCACGAGCCGCGCGCCCCACACGATCGCCGGCGCCAAGAGCGCCCCCGCGATCGCCGCCGGCGCGCGCATCACCGCCTCGGAACCCCCGAACGTTCCGGCCGCGTGCAGCACGACGAACCACAGCGGTGGGTGCCGATCCTCGAGCCCCTTGCCCGTCAGGATCTCGCCGAGCGGCAGCGTCCCCGTGAAGAGCCGCTGCACGTCCTGGTCGTGCACGAACGGCAGATCGAGGTGCAACATCCGCAGCACGAGCCCGAGCCCGAAGAGCGCGGCTGCAACGATCGCATCCCCTCTCCGGAGCGAGCCGAGGAGCCCCATCGCGACCGCGAGCAGCGCCGGCACCACGATCGCGCGCGTCCCGACGAGCCGCGCGAGCACACGCGCCACGAGCGGCGGCTCCGGCTCGGCCGCGAGCGGGATCAACGGGACGGGATCGAGCCCCGTGTCGTTCCGGTCGATCGCGTCGCGGAGCGCCTGCGTCACCGCTTCCAGATCCTCGATGGGTGCCTGCGATCGCGGCGTCTCGTAGGCGACACCAAAACGCTTCGTCTCGCGCACGCCGGGCCATCGCCCCCGATCCACGACGTGCAATTCGATCCGACCCGCGGGCCCGTCCGGGCCGGCCTCGCGCCGCGCCGTGAAGATCACGTCCTGCTCCTCGCCCCGCCGCGGTGGAGACAGGTGATAGCCACGCGCGACGACCGCTCCCGGAGCGAGCGGGAGGACGAGATCCTCCCACGTCGCCTTCCTCGGCGCTTTCGTTTCAGGCCAAAGCAAGAGCGAGGCCGCGAGGAGCGACGTCACGGCGAGGAGCGCGCGGATCCAGGGGCTCACCGCGATCGCCCTCGCCCTCCGGAGGGCACCGCGCCATTCTCGCTCTGCCATCCGCCGGCTCGGACGCTAGACGACGGGTTCACGCGGGTAAAGTGGACAGCACGGGAAGGCCTGGAGCCCTCGGGATCCTCGCGCGAGCGAGCGGCGAATCCCGGGCAAAAGCCATAGCTTGTGTGCCCCCGCGCCTTATACTGATCCCTCGTGCCGAGCACCCCTCCTCCTGAAGGCTTGCTCCTCGAGCAGTTCCGCGGTCGTCTCCCCGGCGACGAGACCGTCACATCGCCCACGACGATCGAACGCGCGAAGACGCGCATCCAGGTCCGGCGCTTCGCCGGCCCCGCGCATTACACCGAGCACCTCTCCCACCTGCGTATCGCGCACCTGACCGACCTCCACGTCGGCCGCGTGACCCCGTGGGCGGTGCAGCTCGCGGCGGTCGAGCTGACCAACGCGGAGAAGCCCGACCTCGTCCTGCTCACGGGCGATTTCGTGTGCCACAGCCAGCAATACCTCGACCGCCTCGAGGCCCTCGTGCGGCGCTTCGAGGCGCCCGTGATGGCGGTGCTCGGCAACCACGATTACTGGTCCGGCGCGGACGAGGTCCGTCACGCCCTGCGCCGCGGCGGCGTCGAGATCCTCGACAATCGCCACACCATCATCGGCCTGCGCCACCAGATGCTCCAGGTCGTCGGCCTGGACGACGCGTACACCGGCCACGCCCGCAGGGACGAAGCCTTGAAGGGTCTGCGCCGTGATCTGCCGACGATCGCCATGTCCCACATCGCCGAGGAGGCCGACGGGCTCTGGGCCCAGGGCGACATCCCGCTCGTCTTGTCCGGCCACACCCACGCCGGCCAGGTCACGCTCGCCCGCCTGCACGAGCTCGCGATCGGCAAGCTCGCGGGGCATCGCTACGTGCACGGCCTCTACGGCAGCCGCAGGAGCGGCGGCGCGCATCCCGGCGCGGTGTACGTCGGCGCGGGCATCGGCGCGTCCGTCATGCCGATTCGCCTCGGCGAACGAGGTCAGCGCGAGGTCGCGATCTTCGAGCTCGGCTACGAGCCCGGCGCGATCGAAGAGCACCACGACGAGCAGGACCCGCTGCCCGGCCGCCCGCCCACGCCCGAGATCATGGCCAAGCGCGCCGCCGCCGTGGTCGCCAAGCGCGAGAAGCGCGAGCGCAAGAAGCCCCGAACGAGCTAGCAGAGCTCCGCACGCCCGGAGACGCCCTTGGCGCCGCGCCAAGAGGAGATCGGCGCGTCCGGAGGTGGCTTTGGCGCTGCGCCAAGAGAAGGTCGGCGCTTCCGGAGGTGGCTTTGGCGCTGCGCCAAGAGAAGGTCGGCGCGTCCGGAGGTGGCTTTGGCGCTGCGACAAGAGGAGGTCGGCGCGTCCGGAGATGGCTTTGGCGCCGCGCCAAGAGGAGGTCGGCGCGTCCGGAGATGGCTTTGGCGCTGTGCCAAGAGAAGGTCGGCGCGTCCGGAGATGGCTTTGGCGCCGCGCCAAGACGAGGTCGGCGCGGCCGGAGGTAGCTTTGGCGCTGCCCCAAGAGAAGGTCGGGATGTCCGGACCTCTCTTCGGCGCAGTGGATGTGAGGTCGCTAGCTGACTCGGGGCCGCTGCGCCTCGAACTTCCCGTGCACGAAGCGCAGGACGTCGTCGCGGTGCTTCTCCGCGCTGAGCTCGTGGTGGAAGATCGCCTCGATGCGCATCTCGGGGCTCACCACGAACGTGTACCGCTGCGCCACGCCCACGACCGGCCAGAGGACGTCGTAGGCCCGCGCGATCCGCTTGTCCGCGTCCGCGATGAGGGAGAACGGCAGGTGGAGATCGCCGGCGAACTTGCACTGCGTGTCGCTGTCGTCCGTGCTCACCCCGACGAGGTTCGCGCCGGCCAGCAAGAGCTCGTTGTAGTTGTCCCGGAACAGGCGCGTCTCGCCCGTGCAGACCGGCGTGAACGCCTTCGGATAGAAGTACACGACGGTGCAAAGCCCCTCTTGCTTGGAGAGGACGAACCGGTCGCCGGCGCTCGTCTGCGCGTCGATCTCCGGCGCGTGATCCCCGACCTTGAGCGAGCTCATCGAAAACAGGGGTAGCAAAGCGAGCGCGGCGCGTCGAGAGGCGCAGAAAGTCAGCGATTCGCGTCGGAAGACGGGCCCGCCCACGCGGCCTCGGCTTCGAGCCATCGAAGCTCCCAGGCCGAGAGACGCGCGACCTCCTCGGGATGCAAGGGCGATACGAGCAGCGCCTCGGAGGCGCCGAGGCCGATCCGTTCCGCGGCGCGTGAAGAAATCTCTTCCAGCTCGCGAGGGCCGAGCCGACCGAGGGCGCGGCGCAAGGACGGGAGCGAGGCGAGGAAGCCGTCGAAGCTGCCCGAGGTGACGTGCGCGACGAGCGCTTCGAGCAGCGACGGCTCGTCGAGCAGCGCGCGCGGCGAGAGCGCGAGCAGGCCTTCGAGGTACGCGCCCTTCGCCTCGGGACGCCCCCGCGCCGCCTCGAAGTGCGCACCGAGCTCCGAGCCTCGTCCCTCGCCGAGGCTCACGAGCAGCCCGTCGAGGGCACCCAGCACGAGCGGCGAGGTCGCCCGCGCGATCTCCCGCGCCGCCCGCGCCTTCGCCAGCAAGAGCTCCCGCGAAGGGCCCATTCCGTCGGCCGCGAGCGTCGCTCCGCCGAGATCCGCGAGCAGCACCGGAACGTCCGCGGCGCGCGCCCCCGAGGTCTGCGCGAGCCGCGGGAGCCCGCGCGTCCCCTCCTCGTACGCCGCGAGCCCGAGCGCGTCGAGCCACGCCGCCTTCGGAAGGCCGAGCCGCGCGCGGAGCGCCCGCACCCGCCGGAGCTTTCGCGCCGCTCCGAGGAGCGAGCGCGGGTCCTCGTCCGCGCGGATCGCCGCCTCGAGGGCCGGCGCGAGCCGCAGGCAGACGTCCTCGAGCCCCATCCGCACGCCTCGCCCCACGCACGCCGCGATCTCCCCCGCGCGGCCTTCGCCTTCCCGCGCCGCGCGCACGAGCAGCCGCGCCGACGCCTCCTCCACGCTCGCCCCCTCCGCCGCGAGCTCCAGGAGCCGCGCGTCCACCTCCGGCGCGTACGCCACGGTCCAGCGCTCCGTCGCCGCCCCGAACTCCGTCGCCGCTTGGGGCTTCGGGTCGCCTTCGGCGCCCTTCGCCCCAAACCCCTCCACGTCGCCCACCCCGACCTGCGTCGCGAACCCGAGCCCGAGCCACGCCGTGCGATGCAAGAACGACGAGCACCGCCGCGCCTTCTTCGACGCCGCGAGCGAGAGCTCGATCGCGCGCGGCGGCCCTCCGGAAGGCGCGAGCCCGAGCGCCTCGGCCGTCTCCCGGAAATCTCGCAGGATCGGGCTCGGGCCCGCCGTCGGCCCGAGCTTGCCCACCCGGCTGCCGCGCAGCGCCTCGCCGAGCGCCGCGACGACCCGCCGCCCCGAGACGCGCAGCTCGCCTTTCACGAAGCAGCTCGTCGCGGCCTCGATCACCTCGGCCCGCCCGAGCTTCGGCCGCCCCCGGATCGACGCGAGCTCCCGCGCGAACGCGAGCGCCGCGATCGCGTCCGCCGGCCCGAGCGCGTCGCCCTCGGCCCGCGCACGCCGGATCGTCTCGAGCAGCACCCGCTCCGCCGCGCGCGCGAACGGATCCGCCTCGGCCCGCGCCTCCCACACGTGCTGGTAAAACGCCGGCCCGCTCATCCCCGGCGCATACCCGAGCAGCGCGTCGAGCCTCGGGAACGTGTACGGCACGAGCCGCACCTCCGCTTCCGCGTCGTCCTTCGGCGCGCGCTGGAGCGCGGGCAGCATCTCCCGCGCGCCGCCGAGCGCGACCACGTGCAGCGCCCCGGCGACGACGAGCGCGCGTTTCCTCTTCTGCGCTGCGGCCTCCGCGATCTTCGCCGCCATGAACCGCTCGCGCGAGAACGTCCCGTCCGCTTCGAGCTCGTCCTGCCCGAACGTCCGCCGCGTCGCGAGCGCGTACGCGCCCACCGCGAGCGCCCAGCCCTCGGGGCTCTCGTCCCAGCCTCCTTGCTCGAACAGCGCCTCCCACAGCTCGTCGAAATCTCGCGCGCCCGCCCGCGCGCAGAGCGCCGCCGTGAACCGGCTCCGCCCGAAGAGCCCGCCCGCGTCCTGCCCGAGCCGCTCGCCGAGCGCGTGCTCCGCCGAGGGGAGGTCGTCCTCGCCGAGATCCGCCTCGTCCTCGGGCAGCGGCGAAAACCGGTCGATGAAGCGCACCTCGGCGCCGCTCGCCTTCGCGTACCGCAGCGCCACGAGCTCGGGCGAGTAGTCGCAGAACGGGTAATACGCCCGGGATCGTGGCGCCTCCGCGGCGCGGCTCCCGTCCCGCCGCGCCACGAAGCGCGGGCGCTTGTCTTCGGTGATCGCGCAGATCGCGAACGGCGTGCGGCTCTCCGGATCGAGGAGCGCTTCGAGGTGCTCCTCGAACCGCGCGGGCAGCTCGACGAGGATCACGTCGGGCGCGAAGGCCGGCAGGAACGCTTCGAGCTTCGCCGCGCACGTCGGGCTCTGGTGCCGCACGGGGAAGAAGGCGAGCGCGCTCGACAGGCCGAGCCGCTTCGCGACCTCGGCGCGCGTCTCCTCCGGCGCTCCGAGGTCTCCGAGGTTCATCGCTCGCGGCCGATCTTGCGCCACGCCTCGAGCAGCGCGCCCCACGGCCCGCCGTGCCGCGCGGCCCGATCCCGCACCACCGTCTCCACGTACCGTTCGAGCTTCGACGTGTCCTCGGCCGCGTCGAGGGTCGCCGCGCCTGCGAGGTGCGAGGCCACCTCCTCGGCGCCGAGCCTGCCCGTGCCGTAGTAATGCGCGTGCAGCGCGGCGGCGTGCAGCGTCGCGATCGCCTCGGCCGTCGAGAGCGGCGCCTCCGGTCGGTCGAGGTGCACGCCCTCGCGGCTCCGGCCCGAGCGCAGCTCCTGGAACGTCGTCACCACGAGCTCCACCGCGTCCCGCGGCACGGGCACGCTCGCCCCCGCCGCCGCGAGCTGCTTTTGCACCTCGCGCTCGACGAGCGCCATCTCCACGAACGGATCCCGGATCGGCCGCACCGACTCGAAGTTGAAGCGCCGCCGGAGCGCCGCGCTCATCTCGTTCACCCCGCGATCCCGCGCGTTCGCCGTGGCGATCAAGTTGAAACCCTCCCGCGCGAACAGGATCCCGTCCTCGCCTTCGAGCTCCGGCACCCGGAGCACCTTGTCGGACAGGATGCCCACGAGGCTGTCCTGCACCTCCACGGGGCAACGCGTCAGCTCCTCGAAGCGCGCGATCCGGCCCTCGCGCATCGCGGCGAACAGCGGCGACGGCACGAGCGCCTCTCGCACCGGGCCCTTTGCCAGGAGCAACGCGTAGTTCCAGGTGTACTTGATCTGATCCTCGGTCGTGGCCGCGCTGCCTTGCACCGTGAGCAGGCTCGTCCCGGTCGCGGCCGCGGCGAGGAGCTCGGACAGCATCGACTTCGCGGTCCCCGGCTCGCCGACGAGCAGGAGCGCGCGGGGCGAGGCCAGCGTCACGATCGCGCGCTCGACCAGCGCGTCGTCGCCGAAGAACTTCTGGGTCACGGCGAGCTCGCCTTCGCCGCCAGGACGGGGCAGCTTCGCCTCGCCCGAGCCCAGGATGAACGTGCGGATCATCCGGGGCGACAGCCGGAAGCCGCGCGGCTTCGGGTGCGTGTCGGCGGCGGCGAGGGCGTCGAGCTCCTCGCGGAAGAGCACCTCTGCGGCGGGACGGAGGACGGATTCGGGCACGCGGATCGCTTCTCGCCGCCCGGCGCGGTGCGGCCTTGGCAAGGGCTACCTGCGCGCATTCTCCGCGTCAATCCGGCCCGTCCGTGCGTCCTGCCCGCGACGCGGTGAAACCCGGTGGTCGCGTGGCCCTCGCCGCCTCCGCGCCGGATCCCGGCTGGAACTTCGCCGGAGGCTCGCTCTTCTGGAGCCGATTCGCTACCATCGTCACCGACGTGTCCCGACGAACTGCCCGGGCAAGCCTACTGCGTGAGGGCCGACCTTCGGCCCTCACGCCTTCGGCGGGGCACCTTCCTAACGAACTGCCCGGGCCGGCCTGCCGAGCGCCTGCGGGCGCCGGGCGGGGCAGGGAGAAGCCATCGATGAACCGAATGTCTTGGCTCTTGGTCGTTCCGCTCGCTCTCGTATCCGCTCTCTCCGTACCTGCGGGGTGCGTCGAGTTCGACACTTATTTCTTCGACGAATCGCTCAACGTTGGCGGCGCCGGGGGAGACGGCGGGGTGGGCGGTGGCACCGGCGGTGTGGGAGGCACGGGCGGGGTGATGGCGTGCACGACGCAGACCGACTGCCCGAACAATGAATGCCGGATCGGCGGCATGTGCAACGCCGGGACGTGCGAATGGGCGACCGAGGTTGCGGCCGGCACGCCCGTCGGCGCCCAGGTCTATGGCGATTGCAAGCAGCAGCAGTGCGATGCGTCGGGCTCCGTCACGCTGGTCGAGGACCTTGCCGACGTATACGATTGGGGAAATCCCTGCTTCAAGGACGCTTGCTCGGCGTGGGCGAACGAGGAGTCCGATCCCACCGGGGTCTGCACGACCGACTGGAAGGTGATCGGTTTGTGCAGCGGCTTCAAATGCATCGAATGCACGAAGGACTCCGAGTGCAACGGGAAGACGTGCGCGATATCGATCGGGAAGTGCGTTCCGTCGCATTGCACGAATGGAAACCCGGATACCGTCAGCGGCGAGACAGGGGTGGATTGTGGTGGTCCCTGCGTGCCTTGCGCGGTCGGTATGGGTTGCAAGATGCGCGACGATTGCGAAGGGGAGGGCGTATGCATAGGCCAGGTATGCCAGGCGCCGACCTGCGGCGATACGGTCCGGAACGGCGACGAGACCGGCCCGGATTGCGGCGGTACCTGCGCCGCGGACATGTCGAACCCGAAGAAGTGCGGCAAGAGCATCGGTTGTCACGTCCCCGAGGATTGTCAGGCCGGTTTGTCGTGCAAATCCGGCAAGTGCGAGGAATAGTGAACTCGTCTTGCGTGGAGGCCCCGCCGTCCGGGAGGGCGTAGGCGTGGGGCTTCTCGCTCCCAGGTGAAGGATTGAGGACGCCGTGTTCGGCGTGGAGGAGCTTCGAACATGCAAATCGGACGAGCTTGGATTTGGCCCCTCGTGATCGCGGGGCTCTCTTCTTTCGTGGTGGCTTGCGGGACCAGCCCGAACCCGGGGAACCCGACGGGCACGGGCACGGGCGCGGGCGGCGCGGGTGGCGTCGGCGGCGGTGAGGGCGGCGTCGGCGGCGGCACGGGCGGCGCGGGCGGCGTCGGGGGAGGGACGGGCGGCGGCAGCACGGACACCTGCAAGCGCAGCGAGTGCCCCGGCGTCGACTCCCCGTGTGGCGTCCGCACCTGCGACGGGGGCGCCTGTGGAATGATCG
The DNA here is from genome assembly GCF_029960785.1 of Polyangium sp. 15x6. Lineage (GTDB taxonomy): Bacteria > Myxococcota_A > Polyangia > Polyangiales > Polyangiaceae > Polyangium. The sequence continues at coordinate 39,809 of NZ_JASBQE010000105.1, forward strand.
TCCTTCTGCAGGAAGGCACGGTCCTCGAGAGCCAGACGTACGGCGACTGCAAGCGCTCCGTGTGCGACGCGAATGGCGGCATCATGGAGGTCGAGGACACGAACGACCGGTTCGACGACGGCAACCCCTGCACGCTCGACACGTGCATGAACGGGGACACGCTGCACATCAACCAGGAGGCAGGCTTCTCCTGCGGCATGAACGTCAAGTGCGACGACGCCGGCCAGTGCGTGCGCTGCAACGTCGGCGGCCCCGCCAACGAATGCCAGAACGGCACCGTCTGCGTCGCGTCGAAGAACTACAAGGACATCGAGACGCTCGAGATCGCCGTCAACAAGTGCGTGCCCACGATGTGCAAGGACGGCACGAAGAACGGCAGCGAGACCGACATCGACTGCGGGGGCACCTCCTGCGCTCCCTGTGACGTCGGCAAGGCTTGCAACGGGCCGCTCGACTGCCTCGAGGCGGTCTGCGACGCCGCCACGAAGACGTGCGCCGCGCCCACGTGCACCGACGGCTCCTTGAACGGCACCGAGACCTTCCCCGACTTCGGTGGCCCAATGTGCCCGCCGAGCAACGTCGTCGGATCCGTGTGCCACGTCCCCGAGGACTGCGCCGAAGGTGTCTGCCAGGCCGCGAAGTGCGCGGCGGCCACCTGCGCCGACGCCACCCAGAACGGCGGCGAGACCGGCGTCGACTGCGGCGGAAGCTGCGCGGCGACCTGCATCGAGCCCTGAGCCGCGCGCGAATCTCCACCCCGCGCGCCGGCCTCTTGCGCTATCGTGCAGGCGTTCACCTGTCACGGACGTAAAAGGCCCGAGTCCTCACGCCCTCGCAGGCGGCCCCCCGCCGGCGAGGGCGCGCGTTCTTTTCCGGAAGGCGCGTGCGCGGGGGCTCGGGCCTCGGCGTCGAGAGAGCCGCGGGCGACGCGGCCCGGGAGGAGAGCTTTGCCATGAGAATCGAACGAGCTTGGATGATCGCTGGTATCCTCGGCGCGACGATTGCGGCGTCCGCGGTCGGCTGTGGGGATGGATCCAGCTCCAACAACCCGACGTCGAGCTCGTCGAGCGGCGGCGGGACGGCCGGCACGGGCGGCACGGGCGGCGACGGCGGCGCGGGCGGCGGCACGGGCGGCGGCGGCGGCGTG
>NZ_JASBQE010000106.1 GCF_029960785.1 Polyangium sp. 15x6
GTCGATGAACTGCGCGATGCGCAGTTCATCGAACAGGCCGAGGCAAGACTGGCGACGGGGTTGCCCGTCAAAACCCGGGCCCGTCGGATAAACCGCGCATCGCGCGGTTTATCCGCCCTCGGTCCAGGCCGTGCCTGGTCCGGGGTGCAGGGGGCGGACAGCCCCCTGCTGGGGTGCGGGGCAACGCCCCGCTCTACTTCGCGTCCCAGTCGTTGATGCCGCCGAGGTTCGTGACCTGCGTGTAGCCGGCGCCGAGCAGGATCTTCTTGGCGCGTGCGGCGCGCGGGCCGGCGGCGCAGTGCACGACGATCGGCTTCGACTTGTCACCGCCTGTCAGCTTCTCGACCTCGGAGAGGCGCGCTTCGAACTCGCCGACGGGGATGTTCGTGGCCTTGTCGAGGTGACGCTCCGCGTATTCCTCGGGCGTGCGGACGTCGATCAAGATGCCGCCTTCGGCCACGAGCTTGCGGGCGAGGGCCGGGTCGCGGTCCGGCAGGCCTGCCTGCGCGGCTGGCTGCTGCGACGGGCCGGGAGGCGCGGCCGACTCGTCCTTCGAGCAGGCCGGGACGACGGCGAGGAGGGAAAGCACGACGGCGGCGGAAAACGCAGGGGCTCGCATGGCTCCCGCACTCCCTGCCACCGTCGCCGCGGAGGCGCAAGACACGCCTTGACGCACGGCCGCCGCATCGTATGCGTTCGCCGGCCGATGTACCGCCTGCTGTTCCGCCTGCTCCTCCGCCGCATGTCCGCCGAGACGGCCCACCACCTCGGCTTTGGCCTCTTGCGGTTCTTGATGGCCCTGCCAGGCGCGCGCGCCCTTTTGAAGCGGCTCTTCGGCCCGCGGGAGCCGCGCCTCGCCGTACGGGCGTTCGGCGTCGACTTCCCCGGTCCGCTCGGGCTCGCCGCGGGGTTCGACAAGGACGCGCGGGGGTTCGAGGCGCTCGGCGCGCTCGGGTTCGCGTTCGTGGAGATCGGCACGGTCACCGGCGAAGCCCAGGGCGGAAACCCGAAGCCCAGGCTCTTCCGCCTGGAGCCGGATCGGGCGCTCATCAACCGCATGGGCTTCAACAACGAGGGGTCGCGCGCGGCGGCCGAGCGGCTCGCGAAGCGACGGCCGGGCGGCGTGATCGTGGGCGCGAACATCGGCAAGACCAAGGTCGTGCCCGAATCCGAGGCCACAGCCGATTACGTGGCGAGCGCCGAGCGCCTGGCGGCGCATGCCGATTACATGGTGGTCAACGTGAGCTCGCCGAATACGCCGGGCCTCCGGGATCTCCAATCGACGGAGAAGCTCCGTCCCCTGCTCGCGGAGGTCCGCGCCGCGCTCGATCGCGCTTCTCCCGGGCGGCGCGTGCCGCTGCTCGTGAAGATCGCGCCCGATCTCGCGGACCAGGACATCGACGGGATCGGCGACCTCGCGCGGGAGCTCGGCCTCGATGGGATCATCGCGACGAACACCACGATCCGCCGCGATGGCCTCGCGACGGACGCCGCGCGCGTCGCGGAGATCGGCGCGGGCGGGCTCTCGGGCAGGCCCGTGAAGGCGCGCGCGCTCGCGGTGCTGCGCAGGCTCCGGGCGCGCGTGGGCGATTCGATGGTGCTCGTCGCCGCGGGCGGCGTGGAGAACGCGGACGACGCGTGGGAGCGCATCGCGGCGGGGGCGACGCTAGTGCAGGCGTACACGGCGTTCATCTACGAGGGGCCCGCGTTCGCGAAGCGGATCCACGAGGGGATCTCGGCGCGAATGCAGGCCGAGGGGATCGGCTCGATCGCGGAGCTCGTGGGCAAAGAAGCGCGCTGATCAGGCCTCGAACCGCTCGAGCTGGGCGAAACGTTCCGCCATCGCGCGCGGCGCCTCGCGGAGCGGCGCCGTCGTGCGCAGCAGGGCCGTCATCCCGAAATCGACACCCTTCATCGCCCACGCGGGCCCGAGGCCCGCGGCGAGCGCGTTGCGGCTCGGCGCGGGGATCGTGGGCCGCACGATCGTATCGGCCCAGGCCCAGCGCGGCAGCTCGTACCGATACCGGAACGAGCCGTCCGGCTCCTCGAACGCGAGCAAGAGCCTGCGCACGCCCTCCCCCGTCGAACCGAGCTTCGAAAGCACCGCCCCCGGCGCCTCGGGCACGCCCGGCCCGTGGTGGAACACGCGAATCGGGCCGACGGCGTACGAGACCACGTCCCCCGCGTTCGCCCGCCGCTCGGCTTCGAGGAGCGCGGAGAACGACGTCCCCCAGAGATCCTCGCGCGACTCGATGGTCCGCACGAGCTCGCCGAGCGAGGCGAGCGCGATCGGATATGCGCTCGCCTCGGGCTTCAGCGTGACGAGGCGCCGGATCGCGATGTTCAGCCAGATGCCGCGTGTATCGGCCGGCCACTCCTCGAAATCGCCGGCCTCGGCCGCCGCGACGATGAGCTCCGCGTGCGCGGTGGCCGTCTCCGGGTCGAGCAGCGACCAGACGGCGAGCACTCCATCCGCGTCGAAATGGTTGTTCACGACGACAGCGGGCCCATCGGCGGGCGACGCCTCGCGGACGAACGTGAGCGCGATTTCGACGGAGGTATCGGCCTTGAAGGCCTTCGGCGTCCGGTTTTTCGCCCAGTGGCTCAGATCGAGGGCCGCGCCCGCGACGAGCCCGTCGCAAGAGACGGCGCCTTCCGGCGCTCGCTCGCCCATGGGAACGAACTGGAACTGTCGTGCGGCCATGGGCGAAGGCTAGCACGGAAAACACCCGAACGAGCGCGGGGCCCGGGCGAGAGCACGGGACCGCCCGATTGACGGCCGAGCTCGCGGGCTCGACACCCCGCGTGAATCGACGACGGGCTCGGCAGGCGCGTCGCCCGGGAGCGCCGCGCCCTCACGCGGGGAAAGGACGATGCTGAAAGACGGGTGGACGAGCGCATGGTGCGTGGCCCTGACGAGCGTGACGGCGATGCTCTGGAGGACGACGGGCACAGGGACCACCATGGCGAACTTGTCCGGCGGGCCCTGGTAGTTGTTCTGCATGGACAGCACGGTGCGCGTGCCGTCGCGCAGGAGGACGACCTGCGTCGCGTTGTTGTAGAGCTTCGCATCGGCGCCGCTCACGTAAAACCCGCAAAACGCCTCCGCGCTCCCCGCCCACGAGAGCGCCGCGAGCCCCGCCGCCCCGAGAGAGAATCGTGTCCGCACGGGTCGAGCGTACCCGAAAGGGGGTTTCAGGGGCGACAAATCTTGGGATTGCCCTCCCGCTCGACCGGCCCGCGTCCCTCGTGCTCCGTCGTGCCTCGACGAGAACGACTTCCTACGACGAGGGATCAGGGGTTTTCGCAGGTCTGTGTGCCATCCGGATTGGTTTTACAAACCAGGGGCGCCTCACAGCCATCTGGGCTCGAGGCGCAGTTCCCGCCTGCGGGGATCTGGCAACTTTGTTTCTGGGAGCAGATCGCCTCGCCGGCGCAGAAATCCTCGCCGGCGGGGTTGCAGGGCGCCCCGAGGCCCTGGAGGCACCGGCCATCGATGCAGGCGCCAGGCTCCATGCAGCGGCCGGCGCCGAAGGTCTCGCAGGCGCCTCCCATAGGAATCATGCACTCGAAGTCCCCCTCCTGCGACTGGCAAACCGTTCCTTGCGGGCAAGGATCGCCCTCCGGATGGCAGTCGTCGCCGGGCTGCTGTGGGCTCGGCCCAGAGCAGGCTGCGCCAAGCAGCAAGGACAGGGTGAACACCTGGAACAGGCAACGGCTTTTCAGGGATATTAGGGTCACGGTACCTCCGCGTAAGCAACGCATGCTGGGGTGAGCATGCAGCTCTGACCAAGGCAGCAACCATGCCAAAGCCACGAAAACCCCTCCAAACGGCCCTGAAGTACCGTGTCACTGGACCCAATCTTACGTTTTCGCTTCTACTGCCGTTGCCGCTTGGTATAGAATGGAGGCTCGAAGATCCTCCTCCTCGACGCGGAAGGCTCATGATGAAAACATTCGTTCGTAGGGCCTGGATCATCCTCGTGGGGGCCTCGATGGCTCCGTGGGTGGCCGGTTGTGATAGCAAACCGAGCAAGCAAGACGAGTGCGAGGTTTGCGTCGTCGACAAGGACTGCAAGCGCGGTTTGTCGTGCGAGCTGTTCGAGAGGAGGGGGTTGAAGTACCGGAAGTGCGCGCGGGCGAACACGAAGAAGTGCTGAGGCTCACCTCTGGAGGTGAGGGGCGGGTGTCATGAACGACATGCTCGACACGCAGCCACGCGATCTGGCTGTCTCCCTGTTCGGCCAGGGGAAATCTTCGGCCGAGATCTGGTCTGCGCTCGTGTCGAGCGGCGTGGCGCCGGCCGTGGCGGAGGCCCATGTGAACAGCCTCCTCCTCGCAGTCTCACGGCTCGACCAGGGCAAGTCCGCGGCCGAGATCTGGTCCGCGCTCGTGGCGAGCGGCGCGGCGCCGGCCGCGGCGGAGACGCTCGTGAGGGATCTCGTCGAGGTCCGCCGAATGCAGCGGGCAAAACAGCGCGAGGAGGAGGAGCACAAGGGCTCCGGGTTCTGCAAGAGATGCCATGACGAGTCCACCCCGCTGTCGCCTGGCAACATCTCCACCGTCAATGGCACAGGGACGACGTTTTACGGAGAGGACCGGGGATGCAGCGAATGCGGCTCCGTGGTCCGGGTCCACTGGGTCGTCTTCTGCTCCTTGCCGCTCATTCCGCTGGGAACCTACCGTTATCGGGACCTGTACGGCGAAGGGGCCTCCAGCAAGTTCCTTGCCCGCCGGACGCAGGCGAACTCGGTGCAGATCGCTCTCCACTACACGGTTTCGCTCGTGGTGTTGTTCGTGTTCGTCGCCGTCGTGATGACCATCCGCTCGTCAACGCCGTAGGGTGAGGCTCTCTCGGGCTAGGATGCCCGGCCTTCACATCCGGACGACCTCGACGCTCCGCACGCCGATCCGGATCTCCCCGGTGCTCGGCCGCCGCTCCACGAGACCCGCAGCATTCTGGACGCCGAGGACCGCGAGCTGCCTGCGGGCGCGGTGGATGTCGACGTTCAGCTTGTTCACGTCCGTCGCGAGCATTCGGCATAACGCCTCGCGCCCGAGCCAGCCTCGCTTCGGCGCCGGCGCGTCGTGATCCTCGAGCCACGCGCGGGCCAGCGTCACCAGAAGGTAATGGTGGGTGCGCGCCGGCAGCTCCGCCTCCCGCCCGCCCATCACCACCGTCGCCGTCACCTGCTCTTCATTCCGGCTCACGGCGAGCCGCAAATGAATGTTCTCGAGCATCGGGCTCCGGATGTCACTCTGCCAGGTCTCGGTATCGCGCGGCGGAAGCTCGAGCGTCCAGGACTCGCCCGCAATCGTGATGACCTGTCGATCCTCGACCGGCCGCACATCGTCGCCGCTCTCGGCCACCCATTGGCCCTCGCCATTCTCGAATACGCTCACGAGCGGCAGCTCCTCGTCCGGCAGGAGAAGCATGCCCCCCGAGGCCGCGCGCCGCGCGCCGCTCGGATGGTGCCGAGCCGCCGCGCCGGGCGGGGAATCGTCGGTCAACACGAACGCGGGGCTCGCGCCTCCCAGCGAGAATGACGCCCCCTCCGTGAGCGGCACCCGCTCTCCAGGCGAAAGGCGCTGGCCCCCGAGGAGCGTCCCGTTCCGGCTGCCGAGGTCCCGCAGCTCCCAGCGCCCGCCCGTCCAGTGCAAGCTGGCGTGCTCCGCAGAGACACGCCGTTCGTCCACGCAGACGTCGCAGCCCGAATGCCGCCCGATCAGGCACCGCACCCCCAGGGTGACATAGGTTTGTGTCGACTCGTTCTTGAGTGTCCCCATCCTCACCCTCCGAGGGTCCCGCGTATCCAGAACGGACGGGCCGCAGGCTACCATGCCCGTCCAATCCCGTGTATACGCCATCTTCATGGCTCCCAGTCGCGTTCCTCCGCCGACGGTGGATACCTCCAGCGACGCGTCTGCGTCGGTCCTCACCGCCGAGACCGACTCCGGTGTGCGCGCCGTCGAGCCGATGGAAGCCGAGGAGCCGTCGCTGCCGCGCCGCTACGAGGATCTGGGTCGCATCGCCAGCGGCGGGGCCGGCGACGTGCGGCGCGTGCGCGATTTGCTGCTCGGGCGTGTGCTCGCGATGAAAGTGCTGCGGTGGGAGCACGTGCGCAACCCACGGATGCGCGCCCGATTCATCAGCGAGATCGAGCTCACGGCGCGGCTGCAACACCCGGGAATCATCCCCGTCCACGAGCGAGGCGAGTTCGACGACGGTCGGCCCTGGTTCACCATGCAAGAGGTCCGCGGACGTACGTTCGACGCCGTGATTGCAGAGCTCTACAGGGCCGCGGGGCCGACGGGCTTCGGGCCCACGCCCTCGGGCTGGACCTTCCGCCGCGCCGTCGACGCGTTCGCGCGCATCACCCAGGCGGTCGCGTACGCGCACGGCGAGGGGATTCTTCATCGCGATCTCAAGCCGATGAACCTCATGGTGGGTGAACACGGCGAGGCGTTCGTCATGGACTGGGGCCTTTCGCGCCGCATTGGCGATCCGCTGCCGAGCGAGCCGGACGATAACGACGCGATCCACGCCGAGGACGAAGGAGGGCTCACGCGCCACGGTGAGGTGCTCGGGACGCCCACGTACATGCCGCCGGAACAGGCGGGCGGCGAGCACGCCATGCATGGCAAGCCGAGTGATGTCTACGCCCTCGGCGCCATCCTTTATCACCTCCTCGCCGGGCGCCCGCCCTATCGAGGCAGTGGCCTCGCGATCTGGCGGCAGGTGCTCGCGGGTCCCCCGATCCCGGTCACCGAGGCGGCCCAGCATGGCCCTGCATTACCGCGTGAGCTCGTCGCGATGTGCGAGCGCGCCATGCAGCGCGATCCTGCCGCGCGATACCCCGACGCCGCGGCGCTCGGCCGTGAGGTCCTCGATTGGCTCGACGGGGCGCGCCGCCGCGAGCAGGCCCGCCTCGCGCTCGCGGAGGCGGCGGCGCTCCTGCCGGAGATCGCGGAGCTGCGGGCACGAGCGCGCGAGGTCACGGCGCGCGCGCGGCGGCTCATGGAGGCGGTGCGCCCGTACGATCCGGTGGAGGTCAAACGGCCGGCCTGGGCGCTCGAGGACGAGGCGTCGCGGATCGCACAGGACGCGGCGCTCCGCGAGGCGGCCCTGCTGCAAGCGGCGCACGGCGCGCTGATCCTGGACCCCGAGCTGCCCGAGGCGCACGCATTGCTCGCCGATCGTCATTGCGCCGAGCTCCTCGCCGCCGAACGCGCGCACCGGCACGAGGACGCGGCGCGCGCCGAGGCCATGCTCCGGACGCACGATCGGGGGCGACACGCGGCGATCTTGCGCGGCGACGGCGCGCTCTCGCTCGTGACCGATCCCGAAGGCGCCGAGGTGCTGCTCTGCCGTTACACCGCGGGCGACCGGCGCCTCGTGGCCGAGCCGGTGCGGCATCTCGGGCGCGCGCCGATCCGGGAGGCGCTGTTGCCCCGCGGCAGCTATCTCCTCGTCATCTCGGCGCCGGGGCGGGCAGAGGTGCGCCTGCCGGTATGCATCGAGCGGGGCGCCCACTGGGACGGCACGCCGCCTGGCGCGACAGGGCCTCGTATCCTCTCGTTGCCCCTCCTGCATGCGCTCGGGCCGGACGATTGCTTCGTGCCTGCGGGGTATGCCGACATCGGCGGCGATCCGGAGGCACCGGACAGCCTGCCCGGCCGGCGGGTATGGATCGATGCGTTCGTCCTGCGCCGCTTCCCCGTGACGAACGGCGAATACCTCGCGTTCCTGAACGCGCTGCTCGGCGAGGGCCGCGAGGAGGAGGCGCTCGCGTGCGTGCCGCGCACCGCGCACGGGATGGCGGAGGCCAGGGACGAGCGGCCCCTTTTTGGTCGCGAGGCCGGAGGGCGCTTCGTGCTGGCGGTCGACGAGGCCGGCGCGCGATTGGCGTCGGAATGGCCCGTGGCGTCCGTCGATTGGCATGCGGCGGTTTCGTACGCGCGCTGGCTCTCGGCGCGGACGGGGCTGCCCTGGCGGCTGCCGAACGAGCTCGAACGCGAGAAGGCCGCGCGCGGGGTGGATGGCCGGGCCTACCCATGGGGCGATTACCCGGACGCGACGTTCGCGTGCGTGCTCGAAAGCCACGCGGGCGTGCCGATGCGCGTCGCGGCGGACAGCTATCCGGCCGACGAGAGCCCTTATGGGGTGCGCGGGCTCAGCGGCAACTCGCGAGATTGGTGCGGCAATGTCTGGCGGCGCGAGGGGCCGGCCATCGTCGAGGACCGAGTGCTCGTCGACGAGGCGTCGCCTGACGATCCGGAGCACCGGGCGGTGCGGGGAGGCGGGTGGAGCAGCGCGCTCCCCTTCGCGCGGGCGGCGGGGCGCTTCGGGCTCCTGCCTGGGATCCGGCGGGCGACGGTGGGGCTGCGGGTCGCGCGGAGCTTGACCGCGGACGTGGAGAAGCGCTGAATCGCTCGCTTTGCGGTCAGGGCGACTTGGAATCGGCATACCACATCCGTCCGGACCCGAGCGCCGAGACCTGGGTATACGTCCCGCTCGGTTCGAAGGACGGCGCCGGAGCCGTGGTTTTCTTCTGATACCATCGAACCATCGAGATGGTCGCGTCCTCCTTGTCGGTGATCGCGATACGCACGTAATAATCCTCCGTCGCGTGCTTGTAGAGCGTGCCGGTCGTGAGGTCGGTGTCCACCTCGGTCCAGTCCGCGGCGCAGGGAGCGGTGAACTCCTGCGCATTCGTGGGGGCCGCGGGACGCGGATCGGTCCAGGCCTCGTCACCCACGCAGGTGACGACGAGCCCGTTCTCGAGCGTCAGGGCCGCCTTGTCCACGAGCCAGTACTCCACACCGGCGTTGTACCCCGCGCCGGCGACCCGGGTGGCGATGATGTCGGCGAACTTCCGGCTCCCGCTCCATTCGATCTTGTAATACCGCCAATCCAGGAGCCCTGGGTCGAGCTGGGCGTTCAACGGATGGATACCACCGGTCTCGTCACTCTTGCCTTTGTCGTGCATGCGCTCCCTCCTACCCGAGCGCGGGGGCTCGGTCAATTACACACCCGTTACACGGCCGGGCCGGCCGGACGACCCGAAAGCGAAGAAGGAAAAGGAAGGGAACCGCGCCCCTGCTTCGGGAGCGCGCACTCGTCCAGGGTCGAACCAGGGCGGCTCGCAGCGAGCGACGGCCGCCCTGTTCGAGACCGAGCGTGTGACCGCTCGAGGACGTCCTTACGGACGGTAGACCGTCACGTAGGGATCCCAGGTCACGGTGTTCACCTTCTCCCTGCCCAGGTAGATGTCGACCGAGAACGAATAAGCGATCTTGGGGCTCACCATCTCGTCGCGGTTCGACATCTGCGTCTCGCACGCGACGAAGGGGCGATTGATGCCCTGCGTGGCGATGGGCGTGGGAGGCCCAAACGTGTTCTTCCCGGCGGTGATCGTGCCCGGAGCGCTGTAATAGGGGGTATCTCCGGCGCCGTTGTTGCTGATCCAGTCCACGAGGTACTTGCTCGCATCCCCCTGGGGCGGGGATTCGGTCGGTCCCCAGAGCTCGACCCTCGTGATGATCGCGTGGTAGAGATCGGCCTCGCCGCTGGCGCCCTCGGCGAGCTGGAGCGGCTCCACACGCCACCGCAGCTGCTCGGAGGCCGGGACGCGGACCCATAGCTCGTTCGAGCCCTGCGAGTTGCCCTGCACGATCGAGGGATCGGCGGCATACATCTGCACGGTGCCGGTCTTGGCGTTGACGATGATCAAGATATCCTGGGCCATGATGGATGCTCCTCTCGTTTCGGTCTCTCGTTCATTGCCCGCACGGCGTAGCTTCGCTGGCCGAACGGGCGATGTTCTCAGGTGCGCCCGCGCGATAGGCCATGCCTGATCGCGCTGGAACCCCCTCTCGGTATCGGAGGGGGCCGCGCCGCGCCTCCGACGATTGAGAAGATGTCACCCTTTCCGCCAGATTGCACTTACTCCGCCCTTACAGCTCGGCGTGGCGCCGGGGAGCAACCCTTCCGATCGCTGTAATGAACGTGTAATGGAGATGGGGCGCTCGACGCGCGAGAGGTGGGGCGTTTCCGTGATCACGCTGGGCGGCCGCTGCAGCGGTCACCTGCCCTCGCACATCGGCCACGCGAATGCCTTCGCCAGGTCCGCGAGAGATACCGCGCACAGAGCGCCGCAGCTCGCTGGGTAATCGCTCCCGCACGCCGGCCAGCAGACCGGCCCCGCGCCCGTACGGCCCGCGGGGCACGGCGCATAGCAGAGGCCCCCGTCGGGCTTGTGCGCCGCCGCGCCGGGGCGCCGCCCCGGACCCCGCGGGGGCTGTTCGCCCCTCGACCCGAACCAGGGCAAGCCCTGGACCTCAGGGGGAAGAACTGCGCGATGCGCAGTTCGTCCCACAGGCCGGTGGCAAGACCAGGGACGGCGTTGCCGGTCACGGCGGTCTTGGGATGAGACCCCTGCTCAGGCTCAAGCGGGGTTCGGGGCAGCCTGCACGGAGTGTGAGCACGCGCGAGGGGTGCACGTCCTCGCGAACAGAGATGGAGAACAGGCGCGGTGGGTCGCTCGTGCTCACGCGCGATGCACGTGAGCACGCCCGGGGAGGCGCACGTGCTCGTGCCCGGAGAGGGAGAGGACGACCGGGGAGGCGCACGTCTTCGTGCGCGATGCACGTGAGCACGCCCGGGGAGGCGCGCGTGCTCGTGGACGGAGAGGGAGAGGACGACCGGGGAGGCGCGCATCTTCGTGCGCGATGCGCGTGAGCACGCCCGGGGAGGCGCACGTGCTCGTGGACGGAGAGGGAGAGGACGACCGGGGGCGCGCACGTCCTCGTGCCCGGAGAGGGTGAGGACGACCGGGGGCGCGCACGTCCTCGCGCGCGATGAGCGAGAGCACGCCCAGGGGGGCGCACGTCCTCGTGAACGGAGCAGGGTGAGGACGCGCCAGGGGAAGGGCTACGACGACGCGGTTTGCAGAGACGTGGACGCGGTGGCGGGACGGGAACCACCTCACCACCCTCCCGATGTGCCGAGCATGGGTCTCTACGTGGGACCGCTGCGCTGGGGCCTGGGGCAACGCCCCAGCGAAGCGCCCCCGGATGAGACGCATGCTCGGCCCATCAGGGCGGCGGCGGCTCGCCAACGCCCGGGCCCCGCACCGTCCCGACACCGTTGACGAAGTAGATCGAGCAGGGCGCTACGGCGCCGGGCCAATCGGTCGAATAATTACCCTGGTCGCCGGTGACGCTGAAGACGATCCCGCCATCGGCCTGCGCAGCGTTGGAAGCGTTGACGAAGAACTGATAACACTGGGCCCTGCACGGGAACGCGTTGATGACGATCCCGACCCAGTTGTGTCCGGCGTACTGGTTGTAGACGACCTGCTCTGCGTGGAGATTGCCAGCGGCTCCCCGCGGCCCGAAGGCGCCGGCCCAGTTATTCAGGTTCCGCCGGTAGGAGGTGGCTTGCACACCACCCACGCCCTCGATCTTCTTGCTGCTCTTCTTCTTGGCCCTCTTGGTCCCGCCCTCCTTTTTCTTGCGTGTGCCGGGCACCGGGCCGCCTTTGACGTTGAGCGGGCGCGCCAACATCGGCTGCGCCGTGCCGCCGCGGCCGACCGTGGCCGGGTGCGGGGCGCGCTCCTCCGCCACCTTCGGCTGCACGGCCTCGCCGCCGCGGATGGTCGCCGGATGCGGAGGGCGCTCCGTGGCGACCTTCGGCTGGATGGGACCACGACCGACAATGGCCGGATGCGGAGGGCGCTCCGTGGCGACCTTCGGCTGGAGAGCGCGGCCGACCGTCGCCGGGTGCGGCGGGCGTTCTTCCGCCATCTTCGGCTGCGCGGTACCGCGTGGAATCGTGGCCGCGTGGGGCGGGCGCTCCGTCGGGGCGTCGTGGTCTTTCATCACCTCACGAGCGTACAGGCTGCGCGGGCGGAACGCCGAATTCTCGGCGACGACATTCGCGGCCTCCGCCGGCGAGTCTTCGGCGAAGGCCCGGCCTCGCGAACGATTAAAAATCGTTCATGTGCAAACTCCGCGTCGATTCCTAGCATCTCCAGCACGCCCCGGATCCGCCCCCGGGGTCGCTCTTGCCGGAGACCATCGACATGTGGAACCCCACCCGAGAAGGCACCCACGATACCTCCCCCGTGACGCGACGCGCGAGGTCCTTGGCCGCCGCCCTGTCCGCGGCCTTGTTCGCGTCTTCCGCGGTCGCCCGCGCGGAGCCCCTGGGCGCGGGTGCCGCGACCGAGCCTCCCTCCCCGCCCCCCGCGCCGACGCTGTCCGTCGCGTCTTCGCCTCCCGCCGCTTCCACCCGTCCCTCGGAGAGCAGCGCGTGCGGCGCGGCGGGGCTCGAGCGCGTCGCGGAAGCTGCGCGGCGCGGCACGGTCCGTATCACCACGCATACACAGTGGGGCGCAGGCTTTTTGGTGGACGACACGCACGTCGTGACCCATGTCAGCGTGGTGGAGCGGCCTTTCCGGCTGCGCGTCCATGCCCGCGACGACCTCTCGATTGGCGCGAAGGTCGTATTCACCGACGCATTCGAACGTATCGCCATCCTGGAGCTCGACGCGCCCATCCCTGGAAAGGCGCTCGAGCTCGCGACGTCGGCGCCCGCGATCGGTAGCGAGGTCGTCGCGATCGGCGTCTCTGTCGATTTCGGCACGCGTGAAGACCGCTTTCCGGCCCACCGCCGGGGCCTCGTCAGCGACCGCGACGACGATCAGCTCGCGATCGACGCGCTCGTCGGGATGAACCACACCGGCGGCCCGCTCCTCGACTGTCAGGGCCACGTCGTCGGCATCCTCGTCCCCTCCCCCTCGTGGCGGGCCGCGGGGGAGACTCCGATGAGTCACGCAGTCCCCGTGGGGAAAATACGCGAGGCACGCGCGAGCGTGGGAAAGACGCCGTACCAGAGCCGCCCTGGCATCAACATCGGACTGGAGACCATGTTCGCCGGTCAATTCGAGCCCGGCCGGGGATTCATCGGCGCGACGGTTGGCATTCCGATACTCTTCGCCGAGCAGTGGGAGTTCTTGCCCCGCTTCGGCGCCTTCGCGCAGGTCCCGGCGGAGAGCGACCTCCACCTGCCCATCGGGCGGACGGACACGCTGCGACTCGTGGGGGACATGCGCATCGGGTACCGCATTCCGCTGGTCTCGGCGCCCGCGACGGTCTCGCTCGTCCCCTCGATCGGCGCCGGCTGGAACTGGGATTTCACCCAGGAAAAGACCTACTCGCTCGTGCTCGAGGATCCGACGTGCATGAACCCGGCGGCAGCGTGCACCTTTCGGATGGTCGAGAACAAGCAGGAAGCCTGGACGCAGGCGGGCGCCTTGTTCGTGGGCCTCGGCATGCACGTGCACGCCATGACGTTCGGGTACGAGCTGCGCGTGCTGCCGTCGCCGGACGTGAAGTTCATCCATCAGCTCTCGCTGGGCCTCTCGACCTTCTGACGGCGCGCGCCCCACCTTAACGATTTTTAACGCGCGTCTCGCCGCCGCCTGCGAAGGGCTTCTCCCCGCGCGGCTCGTGGTGGTATCCTTTCCGCCCGTGACGGTAACCCCGCCCGGTACGTCGGCGCGCGGCGCCTTCGTCGGGCGCGCGCGGGAGCTTCGCGCGCTCGGGGAGCGCCTCGACGGCGGCGCCCGGCTCGTGACGATCACCGGCGCCGCCGGCATCGGCAAGACGCGCCTCGCGCTGGAGTGGGCCGCTTCGGCTCTCGCCGCGCGCGACGGGGCGCGCCTCTTGTTCTGCGATCTCAGCGAGGCGAAGGGGCTCGACGACGCGTGCGCGGTCCTCGCCCGCGCGCTCGACGTGCCCCTCTCCGCGGGGGGCACCGCCGACGAGGTCGTGGCCGAGCTCGGGCGCGCCCTCGCCGAGCCGCCGCGGAGCGTGGTCCTCCTCGACAACCTGGAGCAGCTCGTCGACGTCGCCCCGCGGATGCTGGGCCCCTGGCTCTCGTACGCTCCGCGCGCGCTTTTCGTCGTGACCTCGCGCGAGCGGCTCCGGCTGGACGGCGAGGTGTCCCTCGGGCTCGAGCCGCTCGGCGTGCCGCCCGCGGAGGAGCGCTCGCTCTGCGCGATCGCCGCGTCCGACGCCGTCGAGCTCTTCGTGGCGCGGGCGCGGGCCGTGCGCTTCGACTTCGAGCTCACCGAGGCCGAAGCCGAGAGCATCGCCGCGATCGTCCGTCGCGTCGACGGGATCCCGCTGGCGATCGAGCTCTGCGCGGCGCGGATGGGCGTCCTTGGGCCGGGACAGATCCTCGATCGACTCGCGCGCCGCTTCGAGCTCCTCGTGACGGGCGCCCGCGGCGCGCCTGCGCGCAAGGCGACGCTGCGCGGCGCGATCGACTCGTCGTGGGATCTCCTCGCGCCGTGGGAGAAAGACGCGCTCGCGCAGTGCTCGGTGTTCACCGGCGGCTTCTCGCTCGAGGCCGCGGAGGCGGTGCTCGACCTCGGCGCCGGACGCGAAGGCGGCACGCCGCCCATTCTCGACGTGCTCCAATCGTTGCACGACAAATCTTTGATCCGATCGTTCGATCTCCAACGGCCGGGCTCCGCGGGCGAGCGCCGCTACGGCATGCTGGAGAGCCTCCGCGAGTACGCCGCGGAGTGGCTCGACGCGCTCGGCGGCAAGGAAACCGCCGAAAGACGCCACGCGGCGTACTTCCTCGGCATGGAGGGCCCGCGGGAGACCGCCTTGCCGAGGGTCATCGACGTTCGCCGCGCCTCCCTGGAGGCGAGCAACCTCATCGCCGTGTGCACGCGCGCGCTCGCGCGGCGGCCGCTCACGCCCGAGGACGCGGAGGCCGCCCTGCGCGGGCTCTTGCTGCTCGAGCCCGTGCTCCTCCTGTGCGCCAAGGGCCGCCTGGAGCCGTACGTGGCGATGCTCGACGCCGCGCTCGATGCCGCCTCGGCCCCGCCGGCCCTGCGGACGCGTGCGCTTTACACGCGCGCCCTTTCGGACCTCCTTCGGGGCCGCGTGCTCGACAGCTTCCTCGGCTTTCAGCGGGCGCTCGACGAAGCGCGCGCGGCCCGCTCGCGCGCCGACGAATGCCTCGCCCTCACCAAGCTCGGGTTGATGTTCGATCAGGCGGAGCGCCCGGACGACGCGCGGTCCTGCTTCGATCGAGCGCGGGCGATCGCCCTCGACCTCGGCGAAGCATCGCTCCACGCCGACTGGATGCTCACCTACGGCGGCGCGCTCAACTGGCGGGGACGGGCCACGGAGGCCGTGGGGTACGTGGAGCAGGCGGCCTCGGGCTTCCAGGCCGCCGGCGATCCGAGGGGACAATCCCTGGCCCTGGCGCAGCTCGCCCTCGCGCGCCTGAGCCTTGGCCGGCTCGACGAGGCCGAGCTCGCCGCCGACCAGGCGCTTGCCTTGCTCCAGGAAGATCGGCGCACCGAGGGCTACGTGCTCGGCATCCTGGGGCGCGTCCAGCAAGCGAGGGGCCGGTTCGGCGAGGCTCGCGAAAAACTCCGGGCGGCGCTCGCGATCCACCGGGCCGTCGGCGATCGGTGGTCGGAGGGCGTGCTCCACGGCTACCTCGGCGACGTCGCGTTCGAGGAGGGCCTGCTCGACGACGCGCGCACCGCCTACGGCGAAGCCCTCGCGCGGCTCCATGGCACCGGCGAGCGGCACTATTCGGTCGTCTTCCTGGCCGCGCTCGGAGCCGTCGAGACCGGGCTCGGCCACGAGGACGCCGCGGCGCGCCACTTCGCGGCCGCCGCGGAAAGGCTCGGCGGCGGCCGCGTGCTCACGACGAGGATCGCGGTGGAGCTGCACTCCGCCCACGCGGACGCTGGGCGCGCGCGCGTCGCCGCCGCGGCGGGGGACGAGACGGCCGCGGAGCGACATCGTCTCGCCGCCGCCGCGCCGATGGCCGTGGCGCAGGCTCCGGCGCCCGACGGCAGCTTCGCGCCGGCGCGAGGCTCGGAGGACGTGCGCTTCGCCTTGCGCATGCTCGATCGCGCGATCGTCCTGCCCGCGGCCTCGGCGAGCGCGCCCGGCAATCCCCTCCCGCCGCCGATTGCGAGGCTCGTCGTGGGCCCGGAGGCCCGCTGGTTTCGCCTTCAGGATCACCGCCCCGTACCCTTCTTGAAGGCGAAGGCGGCGCGCCTCGTGCTGGCCTTCCTCGTTCGCGCGCGCATCGACGCTCCGGGGCGCGCCGTCTCGCTCGCGGAGCTCTTCGAGGCTGGCTGGCCCGGGGAACGGATCGCTTCCAAGGCGGCGGCGAACCGCGTCTACGTCACGCTGACCAAGCTCCGCAAGCTCGGCCTTGGAGCCCTGCTGCAGAGCCGCGATGACGGCTTCTTGCTCGATCCCACGGCGGTCGTCCTCGAATCGTTCGCCTTCGAGCTGCCGCCCGCTTAATCATTTTTAATACGACCCGAGCGCCCGGCCGCGACCGTTCCGGGCGGCTCGAAATGGTGTAAACCGCCCGGGAATCCAGGGCGATCGCGGACCAATCTCGTCCCGCGCCTCTGCCCTGCCATCCCTTCGAGGCATCATGCGTACTTTGCCGATTGTCGCTGCAATGGTCTCCCTCGGCGCGGTCCTCGTGGCCGCGCCAGCGCCCGCGCTCGCCGACATCCTCGTTCCCGACGCTCCCGACACGAACGGCATCCGTGCGATCGGAAAGGGCATCAAGGAGATCGGGGCCGAGAGCCTCCTCGTGCTCAATTACAGCAGCGAGGGCAATACCTCCTCCATCCGGACCACGAACATCACCGGGCTCTCGTTCCGCTACTTCATCATCAACAACCTCAACCTGGAGCTGAACGCCAGCTACTTCTACAAGGGCGTCGACGCCGCCGCGCGTCAGGGCGGCATGGTCACCCTCGGCGCGAATTACCTCGTCAACATCGGACGAGGGTTGTTCCTCAATCCCGGCCTCGCGGGCGGCGGCTTCTACGGCAAGGTGTCCGTCAAGGGCGCGCCGAGCGGCACGCCGGCGCCGACGATGGTGGGCGGCACCGCGCGGCTCGGCTTCGGGCTCGCGTTTTATGCGAGCCCGAAGTTCAGCTTGTTCGCGAGGCCCGAGGCGGTCCTCTACGTCGGGAAGGTGGGCGAAGGCTCCACCGCGACCTCGCTCCTGAACGTCGACGGCGGCTTCAACGTCGGGATGAATTACGTGTTTTGAGCCGGGGACGGCCGGGCGGGCGTTTCTGACGCGACAGCTCCAGATCCCGGGAACTCTCCCCGCCTCCCCGGCGTCTGAGCCCTCCCGCGAGGTACCGCCCCATGCTCCAGCCGAACGCCGCCGCCCCCGCCTCCGTCGCCGCTCCCGCCTCTGCCACTCCCGCCCCCGCTTCCGTCGTCGCTCCCGCTCCCGCTCCCGCCTCCGTCCCCGCCTCCGCTCCCGGCCGCGTTCCTCGCCTCTCGCTCCCGTACGCCGTCCTCGGCGCCGTGGGCGGATGGATGGCCGCCGACTTCTTCCGCGTCGGCGCCCTCAAGGCCATGGATGCCGGCCTCCGCCCCGCGTTCGTCGTTGTCACCCCGCTTTGCGCCCTCCTCCTCGGCCTCCTCGTCCAGCCCACCGTCCGCTGGCCCCGCCGCGCCGTGGCATTCTTCGCGGCCGCCGTGGGCGTCCTCTCGGCCGGGCTCCTCGGCGGCGCGCTCATCGGCGTCATGCGCTGGTCGCGCTGGGGCCTCGGCGAAGGCGCCGCCACCGGGTTCGTCTGCGCGCTCGGGTTCTTGCCCGCCTTCGCCCTCGTCCTCGCCGCCGCCCGCCGCGTCGGCCGCGCCCGCCCCGGATCCCTCGTCGATCGCGCCGATCGCCGCGCCGTCTGGCTCGCCGTCGCCGTCAGCGTCGCCCTCGGCACCCTCGCCGCCCTGCCCGATTGGAACGTCTTTCCCACCGGCGTCCGCCCCTCGCTCGAGGTTTCGCGCACCCTCGGCCTCGCCGCCGTCGCCGCCATCGTCGCGCTTTGCCTGGGCGACGCCGTGGCCCTCGTGCGTGCGCTCCGCGTCGAGCGTCTCCTTCACGCCATGCGCCCGGCGTCCAGCGACGACCCGCGCGTCGCCTGGTCGCCGCGCAAGCTCGATCTCGGCCTCGGCGAGGAGACGCGCGCGTCCGTGCTCTCGGCCGCCGTTGTTTACCGCGAGCACGACCGCGTCCTCTCGGTCATCCACGGCAATCCGCGCGACGCGCGACGCGCCCTCCTCGGCGCGTTTGCGTGCGGCGTCGTCGCCCTCGGCGTCGGCGGCGCATGCGTCAGCCTCACCGGCGCGCGCACCGCGAGCGCGGCCGACGCCGAGGCGCCCGCTCCAATCGCCGCCGAAGCGCGATAATCCCCCGCGCGCCTCGCTTGCCCTTCCCCGATCCTCCGTGCCACCCTCGGCGCCGGAGGATCTTGCATGTCTGCTTCCTTTTCCCCTGTCCGCCTCGGCCGCAGCCCTCTCGACGTCGTGCCCCTCGGGCTGGCGGCGAGTTATGGCGCCAAGGGGCGCGACGTGGAGCATGCATTCGAGCGCGGGATCGATTTTTTCTACTGGGGCTCGTCGCGCATGCCCGATTTCGGCGAGGGCTTGAAGCGCCTCGGCAAGCGCAGCCGCGAGCGAATCAAGGTCGTCATCCAGACCTACTCGCGCTCGCCGGCCGGCATCGGCAAATCCCTCGAAAAGGGGCTCCGCAAGCTCGAAATGGATCACGCGGACGTCCTGCTCCTCGGCTGGTGGAACCTGCCGCCGAAGGACGCGATCCTCGACGCCGCCGCGGATCTCGTGCGCCGCGGCCGCGCGCGTTCGGTCATGATCTCCTGCCACAACCGCCCGGCATTCAAGCACCTCGCCCGTGATCCCCGCATCGACCTCTTGATGCTCCGGTACAACGCGGCGCACCCCGGCGCCGACAAGGACGTCTTTCCGCACCTGCCGGATCCCGCCCCCGGAATCGTCTCGTACACCTCGACCTCGTGGGGTCAGCTCCTCGATCGCAAGCTCGTCCCCGCGGAGGAGCGTCTGCCGCGAGCGGCGGATTGTTACCGGTTCGCCCTCTCGAACCCGAACATCGGCGCATGCTGGGCCGGCGCGCTGGACGCAGCGCAGATCGACGAGGCCCTGAAGGCGCTCGAAGAGGGCCCGATGAACGAAGAGGAGCTCGCATGGATGCGCCGAATCGGGGCACGCGTCCGGGAGACGTCGAAGCTCACGTCGCGCGGCATGGGGATCGCCGATCGGCTGGTCAACCTCTACTCGGGTTTCGGCTTTCGCACGACCACAGAGCTCGGCGAAGGCTGAGCCCATCATGATAACGTGGAGAACATGAACGACTGGCTGTACGCGACTCCCTCGGCGCTGCGCGGCAAGCGTGCGTTTCGGCTTGGCCTCGCGGCGAACTACGGCATCGATGAGGACGGTGTCCGCGCTGCGCTCGATCGCGGCGTGAACGTCTTCTTGTGGACCTCGCGGAACAAGGGGATGCGCGCGCCCGTCAAGGCGGCGATGGGTGCGCGGCGCGGGGACGTGGCCGTGATTGGCTTCGCGCAGATCGGCTGGTTTGGCTGGGGCGTGCGGTCGGGGGCGGAGAAGCTCTTGCGCGAGCTCGGCACGGATCACCTCGACGTCTACTTGCTCGGCTGGCTGGGCACTGGCTCCGCTTGGACGGAGGCGACCCAGAGAGAGCTCCTCCACCTGCGCGAGAGTGGCAAGGTCCGCGCGATTGGCGTGAGCATCCACGACCGCCCGCGTGCGGGCATGCTCGCTGCGGATTCGCCGCTCGACCTCTTGATGCTCCGGTACAACGCGGCGCACCCGGGCGCCGAACGCGACGTCTTCCCGCACGTGAAGGAGCGTTCTCCCTCGGTGCTCGCGTACACCGCGACGGCTTGGCGGAAGCTCTTGAAGCGCCCGCGTGGCTGGGAGGGGCCGGTCATGAGCGCGGGCGACTGTTATCGCTTCCAGCTCTCCAGCCCGCACGTCGACTTCGCGCTCACGGGGCCCAAGACCCGGGCCGAGCTCGAAGAGAACCTGACAGCGCTCGAAAAAGGCCCGCTCACCGAGGACGAGGCGAAGTGGATGCGGGAGTTCGGGCGGAGGGTGCACGGGTAATGTGCTGGAATGGCACCCGACCGAGAAGATCAGGGATCCAGAGGCGATCCGCCGGTCTCGTTCGGCTTCGGGCACGCGACGGCGTGTAAGCACTCCCGCCTCCGCTCCGCTCCCGCTTCGGTTTCCGCCGCCGCTTGCCGCTTTGCGTCGAGATAGGTTGATCGGTGGGGGCTTACGCGTTCCTTTTCATGAGGCGCTCGATTTCCGGCTCCGAATAGGGTTTGCCCGTAAAGGGGTTGATAAGTGGCCGCGGCAGCGGCGGCTCGGGGGGAAGCTCGGGCGAGCCGGGCCAGGTGATGCCCACCTTTTGCAGGAGCCGTTGAACGCCGAGCAGTTGCTTCGGATCGGGCGGCTTGACGAGGAGCGTCGCGATCTCGTCGGGCGTGAACTCCGTGGGGCCCTGCAATCGCCGATCGACCACTGCGTCGATGATCGCGTGGATGGGAGCCTCGACCGTTCGGGCGCGCTCTGCTGCTAGCGGGGCAAGTTCCCCGATGACATAGAAGGGGAGTCGACCGTTTTGGAGCATGCCCCAGGGGACGAGTCGCTTGGCGCCCGGGCATTTCGGGTCGTCGAAGAGCGTGCCCGCGACACGATCGCCGTGGAGCCAAAAGCCGACCCCGGCCAACAGCTCCGAATACATTCTCTTATTGGGTAACTTCCCCTTGTACAAATCGCTGACCGTGTCGAGCTTGCCGACGGCCAACTGAAAGGCTGGCTCGAGCTCGGAGGGGAGCCCCGGCACAGCCGGGCGCACATCCTCTGGGCCACCCGTCACCGTGTCAGGCGTCAGGCCGAGGTTATCAATCGGGCCAAACCCCTTCTCGTACGCAAGACCCACGACGCCCGCCTCGGTCCAGGCCACGACCTCGTAGTCGCCACATCCGCTGTCGGTCCGCAAGGCTCCTCGATGCACGTCTCCCGTCCACTCCGAGTAGTCGCAGACGGGATACGCCAGACCGCACCCCAGTCTTTCCACGCGGGCTTCCACGTAGGCGCGCAGCGCGGCGCGCACGATGGCATCTCGGTCGAAGGCGAGGCGTCCGCGGGGATGGTTGCGTAGGACCATGTACCTCGCCTAGACCGCGTTTGTCTGGACGTCAACATGCCAGCGTCACGGCGTGTACGCTTTCGCGGCGTTGACCCGTTGTATCTCCTCGGCCGGCGGGTTTTTGTTGCGAAGCCACTGGTTGAGCGCCCTTGAGATGACCGCCGCGTTCTTGTTCGAGTTTGTCCCCCAGTCGCAACTGCGCTGGTCCTTCCTGGGCACGACGTGGTTCACCTCTGCGAACAGACCAGGGTCGAAGGGCGCAGGTTTGCCCATCCGATCGTGGAGCACGAGCGGCTCCTCGCACTCGGCTTCCACTATCTCGCAGTTCGCGTTGTACACCTCGCAAGTCCACTTGAAGCCCGCGAGATCGGAGTGGATCTCGCCGCCATGCGCTTTGCGGTTGACCTCGAGGATATACCTGTGCTGCAAGAGCGACGTGCCATCGGCGGCAAGCATGCCGCTGCTACAGTTGTTGAACTCGTGCCCCGGTCCGACCGTCGGCGGCTCGGGCAAGTCGCGATACGGCCCGCTCACCTCCGTCGGCACGCCATCGACCTCGATGAGCGGCGACTGCCTCGGCGCGGGCTCGTAGGAGATGGTGATGTGGATCGCGGGATCCGGCCCGACCTGGCGATAGTAGTTCTCCGTGCCGGGGATGGGCTCGCACGCCGGATAACTCTTGTCGTAGGGCGCCGCGCCGTAAAGCTCTGCGACCAGCACGCCAGCCTCGCACGCTTCCTCCGGCGTCTTGTAGAAGCAGTTGAACGTGGGGGTGGGGCCCTCGGACATGTAACAAGCGTCGCCGAACGCGCCGATGTACTTCTTGCGCAGCTCGAGGTCCGCGCTCGGATTGCCCATGAGCTGGATGCGATAACGAAAGCACGCATCTTCCATGGACATCGAGCACTCGGTCGATGTCTCGGTCGGGATGTCGGGGGGCGCTGGGCACGCCTTCGGAGGCCCCAGCTCGGGAGGCGAGTCGCACGCCCCCGTCAGGCCTGCCCCACCGAAGCCCCACACCAGCACGCCCAGCATGATCGAGCGGAGTCTCGTCCTTGCTTGCATGGTGTATTGAGTCGCACGCTCATCGCCTGGGTGACAACGGAAAACCAGCCAGGGGGCTCACGATGCGCCTGGGGACCGAGCGTTCCATGAGGGAGACCGGGTCGGTGGGAGCCGGCGGGAGCCGCGGGAGCGGTCCTTGCCGCTCCCGCCTCCGCTCCCCAGATACGCGGGCCCACGGAGTCCCCCCACATTCTTGCCCCGCCGCCTCCCCTTCCCCTATCCTCCGCGCCAACCATTCCGACCCCTCGCAAAGGAACCGCCACCATGGCCGAAATCAAGCATGGCACCGTCACCGTCACCATCCCCGATGAGCTCGCGCCGCCTCCGAATGCTGGCAAGCTCTCCGCGGACGAGGTGCGGCGATTGCCGAAGCCGCCTCGTGGCATTGGCCTCGTCGGGACCCATACGGCGGACGCCATCAAGAAGGCAGGGGACAAGCTCACGCTCCCCAAGGGCGTCACCGCCGAGGGGCTCCTCGCCTCGTGCGGGCGCGCCGATGGGATCGATCAGGTCATCATCGATCTCGAGGTCGTCCTTACGACCCTCAAGCAGGCCAACCTGCTCTTCGACGCCGAGGCCTGGGAGCAATTGCGCAAGGTCAATGGTCAGCTCAAGGAGCAGATGAAATACAACCCCGAGCTCGGGCCCATCTTCCGCGTGCTCATCGACTTCCTGAGCCGTGGCCCCCGGCAATCCGGGCCCACCCCGACCGAGGGTTGACCCTCGTCGGACCGCTCCCTGCGCTCCGGCGGAGCCCTCGGAGCGCTCCCGCGACCGGAACGATCGCTTCGCTCGACCGCTCGGATCGCTCCCCCGAACCCCTCGAACGCCTCGGGCATATCTCACGCCGCGCACCCCGAGCGCGATGCCGAGGCTCCGGCGTCGCGTCGCCTGCGCTCTCCCCGACCGCCGAGCGCGCACGCAGGATGCGATGGGCGCGGTCCCGGAAACCCGACGAAGCGGTCGAGAGGTGCCCTCGGCTCGCTCCGCCGAGCCTTCGCGCCCCTCCCCCGAAGCTTGACTTCGCTGGCAACTGGACGTCTACTGCGACGGAAAACCGTTTGCATGCAAACATGCGACGGTTCCTTGTCGAGGGAGCAGGCCGTGTCCTCTGATCTGGCAGCCGGGGCTATCTTTGCCGGGCGTTACCGCGTCGAGCGTCGCATCGCCGCCGGGGGCATGGGGGCGGTGTACGAGGTCGTCCACCTGGAGACGAACCGCCGCCGCGCGCTCAAGGTGATGCACCCGAACTTCGTCCAGAGCGACGACCTGCGCGGGCGCTTCCGGCAAGAGGCGCGCGTCGCCGCCGAGATCGAGAGCGAATACATCGTCGACGTCTTCGACGCGGGCATCGACGACGCGACCGGGATGCCCTTCCTCGTCATGGAGCTCCTGCGCGGCGAGGAGCTCGGCAAGCGGATCCGCCACACGGGCCCCTTGCCGCCGGCGGAGGTGGTCGCGTACCTGCATCAGACCTCGCTCGCCCTCGACAAGACGCACCGCGCCCACATCGTCCATCGCGACCTCAAGCCGGACAACCTGTTCCTCTGCGAGCGCGAGGACGGCCCCCCGCGCATCAAGGTGCTCGATTTCGGGATCGCCAAGATCGTGGCCGCCGGCTCCACGGCGGCGGGCGCGACGCAATCGCTCGGCACGCCGCTCTACATGGCGCCCGAGCAGTTCTTGATGGAATCGTCGGTCTCGCCCGCGACCGACATCTTCGCGCTCGGCATGATCGCGTTCACGCTCCTCGTGGGCAAAGCCTACTGGTTCGAGGAATCGCGGGGCGGCGCGAACGTCTTCGCGTTCGCCGCGCAGGCCGCGCTCGGGCCGCGTGAGCCGGCGACCGCGCGGGCCGCCCGGCTCGGCGCGCGCCTGCCGCCCGCGTTCGACACGTGGTTCGCGCGTGCCACGGCGAAGACGCCCTCCGAGCGGTTTCCTTCGGCCACGAGCGCGGTGAAGGCGCTCGCCGAGGTGCTCGGGCTTGCGCAGTCAGGGCTCGCCTCCGCGGGGATGCTGCCGCCGGGGGCGATTTCGCGGCCGTCGTTCGCGTCGCAGCCGTCCGAGGTGCCGATCACGACGCTCGACACGCAGGTGACGACGCCGATGGCGCCGCGACGGGCGCCGCTGCCGAGCGGCGTGGAGCTTGGCGTGATGACGCCGCCAGGACAGGTAGGGACGCCGGTGGGCCCGGTCCTGACGCCGCTCGGCAGCGGGATGACCGCGGTTCCGACGGGGCGAAGGTCCGCGCCGACGGGGCTCATCGCGGCCGGCGTGGGGCTTGCGTGTTTGCTCGTGGCGGTCGTTGCTGTCTTCGCGCTCTCGTCGCGCGAGGAAGGCAAGACGCCGGAGCCGGCCGCCGCGGTGCCGCCGTCGGCGCAGACCCCCGTGGCGACGGCCGCGCCCGAGGTCGTGCCGGTGGAGGCGGTGAAGACGGCGGAGGCGGCGCCAATCGCTTCGGCGAGCGCTGCGCCTGCGGTGAGCGCGGCTGCGGCAGCGCCGACGAGCAAGCCCGCGACGGCGACGCAGACGTCGAAGACAGGCGGGGCGCCGGCGGTGAAAGCGGCAAAACCCGCGACGACGTGGAGCAGGGATTGAGGAGCCTGGATGCGAGCCTGGAAGTCAGTCGGTGTTGCGGCGCTGCTCACGGCGGCGAGCTGTGTGCAAGTCCTCGGTGGGGACAATCCGTATAACGCAGGGGAAGCAGCGGGCGGCGGGGGGCAGGCGGGGGGAGCGGGAGGGGCCGGAGGGGCGTCGTCGAGCTCCACGGGTGGGGCCGGCGGGACGAGTGAGCCTTGCGAGCCGGGCGAGACGCGGCCGTGTTATTCGGGGCCCGCCGGCACGGAGGGCGTCGGCGACTGCAAAGGCGGTAAGCAGTTCTGCGCGGACGACGGCTCGGAGTTCGGCCCCTGCGAGGACGAGGTCGTTCCGGCGGCTACCGAAGATTGCAACCTACCCGGGGACGAGGATTGCAACGGCGAGGCCCAGGACGTGGGGGTCTGCACCTGCGAGCCGGGCCAGCCAGCGCCGTGCAGCACGGGACTCGCGGGCATCTGCGCGGCAGGCATGGGGACGTGCAGCGCGGATGGGAAAACCGTCGAATCGTGCATGACGGTGAACAAGCCCCGATTCGACGATTGCACGACGGCGGAGGACGAGGATTGCGACGGCGTGGCCATCGCGATGTGCACGGGCGCGGTGGGGGCGGGTTTCGTGCCGCCCGGGAAGAACACCGATCCGATGGACGACGCGATCTACGACGTGGCGTTCACGCCCGACGGCGGGTACGTGGTCGCGGGCACGGTCGACGCGGCGCTCGGGGCGGACCTGTTCAGCTTCAGCGCGAACCAGGGCAGCGTCTACGTCGCGAAGGTCGGCGCTGACGGACAGGTGCAGTGGGCGAAGACGTATCCTGCGTCGGAAGTAGGCGTCGCCCGTGGCGTCGCCGTCGACAGCGCGGGTCGCATCACCGTGGTGGGCGAATTCAGCGGAACGATGAATCTCGGCGGGGGTAACCTGCAGAGCCAGAACACCGATATCTTCATGGTCCAGCTCGACGCAGCGGGCGTGCATGTCTGGAGCCAGAACATCGGCGCGACGAATACACAATCCGCGCAGGATGTGGACGTCGACGCGGCGGGGAACCTGTACGTGACGGGGTTTCTCACGAGCGACGCGGTGAGCCTCGGGGGCAACATCCTCGACCCCAACATGGAAGACGTATTCCTGGCGAGCTACGATTTCAATGGGAATCATCGCTGGAGCCGCGTCATGGGCGACAGCAACAATCAACGAGGGCGGCGCCTCACGGTCACGAAGGACGGCAACATCGCGCTCGTGGGCGAGACGGACAGCGGCGCGAATCTCGGCGGTGGTAACATGAATGGAGGCGGCGGCCGCGACATCATCGTCGGCATGTACGCGGGCGCCACCGGCAATCACCTGTGGAGCAAGCTCTTCGGTTCGTCCGGGGACCAATTCTACGGAAACATCGCCTCCGCGCCGAACGGGAACGTCCTCGTCACGGGCCGGTTCACCGGCTCGCTCGATTTCGGCGGTGCCGCGATGTCGGCCGCGGGGGCGGCCGACGTGTACGTGGCCGAGCTTGCCGCGGCGAGCGGAAACCACGTGAACAGCAAGCGCTTCGGGATCTCCGGAACCTCGCGCGGCACGGGGATCGCGGTCGACGGCGCGGGGAACGTCGTCGTGGCCGGGCATTTCGATGATTCGATCGATTTCGGCGCCGGGACGATCAATACCGGCTACGTGAATGACGTCTTCGTCGTGAAGCTCGCGGCGGCGGACTGGTCGCCACTTTGGACCAGGAAGTTTGGCCTGGCAGGCACACAAACGGCCTGGGCCGCCGCCGTCGACGGGAAGGGCGACGTCGTCGTGGGCGGCAGCTTCGAGCAGCAGCTCTTCTTCGGCGCCCCGCTCGGCACGATCACGAGCAGCGGCGGCGCCGACCTCTTCAGCGTCCGGATCGCGCCGTGACGTACGGACCATGCGGCAAAGGTAGACACGACATGCGTAAGGCACGATGGTTCTTCGTGGGGTTCGTCTGCGCGGGCCTCGGGCTCCCGCAAGGCATGGCGTTCGCCGCGCCGACACCCGCGCAGGAGGCGGCCGCGGGAAAGCTCTTCGACGCCGCCGTCGCGGAGGTCCAAGCCGGGCGGTACGCCGAGGCGTGCCCGCTGCTCGAACAAAGCCACGTGCTCGATCCGAAGCCCGGGACGCTGCACGCCCTCGCCGAATGCGAGGCGAAGATCCAGAAGCTCGATCAGGCGATCGCACATTACAAGGAGTACCTCGGTCTCTACGCAGCGATGAAGAGCCCGCTGCGCGAGAAGCATACGGATCGGGCGCGGGTCGCCGAGGAGCAGGTCAAGAAACTCCAGGCGGAGATCCTGTTCAAACAAGCGATCGCGCACCGGGAAGCCGGCCGTCACGCCGAGGCGTGCGCCGCGCTCGAGGAGAGCCAGCAGATCGATCCGACGCCGGGGACGCTGTACGCGCTCGCCGAATGCGAAGCCACGCGGGGTCGCGTCGCGACGGCGCTCGGGCATTACACGACGTACCTCGGGCTCTTCGCGGCGATGAAGAGTCCGCTGCGCGAGCGTCACGCCGAGCGCGCGCGGATCGCGGAGGAGCAGCGCAAGAAGCTCGACGCGGAAACGCCTCGGCTCGAGCTCGTGTGGACGGGCGAGGTGCCCGAGGGGCTCGTCGTCTCGCGGGGGAATACCACGCTCGATCCGAAGACGCTGGGCGTCTTCGTGCCGATGGATCCGGGCGAGTATGCATTTCGGGTCGAGGTCCCAGGGCGCCCGCCGCAGGAGCGAAAGGTGCGGCTCGAGAAGGGCGACCGAAAGATCCTCGAGCTCACGCCGGGCGCGACGCAGGAGGCGAAGGGCGAGCCTCCTTCGCTCCCGAAGGAGCCCTTGCCGCCGCCGCCGGAGCCGCTCGCGACATCGAAGCCGGGAATGCACCCGTGGGCGCTCGGCGGAATCGCGGCGATGGGCGTGGGCGGCGCGGGGCTCATCGTGGGCAGCGTGCTCGGCGGGCTCGCGATGGCCGAAAAGGGCGAGGTCGACGCGGTGTGCGACCAGAATTTCGCGTGCGGCGTGGAAGGCATGAAGACGGTCGAGCGGTTCTGGGCGCTTGGCAATGCGAGCACGGCGATGTTCATCGTCGGGGGCGTCGTGCTGGCGACAGGCGTGACGCTGTTCGTGCTTTCGCCGAAGCCGGCGGCGGAGAAGGTCGGGGCGGTGCGGGTGCGGGGATTGGCGGGCCCGGGGGCCGGGTATCTGGGCGTCGAAGGGACGTTCTAGCGATCCCGGAAGCTCGTCCGGGTTGGGATGCGGGAGTTCGGGCGGAAGGTGCACGGATAGAGCGCTGTCACGGTCGGCGCCGTGAGGTCGGCGCCTGCTTCCGTAAGTGCTTCCGTAATCGCTGCTCCTGCCACGCCCGCCTGCGCTTCGGATGCCGTCACTCCGGCGTACCCCGCAGCATTCAGCAGTTGCCGCACTTCAGCGTGCCGTCCTGGTTCCAGGCGCACCAGCTCCGGCACTGGCGCGTGTAGATACAGGACCGCTCTGGCGTCCACGAGCCGTCAATCCGTCTGCAAAAGGCGCAGTATCCGCCGGAGACCGAACGACCCCGCCTACAGGTCCGATTCCACGAGCCGCCCGGCGGGTCGGCTACCCTGAGCTCGAAGTCATCGGCGCCCACGTCGCTCGAATCCGAATCCTCGTCGAGGTGGCCCTCCGCAGGCGCGGCCATCGTAGTTTCGGCAACCGAGCCAATGCCGACGAGCGCCGCGAGCGCAACGGCAATCAGATGGAATTTCATGTTCTTCCCCTCTGCGTTCGAGTCCCGGACGGCTTGGATTCGACGCCCCGGACGTCCTGGTCTGTGTATCGAGACACGGAGGAGCGGAGTCAAGCCAAGGGATCCTCCGTCCCGCGACCTTCCAGGACCTTCGCCAAAGGACGCTGGTCTTGCCTCGGCCCGTTCGATGAACTGCGCATCGCGCAGTTCATCGACCCCGGGTCCAGCGCTTGCGCTGGTCCGGGTCCAGGGGTGGACAACCCCTGGTCGGGGTCCGGGGTGAAACCCCGGCGCTACGCTCCCCCTCAAAGCCCGATTTCGGCTCGGATGCGCCCGTTCTTCGCTGCGGCGGCCAGCGCTTCGTGGTCGCGCTCCGTCTGGTCGGCGTAGGCGCGCGCGAAGGTGGCGATGGCTTCGTCGAAGGCGTCTGCTTTTCCGAGGTAGGCTGCGATTGCGATTCGGTCGCCTGAGCGCGCGTGTGCGCGTGCGAGGGTCCAGCCGCAGAGACTGCCGTACGTCGCCAGGACGACTCGATCCAGGGCGGCGATGTCCACCGAGAATTTCCAGTCGCGTAGCTGGCGCACGTAGAAATCGCGCTCGAGACCGCTCGCGGATTTTACTCGCTCCCAGCCGAGGAAGATATCGCTCGCGGCTTGCATCAGCCGCTGGCCTACCACCACGCGCTGGCCGTGGTTTTGGTACTCGCTCTTGCCGAGGAAGGGCTCGAGCACCGATGCTTGCGCCTCCTTTGCTTGCAGGAAGAGCGGGTCCTGGTCGTCACGACCGAGGAGCAGGATGATCCAGGCGCGCGCGCCGACGCTCCCGACGCCGACGACCTTGTGGGCCATGTCCGCGAAATCGTATCCCTCCAGCAGTTGCCTCCGATCGGGATCGAGGGTCGCGCGGTAGCCGACGAGCAGCTCGCGCACCTGCTGCTCGAGCTCTTCGCGGGCAACGCCCTTCATGAATTCGTCCATCGGCACGATCAGGGGAGGATCGCTGATGATTCGCGGCCGGCCGCCGACCTTGTGGGTCAGCTTCTCGTAGGCCTGAATGCTGTCCTTCGTCCGAGCCTTCGCGAGGTTGTGCTCGGTCACGTGCAGACGCTTGTGACCCACCCGCGAGCCGAATTGATCGAAAATCTGCTCGACGTCGAGGCTCGCATACCAGACTTCGAGGTTCGTGAGCTTCGCGAAGCTCCGCATCGCCTCGCGGTACTCGCGCATCGCCGCCTGGACGATGTCGGAGCGCGCCGCCTTCGAAAAACCGTGGTCGCGCCCGGCCAGCTCCAGGCTGACGGCCAGCCGCTTCACGTCCCAGTCCCACGGCCCTGGCAGCGTCTCGTCGAAATCGTTGATGTCGAACATCATGCGCCGCTCGGGGGATCCGAACACCCCGAAGTTCGAGAGGTGCGCGTCGCCGCAGAGCTGCACCGTCAGGCGCGAGCGCGGCGTCGTGGCCAGATCGGAGGCCATCACGTATGCGGCGCCCCGATAAAAGGCGAACGGGGAATCCAGCATTCGGCCGTAGCGGATCGGCACGAGCTCGGGCACGCGGCTCTTTGCTTGCTCCTCGAGCAGCGCGATCGGATCGGGCCGGTGGGGCGGCGCCTCCCAGGTCGCGTGGGCGACGCGTGGGATCGCCGCGCGCTCCGCCTTGCCGCGCGCCGCGTGCTCCTCGGCCGAGAGATGCGGCATCGCCGATTTCCCCGCGACCGTTGATGTCAAATCCACGGTGGTCATCTCCGTCATTGGTTCCCCCTCGGCGCTCATCAGCCCACGACATGACGGGGACGCGCCGTTCAAATCCTCGTCCGTTCCCCCCGACGCACGAACGATGCTCAATCACCCATCATCCGCCGCAGATCGATCATCGCTTGCTGACTCACCTTCAGCGTCCCCTCCTGCGGATGGTCGAGGTCGGCGGTCAATAGCATGACGATCGAAAGGCTCATGACCAGCGTCGCGACCGTGGGGGACCGTTGCGTCTTGACCAGACCGGCATGATACCCGACGGCCGTGAGGGTCAGGACCGCGATCAAGGCGAGCCCCGCCCACAGGGCGTCTGGAATGCCGCCTCGGACGGCGACCTTGACGCGGATCGCGTGGAGCTCGATCATCTTGTTCAGCGATTCGATGAAGAGCCCCACGACGACGGAGTCGGGTTGGTCTCGCGCAGCGGCCTCCGCCTCTTTCCAGAGCTCCCGCTGCAGCTCCACCGAGCGCCGCATTGCGTGCTCGACGTTTTCGATTTTCACCGCCGAAAGACGCACGTCGACGTATTCACGCAGCATCGGGCGGACCTTCGCGCCGCGATTGCCGGGGAGGAGGTCGGCGCGCAAGAAGATCGTCTCGATGGTGTTGGCCTCCTCGACGAGGACCTGTTTCCTGGCTTCGAAGCGGTTCGCCGCGAGGCTGAACGTGAACGCCAGGACGAGCGCCAGCAAGCCCATCGTGGTGGTGACCAGGGCGAGCACGTGGGGCGGATGCTCCTCTTCGGCGCGGTACCGCCGATGAGCTCCCAGCCGGAAGCCGCCCTCGACGGCGAGCAGGAACATCACGACGGTGCCCCCAAAGAGCAACCAGATCGGAAATCGCTCGAGCGATCCACCCACCGGCATCGGCGCACCTCCCATCAATTACGGAGCATGTGATCGCGGCTCCGGCGTGGGCAAACGCCGTCCGTCCGACACCCCCGCGGGCAATGGCACGATGGTCGCGACCCCCGGCGAAAGATAAACCCGCCCATCCTCGATCCGTCAAGCTCTTCAGCTCAAAAAATCGCAATATACGGCCGCGCTCCGTCGCCGGCATAGGCGGTTTTCATAGGCCGTTGCGCTGGGGCGTTGCCCCAGGCCCCTCTGGTCAACGATGGGGCTATCCGCCCCTGGACCCGGGGCCTGCGCAAGCGCTGGACCCAGGGTCGATGAACTGCGCGATGCGCAGTTCATCGAACAGGCCCTGCCAATCGAGACAGCGGCGCTGCCATTTCGACTGGCCACGCCGTCCCTTCCACCGGCCCGTGGAAGAACTGCGCACCGCGCAGTTCTTCCCCAAAGGTCCAGCGCTTGCGCTGGTTCGGGTCGAGGGGCGAACAGCCCCCGCGGGGCCCGGGGCAGAGCCCCGGCGCGGCGTCCCCGAGCACCCCGCCCGCCGATCGCCTGCCATGCACCCCGAACGCTTGACTTCGTCCTGGACTGGTCGTACTCCACGGAAGACCGTTTGCGTGCAAACGATGCAACCGGAAGATTCCTGTATCGACGGAGCGCGTCGTGTCGTCTGATTTGACAGCCGGAGCCATTTTTGCTGGGCGTTACCGTGTAGAGCGCCGTATCGCCGATGGCGGGATGGGGGCGGTGTACGAGGTCGTCCACCTCGAGACGAATCGTCGCCGCGCGCTCAAGGTGATGCACGCGAAGTTCGTGCAAAGCGACGACCTGCGCGGGCGCTTCCGGCAAGAGGCGCGGGTCGCTGCGGAGATCGAGAGCGAGTACATCGTCGATGTCTTCGATGCGGGCATCGACGACACGACCGGGATGCCTTTCCTGGTCATGGAGCTCTTGCGCGGCGAGGAGCTCGGCAAACGGCTTCGCCGCGCGGGTCCTTTGTCGCCTGCGGAGGTGATTTCGTACCTGCACCAGACCTCGCTCGCGCTCGACAGGACGCACCGCGCGCACATCGTTCACCGTGATCTCAAACCGGAGAACCTTTTCCTCTGCGAGCGCGAGGATGGCATCCCGCGCATCAAGGTGCTCGATTTCGGGATTGCGAAGATCGTCGCCGCCGGGGCCACGGCGGCAGGCGCGACGCAATCGCT
Source organism: Polyangium sp. 15x6 (assembly GCF_029960785.1). Classification (GTDB taxonomy): domain Bacteria; phylum Myxococcota_A; class Polyangia; order Polyangiales; family Polyangiaceae; genus Polyangium. The sequence goes on from NZ_JASBQE010000106.1 coordinate 32,297, forward strand.
CGGCACGCCGCTTTACATGGCCCCCGAGCAGTTCCTCATGGAATCGTCGGTCTCTCCCGAGACGGACGTCTTCGCGCTCGGCATGATTGCGTTCACGCTCCTCGTGGGCAAAGCCTACTGGTTCGAGGAATCGAGGGCGGGCGCGAACGTCTTTGCCTTCGCAGCCCAGGCGGCGCTCGGGCCACGGGAGCCGGCGACGGCGCGGGCTGCCCGGCTCGGCGCGGCGCTGCCGCCTGCGTTCGACGCGTGGTTTGCCCGCGCCACGGCCAAGGTCGCTTCCGAACGGTTTCCCTCGGCCACGAGCGCCGTGAAGGCGCTCGCCGAGGCGCTCGGGTTGCCGCCGCCGGGGCTCGTCGCCCAGGGAAGCCTGCCACCGGCTTCGAATGCACGACCGGCGTTCCCGTCGCAGCCGCCGGAAAGGCCGAGCGCTCCCGTGCCGTCGCACCCAACGGTGCCGATGGGGCCGCTGCGCGCGGCGATGCCGAGCAGCGCGGAGCCCGGCGCGGGGACGGCGCTCGGACCCTCGGGGGCGCCGATGGGCCCGGTCCCGACGCCCCTCGGGAGCGGTATGACCGCGGCGCCGGTGACGCGTCGGCCTCGACCGACGGGGCTCATCGCCGCGGGCGCGGGGCTCGTGTGTCTCCTTTTGGCGATGGTCCTCTTCGTGGCGGTCCTGGGGACCGAGAACGCGGAAGAGCGCACGTTGGCCGCATCGGCGACGACGCCTCCGGCGCCGGTCGCGACGAGCGCGGCGCCGGAGGTTCCCGCGAGCCCGGAGCGACAAGACCCGGGCGCCGCCGATCCGAGCCCTGCGATTGCCCGCGTCGAGTCGACGACACCTCCGCCCGAGCCGGAGGGCTCCGTAAACGTGCCGCCGGCACCGAGCGGCAGCGTCGTGAATGGCGAGACCACGACGAAGACCACGCCGTCGCCGTCGCCGTCGTCGAATACGAGAGTCTACACGAACGACGAGGAATCCGTGATGCGCAGGCAGCTCGAGCCCAAGGTCTGGTCCGGCCGCGCAACCGAGCAAGACATCAAGCTGCTCATCGCCATTTGCCGTCACCAGCGCGACCAGGGGTGCAGGGACCGTGCGATCGCAATGCTGAAGCAGAAGCAGGGCACCTGAAAATGCGCGCGTCGTCCTCTCGACGATCGCAAAACGTGCGGATGCTGCCCGCGCCTTGCCTTCCCCCATCTCCCCCGTTACGTTCCTCCTGGAATGCTTCCTTCCACCAGTGGTGAAAGCCACATCATCACCCACGAGCCCGATCTCCTCGTCGGCCACTTCATCGGCCGCATCGGCGTGGACGAGATGCAGCGCGTCCTCGACATTCAGCGCCGGTTTTCCGCTGGCAAATCAGGCATCTTCTTGCTCGTCGACGTCGAGCACCTGGAGCACATCACACCCGAGGCGCGCCGCATCGCCTCCGAGGGACCCGGCGAAAACGGCGCCGGCGTGCCCATCCTCGGCGCCGCCCTCGTCGGCGCACGCTTTCACGCGCGTATCCTCGGCGCCATGGTCTTCCGCGCAGCCCGCATCCTGCACCGAGGCCCCCACTTCGACGTCCGCTTCTTCGATACCGAGTCCGCCGCCCTCGCCTGGATCGACGAGATCCGCCGCAGTCTCCGCTCCGCAAGCTGACCTGGGGCGTCGCGCTGGGGCGTTGCCCCAGGCCCCACCGGGGCTATCCGCCCCTGGACCCGGACCAGCGCAAGCGCTGGACCCGGGGTCGATGAACTGCGCGATGCGCAGTTCATCGAACAGGCCGAAGAAGGACCCCTGCCAAGCAAGACCGCCGCGCTGACCTTTTGATCGGCAACGTTGTCCCTGGTCTTCCAACGGGCCCGTTGGAAGAACTGCGCGGAGCGCAGTTCTTCCACCCCGAGTCCAGGGCTTGCCCTGGTCCGGGTCGAGGGGCGGACAGCCCCCGCGGGGTCCGGGGCGGCGCCCCGGCGCGGCGTCCCCACTCAGCTCAGATCGCCAGCAGCCCGCCGTCGACCAAGAGCTCCGTACCCGTCACGAATTTCGCGTCGTCCGACGCCAGATACGCGACCGCTGCCGCCACGTCCTCGGGTTCGCCGAGCTTCCCTAGTGGAATGGACTTCCCCAGGTTCGCCTTCGCCCGCGCGGGATCCTCGGACTTCTCCACCATCGCGTCGACCATCGGCGTATCGATGAATGCCGGGTGTACCGAGTTTACCCGGATCCCGTACCCTTTCCGCGCACAATGCATCGCCACTGATTTCGTGAATGTGCGCACGCCGCCCTTGCTCGAGCAATACGCTGCCAGGTTCGGCGCGCCGATCATGCCTGCCACGCTCGACATGTTCACGATCGCCCCGCCCCCGCGCTCCTTCATCACCCGGATCGCGTGCTTGCAGCCGAGGAACGTGCCCTCCGTGTTCACCGCGTGCACGAACCGCCACTCCTCGAGCGTCGTCGACTCCACGTCGCCCACCACGCCCACCCCCGCGTTGTTCACGAGCACGTCGAGCCGACCGTGCTTCGCGACCACCGCGTCGAGCACGGCGATCCACGCAGCCTCCTGCGTCACGTCGAGCGCCGCGAACTCTGCCCGTGCCCCGAGCTCCGCGGCGAGCGCCTCGCCTCGATCCTGCGCCACGTCCGTGATCACCACGACCGCGCCTTCTGCGTGCAGCCGCCGCACGGCCGCCGCCCCGAGCCCCGAGGCGGCCCCCGTGACGAGCGCTACCTTTCCCTCGAATCGCTGCATGGCGCCGAGGAGAGCGGATCTGCCCGCTCCGTGTCAAACTCGCGGCAAGAAAGGTGGGGCCCGGCCGGGACGAACGAGCGGTTTTCCCATCGCGTCCGGCGCGGGTCCTCTTCGCGGTACTCCCCATGACCTTGCTCGAAACCATGAATGCGGAGACCCTGTTCGCGCCTGGGGACGATGGCTTCGCCCAGGCCAAGACCGCGGTGGCGCCCATGCGCGCCCTCTCCTCCCTGCCGCCGCCCTCGTCGGTCCTGCGCACCACCGTGCTGCCGCGCGTCGAGGGCGAAGGCGCCGAGGTGCGGCTCGTGGCCGAGTCCAAATCGCGCTACGAGCCCATCAAGACGCTCGGCTCGGGCGGCATGGGGGAGATCGTGCTCGTGCACGATCAGGACATCGCTCGCAAGGTCGCGGTCAAACGCCTGCTGCCCGAGGCGAGTGATCCCGTGATGCTCGCCCGCTTCGTGGACGAGATCCGCACCGTCGGCCGCCTCGAGCACCCGAACATCGTCCCCATCCACGACGTCGGCGTCGACGAGCTCGGCCGGTACTTCTTCGTCATGAAATACGTCGAGGGCGAGACGCTCGAGACCATCATCCGCAAGCTCGCGGACGGCGATCCCGACTACCACCGCAGGTACACCTTCGAGCGCCGCGTCGAGATCTTCATCGACATCCTTTCGGCGCTCGCCTACGCCCACGCGAACGGCGTCGTGCACCGGGACGTCAAGCCGGCGAACGTGATGGTGGGGCGGTACGGCGAGGTCGTGCTGATGGACTGGGGCATCGCCAAGCCCGTCACTGCCGAGCGGGACCTCGCCCGGGGCGCGGACGCGACGCTGGGAGAGGAGAACGACCGGGGGCGGATGTTCGTGACGCACGTCGGCGCGCTCGTCGGCACCCCCGCGTACATGTCGCCCGAGCAGGCGCGCGGCGAGGTGGACAAGCTCGATACGCGGAGCGACCTCTACAGCGCGTGCGTCCTCTTCCACGAGCTCGTCACGTTGCGCCACTACCTGGCAGACAGGCGGACGCTCGGCGACATCTTGTCAGGCGTCATGGACTACGAGCCCACCGTTCGGGACATGAAGCGGAGCTGCCACCACGCGCAGGATGGACTCCCGCCCGAGCTCGTCCACTTCGCCGTCGATGGGCTCGCGAAGGACCCGGCGAAGCGGTACGCCTCCGCGGGGCAGATGATCGAGCTCTTGCGGCAGAGCCTCGAAGGTCGGATGCACGTGGCCTGCTCCGGCACCCTGGCGAAGCGGTTCCTGCGCGAGGCGGCGCGGGTCGTGGACCGGCACCCGCGCCTCATGTTCTGGGGCCTCGTGGGGACGTTCCTGGCCGTGCTCTTCACAGCCGTGACGCTCGTCCGAATGATCGTGGCCTAACGCACGGCGATGGCACGTGTGCCGGGCACGTGCTGGCACACGTGCCAGGCGGACGGCACGTTGACGTGTCAGGCGGCGATGAGCCGCGAGCGAAGCGCTCGCGCGAGCTTGCGGCCGTCTTCGGGGACGGGCTCGAATCGTAGTGTGCGCTCGCTCGTGTGTTCGTTGGGACGCACGGAGAGCTTGTGCCCACGCGCCAGGCCTACGTGCAGGCCGGGGAACCGTGCGTGGAGCTCCTTGGCGAGCTCCAGTCGGTCGCCGGTCGGGAGCGCCAGCACGACAAGCGCGCAGTCGAAGTGGCCGGGGCCGTCGAGCGCGACAAAGGCCTCGCGACGGGTGCCGACGTGCACCACCTCGAGCCCCTCTGCTCGCAAGCCGCGGGCGATGATCTCCGTCCGGTCGTGATCGTCGTCGATGAGCAGGACACGCGCCATGAGTCCGCACCTCTCGTAGTAGCGCCGACTTGATTGCAATCGTCATGCCGCCCCGCGACCCTCGCCCGAGCGCGACGCGACGCACGCATCCGCGCCTGCATGGTGAGCTAGCTGAGGAGTATAGACCTCGGCATGCGGATTACGCACCGCAGCCCACCGAGACACGGGCGGCGGGGGCGGATGGCGGGGGCGCTGAATCCGGGGCCGCGAGGCCCGCCTCGACGAACGAGCGAAATGTCCTTGAAGATCGCATGGATCGCCAAAGGACCTCAGGCGGATTCTCCAAAGGAGCCGCCCTTGCAGGTTCGCATGAAGGGTGGCGTGTACGTGCCGGGACGAGGTGCGAACCCCGGCGCGGGTGCGGCGGCGCTTGCGCGTCAGGGCGAAGGCTTTGCGCTCTCGGGGACGATCGACGGCAGCGCCGCTTTCAGGTCGTCGAAGGAGCGCTTGCGGTAGGCGTGGTACGTCGGGATTTCCCATTCGGCCCAGGTGTACGAGACCACCTCGGCCGCGGGGAGCACCCACGACGTGTCGATCTTCTGGGCGCGCGGCAGCGTGTCCGTGACCTGCCCTTCCTTCTCCTCGGCGCCGCCGAGCGTCGCCACCATGATCCCGAACCCGGGGGTCTTCGTGGTGGTCAGCTCGACCTCCTTCGTCTTCGGCCCGGGCACGTGGTCATCGACCACGAGCCGCTGCGAGGGATCCGTCACGTTGAGCAGGGTCCAGGGGATGCGGACCTCGAGCGTCCCGTCCGCGAGCGAAAACCAGAAATTGCTCGTCGAGCGCTCGGCCTCGAGGCCGGTCCGGAACTGGCCCGTGCTCTGCCAGATGATCGGCGCGAGCATCTCGCCCTGGTACCAGAACGAGTTGTTCGTGATGGTGCGGACCGGGTTGAACAGGCCGTCGTCGTTGGGGGCCGTCCGATAGAGCTGCCAATCCTCCCGTTTTCTATGCCAGATGCCGAAAAGGTCGTAAGGCTGGTCGACGAGCAGCGCGACGTCCTCTGCCGACTCGATACGAAGGAGGAACTCGATGCGCCGCTCGGTGCGGAGCACACACTCGGGATCGAGGCACGCGTCGCCTGCCTCGGGCAGGTACGTGTCGAGGCCGACCACGTAATCCACGTGATCCCAGTCGACCTTTCCATTGCCGTCCGGATCGAGCGACTCGACCCGGATCAGGAGGTGCAAGAACCCCTCGTCGGAGTCGACCTTGAGCTCGCGGATGGTGCGCATGGGATCGTACACGTCCCCCTGCGGCACGAGAGGCGGCCCCGCTTGCCAGGCGTTCGGCTCGATCAGGAAATCGTCCCCTTTCCCGTCGAGCACGTGGTGGACCCCCTCCGCGCCGGGCTTCATCGCGATGAGGCCGAAGTTCTGCTCCGGGCTCATCGGGTTGTACCAGACCCGCCGCCGATCCGCGGGCAGCTCCACGCGATCGACCACCCAGGCTCGCTTGAACCACTCGTCGATGAGCTCGAAGAGAAAGGCGCCGTTCATCCCGGCGCGCCGGATCGTCCCGAGCGACCGCTCGACGGCCTTGGCTTGCTCGCCCTCGTCGAGATCGCCGTGGTGCAGCCCTGATTTCGCGTAATGCCCGGATCCCTGGCTCGAAGGATGCCCGATCTCGCCGATGATCAAGGTGCGGCCGGCGTAGAGCTTTCGCAGGTGGTCGAGGTAGCCGAGGTACGAGTTCGACCCCTCGTCGTCCTCGACCTGGTATTGCGGCTCGTACAGGATGAACTCGGGATAATACGGGTAGGCGTGATACGAAAAGAAGAGCCCGGGGCCGAAACTCGGGGCGACCTCGATCTTCAGGAGATCGAGCTGCTCGACGTCGTCGACGGACTCGGGATATTCGTATTCGACCACGTGGTCGATCGGATCGAGCGTGGGCCAGTTGGAGAACCCCATGGGGTGCTTCACCTCGTACCGCTCTTCCTCGTAGACCGTGAGATAATCGAGGTACTCGGCCACGAACGCCTCCATCGGCGTCGCGTGCTCGATGGAGAACCACGTGCCGGCGTACGAGACCTCGCACGGCATCCCCTGGCAGTGCTCGTCGTAGTAGAGCTCGTGCGTGGTCATGATGGTGAGCGGCTCGACCTCGCGGCCGACGAGCCAGCCGAGGAGCCACGGAGATACGTCGGCGGTGAAGGTGCCGAACGCGCGGCCGTAGTTCATCGGGTTCTCGGGCGTGCCGTACGGGATCTCGCGGTTGCCGTGGACGACGTCGACGACCTTCTCGATCTCGTCGCGGAACCAGATGCGGATCGAGTCGTCGAGGTAGTCCGGGATGCCCGTGAACTCGGGATCCTCTTCCGGCTCCTTGAGCCAGGCCCCTTGCAAGAGGTAGAGCGGGTGGTCCGGGTGCTCGGTGTTGTGGCGGAGGAGCTCCTCGTAAAACAGCGGAGACTGTACGGTATAGACGCGCACCGAATTGACCCCGAGCTCCGCGATGGTCTCGATCCACTCGGCGATCTGCTCGCGCGTGGCCACGAATTCGCCCGGGGACGTCCCCGGGATCGCGTGGCTGTAATTGACGCCGATCGGCCAGAACGGCTCGAAATGGTCGCCGTCGACGCGGATCTCGAAGCCGTTCTCGCCCGCGCGGAATTTGTACCCTTGATCCTCGTCGGGCGCCTCCCCTCCGCTGCCCGAAGACCCGCCTCCGCTGCCCGCGGTGCCTCCTCCGCTGCCCGACGTCGCCCCACCCGCGTTGCCCGACCCCGCTCCGCCCGAGAGCGTGCCGTCCGGAGACCCGCAGGCCGCCGTCACGAATGCGACGAGCGACACGAGCGGGCCCGCGAGCACGCGAAGGACGGACGTAGTGTGGAAACAATCCGTGCGCCATTCCATGACCACCAGCATAGCAATGTAAGAATCGAAATCCCGGGACACTCCGATCCTGGAAACGAAATCATTTCAATGTTCCGTGATGACATACGCGGCCGCCCGGAGCGATCCGGGCGAACGGGCGTGACGTCGGGCCGAGCCCGATTCGAGGCGCCGGCGAGGTCCCGGCCGTGGTAACGTCCGCCCATGGCACGCGTCACGGTGGAGCGTCTCGGTCATGTCGTCCGCATCGGCCTGAACAGACCGGAGAAGCGCAACGCATTCGATCTCGCCATGCTCGACGAGCTCGCGCAGGCGTACACCGCCTACGAGGAGGACGAGGGGCTGCGGTGTGGCCTCCTGTTCGCCCACGGAGGCCATTTCACGGGCGGGCTCGATCTCGCGGAGGTCGGGCCCGCGGTCGCGGCGGGGCGCGCGCTCTACCCGAAGGGGAGCGTCGATCCGCTCGCGATCGGGCCGCGGCGCCTCACGAAGCCGATGATCGTCGCCGTGGGGGGATATTGCTTCACGATCGGGATCGAGCTCGCGCTCGCCGCCGACATCCGCGTCGCGGCCGAGGACACGCGCTTCTCGCAGCTCGAAGTGCAGCGCGGCATCTTCCCGTTCGGCGGCGCCACGCTCCGGTTCCCGGCGCTCGCAGGCCATGGCAATGCCATGCGCTGGCTGCTCACGGGTGACGTGTTCGACGCGAAGGAGGCGTATCGGATCGGGCTCGTGCAGGAGGTCGTCCCCGCGGCCGAGCTCCTCGATCGCGCCACGTGGATCTGCGAGCGGGTCGCAGCGCAGGCGCCGATCGCCGTGCGCGCCACGCTCGCGTCGTCGCGCGCGGCGATGACGGAAGGGCCCGAGGTGGAAGCGGCGCGCCTCGAAGAGCGAGCCCGCGCCCTCATGGGCACGGAGGATGCCGCCGAGGGCATGCGATCGTTCGTCGAGAGGCGCGCCGGCCGCTTTCAGGGGCGCTAGGGGTCTCCTCTGCGACCGTGGAGCCGGGGCGCTGCCCCGGGCCCCGCGGGGGCTATTCGCCCCTCGACCCGAACCAGGGCAAGCCCTGGACCTTTTGGGGAAGAACTGCGCGATGCGCAGTTCTTCCCACAGGCCGCCGGTCGAGAGGTCAGCGCTGCTGTCTTGGTTGGCAGGGTCGCTCGCGGTCTTGACCCGTCTCGTTCGATGAACTGCGCATCGCGCAGTTCATC
>NZ_JASBQE010000107.1 GCF_029960785.1 Polyangium sp. 15x6
CGCCACCTCCGCCGCCTGCGCCCGTGGCCGCTACGCCGCCCCCCGCCGCTCCGCCGCGTCCCGGTGGATCCGCGACCGCGACGCCTCCGCGTCCGACCGCCGCGGCGCCCGCGCCTGCCACGACGCGCTCGGTGCCTCCGCCCGCGGCGCCCTTCCGCGCGAGTGAGCGCCCGCCGGCCCCGCAAACGGTGGACACGGCGGAGCTCGATCGACTCCGCGCGGAGCTCACGCGCAGCAAGGAAGAGCTCACGCGCAGCAAGGAAGAGAGCGCGCGGAGCCGCGACGAGCTCACGCAAGCGAAGGAAGAGCTCACGCGTGCCAAGGGCGAGTTCGCGCGCCTCGAAGGCGACGCCCCGCGTGTCCAGCAAGAGATCGAGGCGCTCCGAGGCGAGCTCGCGCGGACGCGAGACGAGAGCACGCGCCTCGATCAGGAGCTGCAAACCTCGCGCGCCAGCGTGGCGAAGCTCGAGGCCGATCTCGCCAAGGCGAGCGAAGGATCGGCCGACGTGGCGCGGCTCAAGCGCGAGGCCGAGGAGCTCAAGGCGAAGCTCTCCGCGGCCATCGCGGCGACGGCGGCCGTGCAAGGCGGAGGCGGTTTGACGGGCACGGCGGCGCTCACCGCCACCTCGCGCCTCGGCGGCGTGTCGAGCCGCGAGTTCCTCGATCTGCGCGAGGCCCTGAACAAGAAGGACAAGGAGATCCTCGCCCTGCGTGAGCAGGTCTCGCAGCGGGACAAGGAGATCATCGAGCTCAGGGATCAGGCGCTCGTGCTGGAGCGCGAGAAGGCCGATCAGCTCGATCGCATGATCGAGTTCGAGGGCTCGCGTGAGCAGAACGACGCGGAGCTGAACAAGCTGCGCGACGATCGTTCGGCTCTCGAGCAGCGCGTGCAGAACTTCCAGCTCTTGCTCGAGCGTGTCGAGGAGAAGCTCGCGACGCGGGACGCGGAGCTCGCGGCGGCGCGGCTCGATCGAGAGGCCGCGATCGCAATGCGGGAGGAGCAGCTCCGGACGTCGAGCGAGACGCTCTCGCAAGCCGTCGCGGACGCGGAGGCGCGGACGCGCGCGAGCGAGGCCGAGCGGTTCGGGAAGGAGCACGCGGCGGAGATCACGCGGCTCGGCGAGGAGCACGCGGCCGCGATCAAGAAGCTCGGCGAGGAGCACGCGGCGGCGATCGCGAAGCTGCGCGACGAGCACGCGGCCGAGATCGGCGAGCTCAGCGCGGAACAGGGCGCGGAGCTCGGCAAGGCGCGCGAGGAGCACGCGGCGGAGATCACGAAGCTCCGCGAGGAACACGCGGCCGCGATCGAAGCGCTGCGCTCGGCGGGCGCGAGCGAGGCGGAGCGCACGCGGCAAGAGGAAATCACGAAGCTCCGCGAGGAGCACGCGGCCACGCTCGCGCGGATCGAAGCCGAGCACGCGAAGGCCCTCGAAGCGGCGAGCGCCGAGAAAGCGCAGGCGATCGAGGCAGCGACGCGCGCGGCAGACGAGCGGATCGCGGCGCGCGTGCAAGAGCTCGAGGACGAGCACGCGCACGCCCTGGGAGCGCTCGAAGCGCGTCACGCCGCGGCGATCGCGAGCGCAGAAGAGGCCAAGCGGAAGGCCGTCGCGGAGCAGGAGGAGCGATCGCGCGCGGACGAAGCGGCGCGCGCCGCGGAGGTCGAGGAAGAGCGCGAGGTCCGCAAGCGCGCGCTCGCCGAGCAGGAGACGACCCTGCGCGCCGCCGCGGCCGAGCTCGAAGCGCGCATCGCCGCGCTCGGGACCGAGCTCGAAGAGGCCCGCGGGGCGATCGAGTCCGCGCGCCGGGACGAGGGCACGCTGCGCGCGGATCTCGCGGCGCGCGTGGCCGACGTCACGAGGCTCGAAGAGGAGCTGCGCAAGCGCGAAGAGGAGCGCGACGCGCTCGTCGCGGAGAAGGCGACGCTCGTGGCCGACGGTGTCAACGCCGCCGCGCGCCTCACGCGCGTCCGCGCACGGTGGGACGAGGACAAGCTCGCGCTCGAACGCGCGCGCGAGTCGCTCCTGCAGGCCGTGCAGCGAATCCAGGAAGTCGAGTCGCGGTCGATCGACGCGGAGTGAGCCGAGCGGCCGCGCGGCCGCTCAGCTCGATTTCGCGCGGAACGCCTCGGGCAGGAGCGCCGCGAGCGACGTCCTGCGCGAGAGCCCTTCCTGACCGGCGACCGACATCAGGATGTTCAGATCGTCCGCGAACTCGGCGAGCGTCTGCCGGCACATCCCGCACGGCGCGCCGATCGGCGGGCTCTCCACGCCGGGACCGAGCTTCGACGTCCCCGGCGTCACGACCACGAGCGCGATCGGATCACGCTCGCCCGCGGCCACCATCTGCACGATCGCCGAGCGCTCCGCGCAGATCGACAGCCCGTACGACGCGTTCTCCACGTTGCAACCGGTGAAGATCCGACCCGACGCGGTGAGCAGCGCGGCGCCGACGTGGTACGTCGAGTACGGCGCGTGCGCGCGCGTCTGCACGTCGAGCGCCGCCTGCTCGAGCGCGGTCCAATCGATGTTCGTTCGCGGATCGGTCAAGCGGCGCCTCCTCGCCAGCTCCCGCCGCCGGTGATCGCGGCGCCGACCTTCTTCACCCAGGCCGAGAGCAGCGTCGTGAACCGCTCGCGCGACTTCTGCGCCGTCTCCTCGACCTCGGCGTGATCGAGCGGCGTCGGGCTCAGGCCCGCGGCGAGGTTCGTGATGCACGACATCGCGCCGCACCGCACGCCCATGTGCCGCAGCGCGATCACCTCGTGCACCGTGCTCATCCCGACCGCGTCCGCGCCGAGCGTCCGCAGCATCGCGATCTCCGCCGGCGTCTCGTACGACGGACCGAGCAGCCCCGCGTACACGCCCTCGTGGATCGACACGCCCGTGTCCGCCGCTGCCTCGCGCGCGAGCGCCGCGATGCGCCGATCGTAGGCGTGCGTCATGTCCGGAAAGCGCGGCCCCATGCCGGCTTCGTTCGGCCCGACGAGCGGGTTTTGCCCCGTCAGGTTCAGGTGATCGCGGATGAGCATCAGGTCCCCGGGCTGGAACGTGGGCCTCGTGCCGCCGGCGGCGTTCGTCAAGAGCGTGGCACGACACCCGAGCCGCGCGAGCAACCGCGCGCCGAACACCGCGCGCTCGGGCGCGTGGCCCTCGTAGAGGTGCACGCGGCCTTGGAGGCAAGCGACCGGCACTCCGTTCGCGAGGCCGATCCAGAGCTTACCCGCGTGCCCGACGATGGTGGACACGGGCATGAACGGGATTTCGCTGTAGGGGAGCACCACGTGCTCCTCGAGGCTCTCGGCCCACGCGCCGAGCCCCGAACCGAGCACCACGCCGACCACGGGGGTGAGCGGGCTCTTCGATCGGATGACGGAGACGGCCTCGTCGAGGTGGGAGATCAGGCTCATTTGTCGGAGGTTAGTACAGGCCGGCGGGGCGGGTAAACGTTTGCCCGCGCTCGCTCCGCCGTCCGTCCTTTCCTTCGTCGGTTCGAGAAGGGTGCAGGGTTCGGGCGTCCGTGATAGGGTGCGCGCCCTCCTGCGTGTTGAGGGGTGTTCGCGCCCAACCTCGCGCGTAGCCCGCTCCTCCAGAAGCTTCCAAGGTGAATCCGATGAGCACGTTCGAAGAGTTCCTCAAGGCCAAGGCGATCGACCCGCGCAGGATCATCGCGGCGTCCCAGAAGATCGAGAAGCTGCGCCCCGAGGATCGGGCGATTCGTCTGACCAAGCGCCTCGCCCGCAAGAGCGAGGACGGCGCGAAGAAGAAGGAGGGGCTCAAGAAGCCCCGCAGCGGCCGCCCCGTGACGGACCGCGCGATCGCGTCGGCGATCGCGGGCAAGCCCGTCAGCGGCCCCTCCAAGACGCGCATCCTGCGCGCGGTCAACCACATCCTCGAGCAGAAGAAGCAGGAGAAGGTCGACCTCAAGGCGCTCTTCCCCGGCGAGAAGAAGGCCGCGGCGGCCTGAGGGACGAGGCGGGGGCGAGGCTTCGCGAGACGCGAGCTTCGCCCCCGAATCTTTTTCGAAGGGTGCGTCGCGGGCGGCGCTTGGGCCGTCCGTCACAGATCGCCGAGACGTCGGCGGGCGGGCTTGCGCGACGACAGGTCGAGCAAGTCGGCGGCGACGAGGGCGACGGTCAATCCCACGGCGATGTAGAGCATGCGCCGACGTTGGGGCCGGCCGCGGGAAATGGACAAATTTCGTGCAAAAGGGCGGCCTCGTGAATGCGGCCCCGCCGCCGCGCAACGGAGCCGTTCGTGTACCCCGTGGCGCTGCCGCGCGCGATCTCCTCGCTGGTCTCGGCGCCCGCTGTCGCTCCATCCCCGTCGTTTTTCGCATGGCCGAGCGCGAGCCTGGCCACTCGGGCCTTCGTGGACACCGCCGACGTAGACGAGCTCGTCCGGCGCGCCCGGAGCGGCGACAGGGGCGCCTTCTCGTCCCTCTACCGGATGCACCGGGAGGCCGTGGCGCGGCTCGTCTTCCGCATGCTCGGCCGCGCGAGCGACATCGAGGACGTGGTGCAGGAGGTCTTCCTCCAGGTGCACCGGAGCCTCGGTGACTTCCGCGGGCAATCGAAGTTCTCCACCTGGATTCACCGCATCACGGTGAACGTGGTGCTCATGATCCGCAGGGCCGAGCGCAGCCGGCCGGTGTTCGCCGACGAGCCGCTCGCGACCGAGCACGAGAGGGACGCGGGCCTCTTGCCGGACGAGGAGGCGACGCTCCGGCGCCGGCTCGACGCGTTCAAGCGGCTGCTCGATCGGATCTCCGAGAAGAAACGCACGGTCTACGTGCTGCACGACATCGAGGGCTTGGCGCCGGCCGAGATCGCGACGATCGTGGATGCTCCCGTGCTCACGGTGCGAACGAGGTTGTTTTACGCGCGGCGCGAGCTCGCCGAGCTCATGAGGGAGGAGCCTGCGCTCGCGCAGCTCGTGGATGAAATCGGGGGGCTCGGGGCGCAGCTCGGCGCGTCCGAGCAGAGCCCTCGAACGTCGAACGCTCTTCCGGCGGAGGGGAAAGCCACGTGAGCGACAACGACCCCAGCACGCGCGCCCTCGAGGTGATGCGCGGCGCGCTCGCCGACGAGAAGCCGCCCGAGCTGCCCTGGGATGCGATCGAGCAGAAGCTCGAGGAGCGCATCGCAGAGGACGAACGAGCGCGCGCGTCCCGAGCGCTCCCTCGCATCGGTCGCGGCGCGCGCGTGGGCCTCGCGCTTTGCGCGGCCGCTGCGGCGGTGATCGCGGTCGCGAGCTTCGGCGCGCGATCGAAGGACGATACGCCCGCGGGCTTTGCCGTCCGGTGGCGCGCGCCCGAGACGATCGCGTTCCTCGCGGGCAGCGAGTCCGAGCGTGATCTCTCGCTCCTTCGCCCCGGTGACGGCGTCGAGGCCGGCGAGGCGCCGCTCACGCTCGTGCAACGTGGCATCGTCCGCGTCACGCTCGCGCCCGGCGCGCGCGCGACCGTCGTCGCCGCGGCCTCCGAGGCCGGTGGTGCGCTCGTCCTCGGCCTCGAACGAGGCTCGCTGCGCGCCGACGTGACGCCACGAAAAACCGCGGAGGGCCTCGTCGAGACCTTCGCCGTCGACGTCGGCCGCACGCGTGTCGCCGCGCATGGCACCGCGTTCACCGTCGTCCGCGGGAGCGACGACGTCCTCGTCGATCTCGAGCACGGCGCGGTCGCCGTCGGCCCCGCGGGCCGCCCCGGCGTCACCACCGGCCGTCTCCTCGTCGGCCGCGCGCGCGCCTCGTTCTCGCTCGACGGCGGCGAGACCGCGCGCATGCTCACCGTCGAAGACGCGCCCCCCGCGCCGCCTGCGCCGGTGGAGACCACGCCTCCGCCGAAGCCCGCGATCGCGCCGCCGCCTCCGAGCGTCGCCGAGCGCCCGCACCTGCACGCCCCCGATCGTCCGGACGCACCCCCTGCGCCGCCTGCGCCTGTGCCCACGCCCTCCGTCGAGCCCGAGGCGCCGCCTCCGCCCAAGCCCGCGCCCGTGCTCACGCGCGCCTCCGTGCAGGCGGGCCTCTCGGGCTGCTTCGAAACGCACTACCGCGGCGGCGACCCTTCCGTGCGCCTCTCGGTCGCGGCCACGGTCACCGTCTCGCTCGACCCGGAAGGCGCCGTCTCGACCGTGCGCTTCGACCCGCCGCTCGAGCCCCGGTTCATGCAGTGCGTCTTCGACTCGCTGCGCCCGGGCAAGTTCGTTGGGACGAACGGACCTGTCTCCGTGCCGTTCCAGCTCGGTCAATAGCAGGGCGCTGAGAAAGGTTTGCCCGGGCAGAACCCTGCCCCGACAAACCCCGCCCGCTTCAGCGGATCGAAGGCGGCGCGCCCGTGAGGAGCTGCATCAGCGCGTGCGTCTCGCGCGCGCCCATCAGCCCGAACTGCACGCCCATCCCGTCAGGCTCGGTCCAGCGCACCGTCGACTTCACCATGACCTCTTGCTTCACGCCGGGAAGCTGCATGTAGAGGTTCACGCTCGCGTTGAAGGGCGCGGGTTTGTCGGTGACGATGAACATGCCGCCGATGCTCAGGTCGCGTGAGAAAGCATCGATGCGCGGGCCATCCCCCACCTGGAACGCGACGGACAGTCGAACGACCCTTCGCGCGTGTTTTCGCTTCTCGGCCAACACTTTCTCTCCTCGTGTCCCGACGGCGTCCTACAATAAACGGTCGGAGGTCGGAGCGCGGTGGCAAAAAACGAGGCGCGCGTCGCCAAGGGGTTCGGCCGGCTCCTCGAGGGCTGGCAGCCGGGCCTCGTCGCCGTCTTTCTCGCCGGCAGCGCTGCCCTCCTCGCCGTCCCGCGGTCGGTCCCGCCCGAAGGCCTGCCCGCCCCCCTCGTCGAGCCCAGAATGCTCGCCGAGGCCGCGGCGCTCGACGACGCCCGCGCCCGCGCCGTGGAGACGAAACCCCTCGACGCCGACGTCCGCGCGCTCGGATCGCTCCTCCGCGCCTTTGGACGCGCCGACGCGCGCGGCGACGAGGCCATGCTCGCCGAGCTCCGCCGCCAGATCGGCCCCGCCGCTGCCCGCGCCCTCGCCCAGGGGGAAGACGCCGTCCTCGCGCTCCGCGCCTACCAGCTCCGCTCCTTCCTCCGCGAGGTGCGCCGCTTCGTTTCGACCGGCGAAACCTCGGACGAGCTCGTCGAGCTCGGCGGCCCCTTCGCCGACGTCCTCACCCGCAACGGCTGGTGCGAGGGCGCCCCGCCGTGCGTCATGCACATGGACGAACGCGCGCTCCGCGCTTCCTTCAAGCGCCGGTGGAACGAGATCAGCGGCCTCTCGGGCAGCACGCTCGCCCTCGGCATCGACGAGCAGCGCGCGCTCTTCGGCTTCCTCCTCGCGCACCCGCCTCGATCGAATCCGGGCCGCGACGACGGGCGCGGTGCGCAGGACCAGACGGCCTTCCTGCTCCGCAAGATCGACGAGCTCTCGGCCCTCGATCCCTCGTACCCGCGCGAGCTCGCGCGCGGCATCGTCCGGTATCGCAAGGGCGAGTTCGGCCGCGCGGCCGAGCATTTCGCGACGCACCTCGAGATCTCGCCCGACGGACCGTATGCGCTTCGCGCGCAAAACCACCTCCGCGCCGCGCTCGAACGCTCGCTCGAAGGCGCGCCGTAGCCCCATTTCGGTCCCCGCGCCCCTTGCGGTTCGAACTGCCTGGCAACACGTCCCGCCGTGATGTTCCGCCGCACGGTTGATGCAATCTCGTCCTCCGGGACGCCACGCTCGCTCGACACGACGCGGCTCCCGCTCCCCCAACCCAGGACCACTTGCGCCCCCGCACCGAGCGCGCCCGTGGAGCCCACGCTCGCGTTGCCTTGCGACGCCGATCCGAACGCGGTCCTCGCGCTCGACATGACCCCCGAGGCGCGCGACTTCTTCGCGTCGGCGCTCCGCGCGCTCGCCGCGTCCGACGTTCCTTTCCTCGTCGGCGGCGCCTACGCGCTCGCGCACCACGCCGGCATGCGACGGCGCACCCGCGACCTCGACGTCTTCGTCCGCCGCCGCGACGTCGGCGCGGCTCTCCTCGTCCTCGAAAACGCGGGTTACCCGACCTGCATCGCGTTCCCGCACTGGCTCGCCAAGGCGTACTCCGGGGACGAGCACGTCGACGTCATCTGGAGCTCGGGCAACGGCCTCGCCGAGGTCGACGATCTCTGGTTCGAGCACGCGGGCCGCGGCGAGGTCTTCGGCGTCGAGGTCGGCCTCTGCCCTGCGGAAGAGACCATCTTCGCGAAGTCCTTCATCCAGGAGCGCGAGCGATACGACGGGGCCGACGTCGCGCATGTCCTCCGCGCGCGCTGCGAGGATCTCGACTGGCCTCGGCTCGTCGCGCGCTTCGGCGATCACTGGCGGGTGCTCTTGAGCCAGCTCATCCTCTTCGGCTTCATCTATCCGACGGAGCAGCGCCGCATCCCGCCGTGGGTCATGCGCGATCTCGTCGCGCGCCTCGAAGCCGAGTACGCGTCGCCTCCCGAAGTGGGTCACGTCTGCCGGGGCACGCTCCTCTCGCGCGCGCAGTACCTCGCCGATGTGAGCGAGGGCTGGGACGACGCGCGCCTCTGGCCCGCGGGCAGCATGACGTCCGAGGAGATCGCGCACTGGACCGCCGCGATCGACCAGCCGCCCCCGCACCCTTGAGCCTCGCCAACGCGAGAGCACGACTACGGTTGGCGTGATTCGAGCGATCTGCCAACCATGTTGCCAAAATTTCCGTGTAACTGAACAAATCCACCGAAAAACGACAAAACAGGACGGCATCCCTTTTGCGAAGAGGGGGAGGCGCTGCTGCTGAGGCAGCCAACTCGCCAGGCACCTCGCAAATCAGGAAAGGGAGCCCCCATGAACCGCCGTCCTCTTCGTCCAGGTCTTCCGGGCGTCTTCGCTGCCACCTCCGCGATCGTCCTCCCCGGCCTCGCCGCCATCGGTTGCCTCGACCGACCCATCGACGTCGTCGACCCGCGCATCACGTCGACCATCGTCGAGGTCGTCCCGCACAGCGGCGTCGACAAGATCGACCTCATCCTCGGCATCGACAACTCGGCCTCCATGGCCGACAAGCAGCAGATGCTCGCCCAGGCCATCCCCGATCTGGTCGAGAGCCTCGTGAATCCGCCGTGCATCAACGAAGCGGGCACGCCCCTCCCGAGCGCCGAGCAGCCGAAGGGCCCCAGCGATGATTGCCCCACGGGTTCGCGCCGCGAGTTCGAGCCCGTGCTCGACATCCACATCGGCATCGTCTCGTCGAGCCTCGGCGGCCACGGCGGCGGGCATTGCCCCGACCTCCAGACCGACCCGAGCTGCAACGACGAGAAGGTCTCGAAGAACGACCGTGGTCACCTCCTCTCGCGCGCCGATCCCTGCGTCGCCGCCGAGGTCGTGCCGACGTACGCCGACAAGGGCTTCCTCGCGTGGGATCCGAAGGAGCAACTGAGCCCGCCTGGAGAGACGAACCTCGGCACGCTCGACGGCTCCGAGCCCGGCCTCGTGCCCGCGCTCGCCGACATGGTCCGCGGCACCGGTCAGGTCGGCTGCGGCTACGAGTCGCAGCTCGAGAGCATCTACCGCTTCCTCGTCGACCCCGAGCCCTACGACACCATCGACGCCTCGTCGGGTAACGTGAAGGTGAGCGGCACGGACGACGCCCTGCTCGATCAGCGCAAGGACTTCCTCCGCCCCGACTCGCTCGTGGCGATCCTGATGCTGAGCGACGAGAACGACTGCTCGATCAAGGAGACGGGCTTCAACTTCGTCGCCTCGCACACCGCAGCGCTGCCGCGCCCGCGCGCCGAGTGCGCGATCGATCCGAACGACAAGTGCTGCTCCTCTTGCGGCCTGAACCCGCCCGCGGGGTGCCCCGTGGATCCGGGATGCTTTGACGCCAAAGGAGACGTCATGGTGCTGACCCAATCCGAAGATCCCGTCGACCTGCGTTGCTTCGACCAGAAGCGCCGCTTCGGCGTGAACTTCCTCTACCCGACGGATCGCTACGTGAAGGCGTTCTCGAGCCCCGAGATCACGACGCGCAGCGGTGAGGTCGTGCAGAACCCGCTCTTCCCGAAGGCGGATCCCGCCGGGGGCGTGCCCGTCGTGCGCACGCCGGACCTCGTCTTCCTCGCCGGCATCGTCGGCGTGCCGTGGCAGGACATCGCCCGCGATCCGGCGGACCTGACGAAGGGCATCAAGAATGCGCGCGAGATGGGCGAGGACGGGACCTGGGACGTGATCGTCGGCGACCCCGCGAAGGGCATCCTGCCGACGGATCCGCTCATGCACGAGTCGCCCGATCCGCGCGCCGGAAAGCACCCGATCACCGGCGAGCAGACCGACATGGACCCGAGCTCGCCGCTCGGTAACTCGATCAACGGGCACGAGTACGACACGCTCGGCGAAGACCTCCAGTACGCGTGCATCTTCAAGCTGCCCGAGGCGACCGATTGTCCGAACGATCCGAAGTGCGCCGAGTGCCGCGACGGCACCGCGGGCAATCCGCTCTGCGATCCCGCCACGCCCACGATGCGCGTCCGCGCCAAGGCCTACCCCGGCCTGCGCCAGCTCGACGTGCTCCGCGGCCTCGGTGATCAGGGCATCGTCGGATCGGTTTGTCCGAAACAGGTCAACGATCGCACCAAGGCCGACTACGGCTACCGCCCCGCGATCGGCGCGCTCGTCGATCGGCTGAAGGCCAAGATCGGCGGCCCGTGCCTGCCGCGCACGCTCGACCGCGACGACAAGGGCGCCGTGAACTGCCTGCTCCTCGAGGCGCGCGCGACCGGCGGAGCTTGCTCGTGTGATCCCGAGCATGCCCGGCTCCCCGTCGATAGCAAGCACGCCGCCGCGATCGACGAGGCCAAGGCGCGTTCGCCCGAGGCGGGCTGGGATTGCTTCTGCCAGATCCCGCAGCTCGAAAAGGAGGAGCTCTCCATCTGCCAGAACGACGTCTCGGACGACCCGGTCACGCCCGCCGGCGAACCCGTCAGTGGCTTCTGCTACGTCGACGCCTCGACCGACCCGGCCATCGGAAACCCGGCGCTGGTCGCCCGCTGCGCCGATGCCGAGCGCCGCACGATCCGCCTCGTGGGTGAGGGCGAGCCCTCCAAGGGCGCCACCCTGTTCGTCACCTGCTCGGGTGACTCCAGCCCCTGAGCGGACCCGGACGCACCTTCTTGTCACTGCCCAGCGTTGACGCGCGCCCCGTCCCGGGGGAGACGGGAGGAGAGCAGCGCGAGACCGGAGTCTTCACCGCATGGGCACGATCATCCGCCATACCTTCCTGGACTCGAACGGCATCCGCATGCACGTGACCGATGCGGGCCGCGGCTATCCGATCCTCCTCTGCCACGGCTTTCCCGAGCTCTGGTACTCCTGGCGTCGCCAGATCCACGCTCTCGCCGAGGCTGGTTTCCGCGTCCTCTGCCCGGATCTTCGTGGGTACGGGGGGACGGACGCGCCCGAGGAGATCGAGAGCTACGTGATGCGCGAGCTCGTCGAAGACATCCACGGCCTCTTCGACGCGCTCGGCATCGACAAGGCGGGCGTGGTCGGGCACGACTGGGGCGGCTCGCTCGCGTGGCAATTCGCGCTGCGCCACCCCGAGCGCACCGAGCGCGTGGCGAGCCTCAACACCCCGTACGTCCCGCCGGGCCCCGTGGCCCCGAGCGTCATGTACCGCGACGCCTTCGGCCTCACGGACAAGACGTTCTACATGCGTTACTTCCAGGAGCCGGGCGTCGCGGAGCGCGAGCTCGAGGTCGACGTGCGCGACACGTTCCAGAAGATCATGCGCCCGGCGAAGTACGCCGATTCCCTCGCCACGTTCATGACCGTCGGTGATGGTACGTCGCTGCTCGGCAAGATCGGCCCCGGCGAGACGTTCCTCTCGAAGATCGACCTCGACACGTACGTGCGCATCTACAAGCGCACGGGCTTCCGCGGCGGCCTCAACTGGTACCGCGCGATGGATCTTTCGTGGGAGGAGGATCGCTCGCTCCCGTCCCACGAGATCGACCTGCCCGCGTTGCTCGTGGTCGCGGACAAGGACCCCGTCCTTCGGCCGCAGATGGCGGAGCTCTCGATGCCGTACGTGAAGAACCTGCGCGTCGCGCGCGTCGCGGATTGCGGCCACTGGACGCAGCAGGAGAAGCCCGCCGAGGTCGCGAACCTCCTCATCGACTTCTTCGGCGACCTCCGCGATCCCTCGATGGAGTGATCACGCAGAGCGCGCGAGCCGCCGGAACCTCTCCGCGAGGCGCCAGGCGATGCGCGTCGCCATGGCCATGATCGGCTCCTGCGAATTCACGCCGATGCTCGTCGGCAAGATCGAGCCGTCGGCCACGAAGAGCCCCGGCAGCTCGTACGTCTGGCCGTCCGGATCGACGACCCCGCGCCGCGGATCGTTCGCGGCGCGCGCGCTCCCGAGCGGGTGGAACGCCATGCATTCGAGGCGGCGCGCGTCGTAGTTCGACCGTTCGAGCGCGAGCGCATCGTCCATCGTGCGCACCGGACCCGCGCCCGTCACCGACGTGTAGACCTCGCGCGCGCCGGCCGCGAGCGCCATCTCCGACACGATCGTGATCCCACGCCGCAGCCGCGCGAGGTCCTGCGGCGCCATCTCATACGTCAGGATCGGCTCGCGCCCTGGACCCGCCCGCACCGTGCCTCCGCCTTCGTCGTGCACCATCGCGCCGAACACCGCGAGCCTCCGGACCTCGCGCGCCATGCGCCGGAGCCGCGGGCCCACGCCCGGCATGCCCGCCGCGAGCACGTTCACGCTGCTGTACACGCCGACGAGCTTGATCCCCTCGGGCGCGAAATCGTCCGAGTACACGCTCTGCATCGCGCCGTCCCAGCCGCCGATCTCCTCGTCGAACACCGCCACGCAGCGCACGGCTGGGTGGAGCGTCACCCGCCGTCCGAGCTTCTCGCTCGTCCGCCCCACGCCGCTCGCCCCGAGCAAGAGCGGCGTGTGCAGCGTCCCGCAAGCGGCCACGACGACCGGCGCGCGCACGACGAACCGGAACGACGGCCGCCCGCCCTCGCCGCCGAGCAGCCACCCCTCGACGCCGGCCGCGCGCCCGTTTTCGACGCGCACCCGCGTCACGAGCGCGTCCGACACGATGCGCGCTCCGCGCGCGAGCGCGCTCGGCAGATACGACACGTCCACCGAGCGTTTCGCGCCTGCCGGACATGTAAAGTTGCACCGCGCGTTGCCCTCGCACGCCTCGGCGTTGCGGCGCATGGGCTTCATCGTGAGCCCGAGCTTCTCCGCGCCCTCGACGAACTTCATCGTGGAGCGCGAGCGCAACGTGGCCGGCACCTCGCGCACGGACAGCCTGCGCTCGACGTCCTCGTATGCCGGTTCGAGCGCGCGCTCGGAGAGCGCGTCGAGCCCGAGATCGGCGACCCACTGATGATGCACGCTGCTCGGGATCCGGAAGCAAACGCCGCCCGTCAGCAGCGACGAACCTCCCACGGCCCGCCCCATGGTGATCGCGATGATCGGCGTCTGCCCGATCCCGAATGCGGTCGCCATGCCCGACTCGCGGAACAGCCGGCGCAGCGCCTCGCTCGGCCGGAACCGCTGGTACTCTTCAGGCCGGTAATACGGCCCCTCTTCGAGCACGATCACCCGCAGGCCCGCCTCGGCGAGCAGCGTCGCGACGACCGAGCCGCCCGCCCCGGACCCGACCACGACCACGTCGCACGACGCCTCGAACGGCCCCGACAAGTCCCGCCCGTGGACGACACTCTCGCCCGATGGAACGTCGCTCATGGCGCGCGCTCCGGCGCGACCGGAAGCCGCCTTCGTGCCGTCGTGCTCGGCCGATCGAATCCTGTCGACGCGAGCTCCTCGCCCTCCTCGAACACGGCCACGCTCGTCGGCACCTTGAAGGCCACGAGCAGCAGCGCGAAGAACCCGAACTGGCTTTGCTCGAGCGCCTCCAGGTAGCCGACCCGCCGCGCGATGGGCAGGCGGCTCATGCGGGAGAAGGCGCCGATCACGAAGAGCGGCATCATCTCGAGCAGCCACGTGAGCACCGCGAAGCCGCGGCGCAGATCGCTGCTCGCGCGGCCCACGGAGTGGTCGAGCCACGCCGTGGCGCGCTCGCAGATGGCCGGGCTCGCCGGCACGATCGCGCCCTTTTCGTCCTCGTCCGCGTACATGGCCTCTGCGTAGGCGAAGACCACCCGACGCGCCCGGGGCGAGAGGCCCCGCACGGGCCAATCGAGCCGATCGAGCGCGACTTCGGTCCCCGACGACTGTCCCGAAGCGACGTCCGACATTGGGCGAAGCCTAGCACCTGTTTGGAAGGATACAGGCTCCAGGTCCGACGAAATTGCGCTGTGGGGTGGACAAACGCAAAACGCCCCGGGTTTTCCCGGGGCGTTCGGCGGGGTGTACTCGCCGAGGTCAGATCATCAGTAGGGGAGGACGCACTGCGTGCTGCAGCCGCTGCCACCACCCCAGATCTGGGAAGCACCCCTCGGCGCGATGATGCCGCCGCAGGTGGTGACCTGAACGGCGTGCGGCGGGCAGGGGGGCTCTTCATCCGGAACGCAGACGCACTCGGGCGGGGCGATGATCGACTGAACGCCGCCCGGCGCCTTGACACTGCACTCCTCATGCTCGCCAGGCGGGCATGCGGGGGGCTCTTCGTCCGGAACGCAGACGCACTCGGGCGGGGCGATGATCGACTGAACGCCGCCCGGCGCCTTCACGCTGCACTCCTCGTGCTCGCCAGGCGGGCACGCGCTCGGCGGCTCCTCGACGGGCGGCTCCTCGACGGGCGGCTCCTCCGGCGGAGGCTCGCACTCGCAAGGGGGCGCGACGAGGTTCGACGAGCCGGCGACGACCGTCGGGCACTCGCAGGGCGCGGCGAGCGACTGCTCGCTCTGCCCGATCAGCTCCTCTTTCTCGCTGACGCTACACCCAGCGGCGAACGCGAAGAGAGAAGCCATCGCAAAGAGCCCGGTGATCGAACGAAGCGTATTCATGAGATGACTCCTACGCGCATTCTCTCGCGCGTCATGAGAACCAGACACGTCGGATACACGTTCCCCCAGCAACAGCGCGGCGAGCTGTGAATCCGAATACCTGCGGAGACCAATTTGGAGTTCCGCGATGACTCTTCTACTTACCAGTTCACCTCCCGGAAGAGCAAGGACTTTCGTTTTCCAGCGCTCTGATCCAGGGCAGGGGAGCAGGAATGCGTCGCCGGCCCCGTTCCGTACGTTTTCCCTTCCGGAATGGGTTTCCGTGCGGGCATCATGAAGGGTTTCGTTCTCGCCGCGCGGCCCCTTTGCATTTCTTCATGGAAGGCCTCGCAGGCGCTTCACGAGGCGCGCGCAAGCTCGGGTGACGGCCGCTTTCGTGGCCCTGGTACTCTGCCAACGCCATGGCGCTCCGCGTGCTCCTCATCGACGACGACGTCCGGCTCTTCGACCTCCTGTCGAGTTACCTCGAGCAGAACGGTTTTCACGTGACCGGAGCCCCGGACGGACCCCGCGGGCTCGCCGCGCTGGAGGCCGGCACCTTCGACGTGGTGCTGCTCGACGTGATGATGCCCGGGATGGATGGGATCGAGGTCTGTCGCCGGATCCGACAGAAAAATACGATCCCGGTCCTCATGCTCACGGCGCGCGGCGACGAGACGGATCGTGTCGTCGGCCTGGAGATCGGCGCCGACGACTACATCGCCAAGCCCTTCAGCCCGCGCGAGCTGCTCGCACGGATCAAGGCCGTCTTGCGCAGGGCAAGGCCCGAGGTCGCCGGAGAGCGGATCGTCGCGGGCGACATCGTGATCGACGTCCCCGGACGCGTGGTCACGCGCGACGGAGAGCTCGTGGAGCTCACGGGCCTGGAGTTCGATTTGCTCTGCGCGCTCGCGAGGCGCCCGGGACGCGTGGTCGCCCGGGACGCGATGCTCTCGGAGGCGGGGCGCGGAGACGTGATCGTTGGAGAACGAACGGTCGACGTGCACATCTCGCACCTGCGGCAGAAGCTCGGTGACGACCCGCGCTCGCCGCGGCTCATCAAGACGGTGCGCGGCGTGGGGTACGTTCTCGCGAAAGAAAAGTCGTGAATCGGCTGTCGTGTTACGTGCGCGCCCGGCTGCAGCGCCGTCTGTTCCTCTGGTTCGGCGTGGCGATCCTCCTCTCGGGCGTGGCGTTCTCGATCGTGATGCTGCTCGTCTCGGCCCCGGGCGGCCCGGCCTGGGCGCGCGAGATGAGCCGCGCGCGCGCCTTCCTCGGCGCGCGCTTCGGCGAGGTGTGGCACGACGACCGCGCACGCGAGGCGCTCGCTCGCGCCATCGCCGACGACCTCGACGTGAGCGTGACCTTGCGAGACCCGAGCGGCGCCGCGCTCCAGGCGTTCGGCCACGGCTGCGGGCGGAGGGCGTGGACGCTCGACGCGCCCGCGATGCGCGAGGGCCACAGGCTCGGCGTCGTCTCGATCTGCGCCGAGCGGACGCGCACGGGGGGGCCGCTGCGCTGGCTCGCGCCGCTCGTGGCGGCGGGCATGATCCTGTGGGCGCTCTCGGGTACGGTGGCGCGCAGGCTCTCGCGCCCACTCGAGGAGCTCGCGCGCGTCGCGGGCGAGATCGGGCGGGGCAACTACGGCGCGCGGGCGCGGATGGGGCGGCACGTCCACGGCGAGGCTGTCGTGCTCTCGATGGCGATGAACGAGATGGCCGCGCGGATCGAGCGGCAGATGAGTGATCAGCGGGAGCTGCTCGCGGCGGTCTCGCACGAGCTGCGCACGCCGCTCGCGCGGATCCGCCTGCTCACGGAGCTCACGCGGGACGGCGTTTCCGTGCAGAAGAACCTCGACGAGCTCGATCGCGAGGTCTTCGAGATCGACGCGCTCGTCGGGGATCTGCTCGCGCAGAGCCGGCTCGATTTCACGGCGCTCGCGAAGGAGCGGCTCGATCCCGTGGAGACGGGCCTGCGCGCGCTCGAGCGCGCCGGGATCGGCGCCGAGGCGCTCGTCGTCGAGGGCAAACCGGAGCCCGTGCTCGCCGATCCGACGCTCTTCGCGCGCGCGCTCGCGAACCTGCTCGACAACGCGAAGAAGCACGGCGGCGGCGTGGTCGCGCTGCGGATCACGGCCGCTACCGACGCGGTCGCCTTCGAGGTCGAGGACGCGGGCCGCGGACTCGAGCCGGGCGAGGAGAAGCGGATCTTCGAGCCGTTCTACCGGCGTCCGGACGAGAAGGCGCGGGAGCAGGGCTCGCTCGGGCTCGGGCTCTCCTTGGTCTCGCGGATCGCCGAGGCGCACGGCGGCCGCGCGCGAGCGGCGAACCGGGAGGAAGGCGGCGCGCGGATCGGGCTCGAATTGCCCGTCGCCCCGCGCCAAACGGCGTGACGGGTGTGCTAAGCGTGGCGCCGATGTTCCACGTCGAGGCCATCTCGGTTCGCCCGCTATCGGTCCCGCTCCACGATCCGTTCGTCATCGCGACGGGGCGCGTGACCGTGACGCGCTCGGCGGAGGTGCGGGTCACGCTCGCGGCCGGCGGCGCGCGGGCCGAGGGGCTCGGCGAGGGCGCGGCGCTCTGGCCGGTGACGGTGGAGGATCAGCCGGACGTGCTCGCGGCGCTGGGGGCGGCCTCGGAGCGTTTGTCCGGGCAGACGATCGTGCTCCCGGACGTGGACGGCGAGCACGGGGTGTCGCTCGCGGGGCTCGTCGAGCTCGGCGCGGCGCTCGACGGCGTGCTTTCCGGCAAGCCGGTGGCGCGGGCGGCGCTGGAGACGGCGATCCTCGACGCGTGGGCGCGGCTCCTCGGGATGCCTCTCCGGCGCCTGCTCGGCGGGGCGCGGGGCGAGGCGACGCGCACGCTCACGACGGACATCACGATCCCGATCGCGGAGCCCGCGCGCATGGCCGAGCTCGCGCAGGGCTGGGCGGCGCAGGGCTTTCGCCATTTCAAGGTGAAGGTCGGCAAGGACATGGATCAGGACCTCGCGGCGCTGTTCGCGATCCGGAACGCCGTGCCCGACGCGCGGTTTCGGATCGACGCGAACGCGGGGTTCTCGGCGGCGCAGGCGATCACGATGGGGCGCGCCGTGGAGGCGAGAGGGCTCGTCGTCGAATGTTGGGAGCAGCCCTGCGCCGCGGACGATCTCGAGGGAATGGCGGAGGTCGCCGACGCGCTCGCGCCGCCGGTGATCGCGGACGAGTCCGTGAAGACGCTCGCGGACCTCGGGCGCGTGCGCGCGGCGCGGGCCGCGGACGGGGTGAACCTGAAGCTCGTGAAATCGGGCGGGCCGCTCGGGGCGCTCGCGATCGGGCGGGCAGCGAAAGAGGCGGGAATGCCGATCATGATCGGCGGCATGGTGGAGACGCGGCTCGGCATGACGGCCGGGGCGCACGTGGCGGCGGCGCTCGGGGGCGTCGATTTCGTCGATCTGGATACGGCGTGGCTGCTCGCCGGGGATCCGTACCGCGGCGGATACGAGGCGGACGGCCCGCGCTACGAGCTGCCGGCGGAGCCGGGGCTCGGCGTGACGGCTATCGCGTGATCAGGACGGGCAAACCGTCCGCGTCGTCGAGCACGCGGCCGAGGACCACGTCGCGATAACCTTCGCCCGCCGTCCGTTCTTGCCCGGCGGTGCCCCAGGCCTCGATTTCGTCGCCTTCTCGAAGGCAGGCCTCGCCGAGATCCGCGAATCGCGGCTGGGCC
Source organism: Polyangium sp. 15x6 (assembly GCF_029960785.1). GTDB lineage: Bacteria > Myxococcota_A > Polyangia > Polyangiales > Polyangiaceae > Polyangium. The sequence goes on from NZ_JASBQE010000107.1 coordinate 18,680, forward strand.
TGGATTCCGCGCGCGGTGAGAAAGGCGGTCACACGCGCGGTGGCCTCGGTATCGAGGGACCGCGCCCGCTCCTCGGGCTTCCCGAGCGCAATCGAAAAGCGTTCGCCGCGGATCTCCACCGATTCGGCGCCGTTCACGACGGTCATGGGGACGGCGTCGCCGTCGTCGAGGACGACATCGTCGATGCGGCCCACGAGCCGGAACGCGAGGCAAGGTTTGCCCGAGAGCGGGGCGACGAGCGCGGGCTTCTGGCCTCGCGACACGCGACCACGCGCCGAAGCGCGCCCGGCGCGGAGGGGCTCGACCGAGGGTTCGTCCTCGATGAGCGCGCTGTTTCGTTCATCGATCCGCCGGAGGGCCGCGACCAGCCGTTCGGTGATGCGGTTCGCGGCATAAAGCGGGAACATCGAGGTGATCCTCGCCACGACGGCGATCGGGATCATCATGATGAGCAGCGGGCCGACGGAGTTCGCGAAAGCCTTCAAGCTCGTGAGCTCGATCGTGGGGTTTTTCGCGAAAACCTCGGCGATGACCGTCGCCGTCAGGAGCACGAGCAGCGGGATGCGCAGGCTCGGCTTCTCTCTTCCGTCGTGCCACGCGTCGAGCTTCTTGGAGAGGTCGGCGAGGCGCTCGGTGGCGCGACGCAGCAAGCTCGGGCGAAGGGGCGCGGGCAGGGGCAGCGGCAAGAGGAGGGGCGGGGGCGCGGGATTTCCGCGAACGTGTCGGTAGACGGCGAACGTGAGGACGACGAGCCCTGCCCAAAGGCCCCACGGCAGGGCGAGGACCAGGCACCAGATGCCGAAGAAGCTCAGGCCCGCGAGCATCCCGAGCCCGACCCCGAGGGCGTTTGGCTGAAAGGACGGCGAGCCGATCACCTCTTCCCACAGGAAAAGCGCGTCGACGACCACCGAGGCGAAGAGGCCGAGGGCCGCGGGCACGTAGAGCGCGAGCGTGCGCGGGACGTCGAGCCACGCGTCCTTTCCGACGCGCCCGCGCAAGCTCCGGAGTGCGTCCGCGACGGGCACGGTCGCGGCACGGCAACGCGGGCAAACCGAATCCGTCGCCGGGAGCCGGAGCTTGCAGGAGGCGCAGGCCTTTTCGAGATCGTTTCGCACGCGATGCGTCAGTCTACCGCCCTGAACAGGTGAAGCGCGAGAGCGCGTTGACGCGTGCCGTCTGGGCAAATTTCCGCCCTCCGCGCCGTCTTGTGAGAGCGCGCGACCCGTGTACGCTCCTCTTGATCTCGTTCCTGGAGGCATGGATGTCCGAAGGCCCGCTCGTCTCGCCGCAGCTCGTCATCCACAGTCGCATGCTCTACACGAGCTGGATCCCCGCCGATCCCAAGGCTTGTGCGCGCCTCTTGCCGGCCACGCTCCGCCCGGCGAAGAACAATGCCATCTACATGAACCAATACGTGGTCGATACACCCGAGCAAACGACGGGGTTCGGCGCGTATTCGCTCACGTACCTCGGCCTCGATCTCGACGGCCACGTCGCGCCCGACGGCGTGACCCCCGGCCGGTTCTTCACGCATTACCTGAACTCGTCCGAGCGCGTCCGCGGCTACGCCCGCGAGCGCGGCGTCCCGGCCTCGTCCGGCGAGACCACGCTCGAGATCGAGAACGACGTCCTCACGGCCACGACAACCGTCGACGGCGTCCCCGTGATCCGCTCCCGCGCCCGCGTGGGCAAGGAGATCGGCATGGTCGCTCGTGGCCATCTGTTTTATTTGACGCGGCTCGGCAATCGCATCCTGGGCGGCCGATATCCGTACATCGGCGATCTCGTGACCCCGTTCGAGGTGCTCTCGATCGAGATGCTCGCCTCCGATCACCCGGTGTATGCGCTGCGGCCCGCCTCGCCGCTCCAGGTCGTGCCGGGCGCCTGTTTTTATTCGCCCAGCGATTCGTTCGTCTACCCCGGCGGCGAAGTCGACCTCGGCCCCGCCGGCCACTGACCGGCGAGGACCGAGGCCCGGACGACGTGGTGGATCAGTCCTCGTTGTGCACGAACGCGGAGTTGATCTCGCCGCCGCAGAGGAAGGCCTGGACGGTCACCACGTCGTAGGCGTTTTCCCAGTGCTCCGTGATGCGCCCGTCGCGGAAGCGCCACACCCCGCAGAACGGTACCGCGAGCGTCGCCCCGTCGCGGCTGGCCCGCAGGACGCCGAAGACGGCCCCGAAGTGGTCGTTCGCGGTGATGTGCTGCACGTCCATCACCAGGGTATTGCCGGTCATGCGGATGAGCTCGCACTCGTGAGCGACCGCGGCTTCCCTGCCGACGACACGGCCGGCCATGGCATCACGAAAGAATGCCCGATCGGCCTTGTGCAGGATCATATCGTCGGCGACGTACTCCCCGATGCGCGACAGATCGGCATACAAGGTGCGCAACATCCGGACGTTCGGGTGAAGGGCTGTGGTATTCATGCGACCTCCTTCGTGGTGGAAGTTGCGGTGGGCGACGGACGCCACGTCGGCACGCTCGCGGCGAGGTCCGCGAGCTCGGTCATTTCCTTCTCGCTCAGCGTGATCTGGGCGGCGCGGAGGTTCTCCTCCAGGTGCGTGAAGGAGGAGGTGCCGGGGATCGCGAGAATGGCCGGCGACTTGTGCAGGAGCCAGGCGAGGGCGAGCTGGGCGGGCGTGGCGCCGCGCTTCTTGGCAAACCCGGCGAGGATGCTGTTCGGCCCGGCGAGGGCGCCGTGGCCCATGGGGAACCACGGAATGAAGGCGATGCCGCGCTCTTCGCAATAACGCAGGACCGGCTCGCCGGCGCGGTCCGCGACGTTGTAGAGATTCTCCACGGCGACGATCTGGGTGATCGCGCGAGCTTTTTCGAGCTGCTCGATGGTGACCTCGGGCTGCCCGGAGAGCGCGATATGGCGGATCTTGCCCTGCTCCCGGAGCCGGACGAGCTCGCCGAGCTGATCGGCCAGCGGGACGGCCGGGTCGATGCGGTGGAGCTGATAGAGCTCGATGCGCTCGAGCCCGAGGTTGCGCAGGCTCAGCTCCACCTGCTGGCGGAGGTACGCGGGGCGTCCGCAGGGGACGATGTACGGTTTGTCCCGGTTCGTCCAGTCCTCCGGTCCGGAACGCAAAAGCCCGCCCTTGGTGGTGATCACGAGCCCCGCAGGGTAGGGATGGAGCGCGCGACGGATGATCTGCTCATTGGCCGCCGGACCGTAGGAATCGGCCGTGTCGATGAAATTGACGCCCAGGTCGACGGCGCGGCGGAGCAGCCGGATCGCCGCGTCCGGGTCGGTCGGCGGGCCCCACATGCCGGGCCCCGTCAAATACATGGCGCCATAACCGAGGCGCCGCACGGGAAGGTCGCCGCCGAGGTTGAACGTCGACGACGGAGCTTTGAGTGCTGTATTCATTGCAGTCCCCTCCTGTCCTTCTCGATCACGACAGCGGCAGAATGCGCGCCGTCCCTACCGGCCTTCCTTGGTCGTCCAGGAACCGACGTTCATTTCCGCCGTGATTCCGGGGCCGAACCCTGCGATGATTCCCTTGCCGCCGTTCTTGACCTGGTCGTCCGCGAACAGGCGGCCGATGGAGTCGAGCACGACCACGCTGGCGATGTTGCCGTATTCCGTCAACGTGGCCCTGCTGTACCGGAACGCCTCGAGCGGTACGCCCAGGTACTTGCAAAGATCGTTGAGGATGCGCGGCCCGCCGGCGTGAATGATGTAGAAATCCAGATGGCCAACGTCCCAGCCGTGACGCGCGGTGAGATCGCGCAGCACGGGGGCGAGGGGCTTCATGGTCCCGGGGACCCGCTTGTCGAGTCTGAAATGGAATCCCGTTTCCTTCACGGCGTACGAGATCCATTCCTCGGTGTCCGGGATGATGTAGGCGGCGTTTCGCTCGAGCCGGATGCCGGTGCCTCCGCGGCCCCGGACGACGACCGCGCCCACCGCGTCCCCGAAGAGCCCGTCGGACAGGAGCGACCCGACGTCGTCGTCGGGCGGCTGGTAGCATAACGAGCAAAACTCGCAGGCCACGATGAGGACGTTGGCGCCGGGGTGCGCCATGCAGAAATCGTGGGCGCGATTGATGGCCGCCGCGCCGGCCGCGCAGCCGAGCTGCGCGATCGGGATCTGCCGCGTGTCGTGACGGAATCCCATGGTATTCACGAGCCAGGCCGTCATGGCCGGCATCATGAAGCCGGTGCACGAGACATAGAGGATGGCGTCGATGTCCTGCGCCGTGAGCTCTGCGTGCTCCAGCGCTCGCTGAATCACGGGCGGTACGCGGCGTTTGGCCTCGCTCACGTAGACCTTGTTGCGGACCTCGAACCCAGGGTGCTCGAGGGTCTGCTCCAGGGGCTGAATGATGTGCCGCTTCCGCACCCCGGTGCTGCTGATGAGCCGCATGGCGAGCTTGAGCTGCGGTTTGCCCGCGTGCAATCGCTCGGCCAATTTCAGCGTATCTTCCATCGTGACGATGTACTCCGGAACCGCGACTTCCGGCCTGCACAAGGTGGCCATATCCCCTCCGTGTGTTTTTCTGTCCGAGAAAGTCCCGCTCGAAGAAAAATGGGCGCTCGGTCAGCGATGGTGCCCGCGATATCTCATGAAAATGGGAGATTGGTCACGTTCGTGCGGCTCATTTCGTGTCTTCATCCGCCGCATTTCGCGGCTGCCTCGGGGCGGCTGCATCCGACTTCGCGCATCGGAGGCTCGCGAGAACCAGCTCCAGGAGCTCGGTCGCGAACGTGATGACGTCGCGAGATTCGTATCCGGCGCTCATCAGATCACGGAACATGGTCCTCGCGAGGACCGAGATCTCCGTGCCCGGCGTCGATCCTCGTACGGAGCGCGGGTTCTGACTGTCCGCCGGCGGCATGGCATTGCTCTCCGATTTCTCCGCTCGTGGGAGGAGCCGTCGATTGCACGACCGAGCAAGCTCCAGACCACGCGAGCGCTCACCTAGCATTCATGAAATTGCGGTTGCCAGACTCCAGCGTTGCCGCGCATTCATCGATGCAAACGAGCTCGACTATGTCTGGTGCGGCAAGGTGGGATACCGCATGTGCCGGCCGGGTAAATGCTGCCCGGTTTCATTCGCGGCATATGGGTGTGCCTTGCCCGGCCCGCTCCGCCGCCATGGCCGAATCCAAACGCGACGTCGGGAACGCGCGGCGCCTCGTTTTGCACGAGGAAGATCCCGGCTCGGAGGAGCGGCGTCGTAGGCAGCCTGCGCGCGCGCCGGGGGGCCTTCCTCGCGGCGCCCGCGTCGACGGGTCGGGAGCCGCCCCCTCCACGACGCCCGCCCCCCTCAGCCGCGTCGAACGGCGCCGTCCTCCTCCCCGAAGGCGCGCCGTCGGGTTCGGCAACGTGATCACGGGGCAAACCCTCGTCCACGCCATGCGCGCGTCGGGAGCCCTGGACGGACGGCCGTCCGCGTGGTCCGGCCGATGCTCCAGCGCGGCGCTTTTCAATCACGCGGAGGCGGAAAACGACGACAAAAGAACGAGCGCCCTTCGGCGGAAGGGCGCTCGCGGTGCAGCCTCGGGGATTCGTCGATCAGAGGTGCGACTTCAAGAACGCGAGCGTGAGCGCCCAGGCCTGGGACGCGGCGGCCGCATTGTAATTGCTGCGCGCGTCGCAGAAGAAGCCGTGGTCGTGCTCGGAGAACTCGATGTTCACGAAGGGCTTTTCGTGCTTCCGCAGCGCGTCCACCACGCTCTGCGCTTTCTCGTTCGAGATGAACGGATCCTTGCCGGCCCAGATGAGCAGGATCTTCCCCGATTGCGTGGCGGCATAGGGCAGTTTGTCCGGCGCGATGCTGCCGTAAAAGGAGACCGCGCACTTGAGCTGGGCGACGCCGTTCGTCACGAACGCGAGGCGCCCGCCCATGCAGAACCCGAGCGCGGCGACGCGGCCCGCCTCGACGGCCGGGTGCTTTCCGAGGTATTCGGCGGCGGCGCGCACGTCGGCCTCGCTCTCTTCGGCCTTGTACTGGACCGCGAGCTTCATGCTCGGGGAGTAGTCCTCGTAGCTTCCCTCGTAGCCGGGCGCCGCGCGGTGGAAGAGGTCCGGCGCGAGCGTCACGTACCCCTCGCGGGCGAAGCGCTCGGCGACGTCGCGGATGTGCGCGTTGACGCCGAAGATCTCCTGCAGGACGAGGATGGCGGCGCGGGGCGCGTCGCCCTCGGGCCGGCAGAGGTAGCCGGCCATCGTGGTGCCGTCGGCGACGGGGATCTGGACACGCTCGGTGCGAATGGTCATCGGTCTCTCCTTCGAGGGTTTGGCAGGGTCAATTCGCCGCGGGGGTTTGTCCGGGCGCCTTCGCCGGGGAGGGCTCGGCGTCGGGCTTCGTGCGGAAGACGAGCCAGAGCGCCGCGGGGAGCGCGGTGAAGTCCGCGATCATCGAGAGGACGAAGGCCACGGCGGAGAGGATGCCGAATTGCCGGATCGGCGGCAGATCCGCCATTCCGAAGGCCACGAAGCCGCCGGCGTTGATGAGCGTCGCGAAGAAGATCGCCCGGCCCGACACGAAGAGCGTGTGCCGGAGCGCCTGCTCCACGGAGCCTTCCTTTCGGCCCTCCTGGAAGTGATAGAAGAAATGGATCTGGTCGTTCTCGCTCGTCCCGAGCACGGTCGACGCGATGAGGATCGTCGCGACGTTCAGCGTCATGCCGGTGATGCGCATGACGCCGAACATGACGAGGATCGCGAAGAGCGAGGGGATCATGGCCATGAGCCGCGCCGCCCCGCTGCGGAAGACCACGAGGAACGTGACGAAGATGATCCCGACCGTGAGCTCGAAGCTCTCGACCAGCGTGGGCACGAGGCTCTGCGAGACGCGCGCCTGGAGCGGCGCCATGCCCACGGTGCGGAGCTCGAACTCCCTGAGCGCCGGGTTCGCCTCGGCCGCGGCCTTCCAGTGCTTGTCGATGCTCGCCTGGAGCCTCTGGAACGCCTCGTGCTCGGTCGCCTTCGAGATGACCGTGAAATGCGTCTGACCGAGGCCGTTTTTCTGGACGAACCGACCGAGCAGCGGGTCCACGGGCGCGAGCGATTCCAGCGTGCCCGCGAGCTCGTCGAGCGCCTCGGCGTCCTTGGGGAACGCGTCGCCCGCGCCGCCGAGGTACTGCATCATGCGCAGGATCGTGGTCGGTCCGATCGCCGCGCCGACCTCGGGATCGGCGACGAGCGCCTCGTGAAACGCCTGGAAACCCTTGAGCGCGTCGGGCTCCGAGACGCTGCCGACGCTGCCCTTGAGCCAGACCTCGGTGATCGAGAGGCCGGGCATCTTCGACTCGATGGCCTTCGTGTCCGCATAGAGCCGTGATCCCGAATTGATGTATTCGACGGGATCGGTGAGCAGCCGCATCGGCTTGACCACGCCGGGCAGCCCGAAGAGCGCGACGCCGCCCGCGAAGGAGAGCACGATCGAGCCGAGGACGAGCGGCCAGCGATAACGATAACTCCAGCGGGGCAGCGCCTCCGTGAGGCGGACGAACCACGCGGCCGCGACCTTCTGCTCGATCGCGGTCGGGGTCTTCAGGATCTTCTGGAGCGCAGGGAAGAGCGTGAAACAGACGATGTAGCTGAGCGCGAGGCCAACCGCGACCCAGACGCCCATCTGCCGGATGGGCTGGATGCTCGATACGACGAGCGCCGCGAAGCCCACGGCCGTCGCGAAGACCGAGGCCGTACAAGCGAGCCACTTGTTGGCGAAGGAGAAGACCTGGTGGTCGTCGACGCTGCGATCCGCGGGGCGCTCGACGAAGCGCGACTGCAAATAGACGAGCGTCGCCGTGGTCGTGACGAGGATCGTCATCGGCACCATCGGCGAGACGATCGTGAGGATGCCGCCCGTGAGGCCGATGTAGCCCATGGCGAGGGCGATCGAGACGCCGAGCGTGATCAAGAAGGCCGCGAGCGTGCGCGCGGAGCGATAGAGGAAGAGGCAGAGGCCGATGATGAACGCCGCGAACATGCCGAAGTACTTCGGCCCGGTCTTCTGCATGTCCTCGTCGAGGTAGATGTTGACGTAGGGCTGGCCGACCTGGCGCAACGTCTTCAGCGGGGCGCCGTCGCCGCCCGTCGTCTCGATCGCGCGGCGCACGGCCCCGAGGGTCTCGCGGCGCTCCTGGCTCGTGTGCACGTCGAGGATGAGCGCGATCGCGAGGTAGCCGTCGCCGGCGAGGCCCTGATCCTGGAAGAGCTTCGTGCCCGAGACGAACTTGCGGAGCGCCTCGGATTGCTCGGGGGTCGGATCGAAGCCGGCCTTGGCGCGGCGATAAATCGAGAGCGCGGAGTTCGGCTCGACGCGCGGGATCTCCTTCAGCGCGCGCTCGAGTTTGTCGAGACGCTCGAGCACCGCAGGCGCGAAGGGATCGTCGGCCTCGGCGAGCAGGACGGCGAACTCGCCGGCGCCGAAGATCTTCTCGAACTCGCGTGTCTTGACGAAGTCGGTGTCGCTCGTCGCGATGAGGCGCTCGATCGCGTTGTCCTGCTGGACGCGCGCCGCGAACCAGGCCGCGGGCGGCAGCACGAGCGCATAGAGGGCGATGATGATCCAGCGGGCCGCGATGATGCGGGAGAAGAGCCGCACGAGCCAACCGGGCGCGTCGTGGCTCGGGCTCGTGGGGCCGTTCGAAGAGCTCGAAGAGGTCGACACGGGCACGCTGCTATCACGATCCCGCGCAGGCCGCCCGTCGATCCCGCGCGGCGTTTCAAGGCGTGGGCGCGGTCGCCGCAGGCTTCGGGCATGTGGGGTTGCCCGCGTCCTTGAGGAGCTGCGCGAGGAGCGCCTGATCGTCGCGTCGGAGCTTCGCGCGGTCGGCCGAGCAGCGGCAGAGGTGGGGCTTGGCAGGATCGACGTCGCCGAGCGCGATGTAGGCCTCGGCGACGCGCAGGTGGTTCTCGATGACGTCGGGATCCTTCTGCACGAGGCCTTCGAGCAGCTCGAGCCCGGTCTCCGAGTCTCCATTTCGGAGCAACGCGGAGGGCGCGACCACGTAGAGCGTGCCGAGCATGCGCGTGGCGGCGCCGTTCCGGAACTTCGGATCGAGCTCGCGGCTGCGGCGCGCGTAGTGCTCGACTTCGCCGACCATGTCGGCCCCGAGCAAGCCCTTGAGCTGCACGAGCCTCCCTGTGACGACGGCGCGCGCGTACGTGTACGCGGCTGTGTCGACCGCGCGCGTGCGCACCTCCGCGTAGGCGAGCTGGCGATCCTCCGGGGTGTCCACGCCCGCGGCGATGAGGTCTTCGAGCGTGTCGGCGATGAGGAGCGCGTCTTTCGTGGCGACGGCAATCTTGAGCGCAGCGTTGACGGCGGGGCCCTGCGCGCCGGTCACGCCGCCCCAGCACGCGGGCAACACGCCCAGGGCAGCGACGAGGAGGAGAAAGGACCAGCGCACGGGGGGGGAGAAATAACACCGCCTGGGGGGAGAAGCGCCCCGCGTAGGCGAGCGAAGAGGCGCTACTTGTCGTACGCAGCGACGACGCCGGCGTAATCGGCGGTCGTCGCGGACTTGAGGGCGAGGATGCCTACCTCGCCGCACGTCGCTTTGCCCTCGCCCTCGCAAATCTTGCCGAGGTTTGCCTGGAACGCTTTGCGCGCGTCCGCGGGCGCGGAGGGGAAGGCGACGACGACCATGGGCGGGAGTTTGTCGCTCGACCAGACGGACTTGATGCCCGCGTCGATCTTGGTGGCCTCGGCGAGCTGGGCGTCGTCGATGAGCGCGCACGTGGCGTCGCCGCTCACGACCTTCTTGATCGTCTGGATCGGACGGGTCGTCGCGACCAACGTGAAATCACCGAGCTTGAAGGCGCCCTTCGAGACGACCTTGTCGATGAACTTGGGATCGTCGGCGTGGTCGCTGGCGAGCGCCTTGCCCTTGCAGCCGGCGAGGTCCGAGGCGGCCTTGCTGATGAGGTGATACTGCTGGCCGCCGGCGCGATTGACCGCGACCTGGCCGATGATGTCGAGGTTGTGCTTGGCCTTGAGGCCGAGGAAGGCGCCGAGCGAGAGGATGCCGAACTGAGGTTTCTGGGCGGAGATGAAGGCCTCGGCGTTGCCGCGGCTCGTGTGATACTCGCCCTTCGCGCCGCCCCAGCCGTTCTGCTTGGCCGCGACGGACACGAACTTGTCGACATAAGGCTGGGCTTGCGCCGCGCTCCCCACCCCGTGCTCCCGGAGCACGAGGACCCCGACCGTCCCCTCCGCGGCCGCGTCCGCGCACAAGAAACCAGAGGCGGAAGCGATCACAGAAGTGGCGAGCAGGGAGCGAATGACAGTCGTTCGCACGGGTAGACCTCCTGGCAGACTTGGACGAGGGAGCCGGGAAGGTATGCATCGAAGGCTGTACGGACATCGGAAAAAATGAAGGGAGGGAGCTTGCTCGGGTGCGTGAAGGTAGGATAGCGGCGCCGAGACCCGAAAAACTTCACGGATTCGCAGGGTTGGGTGGGTATGTCGTGTCCTCTTCCCAGGTGTCCACGAAAGTCACCCTCACATCCCCCCGCATCGCAGCGACGTCCACGGCAGTATGCTCTTCCACACGCTGGTACCGAAGGTCGACTTCCCCACGGCCGACCGAGAGGCGCTTGACCTCGACCCAGTGCAGCCAGCGAGGAAGGGTGGGGCGGACGATCCGAAGCTCGCTGCCCGGCGCGTTGGGGGAGAGGCCGAGGAGGGAGGCGAGGAGGGCCGCCCAAGAAGCCGCAGCCCAGGCCTGGGGGCTGCACGCGACGGGGTAACGGACAGGGACGGCGAAGGCGCTGCGCGCGAAGCCGCAGAAGAGCTCGGGCATGCGATACGCAGGGAAGTGCTGCGCGGCCTCGAAGAGCGCCGTGACGAGCTCGAGGGCGAGGGGCTCCTGGCGGTAGCGCTTGAAGCCGAGCGCGATGAGGGCGTTGTCGTGCGGCCAGACGGTGCCGAGGTGGTAGCCCGTGGGGTTGTACCGAGCCGCGCGCGTGGAGAGGGTGCGGATGCCCCAGCCGGAGAAGAGGTCCTCTTCCATGAGGCGCCGCGCCATGAGCTCACCGCGCGCGTGCGGGACGGCGCCGGCCCAGAGCGCATGGCCCGCGTTCGAAGAGACGGTCGCGACTTGCCGTTTGTCGCCGTCGAGCGCGATGGCGTACGCGTTCTCCGCAGGCATCCAGAAGGCCGCGTCGATGGCGTCGCGGAGCGCAGCGGCGCGTAGCTCTTCGGAGGCGGCGCGCGCAGGATCGCCGAGCACGCGGTAGATGCGCGCCGCGGCGCGGCGGCTCGCGTAGGCGTAGGCCTGCACTTCGACGAGCGCGATCGGAGGTTTGGCGAGGGTGCCGTCGGGATGCGTGATCGCGTCGGTGGAGTCCTTCCAGCCCTGGTTGACGAGTCCCGCGTCAGAGCGGCACGCGTACTCGAGGAAGCCGTCGCCGTCGCGATCGCCGTAGCGATCCATCCAGAGGAGCGCGGCGTCGAGGTTCGGGCGGAACTCGCGGACGAGGTCGAGATCGCCGGTCGCGCGGTAGTACTCGGCGAGGAGGATGATCCAGAGGGGCGTCGCGTCGACGGTGCCGTAGTACGGCGAGAAGGGGACGACGCCGAGGTGCGCGAGCTCGCCGCGGCGAAGCTCGTGCATGACCTTGCCAGGCTCCTCGTCGCGCGCGGGATCGTCGCGGCTGCCCTGGTGGTGGTTGAGCAAGCGGAGCGCCTGGCGCGCAGGCTCGGCGGAGATCCAGAGGTAGAGCAGCGCGGTGATGATGGTGTCGCGCCCGAAGAGGCACGCGTACCAGGGGATGCCCGCCGCGATGAAGGGCGCGTCGGGATCGCCGGAGAGCAAGACGCGGAGGTCGTTGCGCGCCTTCGCGAAGACCGCGTTGAAGAGGCTGTTGCTCGTCTCGACGCCGACCTGGCCCGCGAGCCACTGCTTGTAGCCCGTGAGCGCGCGGCGCGGCATCGAAGGGCCGTTCGTGTTCGTCATCGGCGAGGTGTCGACGCTGACGCCAATCGTGATGCACGTGGAGCCGCCCGGGCGGAGCTCGATGCGGTAGCTCGCGGTGCACGACGCGAGCCTGTCGGGCGTGGGATCGAAGCGGACCTCGGTGCGCCGCGCGAGGCCGTCGGCGCCGTCGTAGCGGAAGCGCAAGACGCTCGGCATGTGCTCGGGCACGTGCGGTTTGCCTTTGCGCGCGCCCTTCACGATGCCGCGGACCTCGAACATGTCGGAGAAGTCGGCCTCGAAATGGAGCTCGACGTCGAGCGTGACGGGGAAGCGGTTGTAGTTCTGGAACGTGAGCGACTCGCTGACCTCGGTGGGGCGAACGAGGCGGTAGCGTCGGATCTGGATGGTCTGCTCGTGGACGGCCTGGCCCTCGGGCGTGACGAGGTTCGGGTTCGTGAGGACCTGCGCGCCGAGGAAATGCGCGTGGTCGCTGGAGAGGAGGATCGTCGGGCGGAGGCCCTGGATGGCGAGCTCGTAGCTGCTCAAGAAACGCGTGTCGCCGAGGTAGAGGCCGTAGCCCTCGCGGTTCTTGCGCGGGACGTTGCCCTCGGCGTCCGTGAGGAGGAAGAGGTCGCCTTCCTTGAGGAGGGTGGCGTCGCGGATGTCACGCGCAGACGGCGGCGCGTCGAGCGAGACGATGCCAGCAGGCTGGTTCGGCTGCGACGCGGGCGAGGGAGCAGGAGCGTCGAGGTCGACGGCGAGCGAGGCGAGGCCACGCGCAGATCCGTCGTCGTGAGGGCCGTTCATCAAGCCACCTCTTCGCGGGGACGCTCGACCTCGCGCGCGACGGCGTCGAGGAGATCACTCACGTCGAACGGCTTGGAGAGGACGCGGCGGACCTGCGGCGTGAGGCGGAGCTGCGCGAGGAACGCGGAGACGACGATCACGGGCGTGGGCCGCGTCTCCGGCTCGGCCGCGAGCTCTTCGAGGACCGCGTTGCCATCCTTGCCCGGCAGCATGAGGTCGAGCAGGACGAGGTCGGCACGCTCGCGCTTGACGATCGCGGCGGCGTCGATGCCATCGGCGACGCCGACGACGTCGTAGCCCTCGGCGCCGAGCAGGAAGGTCTCGAGATCCCGGAGCTCGGGGTCGTCCTCCACGACGACGATCTTCTTCCTCGGCACGAATAGGCTCCTCCCATCGGGGGGTGAGGCAGCGACGCTCGCAACGCCGAGCGGACCGCCGGTCGCAGCACGAGCCACCGCCGGAGACCCAAGGTGCTCGCGCCTCGCCATCGGGGGTTCGCGGAGCACGTACGGTGCCGCGCCCGTGTGGCGGACGCGCACGTGCAGGCGTGCTCGGCGAGGAGCGAGCGCTCCGGGGCGTCGAGGAGGGGCGCGCGGCGCGGTTTTTCGCGGCGCTTCGGGGCGCCCGGCACGAAGGAGACGAAAAGCGAAAATCGTCCTTGCGCGCAGGGCTTCGGCCGATCTATCTATACGCCCCCGCTGGCCGAACGGCCGGCGGAACGATGTCCTTCACGGGAAGGCATCACGCGAAGATGGCGGAATTGGCAGACGCGCTGGATTCAGGTTCCAGTGCCCGCAAGGGCGTGGAGGTTCAAGTCCTCTTCTTCGCACTGTTTGTAAGCGAAAGCACATTGAGGGATCGCGACTTCGCTTGATGGGATAGGCTGCCGTGGTCCCTCTTCGTGGATCAGGTGCCGGCCTTGTCGAGGTTGATCCAATGTCGCATGGCGCGCCGGGGGGCTCGGCGGGGATGAAGCAGATTCGCTCCCCAGAGATCGCGACCAGCGCGTGGTCCCTCGGGTTCGTCGGCATGACGATGAGCCTGGTCGTCGGTCTCGTTTCCGTCGGATGCGGGCGGAAGACGGAAGGCGGCTCCACGCCGGCCCCGAGCGCTTCGGTCGCGCCGAGCGCGTCGGCCGCGACGAGCGCCGCCGCGGATCCGCCCGCGACCTCGGCGAGCGCGGTTCAAGCGCCGCCTCCCGCGAGCGAGCCCGTGGGCTCCGGTGTGTCCTCGTTCGTCGCGGCCGCGCAGACCGAGGCGTGCAAGGTACAGACCGGGGAGATCGCGACGTACTTGCAACGCGGCGAGGTGACGGCCGCAGGGCAAGAGGGAGCGATCGCCGCCGCGTGGCTCATCAAGCTCGCCGCGAACAAGCCGGGCGCGCAGCTCGCCTTCGCAGGGTTCGCCCTCGACGCGAAGCAGGTGGCGCGGGCGCGCGGCATCGGGACGGCGAACGAGACGGCGCCGCGGATGTTCGCGAACGGCGCGGGCTGGACGCTCGTGTGGTTCGACGCCGACGGCCTCGCGTACACGAAGCCGCGCTGGGAGACGTCGCCCGCGCCCGTGATCGAGCACCTCAGCACGGTGAACGCCGCGAACGCGGACGACGTGGCGCTCGCCGCGACGCCCGCAGGAGCGATCGTCGCGGTGGCGCCGTTCAACATGGAGAAGGCGCAACTCGGGTTGTTCCAGTTCGCCCCGACGGACGCAGCCGCGCCGGCCGTGCAGGCGCTCGGCGCGACGCACCACGCCCACGAGCCGCGCAGGCCCGCCGTCGCCGCGGATGGAACCGGTTACACGCTCGCCTGGCACGAGGGAGACGGGCGGATCGTCGTCTCGCGCTTCGATCTCGCGGGCAAGGAGATCGACGAGGCCCACACCCTCGCTGCAGTCCCGCCGGCCGGCGCGCCCGCGCGCGAACGCGTGAACCTCGTGGCCACGACGAAAGGCGCGATGGCCGTGTGGATCGAGGGCGACAAGATCCTCGCGCGCGCGGTCGACGCGGCTGCGCGCCCCGGCGAAAAGACGTGGCTGGTCGGGCGCGGTCGGGCCCCGGCGCTCGCGCCGATTGGCGACGGCGCGCTCGTCGTGTTCCTCGGTCAAGAGGGCGGCAAGGACGATCAGGTCCTCGCGGTGAAGCTCTCGGAGAGCGGGGAGCCGTCGGCCACGGGCATGCGGGTCAGCGACGGGACGGGCGCGGTGAAGGATCCGGCTGCCGTCACGCCCGCCGGCCCGCGCATGGGCTTCCTGTGGGCCGAGCCCATGAGCGGCGGCGTGAGCACGAAGCGCGCGGTGCTGCGCACGCTCGAGTCGAGCTGCATCCCCTGAGCGCGGCAGAACGTGTCGTTCGAGCGCACGCGCGTGCGCGGGCCCTGCTCGCGCGGGTGACGAGCGCTCGGCCGCGTCGACGTGCGTGATCAGGACGCGAGGAACGCCGACAGCTTGCCGCCGGCCGCGACGTGGGCCTGCGCGGCGCCGAGCTCGCTGAAGTCGAGGCCGCGCACGGAGAGATCACGATACCGGTTCGTCTCGACGAGCCGGAGCTCTTCGGGGCGCGCCCAGTCGACCACGTGCGGCGACTTCGTCGAGACGATGATCTGCCGGTGATCGGCGCAAGCCTCGATCACGTCGAGCAGCTCGCCGATCTTGCCGGGGACCGCGGAGACCTCGGGCTCCTCGAGGAGCAGCGCCGTCGACTCCGGATCCACGAGCGCGACGAGCAGCTCGAGCCGGCGGATCACGGTGTCGGACAGGCGTCCGAAATCCACGCCCTCGAACGTGATGCTGGCGCGGTCCTGCGGCGCGACGTCCGCGCGCGCGGACGGGTCGCGCGTGATCTGCACCGCGAGCTCGCCCGGCGCGCCGATGCGCTGGCAGAGTTCGACGACCTTGTTGTACCGCTCGCGGTAGAGCTCGAACCAGATGACGAGCGTCGACGCGAGCGAGAGCAGGCGCGCGTCGAGGCCACGCGAGGTCCAGAGGACGCCCGATCGACCCGTGAGCGTGACGCCCGCGCGATCCTCGATCGACGGGCGCGAGAGGGCGAGGCCGAGCCAGCGGATGCCTTCGAGGTAGGCGCGGATGCGGCGCGCGTCCTCGGGCACGCGATCGGCCGACTCGCCCGCGAGCGCGAGCGCGCCGACACCCGAGGGGAGCGAGATGCGGCTGCCGTCGCCGAAGACGGCGCGCCGATCGCGCACCGTCCAGAGATCCACGTTCGCATTGTCGGTGCGGGCCGCGTGTTCTTCCCAGCGCATCGAGGGCGGGAAGGGTTCGTCGTCGTCTTCGAGATCGTGGAAACGGCGATCGTAGGCGTAGACGAGGTGCTCGCCGGCGTCGCCCTCGAACTCGCAGCGGAAATGGCGAGGTTTTTCCGGGTCGCTCAGCGCGTGGACGGCGATGTGCGCGCCTTCGGCGATGCCCTGGACGAGCAAGGACGCGAGGGACCCGCCCTTCGCGTGGAGCACGGTGCGGCGCGCGCCGATGGAGAGCTCGATCGTGCTGCTCCCGAGCGCCTGGTAGTCACCGATCGTCACGGACACGAGCCGGGCGGCCGAGGCTCGGGGAAAGACGGAGGAGCGGGCCGGTTCGATCATGAGAGGGCACCTTCCTCCTACCACGCTGCGCGGGGGTATGGCGTATCCCTTCTGCACGGGCGGGACGCTTCATTCCGTCCATCCTTGGTTTGCGAGCGTAAGCGAGATTAGGCGCTAGAATTCGTGGGTGAGCGAGGCCATTTCCCCGAGGTCCGCGCTTTCGCGCGTCGCCCGAGCCGAGGGCCCGACGGAGCTCCCTCCGCTCTCGGACCCGTACCTGCGGGGGCCCAGGCCGCCCCAAAAAAAGCCCCTCTCGACGCTGGCCCTGACGTCGATCCTGGCGCCGTTCGTGGGCGGACCGCTGGGCTCGGTCGCCGCCATCGTCTTCGGCTGGGCCGCGCGGCGAGAGCACGCCGGCGTGGGCGCCGAGCGCCGCGGGTACGTCCTGGCAACGCTGGGAATGGGGCTCGGGATTTGCCTGACGGTCGCCTGGGGCGCGGCCATCGCATTTGGCGTGTGGACGATGGAGCGGCGCGACGAGGCGCAGCTCGCGTCGATCGCCAACGTCGTGACGGTCGGGGACACCGCCACGCCGCCCGAGGGAACGGTGGACACCACGGATCCCGCGTCGCCGCCTTCCAAGGCCGTGCCGGTTTTCCAGAAAGAGACGATGGTCCGCAAGGAGGGCACGGTCACGGTCGTGGACGTCGGCGTGTCGGTGTCGTCGCTCTCGCAGGAGATCGCGAAGCAGCGCGCGGCCGCGGCCGCGGCGGGCGAGACGCTCGTCGTGATGACGACGAAGAGCGAGTGCATCTCGTGTCGCAGCTTGTCATCGTCGCTCGGGCATTCGCTCATGCAGACGGCGCTCGCGCACGTGCGGCTCGTCCGCGTGGACATCGACGCGTTCGACGAGGACCTGACGGGGCTCAAGATGCCGCACGAGCGTCTGCCGAGCTTTTTCTTGCTCGCGCCGGATCTCTTTCCGCGCGACGCGATCGACGGCGGCGAGTGGGACGAGGACGTGCCGACGAACATGGCGCCCGTGCTCGGCGCGTTCGTGCGCGGGAAGTACGAGACGCGGCGGCAGAGCTTCGAGCCGATTCAAAACGGCGGGATCAAGCTCTGAGGGAGAGGCGCGTCGAGGGCTCGGATCTCGGGCGCGGCGCGGCCTTCCGCTGCTAGGATGCGCGGTCATGAAGCGCGCCGGGCAGATCACGATCTTCGTCCTCTGCGTCTTGTTCAGCGTCTCCGCCGCGGTGAACGTGATGGCGGACAACAGCGAGGTCGAGCGCGCGGCCGCGGCGGTGGCGTGCGGGGAGCAGGGGCCGAACTGTCGCGCGCAGGTGACGCGGCTCGAGCGGACGCCGTTCGGGCAGACGTTCGAGATGGTGACGCCGAAGCGGACCGTGGACGTGGTCTGCCGGCGCGCGTTCGTGATGGTGGGCGAGCACGCCTGCAAGCTTCGCTGATGGGGAGGCCCGCGCTGCGGTCTTTGACCGGGCTCGTTTGCCCGCGCTGCCGGGAGCCGAAGCCCGAGGCGACCGAGGGGAGAGCAGTCCCCGTGTTTTGCCCGCGCGACGGGTTTGCGCTCGTCGCCGCGTCGGTCCTCGCCGACGCAGATGGAGATCCGTTCCTCGGGACGACGATCGCGGGTCGGTACGTGGTGCTCGGTCGGATCGGCGCGGGTTCGATGGGCGCGGTGTACCGGGCGCGGGACGCGACGCGGGGGCAGGACGTCGCGGTGAAGGTGTTTCGCGGAGATCGAGGGCTCGGCGCGCGGGCGCTTTCGCGGCTCGATCGAGAGGCGCGGGTCCTCTCGATGTTGCGCTCGCCGCACACGGTGCAGGTGCTCGACGTGGGCGAGATCGTGCAAGGCGGGGAGGACGCGCTCGTCTCGCCCACGGTGTCGCGGTTCCTCGTGATGGAGATGCTCGAAGGCGAGCCGCTCGGCGTCCGGCTGCGTCGGGAAGGGCGGCTCTCGATCGCGGAGGCGACGCGGCTCGCGACGCACGCGCTCACGTCGCTGGCCGAGGCGCACGAGAAGGGGATCGTCCACCGGGACCTGAAGCCCGACAACGTGTTCATCGCGCGCCTCGAAAGCGGCGCCGAGGCGGGAAAGCTGCTCGATTTCGGGCTCGCGGACCTGGGGCTTCGGCCGCGCGATCCAAAAGAGGCGGCGCTCGGGTGGGGGAGCGGTCCCGTCGGTACGCCGCGGTACATGTCGCCGGAGCAGGCGCTGGGCGAGCCGGTGGATGCGCGGAGCGACCTCTATGCGGTGGGCGCGCTCCTTTACCAGATGCTCGTGGGCAGGCCCCCGTTCGTCGAGCGGGACGCGGCGCGTGTGATGGCCAAACACGTGCACGAGCCGCCGATCGCGCCCTGCGAGGCGGCGCCGGAGGCGGGGATCCCGCGGGCCTTGTCGGACCTCGTGGTGCGGGCGCTCTGCAAGCGGCCGGAGGATCGGCCAAAGAGCGCGCGGGCGTTCATCGCGGCGATCGAGGCGGCGCTCGTCGGAGGGCCCGGGGGCGGCGCGGCGCGGCATGCAGCGGGCGGGCGCGAGGCGACTATACGGCGCCCAGAGAGCCGTGTACCTTCGCGCACGGACAACGATGGATCCTCGTGAAATCGAAATGCTCGTCCAGCGCCTCCTCGCGAACCCCCACGACCAGGAGGCGCTCGCGTACGCGCATCGCGCAGGCGCGCAGGACCCTCGCTCGTACGCCATGCTGCTGGAGCGCGTCGGGACGCAGACGCCGGATCCCGCCTACGGCGCCCATTGGCTGAGCGAGGCCGCGAACGTCTGGCAAGCGGCGTTCGGCGACATGAACAATACCGTGCGCACGCTGTTGCTCGCGGTCGACCGGGATCCGATGCATCGCTCGGCCGAGCGGCTCGCGCAGCTCTTCCGCGAGAAGGGCGACGTGATGTCGCTCATCCAGCTTTACGAGCGGCAAGCAAAAGGGCTCGCGCCCGCCGCCGCGAAGCCGGAGGTGCGGACGATGCTCCTCAAGCTTCACGAGGAGCTTGGACGGATGTGGAGCGAGCCGCAGCTCGCGCGCCCCGATCGCGCGGTGGAGAACTGGCGCAAGGTCGCCGAGCTCGATCCCCGCAACGTGTACGCGATTTACGCGGCGCGCGAGATCCTGAAGTCGCAGCAGCAGTACGCGGAGGCGATTCCGTACTTCGCGATGGAGCAGGCCATCGCCGAGGATCCCGAGCGCAAGCTCGCGCTCTATCGAGACGAGGCCGACATCCGCAAGCGCGCGGGTGACATGCCGGGCGCGACGCAGGCGCTGCGCTCGGCGCGCGCGGTGCGTCCGACCGACGTCGCGCTCACGCAGGAGCTCGGCGTGAGCGTGCTCGAGCGCATCAACGCGGGCGAGAACGTGCCGCAGCCGGAGCGCGACGAGACCGCCGGTATCTTCGTGCAGCTCGCGGAGACGTACGACGGAGAGTACGGGCTCTCGTACTCGCTGTCGGCGCTCGGCGCTTCGCCGGGGCACGATCGCGCGATGCAGCTCGCGGATCACTTCGCGGCGCTGCTCGGCCGCACGGGCGAGCTCGGTCCGCAGTACGCGGCGTACCTGAAGGCAAACCCGAACGGGTTCATGGCGAACGTGGCGCGGATGAAGGCCGGGAGCGCGCAGCCCCCGCCGCCGCCGATGCCCGCCGCGCAAGCCGCGCCGCAGCCTGCGCCGCCCGCGCAGCCGGTGCAGCCAGTGCAAGCCGCGCCGCCCGCGCAGCCCGCGTCCGTCGCGCAGCCCTCGCAGCCCCCCGCGGCC
>NZ_JASBQE010000108.1 GCF_029960785.1 Polyangium sp. 15x6
GGCGGCGCGGGTGGAGCCGGTGGCGCCGGTGGGGCCGCCGGCGCCGGTGGTGCGGGCGGAGCCGGCGGCGCCGGCGGGGCCTGATTTCGCCAAAATCGAGAATACGCACGCAACCTTGCGTGACGTATCGAGCCTCGCGGACGCGCCTTCGCGTTATGCTGCGAGGGGAAAAGTCCATTCCTTCTCCGTAATGGCCCCAAGGTAGGGAAGTAGGGCCTAGATTCCCACCATTCCAGAGGCGGCGGTCCTCGTGTAGAAGAGAGCTTCCGTTACGTATGACTTTCCAGGCTCGTCCTTACGAGGCTGGAACCACCTACGAGGCCGCTCATGCCGCGAACGCGAAGACGACTCGGAAAACATCTTGGCTCCATTGGACTGGTGTCCCTGGCCGCGATCGGCGCGCTGGGGTTCACCGGCTGCATCGCTGGGGAGGACGATGGTCCGTGCGTTTCGGACCAGATGTTCTTCGCCGAGCAGGTCTGGGCTCCGATCCTTTCGAACAACTGCATCGCCTGCCATACCTCGAACGGGGTCGCGAAGGACTCGAGCCTCGTGCTTCGAGGCAGCAGCGAAGCAGGCTTTCTCGACACGAACTACGAGATCATGAAGAACGCCGCCGCCCTCCAGCAGGACGGCATGTCGCAGCTCCTCGCCATGCCCACCGGCGGCACCGCGTCCCGCAAGCATCCGGGCGGCGTGGCCATCCAGCCGGGCAGCGACGAGTTCAAGGCGCTCGAGGAGCTCGTGAATCGCTTCAACGAGCCCTCCTCCTGCGAGACGAACCTCTCGGCGACGTTCACGGGCGTGCAGCTCGCGACGCCCGCCGAGACGCTCCGCAAGGCCGCGCTCTCCCTGGTCGGCCGACTGCCCACCGTGGAAGAAGAAGATGCCATCGAGGCCGGCGGCATCCGCGCGCTCGATCCGGTCCTCGACAAGATGATGACCGAGGAGACGTTCTACACGCGCCTGAAGGAGATCTACAACGACCAGTTCCTCACGGATCGCTACCTGGGGAACGAGGACGCGGTGCAGCTCCTCAACGACATCGATTATTACAACCCCTACTGGTACGACCAGTTCTTCGAGGGCGCGAACGCCGAGCCGAAGGCGATGGAAGACGCCATCGACAAGTACGGCGCCTGGAACGCCGACGACCTCTACAACAAGCTGCGTTCCTGGACGAACCGCGGCGTGGCGCGCGAGCCGCTCGAGCTCGTGGCCCACGTGGTGCGCGAGAACCGGCCGTTCAGCGAGATCCTGACGGCGAACTACATCATGGTGAACCCCTTCTCCGCGAAGGCGTTCATGCTCGGCGACGACCTGCCCTTCAAGAACGACTCCGACCCGAACGAGTTCATCGAGGCGCAGATCCCGAGCCTGCCGCACGCCGGCGTTCTCTCGTCGCCGATGTTCCTGAACCGGTTCCCGACGACGGAGACGAACCGGAACCGGGCGCGCGCGCGCATGGTCTACCAGTTCTTCCTCGGCACCGACATCCTGAAGACCGGCCAGCAGCCGCTCGATCAGACGCTCATCACCGAGGTCAACCCGACCCTCAACGCGACCGCCTGCCAGCAATGCCACGTGGAGATCGATCCGGTCGCCGGCGCGTTCCGGCACTGGAACGGGCGCGCGGCCTACGATCCGATGACGCCTCCGCTCGACGACATGCGTCCGCCGGGCTTCAAGGGCGAAAAGACGCCGTACGAGCTCCTGCCGCAAGGCCTGCAGTGGCTCGCCCCGCGCATCGCCGCAGACCCGCGCTTCGCCCTCTCGGCCGTGTACATCGTCTTCGAGGGCCTCACGGGCCAGAAGCCGCTCGTGGCGCCGCAAGACCCCAAGGCGACCGAGTTCTCGACCGAGTTCCAGGCGTACCTCGCCGAGTACACGGAGTTCAGCAAGATCGCGCACGAGTTCGAGGCTTCAGGCTACGACCTCAAGGTCGTCGTGAAGCAGATCGTCCACTCGCCCTACTTCCGCGCGAAGAACAGCGGCGCGCTCGACGCGGCCGGCAAGGCGCGGCTCGGCGAGGTCGGCATGGGCCGCCTCATCACGCCCGAGCAGCTCCACCGGAAGATCCACGCCGTCCTCGGCTATCCGTGGCGTCCCCGCGCGTACGAGGACAACGGCGGCACGTACGACTACCTGCTCCGCAGCGATGCCTACCGCATGCTTTACGGCGGCATCGACTCGGCCGACGTGGTCAAGCGCGTGATCAGCCCGAACGGCATCATGGCGAACATCGGCGAGCGCATGGCGAACGAGATGTCCTGCATCGCCGTCCCGCGCGACATGTGGAAGGTGCCGGAGGAGCGCATGCTCTTCCCGTACGTCGAGACGAGCTTCGAGCCGGAAGACAAGAATGGCTTCCCGGTCGAGCCCGCCGTCGTGGCCATCAAGAAGAACATCCAGCACCTCCACAAGCACATCCTCGGCGAGACGCTGCCCGACGGGCATCCCGAGATCGAGCGGACCTACAAGCTCTTCCTCGATACGTACCGCGAGGGCGTGAAGGGCATGAGCGACGCGTCGCAGCCCGAGGGCAAATACTCGACGTGGCTGGCCGGCCCGTGCCGCGTGGAGAACGACTACTGGACGCGTACGCCGCTGCCCGAAGAGGATCGCCTGCGTGAGGATCCGAATTACGTCATCCGGTCGTGGATGACGGTCGTGACGTACATGCTGTCCGACTACCACTTCCTTTACGAGTGAGAGGCGAGCCCCCATGGACCGAAGAGATTTCCTCAAGATTGCATCGACGGCGGGGCTCGGCGTTGCCGCTAGCACCATCCCGTTCACCAGCGACGCCGGAGCCGCGCCCTATACGGGCAAGTTCTGGGTCATGATCCACGCCGGCGGCGGCTGGGACGTCACGAGCCACTGCGACCCGAAGGGTTCGAAGGGGCCGGATGATCCCGATCCGATGAACCATTACCTCGCGGACACGGTCGGGACGGCGGTCGGGAGCACGAGCAAGCTCCCGATGCGGTACGCCCCGGATCCGGACGGCGCGAACAAGAAGTTCTTCGACAAGTACGTGAACGACCTCATGGTCCTGAACGCCGTCGATACGTCGACGAACAGCCACGACGTCGGCACGCGCGTGACGTGGGCGGGCACCTTGGCCGAGAACAAGGCCTCGTTCGCCGCGCTCACGGCCGCCGTCGCAGGCGGCTCGCTGCCGATGGCGTACATCTCGTACGGCGGCTACGACACGACGGCCGGCACCGTGGCGGTGACCCGGGTGGGCAACATCGACGCGATCCGTCGCATCGCCTACCCGAACATCATCGACCCGATGTACGACGAGAGCAAGACGCCGTACTACACGGAGGAGACGGAGGCGCGCATCGCCGAGACGCGCTCCGCCCGCCACCTGGCGTACTCCGAGAAGCAGAACCTGCCGCGCATCCAGCAGTCGATGGGTATGCTGTTCACGGCGCGCTCGGGGCAAAACGAGCTCAAGAAGCTGACGGAGTACCTGCCCACGCAGCTCGAGAACTCGAACCTCCGTCGTCAGGCGCAAATCGCGCTCGCCGCCTACCGCGCCGGCATCTGCGTCAGCGCGAACCTGGGCATCGGCGGGTTCGACACGCACGGCAACAACGACGATCAGCAGTTCGGGCGCCTGGCCGAGCTCTGGGACGGCATCGACTACCTCGTCGAAGAGGCGAAGGCGACGGGCGTCTGGGGCAATATGGTGATCGTCGTCGGGTCCGACTTCGGCCGCACGCCGGGGTACAACTCCGGCAACGGCAAGGACCACTGGTCGATCACCAGCATGCTGATGATGGGCGCGGGCATCCCGGGCAATCAGGTCATCGGCAAGACGACCGAGCGTCACAACCCGATGAACATCGACCCGAAGACGCTCGAGCCGGTCGAGGGCGGCGGCGTCCGCCTGAAGCCCGGCCACGTGCACCGCGCGCTTCGCAGGCTCGCGGGGATCGATCAAAACGAGGTCGCGGCGCGCTTCCCGATCAAGGAGAAGGAAGAGCTGCCGCTGTTCGGCTGATCGTCGCCACGGCGAATCGATCGAAATGAAGAAGGCCCCCTCGGTTCGTCCGAGGGGGCCTTTCTTTTTGGGGGCGGAGTTTCGACGCGGCGAGGCGCGCTGTTCAAAAACTGCAGAGCTGTTCAAAAAGCGCAGGAATGATCCGTGACAGAACCGCGGACATTGCGAAGGTCCACCGCGCGCGTGCGCTTTCGGCTATAAGCGTGCTCCGATGATGCACTCTTCTTCATCTTCCATGAACGTGACGACGTTGCATGTGGCTGGGCGGTTGGGCTACTGGGCGCTCGTCTTCGGGGCGATGCTCGGATCGACGGGTTGCGAGATCATCGCCCGCGTCGATCGCAGCGAGCTCGACGACGGCAAGGGCGGCGTGAACGCGTTGTGCGGCGACGGTGCCCTCGCCGCGCCAGAGACCTGCGACGACGGCAACGAGGCGAGCGGCGATGGCTGCTCCAGCGACTGCGCGGTCGAGAGCGGCTGGACCTGCTCCGAGCAGCCCAGCACGTGCACGAACGTCGACGATTGCACCCCCAACCCGTGCCAGAACGGCGGGACATGCACCGACGGCGTCGATAGCTACACGTGCCAGTGCGCGCCCGGCTTCACCGGGACGAACTGCGAGACCAACGTCGACGGCTGCACCCCCAACCCCTGCCAGAACGGCGGGACCTGCACCGACGGCGTCGACGGCTACACGTGCCAATGCGCGCCCGGCTTCACCGGGACGAACTGCGAGACCAACGTCGACGATTGCACCCCGAACCCCTGCCAGAACGGCGGCACGTGCACCGACGGCGTCGAAGGCTATACGTGCCAGTGCGCGCCCGGCTACACCGGGACGAACTGCGAAACCAACGTCGACGGCTGTACTCCCAACCCCTGCCAGAACGGCGGGACCTGCACCGACAGCGTCGACGGCTACACGTGCCAGTGCGCGCCCGGCTACACCGGGACGAACTGCGAGACCAACGTCGACGATTGCACCCCCAACCCCTGCCAGAACGGCGGGATGTGCACCGACGGCGTCGAAAGCTACACGTGCCAGTGCGCGCCCGGCTTCACCGGGACGATTTGCGATATCAACATCGACGATTGCGCCCCCGACCCGTGCCAGAACGGCGGCACGTGCACCGACGGCATCAATGCCTACACGTGCCAATGCGCGCCCGGTTATACCGGGACCAACTGCGAGACCAACGTCGACGATTGCACCCCGAACCCCTGCCAGAACGGCGGCACGTGCACCGACGGCATCAACGGCTACACGTGCCAATGCGCGCCCACCTACGAGGGGACCCAATGCGAGGCCTGCGCCGGCACCCTCGCAGACTGCAATGGGGTCGCGTCCGACGGCTGCGAGGCGAACCTCCAGAGCAACGCCGACCACTGCAACGCGTGCAACCTCGCGTGCTCGACGGGCGACATCTGCTCGAATGGCGCCTGCCAGGCTCCGCCCTCCGGCCAGGTGCCCGGCACGCCGATCAGCGTCCCGGCGATGCACACCCCGCTGGCTCCAGCGGTCGCCGATGTGAACGGCGACGGCAAGCTCGACATCCTGGTGGCCAACGCCGAATTGGGCTCGACGATGAGCCCCTCCGGCTCGGTCTCCGTTTTCTACGGCAACGGCGACGCAACCGTCCAGGCGGAGGTCAATTATGCGGGCGCCCCGCTGTCCAGCAATGCGGTGGTGGCGGCCGACGTGGACGGCGACGGGTGGCTCGACGCCGTCACCGTCGACGGCCAGACCAACCTGCCCGCCACCAACGGGAACATCAGCGTCTACCGCAACCTCGGCGCGAGCACGCCCGGGACCTTCGGCGCGCTGACGAGCTTCACCACCGGCGCCCCGGGCTCGGTCCACCTCTGCGCGGGGGACTTCGACGGCGATGGGCAGGTCGACATCGCAACCACCAGCGTGGTCACGAACCAGGTGAGCGTGATTTTCGGCACCGGCGCGGGCAGCTTCGGCGCGCCCGTGCTCATCACCATCCCCTCCACCGGCGTTCAGTCGACGATCGCCTGCCGTGACCTGACCGGCGACAGCCGCCCCGAAATCGTGGTGACGAGCCCCAGCAGCGCGCGCCTCTCGATCCTCATCAACCAGGGCGATGGTTCATTCGCCGCACCGGTCTCCTACACGAACGCGCTCAACGGCCAGACCGCGGGCATCGCCTTCGGCGACGCCGATGGAGACGGCAAGCTCGACATCCTCGCGAACGGCGCGGCCGGCGCATACCTCTTCTTCTTCAAAGGGAACGGCGACGGCACGGTCGCGAACGGCGTG
Organism: Polyangium sp. 15x6; assembly: GCF_029960785.1. GTDB lineage: Bacteria > Myxococcota_A > Polyangia > Polyangiales > Polyangiaceae > Polyangium. The sequence goes on from NZ_JASBQE010000108.1 coordinate 6,300, forward strand.
CAATCCGCCACGGGAGCCAGCGCGGTGGCCAACTCGGCGCTGGGGGTCGTGGCCAGTGACTTCAACGGCGACGACAAACTCGACGCCTACATCCTTGCCACCGCAGCCACGGGCGGCGTCCGCCCGATGACCGGCAATGGCAACGGAACCTTCACCGCAGGCGCCCTCGTCACGACCGGCACCTCGCCCGGCCTCAACGCCATTGCCGTCGCCGACCTGGATGGCGATGGGTACGACGATCTCATCCTGACCAACAAGGGCTCCGCCACCCTCACCGTGGTCCCCAACGGGCTCTGACAGACAGCCGTCGCCCCCGCTGCCCTCGCCGCCTGAGCATGGGTCTCATCTGGAGACGCTTCGCTGGGGCGTTACCTCCCCCACCCGGGGCTATCCGCCCCGGGACTCGGGGCCTGCGCAAGCGCTGGACCTTCGGCCGTTGTGTTGAACACGAAGAAAAAAGTACGGCATCAATGTACCATCGATGCCTAAATCTTCAACAATTCCGTTGTCAAGCGCATCGGACCCGTGGCAGTGTGTGTCCTTGGTCGGTTCCCTGGTCAACCAGGCTCCCCCCCCGGGGCCGATGAGCAGGGATCATTACTTGTTGTCGTAAGGGATCAGATGTCACTGGCGCTCGAGACGCGCTGACCATCTGCGAACCCCGTCGAAAGGTGTGCGATGTTGGAAAGAAAAACGGTCTTGGGTCTCGTTGGTTCTGCCATGGCCCTGATGGCGTATCCCACCGATGCCCGGGCCGCATGCGATACGGCCAATAACGCAGAACTGTCAGCGTTTGCGGATAGAGTCGAGGACCGCTTCAATCTGCACGGCGGAACGCAATTGGCGATTGTTCGCAAACAACCCAATGGCCAGTTCTGCGAGATCATGCGCAATCACGGGTTCGCTGTGAGCGCCGCGGACGTGTCGACCCACAGCACCGCTATCTCGACCATGACCTTCGACATTCCGATGCCCATCGGGAGTGTTTCCAAGACCATCACGGCAGCGCGCGTGGCGGAAGTTCTTGATGCATACAACATAAGTCCCCTGTCCACCATTGCAGCCTACATCCCTAGCTCGATGTGGTCGTCCCGAGGCCCGGGCGTGGAATACATTACCTTTCATCAGCTGTTGAAACACACGAGCGGCATGCCAGGGGGGTCCTGGAACAGCGTTTCAGGGTTCACGAGCTGGTTCACAGCGGGTTGCGACACGGATCCGGTCAGCGGTGTGTGCCTCGACAGCGGTACCCCTGCGTACAATAACATGGGTTATGAGTTGCTCGGACTGCTCATTGCCAACATGACGACCAACCTGCCCCAGGAAGCTTCGGATCTCGGTCAGTCGGAGATTTATACTGCAGGGCATCTCTTGGATGCGTACGTGAGGGATAACTATCTTGGATGGGAAGCGGCATACTCAGGCTGCTACCACACTCTCTCCCGTTCACCCTTCGCCTATCCGAATGGTGCTGTGAGTACAACCGCGGGCGCCCAGCTCGGTGCGGACTTCAATACAGGATGCGGAACTGGTGGATTCAGTCTGACGGCGTACGACACAGCCAAGTTCTTCTCCAAGCTGTATGCTGGAGATATCCTGTCGCCGACGGCTGTCGATATGGTTTTCCAGACAGGCTACGGTGCTGATGGTTCGGGGACGACCATCGGCGGGACTCCTTTTCTGCAGAAGGGAGGCCAGCTCCCCGTAAGCAGCGTAAGGTACAATTCGTGGTTCGTCTTCTTCAAGGACTCTCCTGGGACGGCGTTGATCCTGAGCAACAACATCTACTCAGGCACATCCTTGGATGACATCGTTGACGCTTGGGATGAAACCAAGCTCTGTGCAGATGGGGTTCCTGCTGAAAAATTGGGCGACGAGATGTGGGGGTGCCCAGGTACGGTAACCTATCCAAATAAGGATACGCTGTGCGGCTCCGAGACCCATGTGTGCACGCCAGACGAATGGGAAGACAGGAGAGGCACAGAAGCCCCGGAGCACATCTACTGGACGGACTATGGCTCCACCGAATTGGGCTTTCACGGCTCTTCGGGCAGCTGTTCGGCACGCTACCTGACCGACTCGCCTGCGGGCACGACGTGCGGCAACAGCGGAAACTCACCGATGCGAATCTGCTCGGGGACCTCGGATGCAGAGGGGAATACGTGCAACTGGACTGGATGCAAGTACCAAACTTCATCCAATTCGAATCATTGGGGAGGATGTGTCGGCAACCCCACGGCAGGCGCGCTCTGCTGCGCGAATCGTCCTTGTGCGGATGGCAGCGTCGAACAGACTTTCTCTTCGGGCATGGTTGGCTGCGCGGGCACCGTGTCCTATGCCAACCGAGAGAGCCTCTGCGGCTATCGGATGCACGTGTGCACCGCCGAGGAGTGGAACGCCAATCGGGGGGTGGCGTCCCCCGGGCACATCTACTGGGTTGACAATGGGGCATCGGACCTTGGCTATACCGGCTCGGGTTCGAACAACTGCGCCGCCAAGGCAACCCCCACGGGAACAGGCTGCGGCGACATTGACGGCGCTGGGAAAAGCAAACGTCCGATGCGTGTCTGCTCTGGCAACTCGGATGCGGAAGGAAACTCCTGCACGTGGACGGGGTGCACGTACGAGAACGAGACGACTCCCAACTTCTTCGGTGGCTGTGCGTCCAATCCGAGCGCCGGTGCGCTCTGCTGCTATGACTGACGCGTCTCTCGCTCCTTCTCCCCGTCTGGCGTAGCGAGACTGCCTGCCTCGGCCACATCCTCGGGTCGAAGGCGTGCTCGATATTTCGCCGAAACGATTGCCGCACGACGAGGGGTTCACCACCGGTAGAGACCCGGGAAGGGGCCGTGGGGGCGTCGTCGATATTCACCGAAAGCACGAATTCGACGGGCGCCCCAATGTGGTCCACACGCTCCGTCAACGAACGGTTACACCGCATTCACGGCCCCTCTCGCCAAAGAGCTCGAAATGGCGCCCAAATGAGCTGGCATGCCTGGTGCTAAGGCGCCCATCGCAGCTTGACGAGCTGAGAAAGGGCATACCTCGTGAACATGAAGATCCGCCTTGCAATCCTTGCTTTGGGAACCACCCTCCTCGCCGCGTGCGGCGGGGGATTCAGCGTCGACGACATCGAAGACCAGGCGCCGCAGGGAACGGTCGCCGGGGCGAGCTGGACGATGAAGTCGGCTGTCGTGACGGACGACGGCGACCGGTTCTCGGTCAGCTTGTTTCCGATGGAAGTCCCCGCGTGCGACAGCTTCGCCCAGTCCGACACGCAGATCCTGTTCAGCGCGCCGAAGACGGCCGGCGAATATCCTCTCAAGCTCGAGCTCACCGACCTCAACGGCAGCCAGACGATTACCTTCGTCACCGCGCCCGGACAAAACGTGGTTGCCTCCGAGGGTATCTTGAACGTCGAGTCCGTCTCGGCAGACAAGGTCACGATCGGTCTGCTCGCCGAAGCGGAGGAGAATACGATCAACGGGCGCTTCACCACCTCGATCTGCACGAAGACGAACTGATCGCGTCCTATCGGCCGAGGCTCCCAGCCGAGCCTCGGCCGATGGGTCGTCCCGAGGGACGGCTCATTCGAAGATTGGTCTCATCTGGGAGGCGCTTCGCTGGGGCGTTGCCCCAGACCCCACCGGGGCTATCCGCCCCTGGACACGGGGCCTGCGCAAGCGCTGGACCGTTCGTCGAGGAACTGCGCGATGCGCAGTTCCTCGAACAGGCCAAATCAAGACCGGCGAGCGCATTGCCGCGCTGCCCTTTCGACTGGCAAGGCTCTCTCATCGGCCCGTTGGAAGAACTGCGCGGAGCGCAGTTCTTCCACCCCGAGTCCAGCGCTTGCGCTGGTTCGGGTCGAGGGGCGAACAGTCCCCGCGGGGCCCGGGGCGGCGCCCCGGCGCGGCGGTCTGCGGTTTTACTTCAGTGATTGCCCATCGCCTTGCGGAGCGGCTTGTTGAACGCCGCGATCGCGAGGCCGGCGGCGACGCCGAGGCCCATGAGCAGGAGGAAGAAGTTCGTCGGCGACCACTTCGTGTAGAGAATGCCGATGTAGCCGCTCAGGATGTTGCCGAAGAAGCTCGACATGAACCACATGCCCATCATCATCGACACGAACCGCACCGGCGAAACCTTCGTCACGAGCGACAGGCCGATCGGCGAGAGGTAAAGCTCGCCAATCGTGAGCAGCGCCGTGCAGACGAGCGGCCACATCACGCTGCCCTTGCCCCCGCCGATCACCTGCGCACCTCCGACCATCACGATGAACGAGAGGCCGAGGATGATGCAGCCGACGGCCATCTTCGTGACGCTCGACATCTCCTTGCCGCTCTTCGCCTGCGCGGCCCAGATGCGGTCCAGGATCGGCGCGAAGAGGAAGATGAAGAACGGGTTGAACGACTGGAACCAGGTCGAGGGGATCTGGAAGCCGAAGATGACGGGCCAGACGGTCTTCTCGTCGGCCCACGTCTGCATCGTGTTGCCCTGCTGCTCGTAGACGGCCCAGAAGATGATGTTCAGCGCGCAGAGGATGACGAGCGCGCCCATGCGCTGCCCCTCGTTCTCCTCCTTCACCACGGCCTGGGGTTCGCCCTTGTTGTCCTCGCGCTTCTTGAGCGTGTCCGGCGCGAGCGTGCTCGGGCCGAAGAAGAACTGGATCACCAGGCCGAGCACCATGCCGATGCCCGCCGCGAGGAAGCCGTACCGCCAGCCGTTGTTCTGGGCGAGGGTGCCGCAGACGAGGTTCGTCAGGAACGCACCCAAGTTGATGCCCATGTAGAAGATCGTGTACGCGCCGTCGCGGCGCTTGTCGCCGGGTGGATAGAGGTTGCCGACCTGGGTCGAGATGTTCGGCTTGAAGAAGCCGTTGCCGATGATGAGGAGCAGGAGGCCGAGGAAGAAGAGGTTCTCGGCGCCGAAGAGGACGAACTGGCCGAGCGCCATGAGGGCGCCGCCGAGGAAGACCGAGCGCTTCTGGCCGAGGTAGCGGTCGGCCATGAAGCCGCCGAAGAGGGGCGTCAGGTAGACGAGGCCGGTGTACCAGCCGTAAATCGCCGAGGCGACGGGCTGCATGGAGCAGGTCTGCTGCGCCACGCTCTGCGCCATGTCCGCGGCCATCGGCGCGATGTTCTTCGTCGGATCCCCCTGGACGAGGAGCCCGACCTTCTCGTTCACACACTGCGTGAGCGTGGCGGGATCGACGTCGGGCAAGAAGCCGCGGATGACGCTCCAGCCGAAGACGTCGCCCGGGTTGCCGGTCGCGTCGTACGCCTGGCCCTGGAACCTCTGGCGGTACGTGACGAACAGGTAGTTCACCAGGTACAGCTTCAAGAGGCCGCGCATGCCGTAGTAGGAGAACCGCTCCCACATCTCCGTGGTGAAGAGCACGAAGAGGCCGGCCGGATGGCCGAGGATCTCCTTCTTCGACTTGGGTCCCGACCACTGCTGCGCCGCGGGATCTTGCTGGACGTTGCTCGCCATCGGGACGCGGTTTTACGCGGCCTCTATGACGACCGCAAGAGCCCCGTCACCGGGCAACGCTGGAGATCACGCCGCCATCGAGCACGCGCTCATCGAGCACGGCGAGTTTTCCCTCGGGGAACACGGAGCGGATCGCAACGAGCGCGCGCTCGACGCTCTCCTTCGTGCTGCACGAGGCGACGTCGACGAAGAGCCTGCCCTCTTCGGGCCACGTGTGCAGCGCGATGTGGCTCTCGCCGACGACGGCGCACGCGGTGACGCCCTGCGGCGAAAACGGGACGACGAGCGTGCCGAGGCCCGTGAACGGTCCCGCCGCGACGGCGGCGTCGAGCGCAGCGCGCAGCGCGTCCGGGCTGTCGAGGGTGTCGCGGCGACAATCCGTGAGGATCGCGAGGAGCACGAAGAGCTTCATCGGCGGCCTCGGCACATACCGCCGGCCGAGGCACATGGCCAGGCGCGAAATGAAACGAGGGGGCAGGCCCCAAGCCCGCCCCCTCACACGCGTGGTCACGCGTGCTGATTTTACCGGCGACCCACGATCGTCACCGGGCGAGCGCGCTCCCCGCCGGCGTCGAAGCGGCCCGTGACGCCCGCGAAGACGAAGGCGTTCAGGCGCGGCGCGTCGACCATCTGCGTCCCGACGCGGCCCTCGGGGTTGCGCCAGAGGAACATGCTGAGATCGCCGCCGATCGTCGGGGCGAGCGCGACGCTCTCGCTCACGCGGATGTCGACGCCGACCTTGGCCTTCGCGAGCTGGAAACCGTGCACGAACATGTCGTTGTTCCGGCCCGTGGGTTGCTCCCACATCATGCGATACCCGGCGCCGACCGAGACCCACGGGTCGAGGCGCGAGTAGGGGGCCACGTGGAAGACGCCGTCGATGCCCGCCGTCGCGCCGCGTATCTCCGCGCCGCGAGGGAGGTTTTGCATGTTGTAACTGCCGCTGATACCGACCGACGAGTACGGATTCGCGCGGTAGTGGAGGCCGAGGCCCGCGCCGAGGCCCGCGCCGCCGAGGTCTGTCGTCGTCGTGCCCTCGGTCGCGGGCACGGCGGGGCCGAAGCCCTGGTTGTAGCCCGAATCGACCTGGATCTCGAAAGCGTTCATCGGTGCGCCGATCTGGCCCCGCGGCTCCATTTCGGTCTCGCGCACCAACGTTTGCGCCGAGGCCGTGCCGGCGCTCGCCGCGGCGAGCGCGAAGGTCGCGACCGCGATTCCCATCGTTCGTGTCATGGTTTCATTCCCCCCTGGCTTCGGGCGCCGGAATCGAGCGCCGCCCGCGGCGAGGGGTGGAGCAGCGTACGTGCCAGGCGGGTGACGAGCAGCATGTTCCCGGCGAAACGAGCGAGGCCCGCCGTGGATCACGAACGAGCAGGCGCCTACTGCACACGCGCAGAGCCCGCTCGAGCGGCTGAAGCAAAAACCTCGCTTGGCAAGCAAGCGGGGATTCGCGAGGATGCCGCCGCAAGATGACGAGCTTCATCAACGTCGAGGGCAAGGTCGCGATCGTGACCGGAGGCAGCCGAGGGATCGGCGAGTCGATCGCCAAGGCGCTCGGGCAGAGCGGAGCGAAGGTGGCGATCGCGTCGAGGAAGAAGGAAGGGCTCGACGTGGCAGCCGAGCGGCTGCGCAAGGAAGGCGTGACCGCTTCGGCGTTCACGTGCCACACGGGCAAGGCCGACGATGTGCAGAAGCTCTTCCAGCAGGTGATCGCGGCGTTCGGGAAGGTGGACGTCCTCGTCAACAACGCGGCGACGAACCCTCATTTCGGGCCGCTCATGACGGCGGACGACGCGGCGTTCGACAAGACGATCGAGGTCAACCTGAAGGGGTATTTCTACACGTCGCGTGAGCTCGTCCGTCACCTCGTCGATCGCAACGCGCCAGGCGCGATCGTGAACGTGACGAGCGTGGCGGGGCTGTCGGCAGCGCCGCTGCAAGGCGTGTACGGGATGACGAAGGCCGCAGTCGTGTCGATGACGCAGACGATGGCGGTCGAGCTCGCTGCGAGCGGGATCCGCGTCAACGCGATCGCGCCGGGGCTCGTGGATACACGGTTCGCCTCGGCGATCGTGCAGAACAAGGATCTCGTCGACCGGGTCGTGGGGCGGACGCCGGTCGGAAGGTACGGGCAGCCGGACGAGATCGCCGGGGCGGCGCTGTACCTCGCCTCGGATGCGGCATCGTTCCTCACGGGGCAGACGATCGTGGTCGATGGCGGCATGACCATCGCGTGAAGGAATGAGAAAGATGGATCAGCAAAGCTTGCAGGACCGGTACGCGCCCCAGAGCTGCTGCTTCGGCTGCGGACCGGCCAACGAGAAGGGGCTCCGGATCAAGAGCCACGTGGAAGGAGACGAGGTCACGGCCACGTGGGTGCCCGAGCCGTACCACCAGGCGTTCCCGGGCATGCTCAATGGCGGGATCATCGGCGCGCTGCTCGATTGCCATTCGAACTGGACGGCGGCGCATCACCTGATGGTGCGAGGTGGCCTCGACAAACCCCCGTGCACGGTGACGGCCGATTTTCACGTAAAACTGCGGCGGCCGACGCCGCTCGGGCCCGTGCAGCTCAAGGCGCGCGTGGCCGACGTGGCCGAAGATCGATGCGTGATCGAGGCGACGCTCGAGGCCGGCGGGAAGGTCACGGCGACGTGCCGCGGGACGTTCGTCGCGGTGAAAGAGGGCCATCCCGCATACCACCGCTGGTAGGCGCGACCGTCCCGAGGATCCGGCCGAGCTCGTCGAACAGGCGATGCGGCTCGATGGGCTTTCCAACGTGGCCGTCGAAGCCCGCGCGCAAAGCTCGGGCTCGGTCGGCGTCGCGGGTGAAGGCCGTGACGGCCACGACGGGGATCGACGCGGCAAGCTCGTCGCTCCGCACGGCGCGGACCAGGTGAAACCCGTCCTCCCCAGGCAAACCGAGCTCGCTCAGCACGACGGAGGGCCAGCCGGACCGGATCACGTGGAGCGCCTCCGCCGCGCTCGACGCCGTCCGGGTCTCGGCGCCCTCCTCGCCGAGCAAGCGTGAAAGGACCTCCCGCGCGCCTTGCTCGTCGTCGACGACGAGGACGTGGAGGCCTTCGAGGCAGGGGCCTCCCTCGCGTATCGAGGGGAGCGCGGCGCCGTCCTCCGACGCGAGCGGGAGCTCGACGATGAGCGTCGCGCCACGGCCGATCCCCTCGCTCTCGGCCCGCACCGTGCCGCCGTGGAGCACGACGAGGTCCTTCACGATCGAGAGCCCGAGGCCGAGCCCGCCCTGCCGCCGCGCGGACGACGCGTCCGCCTGCCGGAACTTCTGGAAGAGGTGCGGCAGCTTGTCGGGCCGGATGCCGAGGCCGTCGTCGCGCACGGTGAGCGTCACGGAGGAGCCCGCGCACGCGAGCGAGACCTCGGTGGTGCCGCCGGGCGAGCTGAACTTGATGGCGTTGCTGAGGAGGTTGCACACGATCTGCTGGAGGCGCGCCGGGTCGCCGAGCACCTCGACGGCCGTGAGCGTGTCCGTGCGCTCGAGCTTGATCTGCCGCTCGTTCGCCATCGGGCGCATGGTCTCGAGGGCGACGTCGACGGCGCGGGCGAGGTCGCAGAGGCACGTGTCGAGCTTGAGTTTGCCGACGCGGATGCGCTCCATGTCGAGCATGTCGCCCATCAGGCGGCCGAGCAGGGCGGCGTTGCGCTCGATCACGTCGAGCGCCTTGCTCGTGCCGTCCTGCGAGAGCGCGCCACGGCGGAGCATGTCGGACCAGCCGAGGATGGCGTTGAGCGGCGCGCGGAGCTCGTGCGAGACGATGGCCAGGAAGTCGTCCTTGAGGCGGTTCGCCCGCTCGGCGTCGCGCCGGGCGGCACGCTCGCTGTCGAGCAGGGCGTCGCGCTCCTCTTCGAGCCGCTTGCGCTCGGTCACGTCGATCAGCGCGCCGTAGAGGGCCGCGGGTTTGCCTTCGCCGTCCCTGCGCACGTGCGCCATGAGCTCGATCCAGCGCACCTCCTGGCCGCCGCGCAGGATGCGGAACTGCGAGCGGCAAGGCGCTTCGGACTCGAAGGCGCAGCGCGTCGCGCGGTTGACCTCCGGGCGATCCTCGGGGTGCACGGACGATAAAAGAAGCCTCCGCTGGAAGACCTCGCCTTCCGGCAGGCCGAGCAGCTTGCGGGTCGTCTCCGAGCAGAAGGCCTGGCGTTCGAGGAGGTCGAACGAGAAGGTCCCGACGCCGCCGGCCTCGGTGGCGAGGCGGAGGTGCTCCTCGCTCTCGCGCAGGGCTTGCTGCGCGGCCTTGAAGTCGTGCACGTCGGCCATGGCGCCGAACCATTTCGTGATGGCGCCCTTCTCGTTGCGGATCGGCCGCGAGCGGCCGCAGAACCAGCGGTACGAGCCGTCCTTGCCCCGCAGGCGGAACTCCACGGCGACGGGCTCGGCCTCGACGCGCGCCGTCATCACCTCGGTCCAGTGGGCGCGGACGGCGGGGAGGTCGTCCGGGTGGATCCATTGCATCCAGGCGACGTCATCCGGGCCGCACATGCCCGTGTACTCGTGCATGCGCTGGTTCATGTAATCGCCGCGGCCGTCGGCGAGCGCCGTGAAAAGGATCTCGGGCACGGTGTCGGCCATGGCGCGGAAGCGCTCCTCGCTCTCGCAGAGGGCCTGCTCGGCGCGCTTGCGGGCGTCGATGCTGATGACGCAGCCAATCAAGCGGACGGGCGTGCCCATCTGGTCGTGGATGAGCCGGGCGTGGTCCCAGACCCAGATCCAGTGGCCGTCGCGGTGGCGGATGCGGTACTCCGCGTCGACGACCGGCTGATTCAGGCTGCGGATCGTGGTGCGGCCGGAGAAGCTCTTCAGGTCCTCGGGGTGGATGCGGCTGCGCCACCATGTGTCGGTGGCCGGGATCTCCTCGGGCCAGAAGCCGAGCATCTCGACGAGGCCCCCGGAGCGCCAGACGTGGTTCGTCTGGAAATCCCAGTCGTAGACCGTGCCGCGGATGGCCTCGGTCGCCAGCCGGAAGCGCTCCTCACTCTCGCGCAGCGCGGCGACCCCCCGCCCCGCTCCGACTTCCTCTTGCTGCGCGCGCCCCGCCCGTTCGGCCAGGAACAGTCCAGAGTCGTGTTTGCCTGGCTCTCGCCTCTCGCGATCGCCAGCGTGGTCGCGCGGGGGATTTCCCATGGTGCGATGTTCCACCCGCTCGGCGTCAAAAAGCAATCACACGTAAGTAGTATCTCAAGGGACGGATTTCATTCCGCGGAAGACGGAAGCGGCCCGCCTCCAGACAGGCAAGTCGGGCTGTTCCTGATGGAGGCAACGGGAAATTCCTTCCGAGGAGGAAAACCTGGCCTTGACAAACCCACGCCGGGTCCGCGACGCTGCTCGCCGCATGCCGCGCGTCACGTTCACACAGCATATCGCGAGGCACGTCCCCTGCCCGGCGCGTGACGTCGAAGGGCGCACCGTCCGCGAGGCCCTCGACGCGTATTTCACCGTGGAGCCGGCCGTGCGGGGGTACGTCCTCGACGAGCAAGGCGTCGTGCGGAAGCACGTGGTGATCTTCGTCGACGGCGCTCAGGCGACGGATCGGACGCGCCTCGGGGACGCGGTGGGCGAGGGCTCGGTGATCTACGTGATGCAGGCGCTTTCCGGGGGTTAGAGGGCCATGTCGAGCAAGTTGTTCGTGGCGACGCGCAAAGGGCTTTTCCGTGTCGATCGAAAGCCGTCGGGATGGACGATCGGCGAGGTCTCGTTCCTCGGCGACAATGTCTCGATGGTGCTGCCGGATCGGCGGGACGGGACGCTGTACGCGGCGCTCTCGCTGGGGCATTTCGGGGTGAAGCTCCGGCGGTCGCGGGACGTGGGCGAGACGTGGGAGGAGATCACGGCGCCGGCCTATCCGCCGCTGCCCGAGGGAGCAGAGCCGGAGAAGACGCCGGACGGACGAGAATGGCCGCAGCGGGTCGAGCTTCTGTGGAGCCTGGAAGCAGGGCGCGAGGATCAGCCGGGGCATCTCTGGTGCGGGACGATCCCAGGGGGGCTGTTCCAATCGAAGGACCACGGGGAATCGTGGGAGCTCGTGCGCTCGCTGTGGGATCACCCGACCCGGAAGGGCTGGTTCGGCGGCGGTTACGACTGGCCGGGGATTCACTCGATCTGCGTGGATCGAGGCGGGGTGACGGTGGGCATCTCCTGCGGGGGGGTGTGGCGCTCGACGGACGACGGCGCGACGTGGGAGACGCGGACGAAGGGCATGTACGCCGAATACATGCCGCCCGAGCGGCGGGACGATCCGGGGATCCAGGATCCGCACCGGCTCGTGGCCTGCGCCGCGCAGCCCGATGCGCTCTGGACGCAGCACCACAACGGGCTCTTCCGCTCGACGGACGGAGGAAAGACGTGGCGCGAGGTGACGTCGGTGAAGCCGAGCAAATTCGGCTTCACGATGGCCGTGCACCCGCGGGACCCGGAGACGGCATGGGTGGTGCCCGCGAAGAAGGACGAGCAACGAATCCCGGTCGACGGGAAGGTGGTGGTGGCCCGGACGCGCGACGGCGGAGCGAGCTTCACGGTGCTCGACAAGGGTTTGCCGCAGACGAACGCGTTCGATCTGACGTACCGCCACGGCCTCGACGTGGACGGCACGGGGGAGGTGCTGGCGTTCGGGACGACGACGGGATCGCTCTGGATCAGCGAGGACGGGGGGGATTCGTGGCAGACGATCTCGAATCACCTGCCGCCGGTGTACGCGGTACGGTTCGGCGAGGTGTGAGCCCTCGCCGCGCATCCCCTCACGGGACGTAGTTCCAGGTGCAGAAGCCGTTCTTGCAGACGAACCCGTTCGCGTTCGGGCAATCGCACGGGCCGAAGACCATCTCGGTGCATTCGAGCGTTTGCGACTGCTCGAGCAGCTCGTAGAACCGCGTCGCGTCCGCGTCGAGGCGAGCGACGAGGTTGTGCGTGCAGCCGCAGCTCGTGCCCTTGAGCTCCTGGCCACACTGGACGTCGGCCGTGCAGCTCATGATCGCCTGCTGCTCTTTCGGGAGCTCCACTTCGATCTCGGCGCACGTCAGCATCGCGGAGCCGCCGCCGCCGCTCGTGCCAGAGCTGCCGCCCGTGCCGCCCGTACCGCCGCTGCCGCCCGTGCCGCCGCTGCCGCCCGTACTGGCGGCGCTGCCGCCCGTGCCGCCGCTGCCGCCCGTGCCCGTGGCGGTCGTATCGCCAGGGGCGGAGCCTCCGTCGTCGACGCCGGCCGAGCAGCCGAGGAGGGAAACGACGAGGAGCGCTGACAATCCGAACGAGACGCGAATCATGAAAAAACCTCCGTGCGCACGGGGTGGCGTGCACACGGAGGTTACCATGGGTCGGTCCGCCTAGGGGTCAGGCGAACGCTTCGTCCATGAGGCGCTTCTGCTCCAGGTTGTGGCTCGCCTTCGATCCGGTCGCGGGGCTCGCGCTCGGCTGACGGCCCACGACGGAGAGCGGGAAGCGTCCGCCGAGGAACTGGGGCAGGGTGGCGTTGATGTAATACCAGGAGCCGTAGTTGATCGGCTCTTCCTGGACCCACACGAGCTTCGTGCCGTCCTTGTAGTTCGCGAGCGCGTTCGTGAGCTCTTGGTTCAGCGGGAAGAGCTGCTCGAGACGCACGATGGCCACGTCCTTCAGGCCGCGCTGCTCCCGCGTCACGGCGAGGTCGTAGTAGACCTTGCCCGAGCAGAGCAGGATCTTCTTCACGTCCGACGGATCGACCGTGTCGTCGCCGATCACGCGCTGGAACCTGCCGTTCGCGAGGTCGTCGATCGTGGAGACGGGGCGCGGGCCCTTGGCCGTGGTGGCGACGCGGAGCAGGCTCTTCGGCGTGGCGATGACGAGCGGCTTGCGCCACGGGCGAAGGATCTGGCGGCGCAGCGCGTGGAAGAGCTGGGCCGGCGTCGTCAGGTTGCAGACCTGGATGTTGTCCTCGGCGCTGTTCTGGAGGAAGCGCTCGATGCGCGCGCTCGAGTGCTCCGGGCCCTGGCCCTCGTAGCCGTGCGGGAGGAAGAGGACGAGGCCCGTGAGCCTGTGCCACTTGTCCTCGCTCGACGTGATGAACTGGTCGACGATGACCTGCGCGCCGTTGAGGAAGTCGCCGAACTGCGCCTCCCAGATGACGAGCGCGTCGGGGTAGTCGAGCGCGTAGCCGAACTCGAAGCCGAGCACGCCCGCCTCGCTGAGGGGGCTGTTGTGAATGTCGAGGCGCGCGGGGCCCTCCGCGACGCGCGAGAGAGGCGAGAAGCTCGCGCCCGTCTCGATGTCGACGACGACCGCGTGGCGATGGCTGAACGTCCCGCGGCGTACGTCCTGGCCCGAGAGGCGCAGGGGCGTCTTCTCGGAGAGGAGCGTGGCGTACGCGAGCATCTCGCCCGTGCCCCAGTCGAAGGGCTCGCCCTTCACGAGGCGATCGTGGCGCGCCTTCAGGATGGGCATGACCTTCGGGTGAACCTTGAAGTCACCCGGCATCTCGAGGAGGCGGCGCGAGAGGTCGATGAGCTTGTCGGCGGGCACGCCCGTCGGCACCTCGGGCGTGTCGGCGTCGCGGCCGCCGCGGTAGCTCGTCCAGACGCCGGCCATCGCGTACGTGACGGGCGCGAAGCCCTTCTGCTTGACCTCCTGCAGCGCGCCGTTGAGCGCCTCGCGGCGGCGGACGAGGATCTCCTCGGCCTTCTCCTCGCTCACCTGGCCCATCTCGACCAGGCGCTTGACGTACATCTGCCGGACCGTCGGCTTCTTGTCGATGACGGCGTACATCCGCGGCTGCGTGTAGCGCGGCTCGTCGCCCTCGTTGTGGCCGTAGCGGCGGTAGCAGTACATGTCGATCACGACATCCATGCCGAAGCGCTGGCGCCACTCGGTCGCGAGGAGCGCGACCTGCGCGACGGCCTCCGGATCCTCGCCGTTCACGTGGAAGACGGGGACCTTCAGCATGCGCGTGATGTCCGACGCGTAACGCGTGGAGCGCGACTCGCTCGGGTTCGTCGTGAAGCCGACCTGGTTGTTCACGATCACGTGGATCGTGCCGCCGGTCCGGTAGCCTTCGAGGCCGCACATGTTGAGCGTCTCGGAGACGACGCCCTGGCCGATGAACGCGGCGTCGCCGTGGATGAGCAAGGGCATGACCTTGCGCGCGGCGTCGGGGACGCCGAGGCGGTCCTGCTTGGCGCGCGCGCGGCCCTCGACCACGGGGTTCACGAACTCGAGGTGGCTCGGGTTGAACGTGAGCGTGAGGTGGACCTTGTGGCCCGACTCCGTGAGGCGATCGGTGGAGTAGCCGAGGTGATACTTCACGTCGCCCGCGCCGACGTAGCGCTCGGGGTCCTTGTCCTCGAAGTGCGCGAAGATCTCGCGCGGGCTCTTCTCGAGGATGTTCGACAGGACGTTGAGGCGGCCGCGGTGGGCCATGCCGAAGACGATCTCGTCGACGCCCTCGGCGCCGGCGCGCTCGATGATGAGGTCGAGCAGCGGGATCAGCGCCTCGCCGCCTTCGAGCGAGAAGCGCTTCGTGCCGGCCTCGTAGCTCCGGTGGATGAACTGCTCGAAGATCTCCGCGTCGGAGAGCTTCGTCAGGATGCGGAGCTGCTTGTCGCGGCTGAGCTCGAGGCGGTTCTTCGTCGCCTCCATGCGCCGCTGCAGCCAGATGCGCTGGACCGGATCCTCGATGTGCGTGAACTCGACGCCGATCGAGCGGCAGTACGTCTCTTCGAGGCGGTTGATGATCTCGCGCAGCGACGAGATGGCCGGCAAGCCGGCGAGGTCGACCGTCGGGAAGGGCTTGTCGAGGTCCGTGTCGCTGAGGTCGAAGTTGTCGAGGTTGAGCTCGGGCGGCGCGGGCGGCGGGAGGCCGAGCGGGTCGATGTGCGCGAAGAGGTGACCACGCACGCGGTAGGCGTTGACGAGCTGGTAGACGCGGGCGCGGGTCGCCGCGGTCGACATCATCTCCTGCTCGGAGGAGATGAAATCGAAGCCCGGCACGCGCGGCGGCGGCGGGGGCGGCGGCGACGAGCGGCGTTGCCGGCGCGCCGGCTCCTGCGTGAACAGGCTCGCCTGCGCGGGCGCGGGGCCGCCGTTCGTGTAACGCGGCGGCTCGGCGAGCGGCGCGGGCGTCGTCACGGGCGGGGGCGCCGGCGGAGCGACCTGCACGGGCGCTCGATACACCGGCGCGGCTGCCTGCGACGGACCGCGCTGTTTATCGAAGAAGGCCCTCCAGCTCGGGTCGACCTTCTCGGGATTCTCCTGGTACTGCGCGTAGAGCTCTTCGACGAACCCTGCGTTGACGCCGAAATCAAGCTGCATGGGTGGCATTGGGGCGGCAGGGAAATAACGCGGGATCGGTGTCGCCGCCAGCGCAGTTTTTTCGGATCCCGGGGTCCTGGAAACCCGAGAGACCACCGGTCGGGCGGGCGCCCGAGCCCCGGGGTGCGCTACATACGTACGCACGACGAAGTGGGGAAGGCCGGGGACGAGCCCGGCCCGGCGCCACGGACGGGGATTGTTACGACCATGAACGACGGGCTCGACCGGTTTCGCGCGCACCTGTACTACGAAGAGCGCCTCGGCTTCTGGCTGGACACGAGCCGGATCCGGTGGACGGAAGGCTTCCTCGAAGCGCTCGAGCCGCGGCTTCAAGCGGCCTACGAGGCGATGGCGGCGCTCGAACGCGGCGCGATCGCGAACCCCGACGAGGGGCGCATGGTGGGGCACTACTGGCTCCGGGCCCCCGAGCTCGCGCCGGATCCCGCGATCCGCGACGCGATCACGTCGACGCTCGGACGCGTGCTCTCGTTCGCGGAGGACGTGCACGCCGCGCGCATCCGCCCCGAGCGCGCGAGCCGCTTCCGCAACGTGTTGCTCATCGGCATCGGCGGCTCGGCGCTCGGGCCCGAGCTCGTCTCCGCCGCGCTCACGTCGCTCGCGGATCGCATGCGCGTCTGGTTCTTCGACAACACCGATCCCGACGGATTCGATCGGACCCTCGACGCGATCGGCGACGCGCTGCCCGAGACGCTCACGGTCGTCATCTCGAAGTCGGGCGGCACGAAGGAGACGCGCAACGGGATGCTCGAAGCCGAGGCCGCGTACGCGCGGCCCGGGCTCGATTTCGCGAAGCACGCGGTGGTCGTGACGGGCGAGGGCAGCGAGCTCGACAAGCACGCGGTGGCGCGCGGGCTGCTCGCTCGGTTCCCGATGTGGGACTGGGTCGGTGGTCGGACGAGCGAGCTCAGCGCGGTGGGCCTCCTGCCGGCGGCGCTGCAAGGGCTCGACGTGGCGGACATGCTGCGCGGCGCGCGCGCGATGGATGAGGTGACGCGATCACGCGTAACGAGGAGGAACCCGGCGGCGCAGCTCGCGGCGGCGTGGCTCGCGGCGACGGGCGGCGCGGGCAAGAAGGACATGGTGCTCTTGCCGTACAAGGACCGGCTCGAGCTCTTCAGCCGGTATGCGCAGCAGCTCGTGATGGAGTCGCTCGGCAAGCGGCTCGATCGGAACGGGCGCGAGGTGTGGCAGGGGATCAGCGTCTACGGCAACAAGGGCTCGACGGATCAACACGCGTACGTGCAGCAGCTCCGCGACGGGGTCGACAACTTCTTCGTGACGTTCATCGAGGTGCTGCTCGATCGCGCGCCGCAGCGAGGGGACCTCGACGTGGAGCCGGGCGTGACGTCGGGTGATTACCTCTCGGGATTTTTGCAAGGCACGCGTCGCGCGCTCGACGAGCGAGGGCGCGACGCGATCACGATCACGCTGGAGGCGCTCGACGCGGCGTCGCTCGGCGCGCTCATCGCGCTCTACGAGCGGGCCGTGGGGATCTACGCGGAGCTCGTGGGCATCAACGCGTACCACCAGCCGGGCGTGGAGGCGGGGAAGAAGGCGGCGCAGGCGGTGATCGATCTCGAGCTCCGCGTGCTCGCGGCGCTCCGCGCGAAGGCGGGCACGGCGCTCTCGCTCGCGGAGGTCACGGCGGCGGCAGGCAGCGACGATCCGGAGACGGTGTTCTGGATCCTGCGGCATCTGTCGGCGAACCCGCGGCGTGGTGTGCTGCGCGTGCGCGGTCAGGGCGCCGAGGCCGAGGCGGGATCGCCGCTCGACTGGACGTGGATGGTCACCGCCGCGAGGTGAAGCGGCGCGCTCAGAAGTGGAAACGAACGGCGGCGGAGCTGCCGCCCACGAGCAGCTCCGGCTTGCCCGGGAGCGCCTGCGCGCGCTCGAGGTACTTCTCGGGCACGAGGATGCCGGCGGCGATCATGGCCGCGCCGGTCATCTGCGTGAAGCCGTTGAGGAGCATGAAGAACGCGTAGAGGTCGTCGTCGGTGCTGCGCGCGTTCGGGAATTCCTGCGCGCGCGAGTTCTCGATGCCGAGCGAGATGAACGGGCCGAAGACCGGGACGAGCAGCGGGCCGAACGTCTCGGCGTCTCGCTCGTTGTCGTCGAACGCGTAAGCGCCGCCGACGAGCGCGGACAAGCCGTACGGCACCGCGAACGTGACGATGCCGCCGATGAGGAGGCTGCGGGTCGGCTGCACCTTCAACTGGTAGCCCGGCAGGAGGATGTCGCCCTCTTCGTACTCGATGCGGCGAGGCAAGACGGGCAGGCTCGGGTCGTCCATCGGCGCCCACATCGGAGGAGGCTGCTGCGGCGACGGGCTGTCCCACGTCTCATTGCTGAGCCTCGGCTGCTTCTTCCGCTTCTTCGGCTTCGGCTGCTCCTCGGTCGACTCCGCGCCCTCCGTCGTCGGAGCCGGCGGCGGAGGCGGCAAAGGCGCGGCAGCCGTGGACGGCGGCGGAGGCGCGGCGGGGGCTGGCTGCGCGCTCGCGGGGAGCGTGGCTGCGAGGCCGAGCGAGAGCGCGACGAGCGGCGCGAGGCGGCGCGCGAAGTCCGGGCTCGACGTGCGCTTGCGATTGTCCATCGACGGAGTCCCTTTCATCGTCGATCCACGGCTCAGAAATGCCACCGGAGGGTCGCGGCCCGCGGGCCGACCATGACCTCGGGGCGCGGATCGAAGGCGGTGGGCGTGCGCGAGACGAACTTCTCGTCGGAGAGCATGCCCGCCACGAAGAGCGCGGCGCCCGTGGCCTGGCCGAGGCCGTCGAGCATGAGCATGAAGACGCCGACGCTCTCGGCGTCCGAGGTGCCGATCGCGACGAAGGGACCGATGACCGGAATGAACAGCGGCGTGTAATAGCCGGAGGCGAGGCCCTCGTTGCCCGCGAAGGTGCCCGCGAAGAGGACCGACATCCCGTAGAGCGGCGCGAACGTCGCGAGGCCCGCGGTCGCCATCTTGTAACGTGGCCTCGTCTCGATGCCGTACCCGCGCGGGATCGGATCCCCTTCCTTGTACGGCAAGCGCGAGGGCCCGAAGATCGGCGGCGGCGGCGGGTAGTACCCGGGCGGCGGATAGCCCTGCGGCGCGGCCATTGGCTGCTGCGGCGCCGCGCCCATCGGCATGGGAGGCTGCTGCGGGAGCGCGCCGGGCGGCGGTTGCTGCTGCGGCGGCATGGCGCCCGCGGTCGGCTGCTGCGGCGACATCACTCCGGGCGGCGGAGGCGGCGGCGCGCCCTGCGCAAGGGAGATATTTGCAGCACCAAGGATCGTCAGCACGGCGCTGACGCAGAAGAGCGTTCGTCGCGTCGTCACATCGTCCCCACGAGGCCCAGGCCTGCGCCATGCGGGCCAAACCGGAGAGGCACCACGGTCACGGAGGCCGCGTCGAGCTCGGATCGGACGAGCCGCTTCTCCTGGGCGACGAGGCCGGCGATGAGCATCGCGATGCCGCCCGTTTGCGCGAGACCGTCGACCGCGAGCCAGAAGGTGCCAGCGCCCTCGGAGTCGAGCGTGCCCATCGCGACGAAGGGCCCGACGGCCGGGATGTAGAGCGGCCAGAGCTCCGAGCTCCGCGAGACGCTGTCGCCGATCGAGGCGATCATCGCGGAGAAGAACCAGGGGACGCCGAACGTCACGGCGCCGCCGATGACGAGGCCCTTGCGGATGCGGCTGTCGACGCGGTAGCCCGGCGGGATCGGATCGCCCTCTTCGTACGCGAGCGTCGCCGGGAGCGGAGCGCCGGGCTGGCCATATCCATAGCTGTTCGGCCCGTACCCCGGCGGCGGCGCGTACCCCGGCGGCGGATACCCTTGCGGATATCCGGGCGGCGGCGCGTAGCCGGGCGGCGGATACCCTTGCGGATATCCGGGCGGCGGCGCGTACCCCGGCGGCGCCGCGGGCGCGTACCCCGGAGGCGGAGGAGGAGGCGCCGAGGTGTCCGGTGATCCCGCCGGCGGAGGCGGAGGCGGCGGCGCCTGCGCCGCGGCGAGCTGCGAGGAGACGCCTACTGCGACGAAGAGCGCCGCCGCCAGCGCACGAGGAGCTCCCTTCGGTGTGTTCGTCGACGCCGTCCGCATACAGGTGCCTCCGCCCTCGCGCGTGATGCTCGCACGCGCGTAAAATTGGAGAATACGTGAGGCACCAAGGAGGTCAACGCGGCTTTTTCGTTCTCGGTCGAGGCGCCGCGGCCTCGGCGCGGAGCTCACGCGCGCGCCGATCGACGAGAGACGGCGCACGTGCGCGGGCCGCCGCCCACGCGGAGGCGGGCGCGAGCGAGGCCACGCGTCGCGCCTCGACGAGCGCGTCGGGCCCGGCGAGCTCGAGGTCGGGGATGAACCCACGCGTCTCGTCGTAGTCGCCGAGCGGATCCACCACGGCGCGCGTGCCGAGCGTGATCAAAAGACGCGAGCGCGGAAGCACGAACGACGCGACCTCGCCCACCGCCATGCTGCCTCGCGTGCGCTCGCCCGCGACGAGGAGCCCCGGGACCTGCCGCGCCAGCGCGACGAACATCTCGCACGCCGAGGCGCATCCGCGATCGACGAGGATCACGCCGCGACCCGCGAGGGGCGTGGTCGCCGTACCTTGCAGGATCTCGCCCTCACGAACGATCTCCACGCGTCCCTCCCCGCGCGCGGCGAGATCCTCGGCGAGCCGTTCGAGCAGCGTGATGTGATCGAGGAACATCGCGCGCGCGGCCGGTGGGACATCTCCCCGCGCGAGGCGCCGCTTCGCCGCGTTCACGCGCCCGAGGGCCGCGGTCACGGACTGGACCTCGCGCGTGCCGAGCGCGAGGATCGGACCATGCGCGAGCGCGAGCAGGAAGCGCTCGGCGAAGGCGTAGTTTCCACCGCGATTGCCGCGCAGATCCACGACGAAGGCAGGCGCCTCGCGGAGACGCGCGGCGAGCCGAGGCAACGTGGCGAGCGCCGCGGCCGCGGCCGTTTCGAAGGTGCGCACCGCGAGGACGGGGACCTCGCCCTCGACGAGCTCCACGGGCTGCGCTGCACCAGGCGGCGGCGCGGCGGGCCCTGGCAATGCTTGGAGCTGCAACGGCCTCGCGCCGCCGTGACCGAAGGCGAGGTGCCCGTCGTCGGCGCGGAGCAGATCCCGCAAGAGGATCGCGAGCTCGAACGGCGACCAGATCGCGCGGCTCTGGATCACGCGACGCGCTTCGTCGATGCGCGCGCGCGGCGGCAGGGGCGCGTGGCCCTCGGGCGCGGCGTACGCGTCGGCGAAGACGTCGAGCGCGAAGTCGAGATCCGCCTCGGCGAGCGCGGCCGAGACCGCACGCGGCTCGGCGTCGAAGTCGCGCCCGCTCGCGGCGAGCGCGGCGAACGTCGGAGAGAGGGCTCTCGAAGCGCGCGGATTCCGCTCGGGAGATCTCCAGGATCCAGCGCACCCGGCGAGGGTGAGCCCGAGGGCGAGGAGGCCTCCGTACAGCAAGGCGCGCATCGGTCGCGAGGGTGCAACGACGAGTCACCTCGTTGCAACGGCCTCGCGACGATGCGGTGGGGATGAAGACGGGAAAGGAACGTATTTCCTGCGGAGACGACGCGAGGCGTCCCCTTCGGGACTACGCCTGCGCGGTGAGGGCCTTGTAGGCCTCGGCCCACTTCTTCCACTGCTTCAGGCGCGTACCGGGCTTGCGGTTCTTCGCCTTGGCGCGGGCTTCCTTGCGGGCGATCTTCTCGAGCAGGTGCTGGTGCTGGCGGCTGGGACGATGCATGCGCGCGATGCTGGTCCAAGCGCGCTTTCTTCGCAAGCCCATCGAGCAGGGGCGGACGAAGGTGCGGCGCGCCTCGATTCGATCCGCCGTCAGCCGCCCCGGCTGCCCCCATCGTCCGGTCCAAGACGACCGTACGTATGAATGGCGCCGATGATGAGGAAGAGCGCGAGGAGCGTCAGGACGGAGCCGATGTCGATGACGCTCGTGTCGTTCGGGTCGCTCGGGCGCAGGCCCACGAGCCCGAGCCCGACGAGCAGCGCCGTGCTGCCCACGAGCAGCGCGCGCCGCGGCCCGGCCGCGCGCTCGGACTCGCTCTGCACCAGGGTTCCGATCTTGTCGCCGAGGCTCACTTGAACTTCTTGGTCTTCGCGTACGTGATGAAGTCGCGCACGTCACGCGTCAGCGTGCGCTCGGCCGAGATCGTCGTGAGCTCGTGCGACTCGCCGGCGAGATCGTCGTAGCGGTAGTTCGCCTGGTAGAGCAGCACGATGCGGACCTCGCCGTCGGCGCCGACGCGCTCGAGCCGGAGTTTTTCATCGGGGCCGTTCGGCGGCTTGATCGCGTCGCCGAGCTTGTCCTGATCGTCGTCGGAAATGTAGGCGATCCCGAACTCGTGGCCCTCGATGCTCACGTCGACGCGCAGGGCCTTGCCGCTCCGCATCTCGACCTCGCGGGCAGGCGCGGGTTGCACGCCTTCCTGGGCGACGGCGCGGCGGATGACCTCGATCGCGCGGCGTTCGTCGAGGGTCCTCGTGGGGTTCGGCGCGCGGACCGGCTCGGGTCCGCATCCGAGAGCGACCGTGCCGAGGACGGCGGTCGCGACAATCGGCAAGATGGTTCGCAAGACGGTAGCCATGAGCGCCATGAGAGTAGCCAACCAGGCCGCGCTCCGCTACTACCCCGGCCATGGCTCGCCTGGCGGCGATCGACATCGGGTCCAACGCCATCCGGCTTCGCGTGGTCGACGTCGACCCGCCTCTGCTCACGGACGACGGACCGCGGTTCTATCCCTTCCGAGACGTGCTCGTCGACCGCGCGCCGGTGCGGCTCGGGCACGACGTCTTCACCAAAGGTCGCCTCGAGAACGGCGTCATCGGCGCGGCCTGCGAGGCGCTGAAGCGGTTTCGCGCGGCCATGGACGCGGCGAAGGTCGAGCGCTACCGGGCCGTCGCCACGAGCGCCGCGCGCGAGGCGCAGAACGGTGACCTCTTCGTCGAGCGCGCCGAGCGCGAGAGCCGCGTGCACGTGGAGATCATCGAGGGTGTCGAGGAGGCGCGCCTCGTACAGCTCGCCGTCGTCGAGCGCATCGCCATGGGGCCACGGCGCTCGCTGCTCGTCGACATCGGCGGCGGCTCGACGGAGCTCACGCTGCTCGAAGGCCGCCTCCCCGTGTACTCGCGCTCCTTGCCCGTCGGGACCGTCCGGCTGCTCGAAGCGTTCCTCGAAGGCCGCGGGCCGATCGACATCGGCCACAGCAAGCTCCTCGAAGAGTACGTCGACCGCGTCTGCGCCGACGCCTTCCGCGAGATCGAGGACGCCTCCGACGGGCCCGTCGACGTCGTCATCGGCACGGGCGGCAACATCGAGACGCTCGCCGACCTCTGCCCGATGCCGATCGCCTTCCCCGAAGGCCGCGCGATCGAGGTCCGCTCGATGCGAAGGCTGCTCGACGAGCTCTCCGCGAAGAGCGTCGACGAGCGCGTGACCGCTTATGGCCTCCGGCCCGATCGCGCCGACACCATCGTCCCCGCGGCCACGGTGCTCTGCCGGGTCGCGGAGGCCTTCGGGCGAGAATCGATCACGGCGCCGGGCGTGGGGCTCAAGGAAGGCGTGCTCGTCGACCTCGCGCGCCAGCACTTCGTGCCGCGCGACTTCGGCGGCGAGGCGGCCGCGGTGAGCGAGGCGTGCCTTCGGCTCGGGCGCCGCTATCACTTCGACGAGGCGCATGGACTGCTCGTGGCGCGCTTCGCGACCCGCCTCTTCGACGAGCTCGCCACGCGCCACCGCATGAGCCCGCGCGACCGCATTCTCCTCCACGCGGCGGCGCTCCTGCACGATGTCGGCGACTTCGTGCGGTACGAGGGGCACCACAAGCACAGCTACTACCTCATCGTGCACGCCGACCTGATGGGCCTGTCGCCACCGGAGCGCGAGATCGTGGCCAACGTCGCGCGCTACCACCGCAAGAGCCCGCCGCAGCTCGACCACGACAACTTCCGCACGCTCTCGCGCGAGGATCGGGCGAAGGTGAAGGCGATGGCCGCAATCCTGCGGGTCGCGGACGCGCTCGATCGGGAGCACCGGGCCAAGGTCGCCGGGGTCAGCGGGCGCATCGACGGCGACACGCTGGTGCTCGAGCTCTCGGGCACGGAGGACCGGTCGCTCGAAGAGTGGACCGTCGGGGCGAAGTGCGGGATGTTGAAGGACGCGCTCGGGCTCGACGTGCGTATCGTGGACGCGGCGACGGGCGCTTCGCGGACGCCCACGTCGGTGCCGCCAGCTTCGCGTAAGACGCCGGTACCGACGCCGCGGAGCTGATCGAAACGGGTCTTACGGGAAGAACCTTTTCGACATCGGGGACCACGCTCGAGCGAGCCGCGCGGGTTTGACGTGCGGCTCGCCGAGGTTGTCCGGGCGTTCAGCGCTTGCGACGGCCCTTTGCGGCGGGCGCCGGCGTGGCGGCGGCGGGCGTGGCGGCGACGGCGGCCTTCGCGGGGGCTTTCGCGGGCGCCTTCGCCGCGCTCGGCTTCGCGGCGGCGTTCTTCGTCGGCGTGGCGGTCTTCGGGGCGCGGCCGTTTGGCCCGAAGACGAGCTTACGCAGCGCGGCAGCGGCCTTGTCCGTATCGCCGCCTTCGCTCGCGCGCACGTGCTCGACGACGGCGGCGAGCGGCTCTTCCTCGGGGAACATGAGGAGCACGAAGGGCGGGACGCCGAGCGCTTTCGCGGCGGAGACCACGGTCCCGACCGTGATCAGGACGAGCCCGCGCTCCACGCTCGACATGTGCCCCTTGGACAGACCACTTTCGTCGGCGAGGGCCGCGAGCGACATGCCGCGCTCCTGGCGAAGGTCACGGATTCGGGCCCCCACCTTGGCGGCGACGGGCTCGGGAGTCGGACGACGGGGCATGGGTTTTCCACCTCGAGCGTGCGCCCCGGCGTGCCGGAGTCGCGGAGAAGATCAGGTCAAAACGCGGCGGTTCGTCGTGGCCGTGTTCGCGTGGGACGAACTCTACCATGTCGTCCTCGCCCGGCACAACGTCCCCGTAGGACGCGCATGTCCCGACAACCCACGCCCGCATTTTCGGCCTACCCCGGTCCCCTCCCCCGCCGCGGCGGCTTGCCGAAGAAGAGCTCCCGGAGCCGCTCGGCCGCGCGGCCCACGTCGCCGCCCTCCTCGTGGAGGAGGTTATCGAAGCACTCGGCAAAGGGTTCGTCCTCCTCCCGCATGCACAAGAGGAACGGCGGCACGCCGAGCGCCCCGGCCGCGGCGCAGATCGTGCCGACGCTCATGACGGCGAGACCATTCTCCAGGTTGGAGACGTGACCCTTCGAGAGCCCGCTCGCCTTCGCCAATTGCGCGAGTGACATTTTCTTCTCGAGCCGTAGCTCACGCATTCGAGCACCGATGCGGGCCGCCATCGGGTCCGGGACACGACGTGTAGGCACAGGATTGCACCTCGGAAACCGTTTTTCCTGCCAAGCATGCGATCGACCATCGACCGCTCGCTGCCGTTTTCGAAAATTCGGTCAATTGACCCAATGGGATCAACCAAGCCAAACCCACTTACCACGTCGGGCGGCTTTTCCCAATGTTCGAACGCATTTTCGAACCTTCGAAAATCGACGCGGAGGCCATTCATTTCCCGAGATAAAAATCGGGTTCGACACATGAAACACGCCGGGCCCACCCCAGACCCGGCCGGCCGCGCCGAACCATGCGGGATTCCAGGGCAAACCCATGCAGAGCCCCCACGCCCGCGGTGCGCGTCGACGGTTGTCAGGCCAAGCGGGCCCTACAGGGGTCGGTCACACACGACACCACCCCCGCCGCCGGCAGGGAGGTCTCGATACGACCCCAACATGATTCTCTTGACTTTTCGCTCTACTCGTGGAGCGAGCGTTTCGATGTGCGCCCGCGCTTCTTGCCGGGCATGCCGCTCGCGCGCTCCTCGATCACCGCGCTCACGCGCCGCATATCGCCGCCGTACGCCTGCCGGATCTCCTCCAGCACGGCCGAGAGCGGATCCTCATCGGGAAAGGCCAGGAGCACGAACGGCGGCAGATCGAGCGCTTTCGCCACCGCGACGACCGTGCCCATCGTCACGCGCACACGCCCTCGCTCCGCGCTCGACATCTGGCTCGGCGTCAGGCCTCCCGCCTCGCGCAAGCTCGCGAGCGACAGACCTCGCTCGAGCCGGAGATCACGCATCCGCGCCCCGAGCTTGCCAGCGTAAGGCTCCGGCAGCCCGCTCGTGATGCCCGCGCGCTCGCGAGCCGCCGCTCGCGTCTTCGATCCCTGCGCCTGCGTTTCACTCGACGTGCGCTTCATCGTGACCCGCGACAAACCTAACACGTTCTGCGGGGCCACGTGCACGTGCGGATCGAAAAACCCAAACTGGTTCCACGCGAGGTTGGTCCGTCGCCCGGTTTTTCACGCCCTAACCTCATTTTTTGACAGACGACCCGGAGTCGCCCGAAAGAACCCGCCCCCCCTCGGGACCGCCGGTCGGTCAGCCGAAGAAACGAACGAGCGCCGAGACGAACGTGTCGTGCGCCTCGATGTGCGGCGAATGTCCGACGTTCTCCAGGATCTCTTCCCGGTAGCTGCCGCCGTTCGCCTTGTAGGCGTCGAGCACGGCGCGGGTCTGCGAGACCATGGGCTGCGCCGGGTAGACGTCGTCGCCCGGCCAGCCGGGGATCGCGCCGAGCTTGCCGAGGAAGCCGAAGTCGAAGAGCGACGTGTCGCTGACGATCTGATCGCCGTCGCCGCGGATCCAGAGGACGTCGTGCTTCGGCGGGATCTTCGCGAAGCCCGAGAGGTTCACGTACTTCGGCGCGAGCGCGTTGTTCACGCCACGCGTGCCGGGCGCGACGGTGGGCCAGTTCGGGGACGTGGTCGTGTCGCCGGGGTAGTGATCGTCGTCGACCACCATCTTCAGGATCTCCGCGACGAAGAGCTCCTCGCGGTCCTTCTCCACCCGGAACGGCGGCTTGAAGTAGTAGTCGTTCATCACCTTGCGCGGCGAGAACGCGCTCTCCTCCGAGGCGTCGCGCTCCTTCAGCCGCCGCGCGAACTCGGGGTTCGCCGTGCCGCCGCCCGAGCCCGCGAAGTCCGCGAAACACGGCTCGCCGCTCACGCCCTTCGTCCCGCCGAACCCGTACGGCGCCATCGGCGCTTCGAGGACGATCTTGTCGACGAGCTCCGGGTGATCGATCGCGAGCTGCATCGCGACGCCGCCGCCCACCGACCAGCCGACCACGTGCACCTTGCCCTTGATGCCGAGCTCCGCGTGCTGGAGGAGCGCCGCGAGGTCGTCCGAGAAGTCACGCAGGCCGCGCGTGGCGTCGATGGGCGCAGGCTCGGAGTCGCCGTAGCCGCGCAGGTCGGCCGCGATGACGCGAAAGCGCGCGGGGAGCGCGGCCATCGTCTGCTCGAAGAAACGAGCGGAGGAGCAGTTGCCGTGGATGAACAGGACGGGCACGCCGTCCGCGGGTCCGCTGACGAGCACGTGCGTGCGAAGGCGGGGCGTCTGGATCTTGATCGACGTGATGGCGGTCATGAGCTCCTCGGGTTTTTCAGGCCAGAGGAGAGGATGCCTTCAACGCTCGCCGGTGAGAAGATCATAGAGGCGAGGCGCGAACGCCTCGGCCACGCAGTGCTCGACCTCGTCGGAGGTGCCGAACCGTAAGGCCTCCCGCGCGACGGCCTCGGCCTCGACGAGCGTCACGCGACGGAGCGCCTCCTTGATCTCGGGGATCGCAGCCGCCTCCATCGAGAAGTCACGCATGCCGAGGCCCACGAGCAGGACCGCGGCGAGCGGATCACTCGCCATCGCGCCGCAGATCGAGACGGGACAAGACCACCCCTCGCCCGCGCGCACGACGCTGCGGATGAGCCGCAGGATCGCGGGATCGAAGGACGAGGCGAGGTAGGCGAGCGAGCGGCTCGTGCGATCGACGGCGAGCGTGTACTGCACGAGGTCGTTCGTCCCGAGGCTCATGAAGCTCGCCTCCTGCGCGAAGAGATCCACGAGCACCGCGGCCGCCGGCACCTCGACCATGATCCCGAGCGGGATGTCGTCCGCGCAGGGCAAACCACGCGCCTTCACCTGCTCGATCGCCTTCTCCAGGAGGACACGCACCTGCCGGAGCTCGGAGAGGCTGGCGATCATGGGGATCATGATCTTCACCTCGCCGTACGCGCTCGCCCGGACCATCGCGCGCAGATGTTCGAGGAAGACCTCGGGCTGCGAGAGCGCCAGGCGCACGGCGCGCAAGCCGAGCATCGGGTTCATCTCGGGCGGGAGCTTGAGGCTCGAGATGAACTTGTCGCCGCCGATGTCGAACGTGCGCAGGGTGACGGGCATCGGGCGCATCGTCTCCACGACGGCGCGGAAGATCTCGAACTGCTGATCCTCGGTCGGCGGGAGCGAGCGATCGATGTAGAGGAACTCGGTGCGGTAGAGGCCGATGCCCTCGGCGCCG
Organism: Polyangium sp. 15x6; assembly: GCF_029960785.1. Taxonomy (GTDB): domain Bacteria; phylum Myxococcota_A; class Polyangia; order Polyangiales; family Polyangiaceae; genus Polyangium. The sequence continues at coordinate 34,550 of NZ_JASBQE010000108.1, forward strand.
TGATCCCGCGCGAGGATCGCCTCGGCCGGGAGCTCGACGTTCGCGCGCAGCGTGACGCGCACGCCGTCCTGGGTCGTCGCCTCGCGATCGCGGGAGATGGAGAGCTCGCGCGAGAGTGCGGTGTGCCGCTCGCCGCGGGCGCGCGCCTCTTCGAGCTCACGCGGCTGGGGGCGCACGAGGACGCTGCCACGCAGGCCGTCGACGACGACGAGGTCGCCGCTCGAGATGCGCGCGAGCGCGTCGGTCACGCCGACGACGGCGGGGATCTCCAGCGCGCGCGCCATGATCGCGGTGTGGCTCGTCCGCGTGCCGACCTCGGTGACGAAGCCGACGACGGGCTGGTTGATCATCGCCGCCGTGTCCGCGGGCGAGAGGTCGTGCGCGACGACGATCGAGGGCCCTTCGAGGCGGAGGTGCTGCTGCTCGGGCACGGTCGTGCCGAAGGCGCGCAGGATGCGATCGCCGATGAAGAGCACGTCGTGGCTGCGCTCGCTCAGGTACGGATCGTCGAGCGCCGCGAGCCGCTTGGCGATCACGTCGGACGCCTCGGCGACGGCCCACTCCGCGGCGCGCTTCTCCTTCTGGATCTGGTTGCGCACGGCCTCGGCGAGGACGGGGTCGCCGGTCATGAGCACGTACGCTTCGAGGATGGAGGCCTCGGCGCTGCGCTCGGTGAGGCGCTGCGACATCTCGCGCAGGTCGCGCTGCGCGCGCGCGACGGCCTCCTCGAAGCGAGCGATCTCGATGTCGATCTCCCCCGGGCCGATCGTGCGCCGCGGGCAAGGCGCGCGGCTCTTGCCGAAGACGACGACCTTGCCGATCGCGACGCCGGGCGAGCCCGCGATGCCGCGGAGCACATCGGTCGCTTTCGAGGGAGGCTCCGTGTTCATTCAGGCTCTCCGAAGCGATCGGCGATGAGCTTTCCGATCGCCGCCACGACCTCCGCCGAGCCCTCGCCGCGCGCCTTCACCTCGAGCACGGTGCCGATGCCGCCGCAGAGCAGGAGCACGCCCATCACGCTCTTCGCGTTCGCCTCCTGCCCGTCGGGCCCCGCGACCGTGACCTCGCACGGGTACTTGCCGGCGAGCTGCACGAGCTTCGTGGCCGCTCGCGCGTGCAAGCCACGCGCGTTGACGATCGTGAACCGCCCCGTCGCGCTCGTGTTGCTCACGTCTTCCCCCCTCCGCCGTCGGGGGCGCGCGGCGCCCCCTCCGCCCCTTCGGTGACGCCACGGCCTTGCGCGGATGGATCGGGCTCGGGCTGCGCGGTGTGCTCCGCCCTGCCGACGTCACGATGCACGACCGAGATGGGTAGCTCCACCTTCCTTCGGAGATTGTCGGCCAAAACCTCGGCGAGCGCCACCGATCGATGACGCCCTCCGGTGCAGCCGATGCCGATGGTCAGGTAGCTCTTCCCTTCCCGCTCGTACCGGGGGAGCGAGAACACGAGCAGCGACTCGATCTTTTCGAGAAGCTCGGACGCTTCCGGGCTCTGCAGGACGAAATCTCGCACTGCGGGGTGGCTCCCGGGCAGCCGCCGTAGCTCCGGGACGAAATGCGGGTTGTCGAGGAACCGCACGTCGAAGATCAGGTCCGCATCGACCGGGACGCCGAACTTGAATCCGAACGAGACGAAGCGCGTGGACATGCGCGGCGCCTCGGCCTTGCCCGGACCGAGGTGCGCGATGATCTGGCGCCGCAGCTCGTGGACGCTGAGGCGCGTCGTGTCGAGATCGAGCGTGGCGAGCGCGCGCAGCGGCGCGAGGCGCTCGCGCTCGAGGTGCACGCCGTCGAGCACGGCGAGCCCGCCGGCGCTTCCGGGCGCGCGAGAGGCGGCCGCGGAGAGCGGGTGCGGCCTGCGCGTCTCGTTGAAGCGGCGGAGCAGCGCCTCGTCGGTCGCGTCGAGGAAGAGGATGGCCATGTCGCGGCCCTCGGCAACGCGCGCGAGCGTGGGGCAGGCGCCGTCGAGGAAGGCCAAGGCGCGCACGTCGATGCCGAGGCCGATGCGGCGGATGCCGCCGGACTCGCAGACCTCGATCGTGGAGGGCACGAGGGACGTCGGGAGGTTGTCGACGCAGAAGTAGCCGAGGTCTTCCAGGGCATGGAGCGCGGTGGACTTGCCGGCCCCCGAGAGCCCGGTGACCACGACGACGCGGCTCTTGTCGCTCATCGATCTCGCCTCCCTCCGCTCATGAGCGCGCCTTCGAGGTTGCCGAAGAACTCGCGCGCGGCGTGGTGCCCCGCGTTCTTGAGCAGCTCGTTGCGCGCCGCGACCTCGATGATCGTCGACATGTTGCGTCCCGGCCGCACCGGGAGCACGAGCTCGCGCACCTTCACGCCGAGGATCGTGTGGTACCGGTCCTCGAGGCCGAGCCGGTCGTACTCGACGTCCTTCGACCACTCGACGAGCTTGATCACCACGTCGATGCGCTTGCGCTCGCGGATCGCCGTCACGCCGAAGAGGTCCTTCACGTTGAGGATGCCGAGCCCGCGCACCTCGAGGTGGTAGCGGAGCAGGTGCGCGGCCGCGCCGAAGACCATGCCCGGCGGGCGGTAGTCGCACTCGACGACGTCGTCGGCGACGAGGCGATGTCCCCGCATCACGAGGTCGAGCGCGCACTCGCTCTTGCCGATCGCGCTCGGCCCCGCGAGGAGCACGCCCACGCCGAAGACGTCGACGAGCACGCCGTGCAGGCGCACGCGCGGCGCGAGCCGGTCGTCGAGCAGCGCGTGGACCGCCGTGATGGTCACGCTCGATCGCTCCGCCGAGCGGAGCAGCGGCGTCCCGGACGCCTCGGCCGCGGCCACGAGCTCCGGCACGGCGGGGAAGCCGCCCTCCGCCGGAGCTTCGACCTCGCCGCGCGAGGCGCGCGTGACGATCACGCAGCAGAGATCACGCGCGAAAAAATCGCGGAGCTTCTGCGCGCGGTCCTCGCCTTCGAGCGTGTGCAGAAACGAGAGCTCTGTCTGGCCGAAGATCTGGATGCGCGACGCGGCGATGCCGTGGAAGTGCCCCACGAGCGCGAGGCCCGACTTCTGGATGCGCGCCGACTCGATGATACGATCGAGGCCCGCCTCGCCCGCGATGAGCTCGAGCCCCACGCCGAGCCCGGGATCGGCGAGCAGCGCGCGCACGCTCATCGAGGGGCGCGGGGCGGGTACGCTGCGCGGAACTTCTTCCGTCACGGGCCCCTGCCCTCCTCGGCGGCGATGATCCGGAACGCGTCGGCGCCGCTCGGCGCGAGCAGCAAGCGCTTGCGGAACTCGTCGTCGCGGAGCAGGCGCGAGACGCGCGCCAAGGTCTTCAGGTGCTCGCCGGCGGCGCGCTTCGGGCCGACGACGGCGAAGAGAATGCCCACGGGCGCGCGGTCGATCGCGTCGAAGTCGATCGGGTGCGGGCAGAGCAGGACCGCGCCCACGTGCCGATCGAGCCCTTCGAGCCCGCCGTGGGGGATGGCCACGCCGCCGCCCACGCCGGTCGACTGGAGCCTCTCGCGCTCGACGAGCACGCGCTCGATCTCCGCGACCGGCGTGACGGGGACGAGGCCCCGGGCGAGCAGCTCGGCGATGCGGCGCAGCGCCTCGGGCTTGGAGCGGACGACGCCCTCGACCTCGTTGGCCACCGAGACGTGGTCCGCGCTCAGGATCTCGAGAACACCCATGATCGTGCCGGGGGGGTTGGGAGAGCGGGGCGTGCGCCGCCTGTTGCGCCGCGCGGCCGCCGGAGGGGCGCCCGCGCGGCGCTCTGCTGCGCCGTCGAGTCGATCGTTGCCTGTCCCCCCCGTGCCTCGGCGGAAGCACGGCCGAGCCCTACTACGGAAAGGCTCGCCTGGCGAGGGCGTACAGCGTGGAATTCGCCTTCAGTCGCGGGCGCGC
>NZ_JASBQE010000109.1 GCF_029960785.1 Polyangium sp. 15x6
GCCGACGGCCGAACCCGCGCCGCCGCCGGTCGCGCCGCCTCCCGCGCCCACGACCGAGCCGGCGGCCACGGCCGCGCCGACGGCCGAGCCTGCGGCGACGGCCGAGCCCGACGATCTCGAGATCGAACCTGCGGCCACGGCCGAACCCGCGGCCGCGGCCACGGCGGCGCCCACGACGACGGCCACGGCCAAGTCCACGGCCGGCGCGGTGGCCGCCACCACGGCGACGACGAAGACCGGCACCGTAAAACCGAAGGCTTCTAGTACCGTCGCGCCGAAGGTCGGTAACATCAAGTTCTGATGAACGAGCTCTGCCGGCGTTCGCTCGCCTTTGCCTTCGTCGCCTTCGTTGGTCTCGCCGCGCCACCGCTCTCGCACGCGGCCGATGCGCAGACGTCGCAGGCTCAGATCCAGCTCGCGCGCCAGGCCGCGTCGGAGGGGCTCGTCGCCTATCGCGCGGGCCAGTTCGACAAGGCGCTGAACCTCTTCGAGCAGGCGAAGGCGCTCTACCCGAGCGCGCAGATCGTCCGCATGATCGGCTACTCGCTGCTCGCGCTCGAGAAGTGGATGCCCGCGGCCGAGGCCATGGAAGCCGCGCTCGTCTCGGACGTCGCGCCCCTGTCCGACGAGGACAAGGCCGACGTGAAGGAGCAGCTCGCGAAGGCGATGGTGCACATCGGCGTGCTCAACGTGACGTCGAAGGTGCCCGGCGCGAAGCTCGCGGTCGACGATCAGCCGGCCGCGAATCTGCCGCTCGCAAAGCCGTTGTGGCTCTCGCCCGGCAAGCACAAGATCGTCGTGAGCGCGCCGGATCACGAGGACGAGGTGCAGGAGATCGAGCTCGAAGGCGGCAAGCCCCTCGAGCTCTCGATCGATCCGAAAGAGGTCAAAAAAGAAGCGCCGCCGCCGCCTCCGCCGCCGCCCCCGCCGCCGCCCGCGAAGAAGAACTGGATCCCGCAGCAGCGCCTGATCGGGCTCGTGGCGACGGGCGTGGGCGCGGGGCTCGGGCTCGGCACGCTCGGCGCGGGCCTCGCGTCGATCCACCTGCGCAACAACGTCGCGCGTGACATCCAGATCCACGAGAAGATGTACGGGACGAACTGCAGCCGCGGGGACGCCACGTTCTGCCAGCTCGATCGTCAGGTCATCGCGGCGGACGGGCGCGACGCGAACACGATGCGTGATCTCAGCGTAGGCCTCGGCATCAGCGCGCTCGTGCTCGGCGCCGGAGGCATCGTGCTGACGATCTTCGCGGCGCCGGACGAGCCCGCGAAGCCCAAGGACGAAGCACTGCCCACGGCGCAGAAAGGCGCGGGCATCCGCTCGTTTGCCTGCGGGCCGCTCGGCGGCCTCGGCGTCTCATGCGCAGGCACGTTTTGACCGTCCGGCATGGCCTCGCCGCGCTCGCGCTTCTGTTCGCGGCGCCGGCGTGCATCGAGGTGCCTGCGCCGCCGGCGAAGGACGCGCTCAAGGTCGTCGATGTGAAGGCGAGCGAGGGCGTGGTGCTCGAGACCGCGTGCGTGCCGACGGGCATCGAGACGTGCTTCGACGCCCGCGACGACAACTGCAACGGCGTCATCGACGAGGGCTGCGGCCTGCACACGGGGATCTTGCAGTTCGCGATCGCGTGGGAGGCCGTGGAGGCGGACGTGGACCTCAACGTCTACGATGTCGGCGGCGAGCTCGCGCGGGTCGGGGAGCCGACCTCGACGGGCCTCGTGAAGGACCGCGATTGCCCGCAGTCCGAGAACGAGTGCCAGGGCCAGAACGTGGAGAACGTCTACCTGGCCGAGGGGGAGCCGAAGCGCGGGCGCTACCGCGTGGTGATCCGCCTCGACAAGCTCAACGGCGCGGCCGCGCCGGTGCGGGTGCGCCTCGGCGCGCGCGTCGGGCAGCGGCCGTTCAGCATGGTCGTCGAGCTCGCGCCGGGCGCGGGCACGGAAGAGAAATCGTTCGAGTTCACACTTTGATGCGGGCGCGCGATCACGCGCCGCATTTCGTTTGACGCGCGGCATCGCTCGGGTTGACGCGCGGCCATTCGGCCACCTACAACAGGGTCCGTTTCCCCGGGAGAACGCGCGCCATGAATCCGCTCATGATGTTTCTCATGATCTTCGGCCTGGCCGGGGCCTTCGCGTACAGCGCAGGCCGCCGGTGGTCGTTGCTCCAGGTCGGGCGGCCGGAAGATCGCTTCGATGACGTTCCGGAGCGCGTGAAGGGCACGGCGATCTACGCGCTCGCCCAGAAGAAGATGCATTACTACCGGCTCGCCGGCGCGGCCCACATGCTCATCTTCCTGGGCTTCGTGGTGCTCCTGGCCCGGTCGATCATCCTCTGGGGCCGCGGGTTCGACCCGTCGTTCAACCTCTTCATCCTCGGGCCCGAGGGCTTCCTCGGCCTGCCCCTCGGGCACGCCTACGAGTTCCTGAAGGACGTCATCGCGTCGCTCGTCATCGTCGGCGCGCTCGTCTTCCTGTACTTCCGCGTGATCAAGGTCGACCCCCGCATGACGAAGTCGGGCGAGGCGATCCTGATCCTCGGCATCATCATGACGATGATGCTCGCGGACATGATCTACGACGGCGCCTCCATGGTCCTGCACCACAAGGGCCTCGCGGGCTGTACGGGCAGGAACCTCGAGCCCGGGTACTGCGACGCCGTCCGCAAGGTCGTGGCCCCGCTCGGGCCCGCGCCGACGCACGCGCTCGGCTGGGCGCCGTTCCCCTCGCCGGCCGGCTCGCTCTTCGCGACCCTGCTCGCCGGCGTGCCGCGCGACACCTTGCTCGTGATCGCCAAGATCGGCTTCTGGACGCACGCCTCGCTCGTCCTGATCTTCGCGAACATCCTTCCGTACTCGAAGCATTTCCACGTCATCACGGCCGTCTTCAACGTCTTCTTCCGCAACGTCGAGCCGCGCGGGCGCCTGCCGCTCATGGCGCCGAGCGCGGAGGCGATCGGCGAGATGGTCATGAAGATGGCCGAGGAGCCCGCGAAGGCCGAGCCCGTCGGCGTGAACAAGATCCAGGACTTCACCTGGAAGGCGATCCTCGACTTCTACACCTGCACGGAGTGCGGGCGTTGCTCCGACAACTGCCCCGCGCACAAGACGGGCAAGCTCCTCTCGCCGAAGCAGTTCACGCTCAACCTGCGCGACCACCTGTACGACCACGACAGCGAGCTCATCGCGCTGAAGCACGAGGCCGATCGGGTGGGCGCGGCGCTGCCGCGGCCCGAGGCGACGACCGACGACAACGGCGAGGTCGGCCCCTATCGCTCCGAGCCGGAGGGCCTGCAGGCCCAGGCGGACGGCGCGGCCGCGGACGCGAGCAAGGATCTCGTGGCGAACGTGATCCACCCGGACGTGCTCTGGGCCTGCACGACGTGCCGGGCCTGCGAGGAGCAGTGTCCCGTGATGATCAGCTACGTCGACAAGATCGTGGAGATGCGGCGGCACCTCGTGCTCGTGAAGGGCGAGTTCCCGGCGCAGCTCAACGGTCCGTTCCAGGCGATGGAGGTGAACGGCAACCCCTGGAACCTCGCCCGCATGGATCGCGCGAACTGGGCCGAGGGGCTCGACGTGCCGATGATGTCGGACAACCCCAAGGCCGAGGTCCTCTACTGGGTCGGCTGCGCGGCGAGCTACGACGACCGGGCGAAGAAGATCGCGCGGGCGACGGCGCGGCTGCTCACGGCGGCGGGCGTGGACTTCGCGATCCTCGGGCAGGAGGAGACCTGCACGGGCGACCCGGCGCGGCGCGCGGGCAACGAGTACCTGTTCGCGATGCTGGCCGAGCAGAACGTGGCCACGCTGAAGGGCTACAAGGACCAGGGCGGCGTGAAGAAGATCATCACGGCCTGCCCGCACTGCTTCAACACGATCCTGAACGAATACCCGGACTTCGGGGCGAAGTTCGAAGTCGTGCATCACACCGACTTCCTGCTCGGGCTCGTGGCGGAGCGGAAGCTTTCGCCGAAGAACCCGGTGAAGGGCAAGGTCGTCTTCCACGACTCCTGCTACCTCGGCCGCTACAACGACGTGTACGAGCAGCCGCGTGACATCCTGAAGAGCATCCCGGGCGTGGAGCTCGTCGAGGCGGAGGGCTGGAACCGGAACAAGGGCCTGTGCTGCGGCGCGGGCGGCGCGCAGTTCTGGATGGAGGAGCAGAACAAGGACCGCGTGAACGTGAAGCGCACGCTCCAGCTCCTGCAGACGGAGGCGAAGACGATCGCGACCGCGTGCCCGTTCTGCCAGACGATGATCACCGACGGGCTCAAGGCGCACGGGAAGGAAGAAAGCGTGCGTCAGCTCGATGTCGCCGAGATCCTCCTCGAGAGCTGCCTCGAAGGCGCGACGAAGAAGGAAAAGGCGAAGAAAGCTGCGCCCGAGGCAGAAGCCCAGGCCGAGGCCTGATCACGCAAGTTCCGCGATTCCCTCGATTCCCATCAGGAATCGCCTGGTCCACCCCCCCTCGTTCCGGAGCACGTGCGTCCGACGAGAGCCTGAGCTAGATTCGGGCGGTCGCCGGACCGAGGGAGGCAGATGGAGCAACCGCAAAACATGGTTTTTTCCATGGCCATCGATTCGCTGGCCGACGTGGCGCTCAAGGCGCGCGTGACGCCGGAGGACGCGGGCGAGCTCCGGTGCGACGCCTGCTCGGAGCTCATCGAGGGAGAGCCGGCCGGTCGAGGGCTGTACGTGTGGACCCGCGGAGACGAGGTCCGCTACGAAGAGCCGCCGCTCTGCGCGCAATGCGCGACGGCCATCGGGATCACGGCGCTCGCCACGTGGAGCGTCGAAGAAGAAGAGGGATAGCCCCTCACCTCCCAACCCCTCTCCCGCCGGGAGAGGGGGCTTGCTTCAGAAAGCCTCGCCGATCGCGATCGTGGTCACGATCGGGAATCCGCCCGTGTATCCGAACAAACCGACGTCGTAGCTGAGCTCGGTCTCGTCGCAGACGCCGATCTGCTGGGCGCACGGGACGCGGTAGCCGACGTCCACGCGGACGGGGCCGACCGGCGTCGCATACCGGACGCCCAGGCCCGCGGACAGGTGCGGGCGGTTGAGCGCGAGCTCCCCGAGGCCCGGCCGGACGTCGCTCGCGTCGAGGAAGAGGATCGCGCCGAGGTTGTCGGTGAACGAGAGGCGCACCTCGAGCGCGGACTCCCAGAGCGTGAGGCCGCCCGTCGGCGCCCACGGAGGCACGGCCCCGCGCGCGGTGTCGCGCAGGGGCACGCTCGCGTGCATGCCGACGCCGTTGTAGACGTAGCCCCGGTTCGAGTTGGGGCCGCCGCTGTAGAAGCCGCGGAATTGCAGGAGCTGCAGGGATCGGCGGAGGTCGTCGAGCGAGACGTTCGTTCCGTCGACGATGCCGTCGTCGTTCTCGTCGGGCCGCTTCCCCTCGCGGGCTTTGGGGCCGAGGATCTCGAGCGTCTGCTTGAAGTCGTCCGAGCGCGGGATGAGGAAGCCGCCGGCCAGGCGGAAGGCGAGCGTGACGCGCTTGGCGACGGGCACGTAGGCCCGGAACTCGGGGCGCAGGCGGACGTCGTCGGCGTCGCCGGGCAGGAAATACCCCGCGAGCTGGGCGTTGAGGTTGAGGTAGACGCCGCGCCGCGGCGTGACGCGGTCGGTCTCGCCGCGGTCGTTCTGACGGAAATCGAGCGTGCCGACGGTCTCCAGGTACGTGAAGACGAGCCTGGTAAAACCCTTGGGCACGGCGTCGTGCCAGTACAGGAACGGGTCGTCGTACTGCACGTGGATGAACTGCCCGAGGTAGTGGGTGAAGTCGGAGAAGCGGCGCTCGAGGCCGAGCGTGACGGCGGCCTCGCGGTAGCCGAGGGCCGGCTCCTTCGCCTCGGGGGTGCCCGGCGCGGGCGCCGTGATGATGTTGAGCGGGCGGTAGATGTTCGCCGCGCCGCGGAGGATGGCCTGCGTGCGCGGCTCGAAGACGCCGGGCTGGCGGAGCTCGAAGCGCAGGCGGATCTCGGGGAGGATGTAGCTCGGGCGCGCGAGGAAGAGGTTGTAGAGGGCGTTCGGGTAGAACACGAGGCCGGGGCGCGCCTCGATGGCGAAGCGGCGCAGGCCGCCGAGGAAGTTTCGGTCTTCCCAGCTCGCCATGCCGTGCGCCTCGACGCGCCCGCCGGCCTCGGCGCCGAAGCCGAGCTTGACGGCGCGCAGCGCGGCGGGCTGGACGACGATCGTGATGGGCACGACGCTCGTGCGGGGTTTGTCCGGCGGGGGGAGCTCGGGGCGGACGTCGATGGCGCCGAAGATGCCGAAGTCGGCGAGGGCGCGCTCGGCGGAGGCGAGGGTCTTGGTGGAGAAGCGCTCGCCTTTGTGGAAGCCGAGGGCGGCGCGGATCGGCTTCTCGGGCAGCTCGCCGAGGCCCTCGATCCGGATGTCGCCGAAGGTGGCGCGGGGTCCGAGCTCGATCGTGTACGTGACGTCGGCGGTGTGGGCGACGAGGTCGACCTTGGCGTCGCCCCGGACGTTCGCATAGGGGAAGCCGAGGTCGGTGAGGGCGCGGGTGATGGCCTTCTTCGTGGCCTCGTAGCTGTCCTCTTCGAAACGTTCGCCGAGGGGGAGCTCGTTTTTCGCCTCGGTGACGGGGCGCGTGACGTCGGCGGCGTCGGGCATGCGCCAGTCGACCCAGGCGAGGTCGACCTTCCGGAGCTTCACGGGTTTGCCCTCGTGAACGACGATCTCGATGCGGATCTTGCCGTCGGACTTGCGGCGCATGACCCGGCCGGCCTCGACGTGCGCCTCGTAAAACCCGCGGGTGCGGTAGTAGCGCTCGATGCGGGCGAGGTCGCGCTCGAGGACGAACCGGTCGAAGCGCTCGTACTCGACGGCGAGGACGTCGCTCAAGCCGGCGATGGGGATGCCCTGCAGGACACCGCCCAGAGGGTGCGCGCTCTCCGCGGTGGCGATGCTGTCCTTGATGGCGGAGTCGGGGATCTCTTCGTTGCCCAGGACGTCCACCTCTTCGATGATGCAGCCGGAGAGGTCTTGAGGGTTACACGTCGGGGTTTTGGGGGGCGTGGTTCGGCACGCCACGGACGTGACGAGGGGCAAGGCGAGGGGCAAAAGCCTGCGCAAGACGACGCGGGACGTGCTCCTGTTCTGCGTCAAGTGACCTCCCCCTCGGGTATCCTCAACCAGCCGCGCGCGGTCGCGGCGGAGGGAGAGCCTACGAGATGGCGGAGCCAATGCAAAACGACCTCGGCGTCGAGCCGCCGCGGGCCGAGCGTCCCGAGGAACCTTCGCGCGTGGACGGCGGCCGTCGCGGCGCGTTGAAGGTGCTCGTCGCGCTGGGCGGCGCGGCGTACGCGGGCGCGATCGTCGTTCCGGCCGTGACCATGCTGGCCCCGTCGTCCGAAGGCGGCGCGGGCGCGGCGCGGTGGATGCGCGTTTGTCGTCTCGCCGATCTGACCGAGGGCGAGCCGCGGCGCGTCGTGGTCGTCGGCGACGAGCGTGACGCGTACACGGTGACGAAGGATCAACAGCTCGGCTCGATCTGGTTGACGAAGAAGGGCGACGCGGTGACGGCGCTCAGCGCGGTTTGTCCGCACCTCGGCTGCTCGATCGATCTGAACGGCGACAAGAAGAGTTTTTCGTGCCCGTGCCACACGTCGAGGTTCTCGCTCGCGGGCGCGGCGGAGGCAGGGCCGAGCCCGCGCGGGATGGATCCGCTCGGCGTGCGCGTCGTGGAAGGTCACGTCGAGGTGGACTTCAAGCTCTTCCGCCAGGGGATCGCGGAGCGTAAGGAGGTCGGGTGAAGCTCGGCGATTGGCTCGACGAACGGACGGGCTACCGGGCGATCACCCGGAAGCTCGTCGATGCGACCGTCCCCGGCGGAGCGCGCTTCGCGTACGCGTGGGGCGCGGCGCTCGGGATCGTGCTCCTGCTCGAAGCGGTGACGGGCATCCTGCTCATGACCGTGTACTCGCCGAGCGCGACGACCGCGTGGGCGAGCGTCGCGTACCTGCAGCAGAAGGTGCCGGCGGGCTGGGTCGTGCGGGGGCTGCACCAGTTCGGCGCGCAGGCGGCGATCGTGCTCGCGGTGATCCACGTGGGCTACGCGATCGTGCGCGGGGCGTACCGCAAGCCGCGCGAGCTCACGTACTGGCTCGCGCTCGCGATGGTGGGGCTCGTCGTGGTCGCGGCGCTGACGGGCAATCCCCTGCGCTGGGATCAACGTGGCTTCTGGGGCCTGCGAGTCGAGACGGGGATCATCGGCACGGTGCCGGTGGTCGGCGGCGTGCTGCAGCAGCTCCTCCTCGGCGGAGGCACGCCGGGGCACATGACGCTGTCGCGTCTGTTCACGCTGCACACGGTGGTCTTGCCGTTCCTGCTCGGCTCGATCGCGGCGACGCACCTCTGGCTCTCGCGCAAGCATGGGCCGGCGCTCGCGACGCCCGCGGACGCGGTGAAGTCGGATCGGTACTTCCCGACGCAGGCGGCGCGCGACGTGATCGTGGCGGTCCTCGTGCTCGGCGTGATCGGGGCGCTCACGTACCTGCGGCACGGCGCGCCGCTCGACGCGCCGGCGGATCCGACGAGCGATTATCCGGCGCGGCCCGAGTGGTACTTCCTCGCGCTCTACGAGATGCGAAAGCCCTTCCCGGGCAAGCTCGAGCTGATCGCGACGGTGGTGATCCCGGGGCTCGTGGCCGGCTACCTGTTCGTCCTGCCGCTCCTCGACAAGAAGGCCGATCGCGGCGTGATGAAGCGGCTGCCGCTGCTCGTGCCGGTGGGCCTGTTCGGGGCCGCGCTCGGCGTGTTGACGTTCGCCTCGATCCGCACGGACGCGGCCGACGCGGAGTTCGCGAAGGCGGTGGCGAAGGCCGAGGCGCAAGGCGACAAGGCGCGCAAGCTGGCCGAGGAAGGCGTGCCGCCGGAGGGCGCGCTGGCGATGCTGCGCAACCACCCGGAGACGCGGCGCGTGGCGCTGTTCGAGCAGCACTGCGCGAGCTGCCATCGCATGGGTGATCTGGGGCCGCCGAAGGACAAGGACACGGCGCCGGATCTCACGGGCTTCGGCACGAAGGCGTGGGCGAAGCGGGTGATGGAGGAGCCGGATCACGACATGATGTTCGGCAAGACCGCGTTCAAGGGCGAGATGCCGAGCATGACGAAGCCGCCCGCGGATCCGGAGGCGGCGAAGGCGTTCACGGCGATGAACCCGGCGGACCTCGACGCGATCGCGGACTTCCTCGCGGCGCAAGCGCAAGGGAAGAAGGGCGAGGGCATGCCGGGCGAGAAGCTCGTGGGGCAACGATGCACGAGCTGCCACCGGTTCGACGGCAAGACGGACGACGAGGATTCGCTCGCGCCGGAGCTGCGCGGCTGGGCCTCGGTGCCGTGGATCCTCGCGCAGATCGACGATCCGGGCAGCGGCGCGACCTACCCGAAGGGCGCGATGGATCCGAAGCTCGAAGGCCACATGCCGGCGTTCAAGGAGAAGCTCTCCGAGAAGGACCGGGCGCTGCTCGCGAAGTTCGTGCAGGAGCAGGCGGGCAAGTAGGGAAGGGGGCGGCGGGGTCAAACCACCGCGCCCATGTCAAGACGAATCAGGAGGGGGCCACGGTTTCGTCGGCCCCTTTCTTCCGGGGCTTCCGCTCCACCACCGTCGTGTCCTTGAAGTAAACCGAGAACTCGTCCTCGCGCCCGAGCTTCGCCAGGAGGCCACGGACGAGGGGCTTGGCGACGTTCGTGTATGCCTTGAGGAAGGCCTGCCTCGCGGCGACGAGCTCCGCGGTGTGGATGATCTTCGTCCCGACCGTCGAGGTCTTTTGCTCGATCGCCGCGCCGAGCTCCGTCTCGGCCTTCACGAGCCGTGCCTTCCACTCGGCAGCTTCCGGGAGATTCGCGTTCGCGTCCGCATCGAAGCCGGCGAGCACCTTCGCGAGCTTCTTTTGCACGTCGGCGGGCTTGAGCTTTTTGACGTCGCCTTGTTTGCCTCCCGGGAAGAAGGCCTGTTTGTCATGGGGGACGTCGTCGGCGAGCGTGCCGAGGTATTTGAAGAATCGCGCGACCTGCTTGCGCCCGGCTTCCGCCTGGGCCTCGACGTCCGCGCGGCCGCCACGCGCGGCGCTCGTGGTGAGCGTCTGTTTCGAGAGCTCGGCGCTGACGGCGTCCGCTGCGGCTTTCACGTAAGAGAGCAGGCCCGAGACATCCACCAGCGGCGAGGCGCCGACGAGCTTCTGGCCCTCGGTGTAGAGGTGATCGGCATACTCGGCGCACTCCATGTAATCGATGTACTCGTCGGCCATGAGGTCTCCTCCCGGGACGGGGGAATGTCCGTCCATAACATCGGCATCGTGGCATACGAAAAAGGCTGAAGAGTGAGGTGGCGTAGGGGGAGCACGAACTCGGCAGGGGAGAAGGGCGTCGGAGGGCGGGCAGGTGGGGGACTCGGGAGCCGAGGAGGGGGCGGAGGGCGGGCGGGCAGGCACCTCGGCAGGGGAGAGGCACGTCGGCGCGTGGGCGGGTGGGCGCCTGGGGAGCCGATGGGGGCTTCGGAGGGTGGGTGGGTGATTGCCTCGGCAGGGGAGAGGGCGTCGGAGCGCGGGCAGTTGGTTCACTCGGCTGGCGAGGGGTTCATCGGCGCGCGAGTGGATGAGCGTCTGGGCGGCTGTGCGAGCCATCGGAGCGCCGATTGCGTGAGATGGTTCATCCTGCACGCGTGGAGACCAAGAATCGCAGGTGGAGCGTGCGAGTTGGCGGCTGGTGAGCGGAGAGCTTCATTATCGGAGCCGAGGCCAAGGGGCTAGCTCACGTGTGAGGGACTTGTCAGGACTTGCCAGATTACAGTGTTTGTACGGCCGCTCTACGTGGCACACGTGCGACATGGACAAGATTGGGCTCTTTGCCGCGCAGATCGTCGTGGTTCTGCTCCTGCTGGCCTTCCAGCGATACGGACGCCGGCCGGACTCTCCGCCCAACGAACCGCTGCAGCTTCCCCCCGTACCTCGCGCGCGGCGAAAGCGTCCGGCTCTGCGGGCAAGGTGAGCCCGGTCGTAGTCATCACTGCGAACGGAACCGCCAGGCGAGAGCTCGGGACGGCGCCAAAGTGGACGAGCGGGATCGGCGCAGGTAACGTCCCCCGAGTGGAGGGGTCATGTAACGGACCGCGAGTCTTGGGGCCGTCGTCTTTCTCGTAACGGTACTTTTCGCGTCGCCGGAGGCGGCCGCAACGGGGAGCGATTGCCCCCCGTCGAGCGTCACGGGACGATGCGAGGACCGATGCGCCGAGCAATACGATCGAGACGAAGCGGATTGTCGACGATTGCCCAAAAAGAACCAGCCAGCATGCTTTGATCAGGCTATGAGGCGGCTGGCTGCCTGCATGGCGAAGTGCCCGGATAGGTCAAAGAACGGATGCAAGAAGTAATCGCCGAAAGGCAACTAGACTTCTATTCACCGCGAGGCCGGCGCCCCAAAAAGGTCATCGTCCGGATCGGTAGGCCCGAGCTCGACGAGACCGGCGAGACCTGGCGCGCGCCCATCGAGATCCTTGGGCCCAAGAAAGGCCAGGTCTTCCGGAATCGGGGGGTCGGCGCGGACTCGATGCAGGCGATCATTGGGGCGATCTGGCTAGCGCCGGTCTTTCTTCGGACCATCACGAACGACACCGGCGGGCGGCTTGAATTCGAGGGGAGCGCCGATCTTGGCTTCTACATGGAGCCGCACGAGGCATTCAAGCCTCCCAAACCCGGGAAGGAATGACCCCCGCCCCTTGGGAAAAGGCGCGGGCGGACCGCGTCCACGTGGGCATGGCGCTGGGGTCGTCGCAGGCTCGCGCGAATCTGCCAGGGCGGAAGCCTCACGAGGACTCGCGCGAACCCGCGAGGAGGAATCGCAGATCAGCGGCACCGCTGGCACCGCGCGCAGATCCGGAGGCGCAGCATCGAGGACGACCACCGCCATGCCGTGCGAGTTCCGAGCCGCGGACGGAGGCGGCGCCGCCTCCTCGCCGACGGGCCTCGCGGTGCTGCACCCAAGGCATGGGGGGAAGTGGCCGAAGTAGGGCACCGCCGCCCCGAGCGACCGCAGGGGCCGGATCGCAAGCCGCGGCGGAGCACCTGGAGCAGCGCGGAGGCGATCCGCCGCATGACCTCGATGGTCACGGTGAAGAGGATACGGGCGAAGACGACGCGAAAGAGATCGAGCCAATCCGAGTCGGAGCGCATGGCGCACCTCTCCTCATTGAGCCGGGGAAGGAGAGCGCGCGGCCCGCGCGCTCGTGATGACGTCCGGCTGCCAAGTCAAAGGGTATGCTCTTCCTCGGGAGTTCGCAGTCCGTGCCATCTAGACACGCCGTGAATATTTTGCGCGGGGTTCCATGCCGTTTCGTGAATAGAGTACGCTTCAATGGTTGGCGGCTCGTCGGTTTGGCTTGCGGTTGGTACGGCAGCGGAGAGCCCATGGTGTCGCGGGGGAGGCGCGGCCCCCCTGTGTCCGGAAAAATCGTCCGAGGCCTGTAACCAAACGCCTTCGAGCCCTCCTAATAGGGGATGTGACACCCCAGCACGTCCGGTCCTCCTCTCCCTTCCTGGAACTCTACCAGGCGTACGCCGCGATTCTGCCGCGGTGGTTCCGTCTGCTTCACCTGCCCGAGCGCGATGTGGCCGACGCCGCGCAGGAGGTATGGATCGAGGTCGGGACGAACCCCGAGCAGATCCCAGCGAACGCGCGCGAGGCTCGGATCGCGCTGTTCAAACTCGCGGCGCGCGTGGCCGCTCGCCTGCGTTACCGCGCCGCGAAGGCCGCATCCAGGCGAGGCTCCGAGGCCCCGGACGAGCTCGCGGCCGTGCATGACGTGGAAGAGCGCGCCGCCGAAGCTCTGGCCGTGATGGCCGCGGTGGACGTGCTCGATCCTCAGACGCGGCGCTTGATCATCGCAAGCAAGCTGCTCGGGTACACGGAGAGCGAGATCGCCAGCAGGGAGGGTCTTAGCTCGTCGGCTGTGAAGGTCCGCATTTGGCGGACGTGCGCCGAGATCTCGCGACGGGTTCGCGCCCACGACGAGAGGCAAGACCGTCGGCGCGGCGTACTCCTGCTTCCCGGAACGCTCGTCATCGACCCCGAGATCCGCGCCGCGATGTGCGCCATCTGGGAGGCAGAGGGCCGCTTGCCCTCATTCGGCGGACCGGGCGGGCCGGGCGGCCCTCCGCGTCCACCTCTCCCACCTCCGCCACCCGTCGTGCCCGCGGCGCCCTGGTTCGCCGCGAGCCCCACGGCCGCGCCGAAGCTCGCCGCCCTGGTCGTGCTCGTGCTGGGGCCGGCGTGCGCGGTCCTGGTCTTCCTCCTCTGGAACCCCGAGCGTCCCGAGCTAGCCCGCGGAGGCCTCCGGGTGCCGCCCGTGCGAATCGAGCTCGTCGGGCAGTGCGAGACCATCCCGGACGCGCAAGCAGCGGCGACAACGACGAGCAGCGCGCCACCCTCGACGAGCTCGACGACGTCGCCCGGCGGGAAGACGCTCTCCGCCGAGGACCGGCGCAAGCTCCGGCTCGCGCGGGAGGCCTACAGCCGCCAGGGGGACGCCGAATAGCAGGCCTTCGAGCCCGACCGTGGCGCGCCTTGGGCGAGCGGTGCGCGCCGCGGTCGGGCCTCGATGCGGATGGACACGCGGGCAAAGGGCTTCATGCGGCGCATGGGCAAACCCTCCAGGAGAGCGTGACCCATGAAGCCCTTTGCCGGCGCGACCATGACGCGCGCATCAAGAGGCCGTCGATTTCCCGCGGAACCTCTTGGCCTTCGACACGAGCGCGACCCCGCACGCGATCGACGGTCTCTTGATGCGCACGACCCGGCCGCGCCGGCTCCGTTCCTTCATCGTGCCCGCGAGGTGATGCCATGTCGACCACGGACGAACCGACAACCGAGGCCCCCGAACTCCCGAACGACGACACCGCCGAGCCCCCCGAGCTCCCGACCGAGTATGCCATCGGCAGTGACGGACGTTTCTACGTCACCGAAGAGGGTTTCAAGCGCGGGGGGACCGTCGGCCGAAAGCAGTTCGTCGGGTATCAACTGACCGACGAAGAAGCGGCCGAGGTTTGGGACGCCATCCACCGGCTGGCCTTCAACGCGACGCAACCCTTACGCGCCCGCCGATGAGCTTTCGAGGGCCCCGGGTGCGTCGTTCATGGATACGATCCGGCTCGATGGCCCTTCGCCTCGCGCGGCTCGCGCAGCTCGTGCTCGTCCTGGTCCTCGTGCTCGTCGCCAACCTGGCGCGCGCCGCCGATGCGCCGAGCACCCCCGGCCGCGTCGACGAAGCCGCGCGCTTCGCCGAGCTCGTGCGCGCGGGCGACAAGGCACGCGCCGCGGGCAAGCTCTCCGAGGCCGTCAGCGCCTACAGCGCCGCGCTTCAGATACGCCGGGACGCACGTATCCGCGGCCGACTCGGTCTCGTCGCGCTCGAAGCTGGGGCGACGGCGGAAGCCGTGGGCTTTCTGCTCGACGCCATCATGGACGGGCACGGCGCGCCCCCCGCCGAGCAGCGGCAGATCCACGAGGCCTACCTACGCGCGCGGCCTCTCGTGTGCCGCCTCGACATCACCGTCTCTCACCTCGGCGCGGAGGTGCGGATCGACGGCGAGCTCGAGCCCGGGGCCCGCACGAAAAACGACTTTTTCGTGTTCGTCGAGCCGGGAAAGCACGAGGTCCGCGCGAGCCTGCCAGGGTTCGCGGACGCGATCGTGAACGTCGAGGCCCCGAAGGGCGAACGCGCGCCCGTTGCGCTGAACCTCACGCCCCTCCCCGCGCCGAGTTCGCCGCCGGCTCCCGAGCCGCCCGCGGCGTCGAGGCCGGCGAGCTCGGCCCGAAGCTCCACGCCGGGTTCGAAGCCCCGGAGATGGACCCCGTTCGTTGGGACAACGGTTATCTATAGCGCGGTCTCCCCGCTGCCCGCGTTTGGCGCCGTTGCGTTTTCAGAATGGCCGGTCGGTGAGGTGTTTTCTTGGCGTCTCGATGTACGGGGGGCATTTTCACCCCGTGACGAGAGTGTATCCGTTCGCGGTGCACTCGTTGGCGCATGGCCTGGCTTTTGCGGCACGGCGCGGTGGTTTTCCGGCTGCCTGCTCGCGGTCGGTGGCGCGATCAATCGGTCCAGAATCATCCCTGCTGTTTCTGAGTGGCAGCGCTTCTTAGGGTTTGGCGCGGGAGCCATGGCGGCGGTCCCTCTGGGGCCACTGAACGTGCGCATCTTGCTGGACGCAGTCGTCTTGGTTGATAACTACCCGCTCGTCGTAGGCGGGGGTCCGGCGGGTTGGAGCGACAACCAGATCATGGCAGGACTTAGCGTCATGGCCGCCGTGCGTTGACCTCCTAGGGTTTGTCGAGGGGGTTGACCTAGGTTTGTCGAGGGGGTATCATGCTCCATATGCGACCCAAATTGTATTTTCTCTCTTTCCTATGCGCTCTGCTCGTAGCAGCCGCCTCGCTGAGTGTGGAGGGCTGTGGTTCTGACCCGACGTATATTTCGTGCCATCCTGTGTATACGCCGTGCTTCGGTGGCTGGGTGTGCCTGGAGGACGGTACATGCGTCCCGCCTGACGCAGGAACGGACGCGAGCGACGCGAGCGACGAGGGCGAAACCGCGTCCATCGGATGCACGGGTCCGTGCATCCCGCGAGGCCCCGACGGATGGAACGAACCGCGCGCCGTCTGGATCGGCGGCTCCGACAAGGCCCCCACGTTTTGCCCCGAGAACATGGACTTGGGCCTCCGGACGCGCGCCTTCGCCGATCTCGAATGGGAGTACGGGACGTGCGAACCCTGCGGATGCAAGAAGCCAACGGGCTCCTGCACGACGCTTCCGGAGTCCATCAAGGTCCGCGCCGCCCTCTGCGGACAGCAGGGGACCGCGCTCCCCTTCGGAGGCCCCGCGGAGTGGGACGGCTCCTGCACCTCGGCGAACGCGATCCCCGCGGGTGCGCAGTGCCCCGCCGGAAGCGGCACGCTCTGCGCGCAGTCGATCGCCGTCTCGCCGCTCGGCCCGCCGATGGAGGATGGTTGCGAGCCCGTCGTCATCCCCGCCGAGAAGCCACCCCACGTGGGAACGCCCTCGATGAGCGGACCCACGTGGACATGGAAGACGCACGCGATCTCTTGCTACCTCCCGACGTGCGAGGACCCGAAAGAAGCGTGCGTGCGGACCTTGGCCCCGCTCCCCGAAGGGTTCGCGCACTGCATCTCACTGCCCGGCATCCATGCGTGCCCCGAGCCGTGGAACGCCAAGGAGCTCGTCGCCTACGACGACGACACAGCCGGCGCGGCCGACGGCCGCGCATGCACGGCGTGCGAGTGCGGCGCACCTGTCGGCGGGGGATGCCTCGCGCGCGTGCGCACCTTCCAGGACGATGCGTGTTCGAAGCTCATGTCGGACGTCGAGATTTCATCGTTCGTCGAGCAATGCTCGAACGTTGCGCTCCCAGGTCTCGCGATCGGCAGCAAGGAGATCACGCCGCCCGAGTACATCCCCGGCGCGTGCGCGTCGAGCGGCGGCGAGCCTACGGGCGCCGTCGTTCCGAACCCCGAGCACGCGGTCACGTTCTGCTGCAAGGCCCCTGGGGAGTAGGGATTGCCCAGAGCTCGCGGCCCCAAGCATTGGACCGGGTCGATGATCTCAATGAGAGCGACGGGACGGGCGCGTCTTCTGGAGAAACATGAAGGCCGACACCCCCACGAGCGCCGCCACGGCCGCGACGACGGCGCGACCGAAGATCGAGGAGACCTCGTCGCGCAGTGCCATCAAAATGGAAAATCCGAGCAGGCCGGCGAGGCCCACGGCAAAGCGCCGAACTTGCATTCCGGACGGCTTCATCGCAGCACCTTTCAAGGGGGGCAGGAATCCGCGCAGAGCGAGGCGCCGAACGTGTTCACGGAGCAGGCGGCGACCACGGCCCACATGCATGGAAGTATCGTTCCACCGATGGTGATCGTGCTTGCTCCGCTGCAAACCGTCCCAACCAGGCCGCATCCCATCGTGGCCACGGTCCAACACGCGGCCCGACATGCCATCCCTTGCGGGGTGGCGGCGGTCATGGCTGCCTCGCTCGTGCGCACGGTAGCGGAATCATCAGCGACGGACGCGCTGGACGATTCTGATGAAGCCGCGGCCAGTGCCAGAATCATTGCGCTGAACGTGCCCATGTTGCCCCCTAGACGTGAACGCCGAACGCGATCCGCGCTGGGCGTCAGGGGCTTGCAACAATAGAGCCGTTCAGTGCGTTCGCTCCCTTTCGTGCTTCGGATCCACCGGCTTCGGCACGTGCATCTGGAAGCCCGCGTTCAGCGCGCGCACGCGATCCTCGGGCCGCGTGTACGCCGTAAGCGGGCAAGCCCTGAGTCCGCCGAGGGGCCTCGCAAGGGAGGCCCCGTCGCACGCCCCCCTCCAGATCATCCCTTCCCATTGGCACGCGTGCACGGCGGGCGGTGACTCGCGACGAGCGACGCTTGCACGGGGGACACCGGCCGCGCGCGGTACGGCCGTTGCGGTCGGACGAGGTGAGGAGGTATTCCGCATGAAACCAGCTGTGTTTTTCGCGCTTTTGTTCGCCCTCGCCACGTTCACTGCCGCGGAGGAGACGACCCTGGCCCGCGAGGTGGTGGAGGTCGACGGAGCTCCGACGGCGCTCGCGACCTCGGCCGACACGCTCACGGAGGCCGCGTCGCCGTTCTGCCTGGCAGAGTGCCAGACGGACTATCGGCGATGTATGACAATGGCCCACGGCGACAGCTTCCGTTCGTGCGTGTGCAGAAACCGGTACGCGATGTGTCGGGCGAGGTGTTCTCCTGGGACAGCGCGGCCCTTCCTGGAAAACTGCTGGCATCCCGGCCCGTGAGCCTCGAGCCAGACTGAACCCCCAGCCATTCGCGTGACAGAAGGCTACGGTCACATTCCTGCAGTTACCCCAGTCGACATCCCCGAAGGCATACCAGCGCGCGGCGTTGTCTCCCCGGCACGAGCCGCAACACTGGATACGGGCGGCTCGGAGCGCCTCGGTGCCTTCGGCAATCGCCGCAAGCCAAGGACCGGGGGTGCAACATCAGAACCGCCCGATCTGCGCGCGCGGAGCACGCGCGAGGGTGGGGGACCTACGGGCGAGGGCATGCCGGGCGAGAAGCTCGTGGGGCAACTGATGCACGAGCTGCCACCGGTTCGACGGCAAGACGGACGACGAGGATTCGCTCGCGCCAGAGCTGCGCGGCTGGGCGCTGCTCGCGAAGTTCGTGCAGGAGCAGGCGGGCAAGTAGGGAAGGGGGCGGCGGGCCCACCCCGCCGCGCTCATGTCAAGACGAATCAGGAGGGGGCCACGGTTTCGTCGGCCCCTTTCTTCCGGGGCCTCCGCTCCACCACCGTCGTGTCCTTGAAGTAAACCGAGAACTCGTCCTCTGCGCCCGAGCTTCGCCAGGAGGCCACGGACGAGGGGCTTTGCGACGTTCGTGTATGCCTTGAGGAAGGCCTGCCTCGCGGCGACGAGCTCCGCGGTGTGGATGATCTTCGTCCCGACCGTCGAGGTCTTTTGCTCGATCGCCGCGCCGAGCTCCGTCTCGGCCTTCACGAGCCGTGCCTTCCACTCGGCCGCTTCCGGGAGATTCGCGTTCGCGTCCGCATCGAAGCCGGCGAGCACCTTCGCGAGCTTCTTTTGCACGTCGGCGGGCTTGAGCTTTTTGACGTCGCCTTGTTTGCCTCCCGGGAAGAAGGCCTGTTTGTCATGGGGGACGTCGTCGGCGAGCGTGCCGAGGTATTTGAAGAATCGCGCGACCTGCTTGCGCCCGGCTTCCGCCTGGGCCTCGACGTCCGCGCGGCCGCCACGCGCGGCGCTCGTGGTGAGCGTCTGTTTCGAGAGCTCGGCGCTGACGGCGTCCGCTGCGGCTTTCACGTAAGAGAGGAGGGCCGAGACATCCACCAGCGGCGAGGCGCCGACGAGCTTCTGGCCCTCGGTGTAGAGGTGATCGGCATACTCGGCGCACTCCATGTAGTCGATGTAATCGTCGGCCATGAGGTCTCCTCCCGGGACGGGGGAATGTCCGTCCATAACATCGGCATCGTGGCATACGAAAAAGGCTGAAGAGTGAGGTGGCGTAGGGGGAGCACGAACTCGGCAGGGGAGAAGGGCGTCGGAGGGCGGGCAGGTGAGGGACTCGGCAACGGGAATCTGTTTGTGTACCGTTCTTGAGGAAGGCGGGGGCAGGTCGAGCGTCAGGTGGGCGGTGGACCTTGCCAGGTGTGGCGACCGCCATGGCGGAGGGTGGCGGCCGCCAGGGAAGATCGGGGAAGTGCTCGGTAATCGGCGTCCCTTTCGTTTGGCATGGCGCGCGCGATGGGGACGCGCGTGGGGCCTTCCGGTTCGCTTTCTGCACTGCATGGCGACGGCGACCGCTACGAGCGGCATCGACCTGAGGAGACGGTTCTCTACCGAGTCGTGCGTTCGTATTGGGACTCGTTTCGGGAGCGCGTGGAGCCGATTGGGAGTTTGCCGCGATTCGTCGTGCGCGAGGTCGAGGAGTATCTGCGCTGCGGGATTCTCGAATACGGCCTCATGCGCGTGGAATGCGAAGGGTGCGGATTCGAGCGACTGGTCGCATTTTCGTGCAAGCGACGTGGGTTCTGTCCATCATGCCTCGGACGGCGGATGAGCGATGGCGCTGTGCATCTGACCGAGGAGGTATTGCCGGAGGTATAATTTCGCCAATGGATGTGTTCGCTACCGTGGGAACTACGCGTGGTGGTTGGCTATGACAGGGAATTGTGTGCGGCGGTGGTGGGCGCGTTCGTGGAGGAGCTATTGAGATCGTATCGATGGCGCGCGAAGCGTATGTTTGGCCTTTCGAGCGTTGAAGATGCGTTTCCCGGAGCCGTGACAGTCATCCAGCGATTCGACTCGGCGCTGCGGCTGAACGTGCATGCGCATACGCTCGTGCTGGATGGTGTGTACGTGCGGCGCGCGGGTATGGATGGAGAATGCTTGCCGTTTCTGCGGCTGTCAGCGCCGACGGAGGGTGAGGTCCAGAATGTCGCCGAGCGGACCGCAAAGCGGGTGGCGGCGATATTGAAGAACCGGGGCCGCTCGATCGAAGGCCTATCTGGCGGTGAAGTGGGAGACGATATCGAGCCTGCGCTTATGGCTTGTTATGGCGTGGCGGCGCGAGCGCCTGCGCTGCGCGTGGTGGAGCCGAGCCGAATACGTGAGGATGAGCGTGTAGCCGTCGTGATGGGTCTCAACGTCCACGCGGGAGCGGCGATCGATGGTCGGGATCGGAAACGCGTGGAGCGGGTGTGCCGGTACCTGGTGAGGTGCCGCCGCCGCGTTTTCATAGGGTGCGGTTTCACGGCGTGCTCGCGCCGAATGCGGCATTGCGAAGAGAAGTCGTTTCGTCGGCACGGTCATCGGCAGCGCCGAACGTCGCGCCACCCGAGCGCTTTTGCAGTTGCCTCTATTCGGTGAGCATTTCGATGTGGACGACGCCACCGGAGGAAAAGCGCGACGCAAGCCGTGGGCGTGGCTTTTGCGACATGTGTTCGCCATCGATGTGACAGCGTGTCCGAAGTGTGCGAGCACGATGCGGTGGCGAAACGTTACGCTTACACCGGATGCGATTCGCGAAGGGTTGGCCCGCGCGGGGCTCTCGGCGCGTGGACCGCCGATGCGTAAGCGTGTGCCCCTGGGGCAACTCTCGCTGCCATTCCCGAAAGCGCACCGGCGAGAGCAGCCCTGAGGCGGCGCCTTCGGTGGACGTCTCGCGCTCGCTGTCTGCCGGCGCCGATGCGTACGTGTACCCGCAGTGCCAGAGAATTCGATGACGAGCTCGACTTTCCGCGCGAGGCCCACGCGTGGTGGCGTCATGCCGTAGTCGGGGATACGGCCGCGGCGGGGGGCGGCGGGGCGACGGTTCCTGCTCGAGGGTGAAATTGGCTGGTTATTTGCCCTAAGCGCTCGGCTTGCGCGGTGCAGGTCGGGAGGCGGATGCTCGGGCGGAGGCCGTCGCCGAGGGTGACGCGGGCGTTCCACTTGCCGCGGGCTTGGTAGGCGTTGCCGGTGCGGGGGCGGGGCATGGGGGGAACTCCGGGTTGAGCGCAGGATGGCCGTAAGGGCGTCCCACGCTCGGCTGTAAACGCTACGTTTGGCACGTCAAGGCGCAACCGGAACCCGGAACTTCGGATTTAGCAGATGAAGCGCGGCGGAAGACGGGACCGCCGCCCTGGCGCTAGGTGGGTTCGCGCTGCTCGTGCGGTTGCTCGGCCAGTCTCATGGCAAGCCCTTCTCAGGGCTTCGTGCACGTATAGCTGGCAGCGGCGTTCACGTCGCCGCTGCCGTTGTACCGCGGATACTCCGGGTACTTGCAGAGCGGTCGCTGGAATTTCGAGGTCCCCGCCATGTCGAGCTTCGAGCTGACGAGGTTCTGCGTCGAAGGCGGCTTCCCTTCCTCGACCCAGTTTTCGAGGGGGCCCAGCAGATCGACGAAATCGGCGCCGGCGCCGTCCCCGCAGTGCTGCACGCCCGGCTGGAGGAAGAACTCCATGTTCGCGTCCCGCGCGGATTCGCCTCCCACGGCTCCGGCCACGCCATTCCAGTACTCGATCGAGGCCTTGTAGCTGATCGCCCAGTCGCTCGTCCCGTGCGCGAGGATGAGCTTCCCCTTGCGGGCGAAGAACGCCTTCAAATCGAAGGACGCGTCGAGGATTTCGGCTGCCTGCTCGATCTCGGGGAGGTGCTTGTCCGGCTCGAACTGGAGCGTGTCGTAGCTCGGGTCCTTCATGAGCCAGTAGCGGATGATCGACTCGGCGAGTAACATCTGCCCCGGGACCGGGATCACTCCCTGGATGCCGTCGATGAGCCAGGGCGACCAGCCTTCGCTCTCACCCTCGCCGCCGGGGCCCCAGCCGGGATAGATCGAGGTGCCGTCGGGCAGCTTGAACTCCCCATAGATCGCTTGCGCGGTCTCGAGCTGCTCCTGCGTCAGGCAGCTATCGTCATCCCCGGCCGCGCAGAGCAAGCTCGCCGGATCGAAGTTGCACGCCGCGACGTTGCTGACCACCCCGTCGGCGGTCCCGTCGAGCGCGTCGCATTCCACGAGCACGGCGCTGGTGATGGTGGCGGCCTTGGCCGCACTGATCTTCCCCCCCGGCGTGCCCAGCATGTGCTTCATGTTGTTGTGGAAGGCGAGAGAGAGCTCGGTGAAGCTATAGGCAGGGGCTCGCGCCACGATGCCGTCGAAGTCTTCGGGCCAGCGGGTCGCCTGGATCAGCGCCTCGCGACCGCCATTCGAGCAGCCCTCGAAGTACTTGCGCGCGGGCTGCTCGCCATAGCGCTCCTGGACGATCTCCTGAACGGCGCCGAGGACCTTGTGAATCTGCAGGTACCCGAAGTCCTTTTGCACCTCCGGGTTGTTGAGGAACACCGCGCCCATCGGATCGTCGTGCCCGCCATTGGAGGCCACGGTCACATACCCGCCCGAGGCGTCCCAGGGACGAAGGCTCACGGCAGGAATGGATCCGTCGAAGCCGCCGCCGCCCAGGTAATAGAGCTTCTTGTTCCATTCGGTCGGCAGGTACAGCTCGAACCGGAGGCTCGTGCCCAGCAGGCCCGTCACCTTGCAGTGCTCGCCAATTTCGTTGGCTGCCGCGACCAGCGTCGGATCGCTGAGCTTGGCCCCGCCGATCGTCTTGCCGGAGAGCGCGGCGCAGGCCTCTTGAGGGGTCTTTACCGGGGGCTCGGCGTCCGTGCCGTCGCTCGTGCAGGCGAAGAGCGTCACCGCGAGAATGCCGAGCAGCGCTTGATGTACCACCGAGTGTCTCTTCATGGTCTCATTTCCTCCGGGGCTGATGGATGGATCGGCGTACTTTGTTTGGTCGACGGTCAGGGCATGAGCTGGTCCCAGAAATTGCAGTGGTCCTTCTTCAGCCCCGCCTGCGTCGACGGCGTGAGATCCAGGACGATATTCTGATCGCTCACCGCGTCGTACTGGGGCCACGCGGCCGCGCCCGCGCTGTTCGGATCTCCGCTCTTCGCCATGTTGAACCAGTAGCTTTGCATCACGCTCGAGAGCTGCTTCTGCTCGGGAGTGAATGTGAGGCTCTCATCCCCAAATCCGATGTTCCCGACGTTCTCCCACCCCCCGAAGATGAACGGCAGCTCGGCCGAGTGGGGCGTGCCCAACGCTGCTCCAAGCGGCTCGTGGACGAAGCGGTAAAGGTAGGTCACGACGCCCGCCTTCGACAGCGCCTGCGCCGTCATGCGCGTGGGGCAAACCATCGTGACGTCTCCGAATACTTCGGCGAACGCAGCCCCGGGAGAGCCATAGGAAGCGCTCGGGTACATGGCCATGATCTCCGCGGATTTTCCGGGAAAGAAGCTTTCCAAGGTGGCCGCGTACGTCGCGTCGTCGGGGATCGGCAAACCGCCGCCGCCTTCATTCTTGTTCGTGCCCAGGAGCGTCGGCACCTTCGTGAAGTTTCCGTCCGCGAGCATCTTTTGAGGCGACTCCGGGATATTGAAGCCATCCGCGAATGGAAACCACCCGGCCGCCACGGCGAACAGGACCTCCTCCGAGGTCTTCCCGCGGAGGCACGAGAGTCTGTCCACCGCGTTGCTGCAACCGAGCGCATCCGTGAATCCGGCGCCCGTCGCCTCTGCCTGCTGCTTCGTGATGGCCGCCGTCGTGCATGTCCCGCTCTCGAGGATGGCACGCTGGAAGAGCCCCTTGCTCTGCGGCGAGAGCAGGTGCAGGCAGGTGCTGATACCGCCGGCGGACTGGCCGAAGATGGTGACATTGTCCGGGTCACCGCCGAAGGCCTGCACGTTCGCCTTCGCCCACACGAGCGCGGCGTGCTGATCCTCGATTCCATACATCCCGGACGAGGGGTGCGAGGCGTCCTCGGCCGAGAGATCGGGGAGAGCGAGGAAGCCCAGCGGGCCGAGCCGATAATTGATGGTAATGACGACGGCGCCCGTGGCCTCCGAGAGGGCCTGACCATCGAAATCCCTGCCGCTGCCGGCTGCGAATGCGCCGCCATGGATCCAGAAGAGCACCGGGGCCTTTTCCGAGGCAGGGTTCGCTGGAGCCCATACGTTGAGCGTGAGACAGTCCTCGCTGGTCCCCGGCGCGAGTTTGCCTGCCTCACTGGATTGAAGGCACGCCGGACCGTACGCCGTCGCGTCGAGCGGCGCTGACCAGGCGGCGGCGGGCACGGGGGGCTTCCACCGTAATGCGCCGACAGGCGGCGCGGCGTAAGGGATGCCGAGGAAGACGTTCGTTTGGCCTTTGAATGTACCCGCGACCGGGCCTTTGTCGGTCGTCACGACCGGTGCCTCGCCGGCGCCCCCGGCGCCCCCGCCGCCGTCGCCAGTGCCGGTGCTCGTCGAGGTCGCGCCCCCGCCGCCATCGCCAGTGCCGGTGCTCGTCGAGGTCGCGCCCCCGGAGCCACAGGCCGCAGCAAAGGTGAGTGCGAATGCGACCCCAAGCGCAATCGAAGCGGACGGATGCATGAATATCCTCCAGGTCGCGTGAAGTGACCTCAGGACGCGACCGAGAGCCGCAGCACCACCCAGGAGCTGCAGGCACCTCTCGACCACGCTGGTTGCGTACTACATACACAACTAGCACCGGCTGGTTGCGTTTGCAAGACACAACCAACCAGGGTTAGAGTCCCGGTGTCAGCGCGGCCGTCGTCACGACACCTCGAGCGCCCCACCATGGATCCTGCCGCCCCGCTCAAGAAGTTCTTCGCCACCATCGATAGGGACGTGATCCCTCACCTCAGCCTGGACTGCGTCGTGTTTGGATTCGATGGCGAGGCGCTCGAGGTCCTGCTTCTGCGGTGGCGGAACCTGGATCGCTGGTCGCTGCCTGGCGGCTTCGTCCGCTGGGACGAGTCGCTCGATGCGGCGGCGCAGCGCGTCCTGCGCGAGCGCACGAGCCTGACGCAGAATCTGGAGCAGTTTCACGCGTTCGGCGCGCTGGACCGGGGCGGGAGCGAGGTGCGCCCCGCGTTCGCTGCGATGGGTGTAGAGGTGCCGGAGGGGCACTGGCTCGCAGGTCGGATCGTGAGCATCGGCTACCTGGCACTGGTGCGGTTCGCCGAGGTGCGGCTGAACCTCGGCAACGTGGTGGAAGAGTGTCGCTGGTGGGACGTGCGCGCCCGGCCTCCGATGACGCTCGACCACGACGCCATCATCACCCGCGCGCTCGACACGCTGCGGATCCGTGCGCGCTCCTTTCAGCTCGGCGGCGCCCTGATGCCAGAAAAGTTCACGATGCCCGAGCTGCAGCGCTTATACGAGGCGGTGCTGGGACACGCGCTCGATCGGCGTAACTTCCGAAAGAAGGTTCTGGAGCTCGGCATCGTGGAGCAGCTCCCGGAGTTCAGGACGGGCCAGCGACACCGCGCGGCAAATCTCTACCGGGCTCGCCCCGAAGACTGAGCGCCTTGGAGCGCGTCCCCCGGCAGCTTCAGCAGTGCTGCGGCTGTAAACGGGAGCAGCCAAGGGGCGTGCGATGGGCGACCACGTGACACATCATGCTGCCCAGAGGATCGCCAGATCCAACCGCCCCAACTCCCCCAGTCCAAGCTCCGCCGCCGTCCTCGCCGCCCGCCTGTACCGATTAATCATCACACTCGACCTGTGCCCCGTCCTATCCTGCACCCACGCCTCGCTCTTCCCGTTCGCCGAGCGCGATCGTGATGAACGTCGCCCGCGTGTCATGCAGCCGGATCGGCTGCCGCGCCTTGCTCTTCTCGAACAGCACCGGCCGCGTGATCCCCGCCGCGCGCAGGTGCTCCCGATACCGCTCCGCCGCGTGGTTCTCCCCGATCTCCTCCCCGCACTCATCAACAAACACGAGCGCATCATCCCCCACGTCCGCCCCCTCCCGCGCCCGCACCTCTCGCCAGGCCCGCAGCGCCGCTGCCACTCCGGCCGATAGCGCCCACGCGCGCGGGTCATCCGTCTTGTTCTCATCGAGCGTCACCGCCCCGCGCTCGAGATCGAAGTCCCTCCACGTCAGCCGCGCGACCTCGCTCCGGCGCAGCCCCTCGCGATGGAGGAACCCATAGAAGACGCGCCACGCGAGCGGCACCTCGACCGACGCGAGCAGCCGCGCGTCCTCGTCCGGGTATATCCACCCCTTCGCCTTGCCGGCCCCCACCTTGGGCAGGAAGCCGCGGGGCAGGGGGCTCGCGGCGATGAGGCGGAGCGGGAAGACGGCCATCGCGCAGAGGCGGTGGAGGATCTGCGCGACATGCCGCCGCGTCGCGGAGGCGCGCTCGGGCGGGATGCCGCGCATGACGAGCTCCGCATGGTCGAGCGTGAATCTGTCGATCGGCACGTCCCCGGCGACGGGATACACGTATCGCTCGAGCCGGCTCCTCATCATCGGCAACGGCTTCTTCAAGCCGAACATCTCGACCCAGGTCGGCAACCTCTATCCGCCCAGCGACAAGCGCCGCGACGGCGCGTACACGATCTTCTACATGGGCATCAACCTGGGTGCGTTCCTGACGAACCTCGTCTGCGGCACCCTCGCCCAGAACAACGGCTGGCGGTACGGCTTCCTCGCGGCGGGCATCGGCATGGTGCTCGGCCTCTTGATCCAGTTCTTCTTCGGGCCGAGCACGCTCGCGCCGGACACGCTCAAGAAGCGCGAGGACAACAAGGGGGAACCCCAGGCCGTGGTGAAGGAGGAGAACGAGGGGCAGCGCATGGGCGCGCTCGTCATCCTCTGCGCGCTGAACATCATCTTCTGGGCCGTCTACGAGCAGCAGGGCAACACGATGCAGACGTGGGCCGACGAGAAGACCGTCTGGCCCGTCATCTTCGGCTTCCAGATCCCCTCGACCTGGTTCCAGTCGTTCAACCCGTTCTTCATCTTCCTCTTCGCGCCGATCCTGGACCGCATCTGGGCGGCGCAGGCGAAGAGCGGCAAGGAGATGTCGAGCGTCACGAAGATGGCCGTCGGCTGCATCATCCTCGGCCTCTCGTTCATCGTGATGGTCGGGGGCGCGCAGATGATCGGCGGGGGCAAGGGCAGCGTGATGTGGCCGCTCGTCTGCACGGCGCTGCTCACGATTGGCGAGCTTTACCTCTCGCCGATCGGCCTGTCGCTCGTGACGAAGGTTTCGCCGGTGCGGTTCGTGTCGATGATGATGGGCATGTGGTTCATGTCGAGCTTCTTCGGCAACATCCTGAGCGGCTACATCGGCATTCTCTACACGAAGTGGTCGCCGACGAACTTCTTCCTCCTGCTCATGGGCCTCGGCGTCGCCGCCGGCCTCGCGATCGCAGCGTTCAACAAGCCGCTGCGCAAGGCGATGGGGAATCACTGACACGCACGTAGCGTCGTCCGGCCCCGCGCGCGCCACGCCGCGGCGTTGTCGGACGGCACAACGCCACGCCGCGGCGTTGTCGGGCGGCGCAACGCCCGCCCGCCCCGTCCCCCGCATCCCGCAAGGCAAGACATCCGCGTCGCGCGCTCGCGCGAGGGCGCGGCGCGGCGTGGGGGAGTCGGGCGACGGTTCGGGTCACCCTTGTCCAGGATGGTGAGGGGAGGGGCGCGCGTTGCCCGGGCGGGCGACGCTCGGCTCAACCTTCCTTGGAAGGTTCAACGGTCGGCGCCGGCGTGATCGTGCCGGGCGAGGGCGCGGGGTATCGCTTCGCGAGCGCGTGGAGGGATTCGAGGAGGGGCTGGGTCCGCGGGAGGTCATCGGGCGCGCCGTGCGCGTGTATCCACGCGATGGAGTCCACCACCTCACTGAAGGCCGCAGCGCAAGCAGCGACCGCGGCGCGACGGCGTTCGCTCGGCCGGCGGCCCGTGCCTTCGCCGTGGCCGATGGCGTCGGCGAGGGCGTCGGTCGATTGTTGAATTTCGGCGATGACGGTTTCGAGGTCGAGGAGGGTGATGTCGGCGGTGTGCTGGGGCTGCTTGGTGAGCTCGAGCTGGGCGCGGCCGAAATCGACTTCCTGCTGATAGCGGAGATTCGTCTGGCTGGTGCCAGCGCCGCGCAGGAAAGCCTTTTGCAATCGAGCGGCAGCCGCGCGTTTGTCAGGGTTCGGGTCGTGCGTCGCGGCGAGGAGGAGGGCGCCGAGGCGCTTTTGCGTCGTATCCCATGCGATATCCGCGTCCTTGGCGGCATCCGCGCCGCCGCGCGCCGCGCCAAGGGCCGCGAGGGCCCAGGTGAGGCGGAGTTTCCAGGTGATTTGCACGGGTGCGTCGGAGAGGGATTTGGCCGACGATGAGGAGCCTGCCGCCTGATAGGATGTCGTGTCGATGAGCGCCCAGGGGCCGTCGGAGAGGGCCTGGACGAAGGCTTGAAAGCCCTCCTCGGGGACGTGGGCAAAGCTGGGTGCTGACATTGGATTCCTCCTTGGGCAGGGACCGTACGTGAGGGGGGAGGGGGATGTAAAGGTTCACGTGTGGGGAGGGAGGAGGAAAGAGGCGGGGGCGGAGGCGGAAGCGGGAGCGGGAGCGGAAGCGGCAACAGGGATCTGTTTATGTACCGTTCTTGAGGAAGGCAGGGGCAGGTCGAGCGTCAGGTGGGCGGTGGACCTTGCCAGGTGTGGCGACCGCCATGGCGGAGGGTGGCGGCCGCCAGGTGAAGATCGGTGAAGTGCTCGGTAATCGGCGTCCCTTTCGTTTGGCATGGCGCGCGCGATGGCGACGCGCATACGCTCGTGCTGGATGGGGTGTACGTGCGGCAGGCGGGTATGGATGGAGAATGCTTGTCGTTTCTGCGGCTGACAGCGCCGACCGGCGCCGATGCGTACGTGTGCCCGCAGTGCAAGAGAATTTCGAGGACGAGCTCGACGTTCCGCGCGAGGCCCACGTGTGGTGGCGTCATGCCGTAGTCGGGGATACGGCCGCGGCGGGGGGCGGCGGGGCGACGGTTCCTGCTCGAGGGTGAAATTGGCTGGTTATTTGCCCTAAGCGCCCGCTAACCTTGGGCGCTGTCGGTCCGTTCAGCGCCGCAACCTGCGAGTGATAACAATGTCTGGAGCTTCCCTCCTCGTCGATGGCTTGAGAATGGAGCGCATCCCCACGCGGGCGGTGCGCCTTGCGGGCGCTCCCGTCGCCGAGACGCGGATCCGCGAGGTCGCGTTCGTGGGCACCGATCTGTGGGCTCAGATCGACGGCGCCGTCTACCGTCTCCGCGGAGAAGACTGCCGTCTCCAGATATCGCTGCCGCCGGGGATTCGCATGAATCGCGCGGTGGAGCGCTGGGTCGAGTTCCGCCAAGCACGCGGAATGGGGGCGATCGACGACTCGGTGCCGAGCGACGTTCGCGTCGCGGGCGTATGGGTGTACGACGCTGCGCAAGAACGCTGGCACTCGGGCCCCTGGCCCGCGGCCATGCGCTGCTACGTCATCGACAGCGACAGGTCCCGCGAGCCCGAAGACTGCGTCATCGACAACCCGGTCGATGGGGTCTCCTTCGACGCGTCGAGCTGGGGAGATCGTCACTTCATCCATGCCTGCGCGCCGGACGGGCAACGGATCGCGCTCGACGATTGGGTCCTCGACCTGGCGACGGGCTGGGTCAGCAGCTTCGGGCGGTTCGACGAAGCGTCGATACCCGAGGATCTCCCGATCATCGAGGCCCGCGGGATCGCCCTCGACTCCGCCGACTTCGGCGAAGCCGTCGCGCGCGACGACGAGGGCAAGGTCTGGTGGGTCCGCAACATCGCCGAATTTGGGCTAGACCACTTGTGGGAACGGGGGATCCGCGGAGCCCTGGGGCGCGGCTCGGACGTGATCGCGTGGGTGGATCGCAGGTGCGAAGCCGCGGCGTTCTCTCCCGACGCCAAGCGCGTGGCGTTCATGAGCGGTGAGCGGGTCTGGATTGTCGACGCCGCGAACCCCACGGGCCCGTCGACGTTCGCGTACACGGTCGACACCGGCGTGATGGTCGACGATCGCGTGGCGGTCGATCCTCGCGACGACGACGACGCGCCCTTCTGAGGCTCCGCGTCAAGCGTCGCCCCTGGCTGCCCGAGCGGAGGAGCTCGCGCGGGGAGCGGGAGCGGGAGCGGAATCGGGAGCCGAGGAGGGGGCGGAGGGCGGGCGGGCAGGCACCTCGGCAGGGGAGAGGCACGTCGGCGCGTGGGCGGGTGGGCGCCTGGGGAGCCGATGGGGGCTTCGGAGGGTGGGTGGGTGATTGCCTCGGCAGGGGAGAGGGCGTCGGAGCGCGGGCAGTTGGTTCACTCGGCTGGCGAGGGGTTCATCAGCGCGCGAGTGGATGAGCGTCTGGGCGGCTGTGCGAGCCATTGGAGCGTCAACTGCGCGAGATGATTCTCATCCTGCACGCGTGGGGACCAAGAATCGCAGGTGGAGCGTGCGAGTTGCGGGCTGGCGACCGGAAAGCCTCAATGACCGGAACTGGGAGGCAGGGCCGCGAGGCTTGCGGGGCGCGAGAGGCGAGCCCCAACGGGGCGTCGAGGCGACCGCGGGAGCGTAGGCGGCAAGCGGCGGGCGGATTCATGCTCACACTTGACACAGCATCCGGCCGTGTGCCGTATGGACAGCAACATGTCGATGCGCAAGATTCGATACGGTCTGACCGGGGGGGTGTGGCTGCTGGTCGCTCTCTCCGCCGCGCTGAACATCTCCTGCGGGAACTCCAACCCCGAGGTCCTGCGGGACACGACAGGCGCGACGTTCTCGTTGACGTGCACTGACGACGAGGGCTGCGCGATAAAGCCCCTCGATGCGCCGCCGCCGGTGCCGTGCGACAGCGGCAGCGGCAGCCCCGGCAGGGTTTTTTATTCGCATTCCTGGGATAGGTTCATCGAGATCTGCTCGGCCGTCGGGTTGGACAGCGGCGGGTGGTTCACGGATGCGTCGATGTGCAGGTTCGTCGCGTGCGACGCGGACGACGAGTGCCCGCAATTTTCGAACGTCGAGTACGCGTGCTCCGCCGGCCTGTGCCAGAACGTCGAGCGGAAGGGAGAGATCAGCGATCCTGGGGACGTGGTCACGCTCTGCATGGCCAACGAGCCGCGCCCCTCGGATTGCCGAGCGCAGACCGACGATCCCGAGGTAAGGGCGCATTTCGAGCGCGCGCACGCGAGCTGCGATAGCGCGACCGGCGTCTGCAAGGTCCCTGCGGATTGCCGGCAGCCCTGAGAGGGTGTTCCGGTGCGTAGCGCCGGGGTTTCACCCCGGATCCGACGAGGGGCTCGTCGGCGCGCGAGCCATTGGAGCGTCAACGGCGCGAGATCCGCGCGGCTTACTGCACGGCCTCCTTTGGATCCATCCACACCACCTCCCAGTGGTGCCCGTCGAGGTCCTCGAAGCTCCGGCTGTACATGAACGCGTGGTCCTCCGGCGGTCCCCCGTCCTTGGCGCCGCAGGCGAGCGCCTTCGTCCACATCGCTTCCACCTCGGCGCGGCTCTCGCACGAGATCCCGTAGGCCCCCTCCACGTGCGTCTTGGTGTCGCAGATCTGCTTCTTGGTGAACGTCTTGAAGAGGTCCTCGACGACCAGCATCGCGTAGGCGTGCTTGCCGATGAGCATGCAGGCTCCGTTCTCGGAGTCGAACTTCGGGTTGAACGTGAAGCCGAGGGCCTTGAAGAACGCCACGGTGCGATCGAGGTTCTTGATGGGCAGGCTGACGAAGAGCTTGTGGGACATGAGGTCCTCCTTTGGCGCCATGGACTCCCCGCCGGCGGAAAAATCATCGGTCGCCTGCAGCTTTGCCCGCCGCCGGGGCCCTGAGCCTCAAGCCAGGAGCGTCCGCAGACTCGCGATCGTGACGACGAGCTCCGTCGGATCCACGGGCTTCGGCACGTGCATCTGGAACCCCGCGTTCAGCGCGCGCACGCGATCCTCGGGCCGGGTGTACGCGGTGAGCGCGATGGCCGGCACCGTCGCGATCCGATCCGG
This sequence comes from Polyangium sp. 15x6, assembly GCF_029960785.1. GTDB lineage: Bacteria > Myxococcota_A > Polyangia > Polyangiales > Polyangiaceae > Polyangium. The sequence goes on from NZ_JASBQE010000109.1 coordinate 31,893, forward strand.
CGTGCGGCTTCGGATCTTGCGGATGAGCGAGAGGCCGTCGTCGCCCGGCATCGCGAGGTCCGAGACCAGGACGTCGGGCACGAAGTCGGACAGGATGCGCAGGGCTTCGGCCGCGTCGGCCGCGGTCTTCACGGTCGCGCCCGCGATGTCGAGGATCTCGGAGAGGATCTCCCGCGCGTCGGGTTCGTCGTCGACGACCAGGATCGACAAGCCCGCGAGCGCGCGCTTCTCGGCGCGGCGTTCGTCGGCCGGAGGGCCCTCTGCGGGCAGCGGGCGCGGCTTGGCGATCGGGAGCTTGACCGTGAACTTCGCGCCCGTGTCCGGGCCGTCGCTCTCGGCGCGCACCGTGCCGCCGTGCGCCTCGACGAGGTGACGCACGATCGAGAGCCCGAGCCCGAGGCCGCCCGAGGCGCGCGTGAGCGTGCCGTCGCCCTGGCGGAAGCGCTCGAAGATGTGCGGCAAGAGCTCGGGGCGGATGCCGCGGCCGCTGTCCTGGACCACGAGCACCGCCTCGTCGCCGGCGCGCGCGAGCCGCACGTCGATGCGGCCGCCCTTGGGGGTGAACTTGATCGCGTTCGAGAGCAGGTTCCACACGACCTGCTGGAGCCGGCTCGGGTCGCCGAAGATCGGGACGTTGCCCGGGTCGAAGGCCGTGTGCAGGGTGATCTCGCGGTTCGTCGCGCCCGGCGTGACGGAGTGGACCGCGGCCTCGACGACGGGGCCGAGCTCCAGGGTCGACGGGTCGAGGCGGAGCTTGCCGGCCGTGATGCGCGAGGCGTCGAGCAGGTCGTCGATGAGCTTCGCTTGATGCACGGCGTTGCGCTCGATCGATTCGAGCGCGCGCGGCTGGTTGCCCTCGCGGACGGCGCCGGTGCGGAGCATGCGCGCCCAGCCGAGGATGGCGTTGAGCGGCGTGCGCAGCTCGTGCGAGACGACGCCGAGGAACTCGTCCTTCACGCGGCTCGCCTCCTGGGCCTCGTGGAGGAGGCGCGCGTTGTCGAGCGCGAGCGCGGTGCGCTGGCCGAGCTCCTCGGCGAGCGCGAGGTCGGCCTGGGTGTAGCGCGCGCGCGTGGTGCCGAACGAGAGCACGCCGAGGGTGTGGCCACGCGCGATGAGCGGCACGACGATCGACGACGTGGTGCCGATGTGGCGGAGGATCGCGAGGTGCTCGTCGTCGGCGGCGATGGAGCAATGCGTGGCGTCGTCGATGATGCGCAGAAGCTTCGCCTTGCCCGTGCGCGCGGCCTCGCTGATCGGGTGGTTCGGGCCGAAGGGATAACGCGAGCGCATGTCGCGCAGGATCGCTTCCTTCTCGGGATCCTCGTGCAAGGCGCTCACGAACTGCGGGGTGCCGTCCTCGTCGAGGCTGCAGACGATGCAGTAGCCCGCGAAGTTCGGCACGGCGACGCGCGCGAGCGCCTCGGAGATCGCCGCGGGATCGAGCGAGGCGTTGAGCACGGCGCTCGCCTCGGCGAGCAGGGCGAGGCGCCTGCGCTCGACGTCGGCCTCGGCGCGGGCCTTGCGCTCGGCCTCGTAGAGGTAGGCGCGCTCGAGCGACTGCGTGCAGGTGCGGGCGAGGTGCAGGATGAACGCGTTGTCCTCGCTCGCGCGCCGGCTCGACCGGTGGTAGCGCAGCGCGAGCCCGCCGATGGCGCGATCCTCGACGACGAACGGCACGGCGGCGACGCAGCACGGCACGTCGGAGGTGCCGTGCGCGAGGTGCGGGTAGCGCGCGCGGTAGGTCTCCTCGTCGAGGAAGAGCGGCGCCTGGCTGCGGACGGCGTCCGTGAGCGGCGCGGCGAAGCTGAGCTTCATGGAGTCGTAGCGGTCGAGCGTCTCGCGCGTGTGGCCGATGGCGCGGACGAGGTCGAGGTGCTCGCCGTCGCCGGAGACGGTGGCGACGATGGCCTTGCAGCTCGGCAGCATGTCGCGCACGTGGTCGACGATCGTCTCGGCGACCTTGATGCGGCTCATCGTGTCGGAGAGCGCGGCCGTCATGCGCTGCAGGGCGACGAGGCGCATCGTCGCGAGCTCGGCGGCGGCGCGGGCGCGCTCGGTGGCCTCGTAGAGGCGCGCGCGCTCGATCGCTTGCGACGACTGGCGCGCGAGCGTGAGCAAAAACGAGCGGTCCTCGTGCGAGAGGACGCGGGGCTCGCGGAAGGAGAAGAGGATCGCGCCCGTGGCCCGGTCGTCGACCAGGAGGGGCAGGCAAGCGAGCGACTTCGGCGGGGCCTGGCCCTCCGGATCGAGCTCGGCGAGGGCCCGCGCTTCGGCGACGGCGGCCTCGGTTTCGAGCCAGAGCGGCTGCTTCTTGCGCACGGCCTCGGCCAGCGGTCCCGGCGCATCTTCGGCGATGCGGGCGCCGCGCGAGAGTGTGCCCAGAACGAACCCGAGCGCGCCGATGATCTCGAGGGAGCCGTCCTGGGTGCACCGCGCGAGCGCGGCGGCGCGGGCCTCGACGGCGACGAGGCCTTGTTGCAGCACGGCGTCGGCGACCTGGGCGGGCGTGAGGGCCGCGGCCAGGCTCGAGGTGAGGGCTTGCAGCCGCGAGGTGCGGGCGGCGGCGCGCTCGGCGGCCTCGCGGGCGCGCTGCTCGGCGGCGTGCAGGCGCGCGTTGTCGATCGCGAGCGCGGCGCGCCGGGCGAGGTCCTGGGCGATCGCGAGATCGGCGTGGCCGTACCTCCGGCCCGAGTCGGCCGTGGCCAGCGTGAGCACGCCGATCGTACGGCCCGAGGCGACGAGGGGCGCGCTGATGGACGAGATCGTGCCGAGCACGGACGCGGGCAAGAACGGGTGGCTCCGCGGGGTAGGGACGGCGTCGTTGCTCGGCGTGAGCAGGGGCTCGCCGCGCGCGAGCAGGCGCGGGCCGACATCGGCGAACCACAGGCCGCTCTCGCGCGGCAACGCGTGGGTCGTGAGCAGGTGCTCCTTGGCGGGGTCGACGTGCACGGCCTCGACGCGGTGCAGGCGTCCGTCTTCTTCGAGCAGGTCGATGACGCAGTAATCGCAGAGCGTCGGCACGCTCAGGCGGGCCAGATTCGCGAGTGTCGTGTGCAGATCGAGAGAACTTGCCAGGCGCTCGCCGGCTCGCGCCAGGAAGGCGAGTTGCTCCTCGGTAGGACCGGGCTCGCGCGCTCGGTGCTCGGTGCTTTTCATGGCAATCCGTCGGTGCGCGGCGCTCCCCCCCACGCGATGACGTCTCCGGAGCGTACCTTCATTTTCATCGTGACACGCGACAAAAAGGCCTCGCCGGAGAAAACGTGCTGCGTCTCGGTCCGTCTGTGACGTTCCTCCAAGCGCATCATGTCCGCAGGATTTGCGCGCATGCGCGGCCGCATCGAATGCACGTGATGCGAGGCGCATGAAGGCTCACCTCGCGCGCCGCGAAGGGTGAGGAAAACGAAGCTTTGCGAAGGCTCGGGGGCTGGGACTAGAGTCCCTTCGCATGAGCACGCGACAGTCTCTTTTGCCTCGCGAGGTCTACGTCGTCGACGCCGTCCGCACGCCGATCGGGCGTTACGCCGGAGGGCTCGCGAGCGTGCGGCCCGACGACCTCGCGGCGCACGTCGTGTCGGCGCTGGCGAAGCGGAACGAGGCGCTCGCACCGCGGCTCGATCACGTGGTGTTCGGTGCGACGAACCAGGCGGGCGAGGACAACCGGAACGTCGCGCGCATGGCGCTGCTCATCGCGGGCCTGCCGTACGAGGTGCCGGCGGTGACGGTGAACCGGCTCTGCGGCTCGGGTCTCGAAGCGGTCGCGGACGCGGCGCGGATGATCGCCGTGGGCGAGGCGTCGTGCGTGATCGCGGGCGGGGTCGAGAGCATGACGCGCGCGCCGTTCTCCATGCCGAAGCAGGCCAGCGCGTTCGATCGCACGCCGCCGCCGGTCTACGACACGACGCTCGGCTGGCGGTACGAGAACCCGCGGATGAAGGCGCGTTTCCCGCTGATCTCGATGGGCGAGACGGCCGAGAACGTGGCCGAGAAGTACGGCGTCTCCCGAGAAGATCAGGATCGCTTCGCGGTCGAGTCGCAGCGCCGGGCCGCCGAGGCGTGGAAGGGCGGGGCCTTCGCGGCCGAGGTGGTGCCCGTGCCGATCCCGCAAAAGAAAGGCGATCCCGTGCTGTTCGACCGCGACGAGTCCGTGCGCGAAGGCACGACGGTGGACGCGCTCGCGAAGCTGCCGGCGGTGTTCAAGAAGGGCGGCAGCGTGACGGCGGGCAACTCCTCGCCGATCAACGACGGCGCCTCGGGGCTCTTGCTCGCGTCGGCGGAGGTCGTCGCGCAGGCGGGCGTGACGCCGCTCGCGCGCGTGCTCGGCAGCCAGACGGCCGGCGTGGATCCGAGCTTCATGGGCGAGGGGCCGATCCCCGCCGTCCGAAAGTTGCTCACCCGGGCGGGCCTTCAGGCCTCGGACGTGGATCTCGTCGAGCTGAACGAGGCGTTCGCGGCGCAGGCGCTCGCGTGCGTGCGCGCGCTCGAGCTCGACCCGTCGCGCGTCAACGTGAACGGGGGCGCCATCGCGCTCGGCCACCCGATCGGCTCGTCGGGCGCGCGGATCGCCTGCACGCTCGTGCACGCGATGAAGGCGCGCGAAAAGAAGCTCGGCCTCGCGTCGCTCTGCATCGGCGTGGGGCAAGGGATCGCGGCTCTGTTCGAAAAAGTCTGAGGGGGATCGGGGCCCGATGGCCCCAGGTAAAGAAGGAAGGAAGAGACATGGAATTTCCGGCCATCAACGTGCCCGGCCAAGGGCAACTCCACGCGCGGCTCGTCACGACGCTCGGCGAGATCATCATCCGGCTCGAGGAGGAGCGCGCGCCGAACACCGTGAAGAACTTCGTCGGCCTCGCGACGGGCACGATCAGCTGGACGGACCCGAAGACCGGGCAGGCCCAGCAGAACAACCCGCTCTACAACGGCGTCCGCTTCCACCGGGTGATCCCGAGATTCATGATCCAGTGCGGCGATCCGCTCACGCGTCACCTGGACACGGGGGCGCGGTGGGGCACAGGCGGACCGGGCTACAAGTTCGCCGATGAGTTCCACCCGGAGCTCCGGCACGACGGGGCGGGCGTGCTCTCCATGGCGAACAGCGGCCCGGGGTCGAACGGGTCGCAGTGGTTCATCACGGAGGGGCCGACGCCGCACCTCAACAACAAGCACTCGGTCTTCGGCCGGGTCGTGAGTGGTCAGGACGTGGTCAACAAGATCGCGAACGTCCAGACCACGCGGGATCGGCCGGTGCAGGACGTGGTGCTCGAGCGGGTGGAGATCTTCCGGCAGTAGCCGGAGCGGGCGAACGGGCGCCGGGCCTCCATGGAGACCCGGCGCGCGGCTTCGATCAGGGCTGGCAGGTCTTGTTCGCGCCCGCGCCCATGCACTTGTTGGTGAGGCAATCGGCGTTCGCGTTGCACGGGGCGCCGACCTCGCCCTTGCAGACGCCGGCCCCGTCGCAGGCCTTGTTGCCCATGCAGGTCGTCATGGCGTTCGTGTCGTCCTGGTTGACCGGCACGTTCGAGCAGGTGCCCTCCTGGCCCATGACGTTGCACGCCTTGCACGTCCCGGTGCAATCGGTGTCGCAACAGACGCCGTCCGCGCAGAATCCGCTCCCGCACTCGTCGTTGTTCGCGCACGCCGCCGCGATGCACTTCTTCGGGCACGTGCCGCCGCAATCGACGCCGGTCTCGTCGCCGTTCATCACGCCGTCGTCGCAGGCGACGCACGTGTGGTCGGGCAGGCACGTCGCGTTCGCGCCCGTGCAGTCGGCGTCGGCGACACAGGCCACGCACGTGTACTCGTGGCATTTCGGCGTCGGATCGTTGCAGTCCCCGTCGTCCAAGCAATCGACGCACATGCCGGCTTCGTTGCACACGCCGCCCTGGCAGGGGTCGCCGGGCGTCGGCACGTGCATGGGCATGCCGTTCACGCAGGCCGAGTCCGTGCAGGGGTTGCCGTCGCCGGACGGCGTGTCTTGCTCGTCGTCGATCTCCCTCTCGCCGCCCATGCCGTCGCAGACGAGGTCCTTGCAGTCGCCGTCGGTCGGGTCGGGCAGGCCCATGCCGTCGGGCGCGTCGGTCGCCTCGCACTTCCCCTGAACGCAGTCCCACTCGCGGCAAGCCGTGTTCGCCGGGCAATCCGTGGGGTTCTGGCAAGGCGTGCCGCCCGAGCCACCCGCGCCGCCGACGCCGCCGACCCCGCCCGCGCCGCCGACGCCGCCGACCCCGCCCGCGCCGCCGACGCCGCCGACCCCGCCCG
>NZ_JASBQE010000010.1 GCF_029960785.1 Polyangium sp. 15x6
CGCCGAGCGCCTCGGCCCCGCGCCGGCCCGCGCGTTCGCGCTCGGCCCGTTCGAGGGCGAGCTCGCGCGGGGCGCGCGAGGCCTGCTCGCCGCGGCCACGGCCATCGGCGCCGCCGCGAGGCCGAGCGCACGCGAGGGCATCTTGCTGTCCATCGCCGTCGCCGGCGACTTTTCCCGCACCGGCGAGGCGGCGTCCGAGGAGCTCGCGGCGTCGTGGAGGGACCTCGCCGAGGGCTCGTTCGGCCATCTGCTCGGCCTCGACGTGCCCGTGACGGCGCCGCTGCCCACGCATGCGCCCGACGCCGTCGCGATCGCGGTCGAGCTCGACCCGAAGAAGCTCGCGAAGGGCCTCGCGGACGCGACCTCGAACGAGATCGATCAGATCATGCGATGAGGGGACGCGCGGCTACCGCCGCCCCTTGAAGCCCATCATTCCTTGCACGACGGCCTCGCTCTCCTCGGCGATCGCGCCTTCCTGGGCGACGCGGTCGGCGCAGTCCTCGCACATCTTCTTCTTCTTGGTCCCGACCTTGACCGTCTTCAGCTCGTCGACCTCGTTGTCGCACTCGCGGCACGTGGGCATTCCGGATCCTCCTCGGCGCGATCCTAGCCCAAATGGGGCGATTTGCCGCTCGGGGGGCGGCGCACGGGCGACGGCGAAAATTTGGCCCTTCCGATCTGCTTCCCGTATCGGGCAGACGGACCTTCTCATGGAACGACGGATCGGCCCTCGCGCGCAGTGCGACTATCCCCTGGTTGCCATCGTGGATGGGCATCGCCACGCGTGCCGCGCCGTCGACCTCTCGGTGAGCGGGCTCGTCTTCGAAAGGCCGCGGGCGCTCGTGGATCGAGAACTCGGCATGGTCACCGCGTTCGAGCTGGACGTCGGCGCGGGCCGACCGATTCGCCTGCGCGGCCGTCCGATCTGGTCGAAGGACCGGCTGCAGGCGATTCGATTCGTCTCGATGAACGACGCCGACCGGCTCACCCTCGCCGAGCAGCTCGATCGCAAGAAGGTCCTCGGCGACCCGTTGCATTGAGGCCCGAGCGCCGCCGCCCGACGACGAGCACGATTCCGAGCGCCGCCATTGCGGCCATCACGCCCCGTTCGGCCTCGTTCTCGCCCGCGGCGGAGCAGGCGCAGCCGCCCGTCATCATCACGCCGTCGTCGCCGATGGTCGCCTGATTCGGGCCCGCGCCCGCGCCGCCCGCGCCGCCGACGCCGACGACGTCCACGCCGCCCATTCCGCCGGCGCCGTTCGGCCCCGACGCGACCAGCGCCCCGAACGAATACACCGCTCCGGCATTCTCGCCCTTGTCGTTATCATCGCCCGGGGCGCCGACGAGCACTGTGTCCACGGAGACCGCGACCGCGATGCCGAAGAAATCGCCGTCGGCCCCGTCCGACGCGAGGAGCCGATGATCCGGGGCAAAGACGCCGTCCTCGCGCACGAATACGTACGCCGACCCAGCACCCGTCACGTTCGGCCCGGTGAGATAAGTCCCCACGAGCGCCACGTCGCCCGAGATCGACGTCGCCATTCCGAACCTGCCGTATTCCTCCGCCGCGGAGGGCACGAGCTTCTGCGGCGCGCTCCAGAGCTTGTCCACCCGCGAAAACACATACGCCGCGCCGCCGTCCTCGGCGACGTCGTCGTCCCCCGCCGCGCCCACGAGCGCCGTGTCTCCCGAGATCGCCACGGAAATTCCGAAATAGTCTTGCTCGCCCGCGTCGTCCGCCGCGAGAATCTGTTCGAGCGGCCAGGCGCCCTCGGCCCGATCGAAGACGTATGCCGCACCGACCGGGACCGGCATACCGGCGTTGTCCCGCGGCGCCCCGACCACCGCGGCGTTCGCCGAGAGCGCGACCGACGCGCCGAAATGGCTCGGCGTCCCGTCTGCCGGCAACAGCACCTTTTGCAGGCCCCACATATTCCCGGACGCGTCCCGAACGAAGATGTACGCCGCGCCGGAATCGAATCCGACCCCGTCCTCGCGGCTCGCGCCGACGAGCGCGATCGTGCCCACGATCGCCACCGACGTGCCGAACGAGCCAATCATCTCCGGGTTCAGCGAGACGAGCTTCTGCTGCTCCTTCCAGGCCCCGCCCTCGCGCACGAAGACGTACGCCGCGCCCGCATTTTCGGCCTGGTCGTCACCGTTCGGCGCGCCGACGATCGCGATGTCGCCCGCGATCGCCACGGAATAACCGAATGCATCCGTCGCCTCTGCATCGGAGGCGACGAGCTTCTGTTCCGGGACCCAGACGCCGTCTTTTCGTACGAAGATCTGCGCCGCGCCGGCGTTCTCCGCGATTCCGTCGTCGGAGGGCGCACCGACGATCGCGGTGTCACCATCGATCGCGATCGCCACGCCGAACTCTGCTTCTTTCATCCCCTCGGGCGCCATGAGCTTGTCGCCCGGGTTCCATTCCAGCGTATTGGCCGCGACTCCGGTGCGCTCGGACCCATCGGCCCCGCAACCGGCGACGAGCCACAAAAGCGGGACGAGCCCGCGGCACAGCACGGAAGAAATGGTGCGCATGTGTCTCCCCCAGCATCACGCGCGGGCGCTCCGCGTGTGATTCCCGGAAATCAAAACGCGCTAGGTTTACACCACGGAGCGCGCGTGACCACCCGACTCGCGGGATTCACACAAAATCCTGGCGAGCGCTCCCCTTCCGCCGGAGACGTCCCGGCTCAGGTTTCGAGCACCCGTTCGTCCGTCACGACAACCGGCAGCGGCACGTCGCCCTCCGTCACCGGCACCTCCGATAACACCTGAAAATCGTACGCCACGCCAATCGCCACCCCCGGCGGACAGAATCGCGGGATCGTTCGATCGTAATACCCCGCGCCATACCCGATCCGGTTCCCCTCCCCGTCCACGCCGAGCGCCGGCACCACCACCACGTCGACCTCCGCCGCCTCCGGCTCCGTGAGCCGGGGCTCCTGAAAGCCGAGCCCGTGCTCCTCCATCGCCTCCGGTTCGGCGGGGATCCGGAACGTCATCACCCGCGTCTCCGGGTGGATCGAAGGAAATGCCACGACGACGCCCCGCGCCCGCAGCTCCGGGACGAGCGGCCTGAGGTCCACCTCGCCGCGCTTCAGGATCGGCCAGAAAAGCGCGACCGTCCGCGCTCCGGCGAGCTCCGGCCGCGCGAGCAGCCCCGCGCGGATCTTCGCTGACCGCTCGGCCAAGGACTCACGCGGGATCGAGTTCCGGAGCGCCCGCATCCGTTGCCGCAGCACCCCCTTCGCGCGGTAACGCAGCACCCGCATCGCCTCGGGATCGAAGTCTTCCATCGCGGGCACCCTACCCCGAACGTCCACCCCACGCACGCCGGTGTCCTGCGCGGCGCTCCCCCGCGCGCCCCTGCCGTGGTAACGGTTCTCGAACCGATGCGTCCTTGCGCGATCATCCCCGCTTATCAGGCCGCCCGAACCGTCGCCGAGGTCGTCCGCGCCACGCGCGCCCTCTGGCCCGACCCCTCCGCCGTCTTCGTCGTCGACGACGGCTCCACCGACGGCACGGCCGACCTCGCCCGCGCGGCCGGCGCCACCGTTTTGTCGCACCCCAACAATCGCGGCAAGGGCGCGGCCCTCCGCACCGGCATGACCCACGCCTTGCGCCGCGGCTTCGACGTCGCCGTCACCCTCGACGCCGACGCCCAGCATCCGCCGGCCGAGGCGCACCGCGTCGCCTTCGTCGACCCTGACCCGCGCGCCCTCGTCCTCGGCGTGCGTGACCTCGTCAAGGCCGGCGCGCCGCGCGCGAACCAGATGTCGAACCGCATCTCGAACTTCTTCCTCTCGCTCTTCAGCGGCCGCCCCCTCGCCGACACGCAATGCGGCCTGCGCCGTTATCCGATCCAGACCACGCTCTCGCTCGGCGCCCGCGACGACGGGTATGCCTTCGAGGCCGAGATCATCCTCCGCGCCATTGCGGCCGGCGTCCGCATCGTCGAGGTCCCGATGGACGTCGTGTATCCGCCGGAGCACGAGCGCATCACCCATTTCCACAGCGTCCGCGACCCGGCGCGCATCGTCTTCCGTGTCGTCACCACCATCGCCGAATCGAGGCTCGCCCCCGTCACGATTCCCCCGGCGCCGCCCCCCGCCCCCCCGGCCAAACCCTCGCGGCCCTCGCGGGAATCGCCCCGCGAGAGCGCCCAGGAGCTCTGAGTCCGAGGCGCCGTGACCCAAGAAGACCCGAAAAAGCCCGCCCCCAAGGCCCGCGCGCGCTGGAAACGGCGGCTCCTCGTCGTCTTCGTCCTCCTCGTCGTCGTCCCGACCCTCGCCCACGTTGCAATCCTCGCCGGCACGCGCATCGAGCCCCCGGCCATTGCCCAAACGACCGGCGACGCCGTCGAAACGCGCCCCGGCCTGCGCGTCCTCGGCCCCGCGTATGCTCGAAAACGCGGCGCGATCCTCGAAGTCCGCCTCGCCGGCACCCCCGAGGAGATCGGCCACCAGCACGCGCGCCTCCTCTATCGCGAAATGGTCGAGAACGAGGGCACGCTCTACGACCAGTTCAGCCATTACGTCCCCGTCCCGCCCCTCCGCTGGCTCCTCGTCGACCTGAGCCGCCTCGAATTCCGCCACGTCGACCAGGGCATGCAGGACGAACGCCGCCGCGAGATCGCCGCCCAGGCCCGCGGCTTCTCGCCCGACCCTTACGACGGCTTCCTCTCGACCTACCATCGCTTCGTCTTTTTGCATTCCCTCTACGACATCGCCCTCTCCTTCGAGCATTCGCCGCTCATCGGCTGCACGAGCTTCGCCCTCGGCGACGGCGCCTTCGAGGACGGCCACACCGTCCTCGCCCGCAATTTCGATTTCGAGGCGGGCAGCATCTTCGACACCGGCAAGGCCGTCTTCCTCGTCCGCGAAGAAGGCCGCATTCCGTACGCCTCCGTCGCCTGGCCCGGCCTCATCGGCGCCGTCAGCGGCATGAACGCCGAGGGCCTCGCGCTCGTCGTCCACGGCGCCCGCGCCCGCGAGCCTCGGAGCGTCGGCGAGCCCGTCGTCCACACCACCCGCGACCTCCTCGCCCGCGCCCGCACCACCGCCGAGGCCATCGACCTCCTGCGCGACCGGTCGCCCATGGTCTCGCACATGATCATGCTCACCGACGCCAAAGGCGACGTCGCGATCGTCGAGCGCGCCCCGGGCGAGCCGATCCACGTCCGTCGTGGACGCGGAAAAGTCCCGCTCACGAACCACCTCGAAGGCCCGCTCGCCGGCGACCCCGCGAACAAGCGCGTCGAGGCCACGACCTCCACGCACCCGCGCCGCGAGCGCCTCGACGAGCTCCTGTCGAATCTCCCGCCGGCCGCGTCCGTCGAACGCGTGATGGGCGTTCTGCGCGACAAAAATGGCCTCGGCGGAGCGCCCCTCCCGATCGGCCATCGCCGCGCCCTCGACGCCCTCATCGCCACGCACGCCGTCGTCATGGACACGACGGCGCGTGTCCTCTGGGTCAGCGAAGGCCCGCACCTGCTCGGCCGTTTCGTGCGGTTCGACGTCGCCCGGCTCCTCGAATCGGGCTACGAACCCAAGGATGACGAGCCGCTCGTCACCGCCCCCGAGGATCCGCTCTACCGGTCTCCGGACTACGAGGCCTGGGAAAAAGCGGGCAAACCGCATCATGGAGAGCTGTGATGGATCGACGTGATTTCCTTCGAAATGCCCTCGCCGCCTCGGGCGCGCTCCTCGTCCCCGCGACCCTTGCCGGACAGGCCCATGCCGACGAGGTCTCCGAGGTCCTCGGCCGGATCGCGAAGGCGCGCGCGGACCTCAAGACGCTCGTCGGCCCCTTCGAGCAGGAGCGCACGATTGGCCTGCTCGCGACGGCCGTGAAGAGCGCCGGCGAGATGACCATGGTTCGCCCCGATCGATTGCGCTGGGAGCTCTTGCCCCCGGACGCGGTCACGTACTGGGTCGGCCCCGAGGGTTTTTCCTTCGCGACCCCGCGCGGCGCGGCGAGCGTCGGCAAGGCCGCGGCGGGCCGGTTCGGCGCGGTGCTCGGTGATCTCATGATCCTGATGGGCGGCGACCTCGAAAAACTCCGCGCCCGCTACGACCTCAGCATTCCCAGCAAAAAAGACGGCATCACGCTCCGCGCCGTCCCCCGGGCCGAGGACGTGAAGAAGCACGTGAAGCGCCTCGAAATGCGACTCGGCATCGAGCTCTGGACGATCAGCGAGGTCACGATCGAGGAGCAGAGCGGCGATCAGAGCGTCATTCGATTCGGCAAGCAGAAGCGCGACGTCACGGTCGACCCGGCGAAGATGACGCCGCCGAAGAGCTGACGAATCCTCTCAATGCCGCGCGCGCTTCCGCGCCGCGGCGAGCCCATCCCGCAACGTCGCTTTCGTCGTCATCCCGCCGAGCCCCATGTCGAGCTCCACCAGCGCGTGGGCCGCGGATGGCCCGAGGCCCGTCAGCACGACCCTCGCGCCGAGCAGCCCCACCGCTTTCGTCGCGCGGACGAGCGCCTCCGCCACGGCCGCGTCCACCGACGGCACGCCCGTCACGTCGAGAATCGCGACCTCGGCCGCGTGCGTCACCACGCCGTCGAGCAGCGCCGCCATCATTTGCTCGGCCCGCGTGGAGTCCATGGTCCCCACGAGCGGCATCAACAGAACGCCGTCGCCGAGCGGCACGAGCGGCGTCGAAATCGCCCGCAGCATCTCCCTTTGCGCCCGGATCGTCTCTTCCTGCGCGGCCGCCGCCTGCGCCGCCCGCTCCGCCGCGAGCCGCTCCGTCACGTCCGTCAGCACCGCCTGCGACCGGATCACATTTCCTGCATCGTCCCGGTCGGCGATCGCCGAGAGCATCACGTCGAGGAGCGATCCGTCCTTGCGGACGAACTGATACAGCACGTTGTCGCATCGGCCTGTCTCGAAAAACGCGGGCAGGACGACCTCGCGCGCATACCGAGCCGACGCCGGCGTCAAAAACTCCGTCGAGCGCCGCCCGAGCGCCTCGTCCCGCGTGTATCCCATCGCCTCGATCCATCGATCGTTCACCGCGCTGATCCGCCCTTCTGCGTCGATCGAATGCATGATCGTCGGCAGATTCTGGAACATCCAATCGTGATGTTCGAGCGCGTGACGCGTCTGCCCGAGGGCCGCCACGGATTGCCTCGCGAGCGACGTCGAGACACGCTCCACCACGTCCTCCACGAAGGACGCCGCCGCGCTGCCGACCGCGAGCTCGCCCGACGCGAGGACGTGACGAACGAGGGCGCGACGCACGACTTCGAGCGCGAGGATCTCACCATCGAGCGGAATTCCCGTGGTTTCCAGCATTTCGCGCAATGTCGCCGCCGCGGCCTCCGCGTCCCCGGCCTCGGCCGCGCGAAAAAACCCGTCCACGAGCGGGTCGACGATCGCGGCGGGCGCATTCGTCCCTCCGCGCGAGGCGCGATCGTCGAGGTCCCGGCGGACCTCTTCCAGGATGGCTTCACGCCGGGGGAGCAGCGATCCAAGGACGGCAGCGTGCGGGGAAGCGTGCGACATGAGCGGCCCATATAGGACGCGCCGCGGCGTTTGAAAACGCCATTTTGACCACGAAAGACTGTAAAACCGTAGTAGGCTTCGCACATGCGCGCTCTCTCGCTCTCGATCCGGGCGCTCCTCTTCGCCCCGATCTTCCTCACGGCCTGCGCCGCTCCGCTCGCCCACGGCCCCTCGAAGGGCCTGCGCCTGCGCCACGTCGTCCTCTACCAGAATGGCCTCGGCTACTTCGAACGCACCGGCGAGATGTCCTCGGACAAACTCGCGCTCCGGTTTCGCGAGCGGGAGGTCGACGATGTCCTGAAGAGCGTCGTCGTCATCGAGGAGGGGCTCGGCCCGAACGAGACGCCCTCGACCGTCAGCGCCCGTTTGCCGCGCTCGGGCCGCGGCGAATCGCCCGAGGAGCCGACCGAGCTCGAGCTCGTCTTCTCCCCGCGCCCGTCGCGCCCCGTCTCCATTGCGTACGCCGTCCCCACGGCCGCCTGGAAAGCCACGTATCGCATCATCCTCCCGACGAAGGAGCAAAAGGACCGCCGCGCGCTCCTGCAAGCGTGGGCGCTCATCGACAACGTCGGCGACGAGGACTGGAACGAGGTGCGCGTCACGCTCGCCACGGGCGCGCCGCTCTCGTACAGCTCCGATCTCCGCTCGCCCACGATGATCGAAAGGCCCGAGCTCAAGGGCATTTACGGCCCGCAGGGCGGCGCCGTCGGCCCCGTGCTCGCCGAGAATGTCGCCGGCCGCGACACCGACGCCGACGGCATCCTCGATCGCGAGGACGCTTGTCCCCATGAACGCGGGGCCCCGAATGCCGATCCCATGCGCGCCGGCTGCCCCTCGCTCGTGCGCCTCGTCTCGAGCGAGCTCAAGATCCTCCCGCAGGTCCTCTTCGACAGGGGCTCCGATACCGTGAAGCCCGCGAGTCATCCGCTCCTCGACGAGGTCGCGAAGGTGCTCCTCGAAAACCCGTGGATCACGCTCCTCGAAATCGAGGGGCACACCTCGACCGACGAGACGAGCCCGCCCGATCTCGCGACGCGCCGCGCCTCGGCCGTGCGAGCTGCGCTGGTCAAGCGGGGTGTCCCAGGCATGCGGCTCTCGATTCGCTCGTACGGCGCGGACCGGCCCTTGGACAGCAATACGACGGAGCAGGGGCGCGCGAAAAATCGGCGCGTCGCATTCAACGTCGCCGATCAGGTGAAGCGGGAGGCCACGAACACCACGACGGGGACGACCTCGCCGATCACGACGGAGGCGCTCGCGCGGATGCCCGAGGGCGCGGGCCGCATCGACGCTTCGAGCGGCAGCTATCGGTACCAGATCGCGAACCCCGTCACCCTCGCGAAAAAATCGTCGGCGCTGATCACGCTCATCAATCGCCCAATGAACGGCGACGACGTCCTGCTTTATCGCCCCGACCCCGCGGCGCCACAAAGCGCGACGCACCCCTTCCGCGCGGCCGAGATCGAAAACAAGAGCGACATCGGGCTGCAACCCGGCTCTGTCTCGATCTTCTCGGGCGGCACGTTCGTCGGCGAAGGCGTGATCACGCGCCTCCTTCCGGGCGAACGCTCGACCATCCCGTACGCCGTCGACAATTCGACGCGCGTCTCGCAAGGCCGGATGTCCCTCGACGAACCCTTGCGTATCGTGGCCCTCGCGCGCGGCGTCCTGCGCGTCACGGACCGGCAGCGGCTCGTGACCACGTACGAGGTCGAGCCCGGCCACAACGTGCCGAACACGCTCGTCCTGCGGCACCCGCGGACGCCCGGCTACGAGCCGCTCGCGCTGCCCGAGGGCACTGAAAAGAACCCCGATGCCTATTTCATCCGCGTCGCGCTCACCCCGCAAAAGCCCCTGAAGATCGTCATCGAGGAGGCGCGCCCCGTCGAGCGGCAATGGCTCGTGCTCACGGCCGACGGCGAGCGGCTCGCGCTGTACCTGAAGGGCTCGGCGCTGCCCGCGGACACGCAAAAACGAATGGCGCGCATCGTCGAGCTCCGCCGCGCCCTCGGCGCCGCGAACGACGAGCTCGGCCGATTGCGAGAAAAGCGGCAGGAGGCCATCGATCGCGCCGTGGAGCTCCGGGAAAACGTCAAGGCCATCGAGAAGACGCCCCAGGCCGAAAAGCTCCGCAAGATGCTGCTCGAGCGGCTCGAAAGCGTGACGAAGAACGGCGACGAGCTCGCGGTGAAGATCACCCAGCGCAGCGACGACGCGGCCATCGCCCGTGCCGAGCTCGACGATGCCGTGCGCGACCTCGTCATCGAGGAGGACGCGAAGGCGGACAAGGAAAAACCCTGATCAGAGCATCGCCACGGGGTCGACGTCCACCACGACCCGGACGCGCCGATCGATTTCCGCGATCGCCGCCGCCGCCACCGCAGTCGCGGCCCGGAGCGCGCGGCGATCCTTGGCGCGCAAAAGAACCCGGAATCGGTACCGGCCTCGCAGGCGCGCGAGCGGCGCCGCCGCGGGGCCGAGGACCTCGACCACGCGCGATTGCCCCTCGGGCGAGGTCTTCGCGTGCGCCGCGATCACGCCCGCCGCGCGCCGCGCCACCTCCTCGTCGAGCGCGTCGACCCGGAAGAGCGTCAATCGCGAAAAGGGCGGATACCCGACCTCCGCCCGATCGGCGAGCTCGTGCTCCAAAAACGCGCTCACGTCGTGCCGCTTCGCGAATTGCACCGCGGGCTGCTCGGGATTGCGCGTCTGGATGATCACCCGGCCCGGACGATCCCGCCGCCCGGCGCGCCCCGCGACCTGCACGAGGAGCTGAAATCCTCGCTCCGACGCGCGAAAATCCGGCAAGGAGAGCGCCGCGTCCGCATTGAGCACGCCGACGAGCGTCACGTTGCCGAGGTCGTGCCCCTTCGTGACCATTTGCGTACCCACGAGCACGTCGATCTCGCCCGCCCGCATCTTCGCGAGGATCGCCTCTGCCTTCGCGCCGTCGGCCACGTCCCGATCGAGCCGCGCCACGCGCGCCGTGGGAAACGCCTCCGCGATCGTCTCTTCGAGCCGCTCGGTCCCGAGCCCTTCGAGCGCGAGCGCGGGCGCCTTGCATTCCGAGCACGCCGCGGGCATCGGCCCTTCCCAGTCGCAATAATGGCACCGCATGCGCCCGCCTCGCGCCCGGTGGAACGTGAGCGCCACCGAGCA
Organism: Polyangium sp. 15x6; assembly: GCF_029960785.1. Classification (GTDB taxonomy): domain Bacteria; phylum Myxococcota_A; class Polyangia; order Polyangiales; family Polyangiaceae; genus Polyangium. The sequence continues at coordinate 10,685 of NZ_JASBQE010000010.1, forward strand.
AGCGAGGCACGTCGCCACGTGCCCGCACGACTCGCACACGACGCTCGGCGCGAAGCCGCGTCGATTGAGGAACAGGATCACCTGCTCCCCCGCCGCGAGCGTCTTTTCGAGCGCGCGATGCAAAGGCAGCGAGATGAGCTTGTTCCCCGTCGGCCCCGCACCGATGCGACGCAGGTCGACCGTCGTCACCTCGGGCAACGTCGCCTCCCGGTGCGCGCGGTCGGGCAGGCGCAATTCGACGAGTTTGCCCTGACGCACGAGGTGCACCGATTCGAGCGAAGGCGTCGCCGAGCCGAGCACGGCCACGGCGGAAGCGCGGTGCGCGCGCAGCAGGGCCATGTCGCGGGCGTGGTACCGCACGCCCTCCTCCTGCTTGAACGAGCCGTCGTGCTCCTCGTCCACGAGGATGAGCCCGAGGTTCGCGACGGGCGCGAAGATCGCCGAGCGCGCCCCGATCGCCACGCGCACGGCCCCGGTCCGCACGCGTTTCCACATCGCGTGCCGGTCCGCCTCCGACAAACCGCTGTGCAAGACCGCGAGATCGTCGCCGAACCGCGCCCGGAACCGGGCCACGAGCTGCGGCGTGAGCGCGATCTCGGGCACCATCACGATCGCTCCGCGACCACGCGCGAGGCAGCCCGCAATGGCCCGCAGATACACCTCGGTTTTTCCGGACCCCGTCACGCCGAAAAGCAGAAATGACGCCGATTTCTGCGCCCCAAGCCCCTGCAGCGCCTCCTCGATCCGCGCCTCGGCCGCGCTTTGCGCCTCGTTCAACGCCGGCGGCTCGTCGCGCGGCTCGGGCCTCGCGAAAAACGCGTCCCGCGGCGGCTCCCGCTCCTCCGTCACCACGAGCCCGAGCGAGGCGAGCTTCTTCACCGCGGCCCGCGCATTGCCGAATTTCTCTTCGAGCCGCGCGATGGGCATTTCCCCGTTCGACCGCAAGAGCGCGAGCACCGACGCGGCCTGCCCGCGCAAGACCCCCGGCTCCTCCACGGCGTCCGTCGGCCGCGCGTACGCGATCTTGCGCCCGCCCACCTGCTTCACGCGCGAGAGCGTGCCGGGCAGCTCCCCCTGCGCTTCGAGCGCGCGCACGTCCTCGCGCTCGACGGCCGGGAGCGCGAGCCGGAGGACCTCGCCGATCGGCGCGAAATAATACGACGAGAGCTCGCGCAAAAACGAGAGCAGCTCCGGCGGCAAGACCGGCTCGGGATCGACGACCGCCGCGATGGGCTTGAGCCGCACGCCCTCGGGCGCCGCGCCCTCGGACATCGCGAGGACCACGCCGAGGACCTTCTTTCGACCGAACTCGACGAGCACGCGCGCGCCCGGACGAACCGAGGCGGCGAGCGCGGGCGGGACCTCGTAGGAAAAGGCCCGAGCGAGCGGGACGGGGACGGCGACCTCGCAGAGGAGGGGCATGGGTGCCGGAGAGGTATCAGGTTTTCGAGGGTCGTGCATCCAGGAGGACGAGCGGGCCCGTCCACGCGCGGAACGTGATAACTCGGGGGCATGACGCGTGGCCTCCTCGATTACTTCGCAGATCCGGCGGAACGGCCCTTGCTCGAGTTCGCGATGAAAGGCACGCTCTCGAGCCGGATGCGGCTCGCCTATGCAGCACGGCTCGAAGCGACCGATCCCGAGCGGGCCGAGTGGCTGCGGGTCGAAGTCTCGCTGCACGACAGAGCTACCGAGGATCCGGCGACCCGCGCGCGATTCACCGAGCTCTCGGGCCTCGTCTCCCGCGACTGGACGGATCTCCTCGCCCGCAACGAGATCCTGAATTGCGGCAGCGCCAAGCAAGAGAAGCAGTACGTCCGGTTCACGTTCGAATGCCCCGAGCGCTGGGAGACACTCGCGCCAACCGAGGAGGCATCCGTGCGCTTCTGCGGCCGCTGCCAGGAGCGCGTCTATTTCTGCAGTCGCGGAAGAGACGCCGCTGCGCATGCCGAAGCGGGGCATTGCATCGCGGTGCCCCGGGAGCGAGGGGTGGCCCGCCTGGGGAGGCCCGATCCCCGCGGCAGCTGGGCTCGCGAGCTGTTCCCCGACGACGAGTGATTCACGTCAGCCGCCCGACGTGAGCTGGAGCATCACGAGCCCCGCCACCATCGCCGCCGCGAGCAGCAGAATCGCGCCCGCATATCCGCCCTCCGACGCCTCGCGCGGCGCGACCTTCACCAAGGCGCCGCTCTTTCCCTGCGCTTTCAGCGCCTTGCGCCGCTTCTTCGCGAGCCGCTTCTCCCGCTCCGCCGGATCGAGCGATTTCGTCTGCCGCACGCCGCTCTCGGGCGCGTCGGCGACCCCTTCCTTCCGCGGCACCACGCGCTGCGTGGGCGGCGTCGGCGTGTGGTTCGGGTTTTTCTCGGCCGCATTCCCGTTCGCCGGCCGCGCGCGTTTCCCGATCGGCGTGATCACCGCGACCGGACCGCGCTCGATCGCCTCGATCGCGCGCTGCCGCGCCCGCCGCTCGGAGAGCACTTCCTTGCCGAAATGGTGCGTGAGCCACGCGCCGAACTGGCTCGGATTCGCGATCATGCGCGTCTTCGCGGCGTACGCCTCGAGGTCCTCTCGCATCGCCGCGGCCGTGGAATACCGCTCGTCCGTGTCCCGGGCGAGCGCGCGCCGCACGATCCCGAAAAGCTCCTCCTCCTCGGGCAAACCCCGGCTCGGAAGCGCCGGGATCTCCGCTCGGAGCGAGGCCTCCCGCAGCGACTCCCCGGGCTGCGCCTTGTAAAGACGCCTGCCCGCGAGCAGCTCCCACAGGATGATTCCGACCGCAAAGACGTCCGAGGCCGCGGTGAGCGCCTCGCCCCGCGCCTGCTCCGGGCTCATGTACCCGGCTTTGCCCTGGAATGCCGTATCCGCGCTGCTCACCGCGCCCGCCCGCGCGATCCCGAAATCGCAGAGCTTGACCTCCCCTTCGAAGCTCACGAGCACGTTCGCCGGCGAAACGTCGCGATGCACGATCCCGTGCGACGCGCCGCTCTCGTCCCTCGATCGATGGGCGTAATCGAGGCCGCGCAGCACGTCGCCCACGAGCAGAAGCGAATACGCGACCGGAAAAGGCACCCTCGCCGCCGCGGCGCGGCGCAAGAGCTCGCGCAGGTCGAATCCCTCGACGTACTCCATCGCGAGGTAAAGGCTCTCGCCGTCGCGGCCGAGGTCGTGCACCTCGACGACGTTCTCGTGGCGGAGCAGGCTCGTGATGCGGGCCTCCTCGGCGAGCATCTCCGCCATGCGCGCATCGTGCGCGAGCTCCGGCAAGACCTCCTTGATGACGCAGAGGCGATGCCCGCCGGACTCGGTCTTCTGGCGCGCGAGATACACGTTCGCCATGCCGCCGTAGCCGATCCGCTCGAAGAGCGTGTACGGGCCGAGCTTGCAAGGCAATCGCCGGCTCGCGCGCTGCTTCCGGCGCGAGGACGGAATGGCGGAGGGCGGGGGCGTGGGGGTCGGTTGGGCAGCGAGCGCGGCGGTCACGACTCGTCCCCCATGCCAGAGGGCCGGGGGACGGGCCAAGAAACCGCGCGAACGCGGGACGCGGACTAGAAGAGGACTTCGCGCTGCGCGGACTGCGGCACGCCGCGGGTCTTCTTGTTGCTGCCGAAGACGATGAACGGCTCGTCGCGCGACGGACCGGTCAAGCGCTCGTAGATGGCGTCGATCGAGAGGATGAGGCTCGCGCTGAGCGTGGCGTCGGGGCTGTAGAACGGATTACGACGCTTTCCGTCGAGGCCGATCTGCGTACTGGCATTGCCGTAATCGATCGAAAAACCCCACTCCGAGGCGGGGAAGTAACTCACGCCGACGCCGAAGCTCGTCGTGTACCGCGTCGTCGTGGGGTTCTCGACGCGGGCCGGGTCGGCGCACCCCGTGGTGATTTGCACGCAATCGCTCACCTGAGGCTGATTGAGGAACGAATACTGGAGGCCGCCGCTCAGGAAGACCCAGAGCGTGTGACCGAAGAGCTTCTCGTCGAAGAAGAGGAACGCGCCGGTGCGCAGGCTGTTCGTGTCGATCGAGCCGCCCGTGAGCTGGTCCGACATCGACACGGTCCCCTGGAGCGTCTGCCGCGGCCGCTGGATGTCCGGGTTCGTCGGGACCGTCGCCCGCGTGAACTGGTGATCCCAGCGCGCGCTCACGCCGAGGAGCACGTTCTTCAAAAAGTCCGCGTCCTTGCCCCGCATCGGCACCTGCGCGAAGACCGACACGCGCGGCGAGGTCGTCACGTACACCCCGCGATCGTGCGAGAGCTTCGAGGTCGGCAAGAGGACGGTGCCGTTCACCGCCATGCTGAGCCCCCATTCCTCGTTTTCGCTTCTCCAGAGCGGCTTCGAGAAAATGCCCTGAATGGGCAGGTCGCGGAAGAGCGGCTCGCGCTTCGTCGTGGTGAAATCGCTGTTCGTCAACTCGACGTCGAAGCCGGGCGCCGTCTGCACGCGGAACGAATACCCGCGCGGCTTGCCGTCGGGGAGCTTCGGCTCGAGGACGAAGTAGTTCAGCACGAGGCCGAAGCCCATCGAGACCTGCTCGCCCTCGCTGCCGATGTTGTCACGACCGAGCCCGAGCGCCGTCGTCGTCGCGTTCGTGCCCCAGTTGAAGTTCGTGCCGCGCCACCGCACGCGCGCGGGCGCCGTCTTGGGCGTCACGCCCGCGTCCGCGCCGGGCCCCGGCGGCGCGAGCGTCCCATTGTTGCCCCCGGGCGGCGCCGGAGGCGGCGGCGGGTTGAGCGGGGTCGTGGTGTTGCCCGTGAGGTAAGGCGGGAGCGCGACGGGCGGCGGGGGCTCGGGCGCCCCGGTCGGATCCCCCGGCGGAGGCGGCGGCGGAGGCGCGTCCGGGTTCGGGGAGGGAGGCGGGGGCTGCGGCGCGGTCGGGTCGGCCTGATCCGCTGCCGCGGCCGGCGCCGGCTGCGCCAGCGCCGAGGCCTGCCCAAAGAGCCCCACGCCGAGGGCAAAGACGATCCCGAGACGATGCTTCATGCCGTGCTTCTCCACGATCGACCGAGCGCCCTCGCCGCCGGTGCGGACGCCCCGAGGGACTCGGGTGCGTCTCACACCTGGCCCCCGGCGTCAATGACGGGGGGAGGAGGGCGCAGCGATCCAAGGCAGGAACCGTACCGCACCCGAAGCAGCCGCGATCCACGTATTTTGTCGCGGAAACGGCGCCGAGGGCGGGGGCCGGGGCGGGGGATCGTTACGGTCTTGACGAGGGGGGCCGTCGCGATGCTGACGAGCCGAGAACGTCAGGCGGGGGCGCGGCGTGGGCGGGCTCGCCGAACGTCAGCAGGGGCAGAGGAAGTAGGGGACCGAGACGCTGCGGACCGCGAAGCCGCTCGGGCCCTTGCGGAGAACCGACTGGTAGCCGAGCAAGGAGGGCGACCCGTCGCGATCGAGGTGGACCAGGGTGCTCGGGAGGAAGTCGTCCTCGCCCTCGTAGAGCTTCACGAAACGAGCGTCCTTGCCGGAGCCGCCTTCGAGCTTCCAGAGCGCCGTGAGTTTCCCCCGGAACGCGCTGCAAACCTCGCCGGCGTCGGCGTCGAGCCACACGTAGGTCGCGCCCTCGCCCGAAAACACCTTTACGGTCGGGGTCGCGCCGTTGAGATGCTCCCACGGGACGTCGGGCGTCTGGACGCCCGAGTTCTGGTAGGTCTCGTCGATCTCCGTATACCCCGCGAGGTTTCGCATCTCGGCGGCGGCGCGCGTCGCGAGCGCGGTGGGCGCGTCCTTGACCGTGAACGGGCGCGCCTGGGCGAGGTCGCGGTCACGCGCGAACATCGCGTCCTTGCAATCGCCCTGCACGTCGCCGAGCTCCGCCACGAGCGAACGGCCGCCCTCGGCCATGTCCCACGCCTCCTCGGCGATCTGCTCGGGCTTCGCGGGCGGGATCGGCGTCCCGTCGAAATCCTCGCCCTTCCATTGCTCACGCACGTTGTACTCGGGCTCGACGCGGCTGATCAGGCTGATCGGGCCGAGCCTGCCCTCGCACACGGCGCCCTGGGGGCCATACAGGCGGACGGGCGTGCCGATGCGGCGGACGAGCGAGGCTGGCAGCGCCGTGGGCACGATTTCGCGGCGCGTGACGACGGGGGATTCGTCGGAGACGAGGGTCGGCGCGCCCTGGGCCCAGCGATCGACGTCCGGATTGGCATCGAGGACGACGTACGTCTTCCCATTCTCGACGAGGACGTGCGCAAAAAGGCTCGGATCGATGTCGCCCGGCATGACGGGAACTTTTTCGGGCGAAGGCGCCGCGGGCGCGGGCGCGGGCGCGATGACGACGGAGGGCTCTACGCTGGGGATTTTGACGGCGGCCTCCCGCTTCGAGCAACCGACGGCGGACACGACGACCAGAAGAGCAGCGAGAGCGGAACCGAGACGCATGACGAAGCCTCCGGGCACGGTACCATCACGATCCGTGCCGGGCCTCGTTTTCGGGGCAAGACGCGGCGCTCGCGGGATCTCGCCGCGAAGAGCCGTGTCTCTCGGTCCACCGGCCGTAGCGCCGGCCCCACGCCGCTCTATCCCGTCAAGCCGCCGCGACTTCCGGCTTGGACTCCGCTTTTTTTTCGGCGTTCGCGGGCGCCGCGGCGGCCTTGGGCTTGGCGTTCCACACGCGCGTGGCGAAGAGCAGGCCCACGGCGGCGACCGGGAGCATGGCGATGGGCCATTGCTTCCAGTTCGCCGGATCCTTCGCAGCCTCGCCGGAGGGCAGGATGCGGGCATACAGGAGCGACTGGAAGCCCGTGCCGAGATACACGAATCCGTCGATGATGCCCGTCGCCACGCCTGCGTTCTTCTTGCCGCCGAAGTCCATGCTCGCGGTGCCCGAGAGCATGCCGTGCACGCCGATCACGCAGAGCGACATGAAGACGACCGCCCAGCCCGTGATGGGGCTGCCGAGCACGGCGAACGTGACCGCCGCGCCCACGAGCAGGCCCGCATAAAGGACCGACGCGACCGGGCCGCGGCGCGATTCGAAGACGTGGTCGGAGATGAGCCCCGCGAAGATGCCGCCGAGGATGCCCGCCACGCAGAGCAAGACGCCCCAGTTCGCCGAGACGAACCCCTCCTTGACGCCCGTCTTGTCGGCGAAGACGAGGTACCATTTCATGACGGCGTTCCGGAGAAAGCCGCTGCAGAACTCGATGGCGATGATGATCCAGATGACCTTCTGGGAGAACATCCGCCGCGCGACCTCGGCGAGCCCGACCGGCTCGCCCGTGTCCCCGCTCGACGCGTCGGCCGTGTCGAAATCGGCGAAACCCGCTTGTCCGGGCGTATCGCGGATGATGAACGCGTCGAGGACGAAGAAGCCGACGAGCAGGGCCGCCGGGACCATGAAGGCCGCGGTCATGCCCATCGCTTTCGCGATGAAGCGGCTCCAGTCGTAGGCGAAATAGAGGCCGAGCGAGATCAGGATGCCGAAGACGCCGCCGAGCACGCCGCGCTCGCGGATGTGGAACCAGGGCGCATTGACCTTGACGATCGAGACGGCGCCGAAGCTCTGGAAATACATGTTCCCCGCGAAGAGCACGGTCATCGCGGTGACGACGGTGCCGTGGTCCATCTGGCCGGCCTGCGCTCGCATCGTGACCACGCCGAGCAGCGCGTTCATGAGCGCCGAGCCGCCGGCCGCGATGAGGATCGTCGCGCGACCGCCCCATCGATCCGTGAGCGGGCCGTTCAGGAGGAAGGCCACGCCGTACAAGATGGAACCCACGCCGTCGATGTCGCCGTACTCCTGCTTCGTGAGCAGGCCGATCTTCTCCATCAACGACGCGTTCGCCGAGAGGTTGTAGCGGCCGAAGTAGAGCAGCGCGTACGTGAGCCCGAGGGGGAACCAGTTCAAGAAACGCCGACGCTTGAAGGCCTCCGAGTGACCGAGGTCGATCTTCGGGAGGCGGCTGATGACCACGGCGATCGCCGCGAGCAGGAGCACGATCGGCAAGAGGTTCTTGAGCCAGTCGGGCATGACGGACCCCATCCTACCCGAGCCTTCCCTCCGTTCGCACGCGTAAAGCCACGTTGCGGCGCCGCGAAACGCCTGCAACGCTGCGCCGTCCCCGACACCACGGAGCGAAGAACGGCGCATGATGCCCGAAGAGAGGATCGAGGAGGTGGAGCTCGCGACGGACCCGAGCGTCGTGCGAAGGGACAGACTTCTCGGCGCGATCTTCGCGGAAGATCCGGAGAGTTGCCTCGTCCAGCACGGGCCCGTGGCCTCGCACGTGGTGACGACGAGCGCGCCGCCGCAGATCCTGCTCCTGCCCACGCGAGACCGCGACGCGATGGACAGGCTGCCGAAGCTGATCGCGCAGATCGTGGCCTCCGCGCAGCAAGCGCCCGTGCCGATGCACGTGGTCGCGGTCGGCGGCGGTCCCGAGATCGTGAACGCGCTGCGTCGCGCGTCGTCGAGCGACGCGGCGGCGATGAAGCTGGGCTTTCACCACGTCGACGACGCGAGCCGGTTCGCGCACGTGCACGGGCCGAAGCTCGCGCTGCTCGAACGCGCGACCGAGCAGATCCGCGCGACCGAGCCACCGACGACCGAGCGGATCGAGGAGGCGCTCCTCAAGGGTCGGAGCCTCGCGCAGCGTGATCGGCGCGCGGTCTCGCGGCTGCGCGGCGGGACGCCCGTGACCGTGGGGATCATCGCGGTCTGCGCGGTGCTCGGCGTGCTCACGGTGATCTGGAAGCAGAGCATGGGCACCACGCAGGCGCTCGTCTCGCTCGGCGCGACGAGCGGGCCCGCGGTGAGGAGCGGCGAGGTGTGGCGCATCTTCGCCTCGGCGTTCCTGCACGCGAGCGTGATGCATTTCGTGATGAACGTGGTCGCGCTCTGGAGCCTCGGGCTGATGCTCGAGCCGATCCTCGGATCGCGGCGCTTCCTCGTGCTCTACGGCCTCTCCGGCCTCGGCGGCGCGCTCGCGACGACGCTGCTCGGCAGCGGGCAGTGGAGCGTCGGCGCGTCGGGCGCGATCTGGGGGCTCATGACCGCGGTGCTCGCGCTCGTCCTCTTCCCGCGCGGCATCTTGCCGCCGCTCTTCATCGCGCGGCTCAAGCAAGGCGCGTGGCGTCCGCTCGTCCCGAACGTGCTCATCAGCTTCTTCCCGGGCGTCGACTACCTCGCGCATTTCGGGGGCGGAATCGTGGGCTTTCTGGCCATGGCGCTCTTCCTCGGCCGCGGGCTCAAGCCCGTCGAGGAGCGCATCGACGAAGGTGACGTCGAGCCCGGTCCGCGCCCGCTTCTCTCGCTCGCCGCGACGCTCGTGGGCGCGGTGATGCTCGTCTCGATCGGCGCGGGCGTGGCGCTCGGCGGACCGTGGACGATGAAGAAGCCGCCCGCGATGACGCGGACGACGCTGCCGGACCTGGGTTTGTCCGTGGAGATGCCTGCGCCGCTCGCGAAGAAGGCCGCGAAAGAGGTGCGCGAGGGCATGCCGGTGCTCACGTTCGGGGACCTCGACGTGTCGCCCGTGTTCGTCGAGATCCTCGTGGTGGATCTGAAGCAAGCGCCGCTCGCCGAGGAGCTCGACGCGTTCGTCGAGGAGATGCGCGCCGCGGCGGACGAGGCCGCGCCCGCGAAGGCCACGCGGCTCGACAAGGCGCGGATCGAGACCGTGGGCACGCGGAAGGTGGTGCACGTCGAGCACGAGCTGCCGATCGGCGGCGAGCCGTTCACGCTGCGCACGTACTTCGTGATCGTCGGCTCGCGCGAGCTCATCGTGCGCGGGTATGCGCGCAAGGGTGGGCGGCCCGAGGGGTGGAAGGGGATCGAGGAGAAGGTCGTGGCGTCGATCGAGGAGCGCTGAGCGGCCTCACGGCCCGACGAATTTCGGATCCTCGATCGCCTCGGCGCTGCACTCGCTCGGCGCCGTGATGGGGTTGCAGCGCGAGGGCGTGCCGTCCGGGATCTCGACCCAGTATTCGGCCTCCGGGACCTTCGCGGGGAAGTCCGTCGAGACGAACTGCGCGCCGCTCGCGATCGCGGCTTCCCGCTCGATCGTGCTGCCCGTCTCGATCACCTCGCCTGCGTTCCCGTCGGCGCGCGTGCGCACGACCATGTTCGCGGCGAGCGCCTCGGCGATGGCGGCCGCCTCGCCGAGGGGATCGTTGATGATCGCGATCGCGGCCCACGGATCGGCGGGCGAGGCGTCCGCGAAGACGATTCGACCGGCGAGGCTCGTATGGTTTTTCGTGTACGCCTTCCGCGCGTCGCCGGAGTCGTCCAGCGTGAAGAGCACGTGGCCGCGGACCTCGCCGAGCGTCGGCCAGCCCTTCGAAAGGACCGCTTCCCGCAGCGTGGGCGCGTCGCCCTGGACCTCGTCCGGGACGAGGATCCGATCGTCCGGCCAAACACTCCGAATCTCTTCGTGCAAGGCCGCGAAATAACCCTCCGCCCCGGCCTCGTCGTCCGGCACGGCGTCCTTGATCTCGAATTGCACGACGATCGGGTGGTGCGCCCGGTGCGCGTCGGACCAGTTTTTCAGGACCCGCAGACAATCCGTGAGCTTCCTGCACGTCGTCTGCTCGTCGAGGAGGGGCAGGTGATACACCTCGAACGATTCGAGATCGAGGTTGTACCGCAGATCCAGCTCGACGTGCCGCACGCCTTGCGCGCCGAGCTGCACGTCGAGCGGCGCGTGCGTGTAGCGCCATTCGCCGACGGTGTTCTCCTCGGTCTCGATGTGATAGCTGTTGTGCGTCGATTTCGTCTGCAAATGGTTCAGGCGCAGGACGTCGTCGAGCGGATAAGCGAACTTCGGCGGCGGATCCGGGGGTTTTACCTCGGGCGAATCCCCTTCGCCGCCGCCGCACCCGGCGAGCGCGACGACGAGGCCGAGGCAGGCCGCGACCCGCGAGCGGAGAGACATCGGAGACACCCTTTCGTTCAAGGCCCGTAGGCGAAATACGTGGCGCTCGAGGCCCAGTTCCCGCCCGACTCGACCGTGTTCACTGCCCACTGGAACGTATGGGCCCCCGGCTTTCCGAGCTCGGGCGTCTCCCAGACCTTCGGCGCCGTCATGCTCCCCGGGCACCAGTTCGCCCGCGGGGCCTTCACGCTCGAAATGGCGCCGCAGGGGTTTTCCAGGCAGTAGGTAAAACTGTTTCCGCTCGGCCAGGTGTGCATCGTCTCCGTGCAGAGCTCCTTGCAGTCCGTTCGCCACGGCTTCCACGTGTCGATCACGGCGCCGTCGATCGAGACCGTGTGCGTGCGGTTGCAGAACTCCTCGGCGGGCCCGATGCAGCCCGAACCGGCGTTGCCGCCTCCGTGGCCGCTCGTGCGAAATTCGATCTTGCCCGCCGTCGCGCCCGCGGGCACCTCGAACGCGAGCGCGCCCGGCCCCTCGGCCGTCGTCTGCGACCCGTAATAAAGCGACTTCACCGCGAGCACGTTCCGCGGCGGCGCGCCCGGGACCATCTCGAGCTTCGCCGTCACGTTCCAGCCGCCGTTCGACCCCGAGACCATGCCCGCGCCATCCGACCAGGTCGTGATGTGCGCGCGAATCCGGTGCTTGCCCGGCAGGCCGTTCGCCACGTCCGTGACGTCGATTTCGAGGTGCAGCGGCCCGCCGAACGGCGTGACCGCGTGCATCACCTCGAGCCCCGGCGGCTCCGTCGCCGGGTCCATCGGATCATCGAGCGAGATGTCGAAATTGCGATCGAACGCGTCGCAATCGGCCGGCCAGTTCTGCCCCTGCGGCGGCGGGTTGTCGATCCACTTGTCGAACGGATAACAGGTGCTCGCGAGGTCCACGACGAGCTTCGCGCTCGCGAACGGGCCCTCCTTGAAATCGATGTCCGCGAACACCGTCTGGAAATTGGGCTGGCTCCCGTCGCTCGTGATGCGCGTGTCGTCGAATGCGGTGATCGTGTACGGATCCGCATACGACGGCCCACCGCCGCCGCCCTGGCCGCCGGTGCCGCCCGAGCCGCCGCTCGCGCCCTGCCCGCCCGCGCCGCCCTGGCCGCCCGAGCCTCCCCCGCATCCCACAAGCAAAAGCGCGCCGAACAAAGCTGCAAAGCCCACGCGCACGGACGGCACGTTCCTCATCGAGCACCTCCGGGCGCGAGGTTACCGCAAGGTCGAACCCGGCCGCCAGCCATCTCCGCCCGAAGAATCTCCCCTCCCCCACCGGCGCCGCCGGCGCTAAAGAGCCGGGCCGATGAAAATCATCAAGGTCCAGGACGACAGACAACGCCGTCACATTTTCACAGCCCCGCCGAGGCGCGTCGTCTCGCTCGTCCCGAGCGATACCTACTCGGTCATCCGGCTCGGCGCCAAAGACCGCCTGGTCGGACGAACCCGCTTTTGCATCGCCCCCGAAGGCGAAGTCGAGGCGATCGAGGACGTCGGCGGCACGAAAGACGTCGACGTCGACAAGGTCCTCGCGCTCGAGCCCGACCTCGTGATCGCGAACCAGGAAGAGAACACCCGCTCGCAGATCGAGCGCCTCGACGCCGCCGGCGTCTCCGTGTTCGTCTCGTTCCCCAAGCGCGTCGCCGACGGAATCGCGCACCTCGCTCGCCTCGCCCTCGCCCTCGGCCTCGATCGTGAAGACGCCGCCCGATCGCTGCTCGCCTCGGCCTACCACGCGCACCGCGAGGCCGAGAAGCACCGCGGCGAGCACGTCCCCGTCCGCGCATTCGTCCCGATCTGGATGGATCCGCTCATGACGGTGCACGAGGAGACGTTCATCTCCGACATGATGGATCTCGTTGGAGCGCAAAACATCTTCGCGGACCGGAGGCGCCGCTACCCGCTCGCCGCCGATCTCGGCAAGGCCGCGCCGCTCTCGCCCGAGCGCGTGGGCAGCCGTGACACGCGTTATCCGCGGGTCACGCTGGACGAGGTCGTCGCGCGGCAGCCCGAGGTGGTGCTCCTACCCGACGAGCCGCACGCGTTCACGGAGGCCGACGCCGAGGTCTTCCGCAAGCTCGACATCCCCGCCGCGAAGACCGGCCGCGTGCTCTTCTGCAACGGCAAGGACCTCATGTGGTACGGCGCGCGCAGCGTGGAGGGCTTCGAGCGGCTCAGGCGTCTGGTGACCGAAGGCGAGTTGCGGTAGGAAGCGCCCCATGACTTGGAATCGGGAACAGGTGCAGAAGAAGCTGCTCGAGGTGTTCAGCCAGCACAAGCAGATCGAGGTCGACGTGAGCGAGGCGAGCGAGATCGTCGCCGAGCTCGGCATCGATTCGCTCGGGGTCATGGAGGTGCTCGCCGAGCTCGAGGACACCTTCAAGCTCACGATCCCGGACGACGCGCTCCGCAACATCAACACGATCGGCGACGTCGCGACCGCAATCCTCACGCGCCTCGAGAGCGACGGAAGGCTCCAAGGATGAGCGCGCCTCCGCCCCGCACCGTCGCGCAGGCCATCGAGGACGCGGCGGCGAGCAGCAGCACGGGTTACCGTTTCCTCGAAGAGTCGCCCGACGTCGCGCCCTTCCACTCGTACGCCGACGTCGAGCGGATGAGCGCTCGCTTCGGCGGCGCGATGCAGGCCATGGGCCTGCGCAAAGGCGATCGCATCGCCCTGATCCTCCCCGACAACGCCGATTTCGTCTTCGCGTTCCTCGGCGCCGTCCGGGCCGGCATCATCCCCGTGCCGATCTACCCGCCCACGGGCCTCGGCAAGCTCGCGGGCTATCTCGAAAACACGCTGCACATCGTGGCGAAGAGCGGCGCGCGCGTGCTGCTCACGAGCAGCGAGATCAAGAAGCTCCTCGGCACGATCCAGGCCCAGGCGCCGGGGCTCGACAAGGTCGTCGCGGTCGAGGGCGTGCGCACGTCGAGCGACAAACTGCGGCCCGAGAAGATCGACCTCGACGACGTCTGCTTCCTGCAGTTCACGAGCGGATCGACCGCGCGGCCGAAGGGCGTGACGCTCACGCACCGAAACCTCGCCGCGAACGTGCACGCGATCATGCCCGTGGGCCTGAGCATCCGAGACGGCGTCGATCACGGCGTCTCGTGGCTGCCGCTCTACCACGACATGGGGCTCATCGGCTTCGTGATCGCGCCGGTCTACCACCGGAACCCGATCACGTTCCTGCCGCCGCTGCTCTTCCTGAAGCGCCCCGCGCGCTGGCTCGAGTCGATCTCGAAGTACAAGGGCTCGATCTCGTTCGGCCCCAATTTCGCCTACGCGCTCGCGGTCAAGCGCATCAAGGAGAGCGAGATGGAGGGGCTCGATCTGTCGAGCTGGCGCATCGCGGGTTGCGGCGCCGAGCCGATTCGCGCCGAGAACCTCCGCGCCTTCGCGGAAAAGTTCTCCCGCATCGGCTTCGACGAGCGTGCGTTCGTGTGCTGTTACGGCATGGCCGAGTCGACGCTCGCGGTCTCGTTCAGCAAGATCTGGACGGGCGTGCGGACCGACGTCGTCGACGGCGAGACGCTCTGGTCGAAGGGCCGCGCCGAACCCGCGGCGGAAAGCTCGCCGCGCGCCTCGGGCATCGTCGAGTGCGGCGCGGCCTTCGAGGGCCACGAGATCAAGACGTTCGCGCCCGACGACGAGGAGAGCGCACGCCCCTTGCCCGAGCGCGAGGTCGGCGAGCTGCGCATCCGCGGGCCGAGCGTGATGCAAGGCTACTGGAACGACCCGGAGGTGACGAAACGGTCGTTCGCGGGCGGCTTTTTGCGCACGGGCGACCTCGGGTACATCGCGGATGGCAAGGTCTACATCTGCGGGCGTTCGAAGGAGGTCGTGATCGTCAACGGCCGCAACTACTACCCGCAGGACATCGAGTGGGAGGCGAGCCAGGTCGAGGGCGTGCGCAAGGGCAACGTCATCGCGTTCGGCACGATGAAGGGCCCCTCGGATCGCGAGCGCGTGGTCATCGCGTTCGAGACGGGCGAGAAGGACGAGGCCGCAAAGAAGCGGCTCGAAGCCGACGTGCGCAAGGCGGTGCAGCAGAGCGTGGGCCTGACCGTCGACGACGTCGTGCCGCTCGCGCCGGGCGTCCTGCCGAAGACGTCGAGCGGCAAGCTCCAGCGCGCGAAGACGCGCGAGCTGTACGAATCCGGAGAGCTTCTCGGTCGGACGAGTGCGCGCGAGGTGGACAAACTCGATCTCGTGAAAGAGATCGCGAAGAGCCAGATCGGATACTTCCGGCACCGGCTCTTCGGAAAGAGCGACGATTGAAATGATGAAGACCTACAAAGGAAGCTGTCATTGTGGCGCGGTCCGGTTCGAAGCGGACCTCGACCTTTCGGCGGGCACCGGCCGGTGCAACTGCTCGATCTGCGCGAAGGCCCGGTGGTGGGGCGCGATCGTGAAGCCCGACGCGTTCCGCCTGCTCGAAGGCGAGTCCGCGCTCGGCGATTACCAGTTCGGCTCCATGAGCGGGCATCACCTCTTCTGCAAGACGTGCGGGGTGAAGCCGTTCGGGCGCGGATACGTCGAGGAGATCGGCGGCGCGTACGTCTCGGTCAACGTGGGCTGCCTCGACGACGTGGCCCCGGAGGAGCTCGCCGCAGCGCCGATCCAGTATTTCGACGGGCGAAACGACAACTGGTTCACCCCGCCCGCCGTCACGAAGCACCTTTAAAACCCCGCCTCCACCGATAACTGCGGGATCGTGATCGGCCCGAGCAGTCGCGGCTGACAGATCCCGCGGGCGCACGTCACGTCGAAGACCTCTTTGCTCAACGTCGCATTCTGCATGTCGAGCACGAGCGAGACGAACCCGGTCTCGCCCACCTTCCATCGCCGCGACACCCGCAAATCGAGCCGATAAAAAGGCCGGACCCGCGGCGGATCCTCGACCACGGCCCCGCTGCCTGCCTCCTGCGCGGGAAAACCGCTGTAGAACACGTGCCGCACGCCCGCCTTCCACCCCTTGCCGAGGTCGTAGAGCAAGGCCACGTGCGCGACGTGGGTCCGATCGACCGCCGAGGGCGTGGTCAGGCCGCTCTTCGACGTGCGAGTCGAGCGCGAGAGCGTATACGAGGCGAGGAAGAGCAGATCCTTGCGTAATGCGCCACGCGCGGAGAGCTCGAGGCCATACGCGTCGCCCGTGCTGCGGGAGAGGAACCGGGCCGTGCCGAGGTTCGTGCCACGATCGGAGCCGATCGGGTCCGTGAGGTTGAATGTCACCTGGCGGAAGAGCGAGCCGCTGATCTCGACCGGAATGGGCGAGAGTTTGACCTCGGCGCCGAAGCTCGATTGCAAGGCGCGCTGAAGGCCGCCCGTGATGCCGCCGATCTGCAGCGCCGGCAGCGGCGCGAAGCCGGGGAGCTGGGACGCCACGCCGAACGAGGGGACGATGCGCACGCGCTCGCCGACGCCGAACCGGCCCGTGATCTTCGGGTCGATCGCGAGCGCCGTGTTCCCCATCGACGTGTAATGGTCGACGCGAAGCCCCGGGGTGATCGTCGCCCGATCCGAGAGGACCACGAGCGCGTCGGCCCACGCGCCCACGGCCGTGTCCCAGCGGCTCGGAAAAAGCGCGCGGAACGCCTCGTCGAGCTCGCCGAGCGGCCCGGTGGCGCACTCTTCGAGGGAGATGTCGCAGGGCTCCTTGTGCACGATGTCGTAACGATCGACCATCAGATCGACCCCGCCACGCAGGAGCGCCTTTCCCCCGCCGATCGGCTTCGATCCGCGCAGCCGCGCCCCGATCTTCCAATTGGTCGCGCTCTCCGCGCCGACATGCCTCGACCGATCGAGCCCGAGCATCACCGCGGCGCGGAGCTTTCCGCCCGAATCGAATTCATGATCGTATCGGAAATCCAGCCTGTGAAAATCCGCGTCGAGCAGGACGTCCTTCGCCCCGCTCGCGTCGCCCGTCGTCGTGGTCGCCAGGTAATCCCACGCCCCGAACGCGAGCGCCGTGAACCGGCCACGCTCTCCCACGCGGCGGCTCACGCGCGCCTGGTAATCGCCGTACCCGAAATCGACGTTGTCGATCAGCGCCGAGAGAATGTGTCCGCCGAACGCATAATGCCCGCCGACGAGGACCGTCGTCTTGTCGCCGATCGGCCCCTCGACCACGCCGCCCACGTCCACGAACCGGAACGCGCCCTCGCCCTTCCATTCATTCGGGAACGGCGCCGCCTCGGCCTCGACCGCCGCGCCCGCGAGCCGCCCGATGTCGGCCGGATACGGGCCCATGTGCAGCGTGACGCGCGAGACGAGCGGCGCCGGAATCACGCTCGGCCCCGCGCCCACGTGAAAGAGCAAGGGCACACGCACGCCGTCGTAGAAGAACCCGATGTTCCCGGGCGGCGCGCCGCGAATGTAATAGTAAGGCAATCCGCTCGCCGTCGGCGTCACGCCCGGCTGCACCTCGATCGCGCGGTACGGATCGCCGAGCACGCCCGGCATCTCCCGGATGTCCCGGCGCTTGAGCGAGACCGACCCCGCCGGCGCCCGATCGCCCTCGACGGTCACCTCGATCGGCTGGGGAGGAGGCGGCTCGGGCGCGGGCTCCGCGGGCAGAGGCGCGGGCTCTTCCGGCGGCGCGGGCTCCGCGGGCGACGGCTCGTCCTGGGCGAGCGCAGGAGCGGCGGCGAGGGACGTGGCGAGCGCGAGGCCGAGCCCGCGCCGGAGCGCTCTAAGCATCAAACATCCGAAAGGCCAGCCGCCTCCATCACGTCGATCGCCGCGGAGAGCGTCTTGTCTCCGCGCATCACGTGACGCAACTCGGAAGGCCCCTGATCCCGCAGATGCGTCCCCTTGGCCGCATGCCGGCCGAGCACCTCCGTGAGCCCGTGCAGCAGCGGATGCCGGTTGAGATCGACCGCGAGATCGCCCTCGTGCAGCGCGGGTTCGAGCAGCCGCGCGATCTGCCCCTCGGACCAGCCGAGCGACTTCTGCGCGTCCGCCACGACGACGCGGAGCTGCGCCCAGAAGAGCCGCTCGGCGCGCTCCGCCGCGGGCCCGAGCAGCGACTCGGCGCGCGTGCGGAGCGCCGCGCTCTCGTCCTTCGAGGCGCGGCGCATCTCCTTGTAGACCTCGCTCACGAGCCCGAGCAGATGCGGGTTCGGCCGATCCGCCGTGAGCATGTGCCGCTCGGCGCGTTCGAATGCTTCGAGCAGCGCCGCCTCGGTTTTGTCCCAGCGCCGCTGCGCGATCCGGAGCCGCGCCGAGGAGCAGAGCGCGGTGACCATGTCGTGCTCGGCGAGCGCCTTCGTGTCGGCCGTGGCCTCGGGATCCTCGAAGACGGGCTCGAGCCACGCGCGCAGGCGCCCCACGAGCGCGTCCATCTCCTCCTTCGGATCGCCTGCGATCATGCACAGCGCGACGCGCAGGAACATGGCTTGCCGCGCCTCGGCGTCTCGATCCGCGCGGTTCTGGCAGAGCAGCGGGATCGCCGCTTCGAGCTCGGCGCCGGCCTCCTCTTGCCGGCCGCGATCGAGCTCGGCGCGAGCGAGGTCGAAGTGCAGCGATCCGAGCCGATCTTGCGGATACGTCGGCTGCCTCTCGGCGCTGGCGATGGCGAGACGCTGGTAGCGCGCGGACATGGCGGCGTTGTTGTCGAGGGCGTAGGCGAGCGCCGCGATGCGCGCGGCCTCGACGTACCGCGGATGCTCCCGCCCGAGCTCGTGCGCGATTTCCATGGCCTTTTCCGAGGCGACGACGGCCTCGCCGAGGAGCTTTGCCTCGAGGTAGGAGCGGACCGCGGAGATGGCGCTGCTCAGCCGGATTTCGACGTCGCTCATGGCGGGGCGCATTGCATCACGTGAGACGGCGACGTGCAACGCGGTCGCAGGATCTTGGACGCACGGACGGGAGGCGTCGGCCCGCTGGCGGCGGGGGCGACGGCGGAGGGGGACGGAGCGATCGCCCCCGCCGACACGCCTCCGGCTCGCCGGCTCATGCCCTCGGGACTGCGCCGACCAGATTGAATACCATTCGATGCAGCTCCGCGACGATATACGCTCGCTCCTCGTTGGTCGTGCGGAATCCGCGAAACACTTTGCGTCCACGCTTCCCGGGCATCGCGCCCTCGGCCACGTAAATGCGCCCGTCGCTGCCAATGCCGAGCAGCGCCTCGGCTCCCCAGTGAAGCAACGCCGGCCTCCCGCGAGCTACTGCTTCACGCGGGCGAAGTGCGTAGCCGACGAAGATCTCGCGCCCGGCATACGATTCAGGTTTTTCCTCGGGTAGAGCAAGGAACAACCCACCGTCGCTCGCGAGCACGATTTCTGTGGGGAGTCGCGGATCCGGTTCTGGGAGGTGTCGCGTTTTCATGGGCTCTGACGAATGACCACGCCTGGGCGGCGGCGTCGGACGGCATGCTCGCCCAGAATGCAACGCCAAACCGGCGCCGCCGTCCAGGCGTGGTCTCTCCGAAAAACAGCACAGCGAGCTGCAGCCCGAAACGGTCCGCGCGTGCGCCGCTCGATACGTACTGCACCCGAGCCGCGCAAATCCGTCGCGCGTCGTGACGAGGGGACGATGTTTTTCGGAGTGGGGTATCCGCGCCCGCGCTCTACGGATGGAGGCTCTGGAGCTCTCGGCAGAAGACGCTATCGGGGCCGGCCAGGCGGCACGCCTCGGCGGCGCTCTTCTTGTCGCCTCGCTCTTGGGCGTTCACGGCGGCGCGTCCGAGCGAGCGAGGCCCCGCGTTCTTGGGCACGTCCGCTGGACAGGGGGGCGTGCGTGGCGGCGGCGGGGACGGCGGGCACAAAGGCGGCGGCTCGACCGTCGGGTTCGGTGGCTGCATGGGGTCGGTCAAGAGCGGCACCACGCCACCGGGCCGGAGGTCGGGCACCACGAGCGCGAAGTGGTTCGCCCACGGCGACTCTCTCCGCGAGAGCAGATAAAAGAGGAGGCCCACGACGCCGGCCGCGACCGCGAGACCCCGAGCCAACGGCGCCCACGCGGCGAGCGTTGGCCCTACCGGCGTGCCCGCGGCGGGGATCGATGTCGAAACGGACGTCGGTCGCGCGCTCGGCGCGTCGTCCTCGACCTCCGCGCCGTCGGCCTGCTCGAAGAGGAGCGGGAGCAGGGCGGTCCGCCGCGCATCTTCGACGCCGACGCGCTGAAGCGCTTCGCGCATCTTCTTGTTGACGCGCCGCAAGGCCGCGTCGACGGCGTCTTCCGTGCGGTCGAACGAGGCGGCGATCTCGCGAATCGAGAGCTCGTCGAAGAACCGCGCCGCGACCATCTCGCGCTCCCGCGCGGGCAGGGAGTCGAGGATGCGGTGCAGGAGCGAATCCGTTTCGTGATTCGATGCCTCGCGCTCCGGGGTGAACGGGGCGACGTCCTCTTCCTGGAGGAGCGGCGCGGCTTCTTCGCGCACACGCGCGCGCTTGCGATGGACGTGGGCCACCGTGCGCATCCGGTAATGGACCCAGCCGCCGAGCTCCCGGGTCGGGTCGTACTCCTCGCGCGCCTTCCAGCATTGGAGGAGCGTCTCTTGCACGAGGTCCGGCACGTCGCTCGCCGGGAACCTTCGGGAGAGCCAGGCTCGTAGCTTGGCCCGTTGCGACTCCAGGGTTTTTGCGAATTCGCGTTCGTCCATGGCGACCTCGATCAAACCAGACAGCAAAGGGTGCGGGGCCCTGCGAGCGCGACGTCTCCCTCGACCTCACCACCCGCGGCGGGGTGGCGGCCGTGCCCTCGGGCGGCGTGCAGGGGGCGGCGTGGGCGGTGATTGTCTCGGGGAGGGAGCAGGTGCCGTCCGAGGGGCCGCAGGAGCACGGGCCGCATTTCTTCGGCGGGATGACGAGGTCCGTGTACCAAACGAATTGCTCGACGGGCGCGTTGTCCGGGCAATCCGGCGCGCTGCCGTCGTTCGGGCCGATCCAGACGAGGACGGGGTAGGAGCTGTCGCCGGGGTGGAAGGGGACGCATTCTGCGTCACCGTCGCAGGAGAAATCGCAGGGAGCCGTGCTGCTACTTGCGCCGGCATCCTCTTCCTCGCCGCCGTCGGTGCCGGCGTCGGGGGGGCTGCCGCCTTCACCCCCACCATCGGGGGGGACGATGACCTCAATGACACCTTCCCCTTGCCCACAAGCGCTTGCCACGCAGGCGGCCAAAACGAGGACCGCACCCAGCTTGCCCAGCACACCCTGATCCTTGTGCATCTCCAATACTCCTTGTTCATTCGATAAGAGAAATAGCAACGCCGAGCCCTAGCGCGACTCGGATGTATGGCGATCGCCAGTGCGTCACGATGTTCGTCGAGTCGCCATCGAGCGGGCCCCTGATCGTGATGGCTCTTAGCTGCCCGCTGACGTCCCCGTAGCCGAACAGGGTGAAGCGCGATGAGAGCGGGTACCTGCCGACGAGCCGCCCACCAAACCCCATCGAGAAGCCATCCGAGGCAGTTACGACGATGGGCGGCGGCGCATCGAGCCCGAGGATCGTGGCGTTGATCGCGCCGCAAATGTCGATGAATCGGACCGCGATGCACGGGAGGAAGCCCACTGTCAAAAGCGACGCACGGGCGTCCTTGAGCTCCGGGTCCCCGACGCCGGCCACGGGGGTGATCACGCCCCGGATGTCCATGCCAAACGCGAGGTTTTTCCACCGGACGCCCAGCATCCCGCCACCTCCGATGGCGACCCGCGGCATCCCGTAGGGCATGACCGTGGCGCCCAGGGCAACCTCGGCTTGAAAGGGCGGCTTGGTTGTTTCCTGGGCAGGCGCCGACTGCGCCCACAACGGCGCCGTCCCCTCCCACGGCGACAGCGGCGCCTCCAACGACTCCCCCGCCATCGAGTCCAGGAACGCCGCCGGCATCTCCGTCCGCAGCTCGGGGCTCTCCACCTCGAACCACGGCGGCGCCAGGAGCCACGGCGGCGGCTCCTCCCCCTGCCATCCGCCCGGACCAAACCTGATCCGGATCAGGGTCGCCGCATCATAAAGGAGCTCGCGGCAGTCCCGGCTCGTGACCACCCGCCTCCACTCCCCCTCTCCCGTCGGGTTTGGCGCGGAAAGCTCGGCATCGATCCCCTTGCCGTTCGTCCGGGTCTCCACCCGCAGCGTGGCCGCTGCATCCTCACGAACGAGGAGATATCCGAACTCGCCCGCGAGGATCAGGCCAAACTCGTCCGCGTTCGGGCAACCTCGCCCCGGAAGGTTGGCCTGGTAATCCAGGCGGAACGCAATCTGCGGCGGCGCCTCGGCGGCGGCTTTGCCCGAGAGCGTCAGGACAGTGCAAGCGACGGCGACGGCAACGACCCGGGTGATCATGACGAACCCTACGGTACCCGTAACGAAGGGCGATCCGCAGGGGGGGTTCGTCCGGAAAGCCGGCGCGGAGCCGTGTCGCCCGTCTGGGCTCGAACGACAGCGGCTCCGCGCCGGTCCCCGAAATCGGTCTTATCGTGGGAGATGCGACCGTCCAGCCCCCGGACAAACACTTCGCCTTCGGCCCGGGTGCAAGAACCGGCGCGGAGCCCTGCCGCCTGGCCAACCACGACAGGACCCCACACCAGCCCGAGCTACTTACCGCGGACAAACGTGATAGTCAAGTCCGGGGACAAACTTTTTGTTCATGGCACGCGAGCGGTGGTGTAGGGTCAGCTCGAGAGAGCGGAGCACGTCATGAAACGCCTCCAGAGGTTCGCCGCCACCGTCGCCATCGCCGCCATGGTCACGCCGGGGATGGGGGCGTATCAGGGGAGCGGGAAGCTCTCGAAGAGGAGCGTTGCGAGGGGGACGGCCTCTCGTACTTGTACGAGACGTGCACGCAGGACATGAGGCGACGGCCAACGTTTCCGCGGCGAGCCTCGACGTAATCGTCGACCCGCTCCACGCGATCGACGCGCTCCTCCACGAATGCATCGTGCAATCCGACGACGACCTCGTTCCCGCCGACGCCCGCATCGCCTCGCCCGATGCAATCGTCGACCCGCCCCGCGTCCTCGTCGCCCTCCTCGACGCCCTCGTCGGCCGCCCTCTCGACCTCGTCGCCGGCCGCCACGCGCTCGTCGACCCGCCCGACGATCCCGCGGTCCCGCCCGACGACTTCGTCGACCTCCCTCGACGACTTCGTCGACCTCCCTCGACGACTTCGTCGACCTCCCTCGACGACTTCGTCGACCCCCGCCGTCGCTTTCGTGCTGAATCACGCCCGCCCCTCGACGGCGCGATTTCCCTGATTACGTTCCTGCCTCTCCCGCAACCCTTGCAAAAGAGGTATCGCGATGTCCAATGTAGCTGCAAAGCCGTATCCCGGTCCGTTCGAGTTCTCCCTCAAGAATTGCGAGGCCGACCTCGTCGACCTCGCCCCGGGCGCGATGGCCCACCTCCGCTTCGAGCACGACGGCCTCGCCGACGTATTCGCAGAGCTCGCCCAGAGCATCCCCGCCCTCGGCGAGGACGCCGGCAATCTGCCGAAGGTCCATCAGCGCATCCTCGACGCCAATGTCTCGATCGACAAACTCGCCGTGCACGAGGTCGTGCTCGCCAAGGCCCTCGAGGTCGTCCGCGAATCACGCGCGAAGAAGGTCCACGAGCGCGAGAACGACATCGCCGCGATCGTCGATTCCGTGAAGTCGACGGCCCGCCGCGGCGGAGACGAAGCGGTCCTCGCCGCATTCGAAAAGACCATCAAATACAACGCGCAGGTCGCCGAGAAGGCCGCAAAGACGCGGCGCAAGAACGCCGAGGCCGCCAAGCCCGCGGACCCCAACGGCTGAACCACGCAAGAATGGCGGCGGCGCCCGCTCCCCCGCGCGCCGCCGTCTCCTTATTCAGGCCAGCGCGAATGCATGCGCCCGATGCGCGTCTCGGTGCGCCAGCCGCGTGATGGCCTCGCGCAGCACGTCCTCGCGTAGCTCGTGCGGAATCACGCCATTGCCGATCCCCTGCAGCAATGGCACGTGCGGCGACCGCCCAAAGGAGCGCTCCGACAAACCGTCGAGGAGCAAGAGCCGACCCTCGGAGTCGACATTGCCGAGCGTGTCGTGCCACAGCCGCAGCCCGAGCCGCTCGAGCAGCCGGTGGATCGATTCGCGCTCCGCCTCCGTATTCGTCCCGTGCAGCG
The DNA here is from genome assembly GCF_029960785.1 of Polyangium sp. 15x6. GTDB lineage: Bacteria > Myxococcota_A > Polyangia > Polyangiales > Polyangiaceae > Polyangium. The sequence goes on from NZ_JASBQE010000010.1 coordinate 34,633, forward strand.
CGCCGAGCGTCGTGTCGAGCGCGATGCCCACCGCGAGCGCCTCGCCCTGCCGGATGCGCCGCTCGGTGTGGAGCTCGATCCGGTCGGCCGACCACGCCCCGAACGCGAGCGGTCCTTCCGGGCCGTACACGTCCTCGTTCGGCGCCGTGGCCGCGAGGTCGGCGTGGAGCGCGGCGCTCTGCTGGAGCAGCTCCGCGACGGCGTCGCGCTCGCCCGAGGCGAGGCGGTGGGCGTGCAAGACGATCCAGTCGAAGAGCTCCTCGTCCCACAGGAGCGCGGCGCGTACGGCCTGGACGAGGCCGAAGACCTTTTCGCGCGTCTTCTGGGTCTCGACGAAGCGTCGGTCGCACACGACCGCGTACGGCGCGCGGAACGTGCACAGAAAGTCCTTCGTGCCGAACGCGTTGATCGCGCTCTTCGGCAGCACCGCGGGTCCGGCCTGCGCGAGCGTCGTCGTGGGCACGCGGACGACGCGCGGCGCGCTCTGCACCATCGACGCGGCGAAGCCCACGAGGTCGAGCAGCGATGCACCGCCCACGACGAGCAGGACCGAGCGTCGATCGAGCTCCAGGGCGTGGACGTACGCCTGCAGGCGCGCAGGCAACGTCGCGTCGTCCTTCATGCTCTCGCCCCCGCCCTGAACGATCGGCGGAGCCACGAGATCCAGCGCGTCGTTGTGACACCGGGCATACCGCTCGATGTGCAAATTCAGCTCGGGCTGGGCAGCGATCGCTCCGCGATCGACGATGGCCGCGACGCGGTGCCGAACGTCGGGCTCGCGCCCGGCGATGAGGTGCCGCAAGTCGCGGTTCATCGGCGAGAACACGTCGCTCGTGAAGCAGACGGGGTACTCGAACGATGCCGAGGCTCTGACGTGGACAATCACAGCGCTCTCCGGAAGTGAGCACGCCTGCATGCGGCGTACCGACCCGTCGAGCGCGATCGTGAGCACAAACGAACAATCCCCGGGAGGCGGGGCCTACCGGGGATTGCCGTACTGTGTCGTTCCTACCTTGTCGGGGCGAGAGGATTTGAACCTCCGACTCCTCGGTCCCGAACCGAGTGCGCTACCAGGCTGCGCTACGCCCCGTACGCCGCGGGTTTTCACCACCGACGTGGGGGCGGACCATGCTCGCACCGGACGCTTCTGTCAAGTCCTGTCGAGCAGAGATTTCATCCGAGCGTCCACCGCCCTGGGCGTCCCCACGTCCGCCGAGGACGTCGGATGGGTGGAAAAATCTTGAAACGCAAGCAAAAAAGTCGATCCAGGAGCAGCCGGGCTCGTGTTAAAGTGCTACTGGAATCGAGACGTGACCTGGGGCGCTCAGAGCCTCCCCAGGCCGAACATGCGGCGACTCCAGGGGGGGGTTCGAGGAAGTAGCCCGGCGGTCCGGGCCAAGACCTCGGGCGTCGACGAGAGCTCTTTCCACGTTTGGGGGTGCGCTCGACGGGTCGAGCGCAGCCCCCAAACCCCCAGTCGATGTGGCCGCGAAATAGGAGGACAAGGTGGCAATCGAGCTTCCGGCAGTTCGCATCCTGATCGTGGACGATGACCGAGCCATCTGCGACTACATGCAGACGCTGCTCGAACGGGACGGCTACCAGGTGAAGACCCTGGTCGACCCGTCGGCCGTGGAGGAAGAGGTCCGCACGGGCGGGTATCACCTCATCATCCTCGATCTGATGATGCCCAAGCTCGACGGCATCGAGGTGCTCAAGCGCATCCGCAAGGTCGACACCGACATCGCGGTCGTCATCTTCACGGGCTTCCCGAACCTGGAGAGCGCCGTGCAATCGATGAAGCTCGACGCCGTCGACTACATCAAGAAGCCCTTCAACGTGGACGAGTTCCGCGAGGTGCTCGCCCGCGTGATGCGCAAGAAGGGCCTGGCGCGCACACCCGAAGAGCAGCTGCACCGCGTCATCGGCGACACGATCCGGAACCTCCGCAAGGAGAAGGATCTGACGCTGAAGCAGATGGCTCGCCGCACGGGGCTCAGCGTGTCGCTTCTCTCGCAGATCGAGCGCGCCGAGTCGAGCGCGTCGATCTCGTCGCTCTACAAGATCGCGGTCGCCCTGGAGTCCCGCATCCAGGACCTCTTCGGGCAGTACTAGGGCGAAGCGCCCTTCACGATCGCGCGGTCGAGCCGCGCGAGGTCCACACCGGCGATGCGGTCGACCGCAGCGCCGCGCTTGTCGTACACGACGACGTACGGGAGCTGGGGCACGTTCGCGAGGTAGCGCTTCGCGAGCGGCGTGTCCCAGTCCCCCACGTCGAACCGCCGGTACGCCACATCCGTGCGCGCGGAAAAGACCTTCACCATGTGCTCGTCCACCTTGCGGCACGGGCCGCACCACGCCGCAGAGAAGTCGACGACCGTGACCTTGCCCGACGCGAGATGCGGCGCGAGGTCCGGTACGTCGCTTCCGTCCGCCACGACCGTGCGCACGTCCGCGCCGTCGGGAAACGATGCGTGTTCGAGGTAGCGGCCCTTGCCCGCGCCGAGGATCACCTCGAACCCGTCCTCGGCGGCGAGCCTGCGGGCCGCCGCGAACACGTCGACGTTCGGCGCGGCGACGACCTCGACCTCGGCCTTGCGGCGATCGAACCGAGCGTCGTAGACGCCCGGGTGCTCACGCAAGTCCCGGGCGATGTCGTCGCCGCAGTCGCTGCAGTCGATCTTGTCGAGCGAGACGATCACGGTGCGCGCGTCCTTCGGGTAGGAGCGCGCGCCGCCGCACGCGGTGAGCAGAACGAACGCGGACAAAGTGAACAGGTGCTTCGCCGAAGTGCGCATCGCGAGGGCACACGATGCCGCCCCGGTCGCATGGGAGCAAGGCGCGGGCGCACGCCTGAATCCACGCGGCAAGGCATGCTCGCTCGGTGTACGCTCTCGCGCGTGAGCCAGAGCCAGATCCTCACCCGGACCCTCGCCGCCGATCACGTCACGCCCGTCCGCGCGTACAACGCGCTCCGAGCGCAATCCGCCGGTCGCTCGTCGTTCCTGCTCGAGTCCGTGCTGCCTGGAGAGCGCTGGGGGCGCTACTCGATCCTCGGCTACCGCGCGCGCACCGAGCACGCCTACCCGCCGGGCGCGAACGCGCTGGAGCTGCTCGCGAGCGACGCGGGCGAGCTCGAAAACGCCGAGGGCCTCGCCGCGCGTTTCTCGCAAGCGCTCGTCGGTTTTCTCGTCTACGACGCGGCGAACGTGGCGAACGGCATCAAGCCGTGGCCGAACGAGGGCATGAGCGGGCGGCTCATGCGCGACTGCACGGTGGTCGTGTTCGACAACCTCCAGCAGACGCTCACGATCGCGGGGCGCTCGAAGGGCGCGATCGATCGGTGCGCGTGGGAGATGACGCACGGGCCGGAGCTCGATCCGCTGCCGTCGCCGGATCCGACGCTGGAGGCGCTGTTCGCCGAGCCGAACATCGACGACGACACGTACGCGGCGAAGGTCGCGAAGGCGAAGCAGTACATCGAGGCGGGCGACTGCCTGCAGATCGTTCTAGCTCGTACGTTCCGCGCGCCGATGCGGAACGCGGATGCGTTCGACGTGTACCGCGCGCTCCGTGTGCTCTCGCCCTCGCCGTACCTGTTCTTCCTGGACTTCGCGGAGACGCCGTTCGCCGAGGGGATGGCGATCGCGGGCGCGTCGCCGGAGACGATGGTTCGCGTGTCGGGCGGGAAGGTGACGCTCCGGCCGATCGCAGGGACGCGCAAGCGCGGCGCGACGCAGGAGGAGGACGAGGCGCTCGAGCGCGAGCTCGTGGCCGATCCGAAGGAGCGCGCCGAGCACGTGATGCTCGTCGATCTGGCGCGGAACGACGTGGGGCGCGTGGCCGCGCCGGGGTCGGTGGCCGTGACGAGCGAGATGCGCGTGCAGCGCTTCTCGCACGTGATGCACCTCGTGAGCGAGGTGGAAGGGACGCTCGCCGAGGACAAGTCGCCGATCGACGCGGTGCGCTCGGCGATGCCGGCGGGGACGCTCTCGGGCGCGCCGAAGGTGCGGGCGATGCAGATCATCCGCCAGCTCGAGCCGGGTCCACGCGGCGTGTACGGCGGGGCGATCGGGTACGTGCTGCCGGATGGAACGGTCGACTTCGCCATCCCGATCCGCACGGTGATCGCGCGCGGCGCGGACTTCGAGGTGACGGCGGGCGCAGGGATCGTGGCGGACAGCGATCCGCTGCGCGAGGCCGAGGAGACGCGCATCAAGGCGCGCGCGGCGCTGGCGGCGATCCGGAGCGCCCAGGACGCGGTCGAGCGGCGCGAGGCGGAGGCCGCGGCGCTGCAGAAGCGGCGCGAGGAGGCGGAGCGGAAGAAGGCGGAGGCTGCCGCAGCGGAGGCGGCGGCCGCGGCCGCGACGAATTCGAATGGCGAGGGGGACGCGGGCTCGAGTGGATCGGGCGATCCCGGCTGAGCCTCACGCGGCGGCGCGCGTCGGTCCGGACGGGCCGTTTCTTCAAATGCGCGGCGCGCCCACCCCGAACGACAATCGAACGTTCGGGCGCGTCAAATAAAAGATGACCGCCGCCGCCACGACAATGGCGATCCACGCCGGCCAGGCGGCCGGCGCCGCCGCGACCGATGCGATCGCGAAGAGGCCGTTCACGGCCTGGATGCCGAGCGTCACCACCCACGCCCAGGCGCGCAGCGTGAGCAGCCCCCACGCCACGGCGAACATGGCGATTCCGACGGCGACGTCGAGCGCGATCGCCCAGGGCGGCAGCTCCGCGCCCGTGACGGCCGGCACGCTGGAGAGCACGGTGAGCACGCCGCTGAGCGCCATGAGCACGGCCACCACGATGATGCCGGCAGGCCTCGTCTTCAGTTCATTCATGGAGCCGCGCGCATGCAAGAGGCGCGCGACGCGTCCTTTCCGCTCCGGGTCCGCGCGGCTAGGACTGGTATTCGCGGAGGACCGTCAGATCACGAGAAACCATGCGGAATGCCGCGCGCTCGGCCTCGGCGCGGATCTTCTCCTCGTCGAGCGTCAGGATCGTCCCGTTCGCGTAAAGGAGTTTTCCCGCGACGAACACGTGGCTCACGTCGCTGCCCTTCGCCGCGTGCACGAGGTTCGCGACGAGGTCGTGGCGCGGCATGAGGTGGGGTTTGTCGAAATCGAAGAGCACGAGATCCGCCGGCCGTCCGGCTTCGAGCATGCCCGCCTCGGAAAAACCCATCGCGCGCGCGCCGGCCTGCGTGGCGATGCGGAGCGAGGCGTCGCCGGCGATCACCTCGGCGTCGCGGCGCGCGAGCTTCTGGAGCAGCGGGAGGAAGCGGACGGCTTCCTTCATGTCCATGTCGTTGTTCGACGCCGGTCCGTCGGTCCCGAGCGCGACGTTGACGCCCGCGCGGAGCAGCCGCGGCACGTCGCCCGGGCCCATCGCGAGCTTCATGTACGTGATCGGGCAATACGCCACGGTCGTCCCGTGCCGCGCGAGGATCGCCACGTCGTCGTCGCTCAAGTAGAGCGCGTGCGCCGCGATCGTGGGTACGTCGAGCACGCCCGTCTCTTCGAGCAGCCGCGCGGGCGTCACGCCGTGCGTGGCGAGCGAGCGGCTCACCTGATCCTCGCTCTCGGCGAGGTGAATGTGGAGGCCGAGGCCCCTCTCCTTCGCGAGGGCCGCGATCTCGCGCAGGAACGCGGGTGGACAGACGTAAGGCGAGTGCGGCCCGAGCATCGCGCGGATACGCCCGTCCGCTTTGCCGTTCCATCGCTCCGCGAACGCGAGCGCGCCTTCGAGATCCGCGCCGACCTCCTTGCCCGCGCCGAGCCCGAACTGGCACCACGTGAGCGAGGCGCGCATCCCCGACGCCTCCACGACCTCGGCGACGTGGTCCATGTAGAAGTAGTGATCATTGAAAGCGACCGTGCCCGAGCGGATCATCTCGCACGCGGCGAGCTGCGCACCGGCGCGCACTTCCTCGGGGCCGAGCGCGGATTCGGCGACCCAGACGCGCTCGTTGAACCAGCGATCGAGCGGCAGGTCCTCCGCGTAGCCGCGCACGAGCGACATCGACGCGTGGCAGTGGGCGTTGAAAAATCCGGGGACAGCGACGTGATTCGCGCCGTCGATCGTCGTGTCGGGCACGAATTCGACGGGCGCCTTCCCGACGGCCACGATACGCGCGCCGTCGATGGCGATGGCGCCGCCGCGGATCACCGTGCCTTTTTCGTCGAGCGTTACAATGTCCACGTTTTTGATCAGCGTCTTCACAGCTCGTCCTCCGGCTCCGGGCGCCTGCGCCGTGGCGCATCCTACAACGAAGATTCGTGATCCCAAAGCACGAGGGACAATGGTAGTCTCGGCGGCGCTTCGAGGACTTTGGGGGAATCCCCGGGAGAGCGTGGGCCATGGCTTTGACCGACCTCATCAACATCTCGTCGAGCGTGCTGCCGGATACGACGCGCGTGATCGCATTCCGCGGCGTCGAGGCGATCTCCCGGACGTACGAGTTCGAAATCTTTCTGTCGCTCGAAGGGGAAGAGGGCGACGGGCTGGATCTCGGCGACGCGATCGGCGCGAAGGCGCAGCTCGTGATCGACCGAGCGGACGACAAGCTGCCGCCGTTCGTGTTCGCCGGGATCCTGGCGAGCGTCGAGCTCCTGCACGCGGTCGAGGGCCGCTCGCTCGTCCGCGCGGTGCTCGTCCCGCGGCTATGGCTGCTCGGGCTCTCCAAGCACAGCCGGATCTTCACGAAGAAGAAGCTGCCCGAGGTGATCGAGTCGATCCTCGCGGAGAACGGCCTCTCCGGCGACGATTACGAGCTCCGCCTCGGATCGTACGAGACGGAAGAACACATCTGCCAGTACCGAGAGAGCGACCTCGATTTCATCTCGCGCTGGATGGAGCGCGAGGGCATCTATTATTACTTCATCCACGGCGAGGACGGCGAGAAGCTCGTCATCAGCGACGGCGCCTCGTACGAGGAGGACATCATCGGCAAACCCGTGCGGTATTTCCCGCAGACCGGGCAGGATCGGAGCGCCGGGCCCTCGTTCCGCGCGTTCACGAGCCGCCACCGCACGCTGCCGTCGATGGTCAAGCTCAAGGATTACGACTATGCCCGGCCAAACCTCACCATCGCCGGTTCGGCGCAGGTCTCGTCGAACGGCGCGGGCGAGGTGAGCCTCTACGGCGAACGGTTCTTCTCGGCCGCCGCGGGCGAGCGATTGGCGAAGCTCCGGGCCGAGGAGATGCGCGCGCGCGAGGTCGTGTTCCAGGCGCGCGGCACGCGGTCGCACCTGCGCGCCGGGCACGTCTTCGAGCTCGAGGAGCACCCGCGCGCGGCGCTCAATGCTCGCTACCTCGCGGTCGAGGCGCGCCACCACGGCAACCAGGCCGCGGGCGCGTCGGCGTTCAAGCAGCTGCTCGATCTGGAGCACGACGAGGTGTATTACGTCGAGATCGAGGCGACCCCGGAGGGCACGCAGTTCCGGCCGGAGGCGCGCACGCAATGGCCGCGGATCTACGGCTACGAGAATGGCTCCGTGGACGGGCCGGCCGACAGCGAATACGCGCAGATCGACGATCAGGGCCGGTATTCGGTCAAGTTCAAGTTCGACGAGACGAACCTGAAGGACGGCAAGGCGAGCACGTTCGTGCGCATGATGCAGCCGCACGGCGGCGGCGTGGAGGGGTTCCATTTCCCGCTCCGCAAGAACACCGAGGTCGTCTTCAGCTTCCTCGGCGGCGACCCGGACCGCCCCGTCATCTCGGGCGTCGTGCCGAACGCGCACACGCCGAGCCCGGTCACGAGCGGCAATCACACGAAGAACGTGATCCAGACGGGCGGGCGCAACCGGCTCGAGCTCGAGGACAAGGCGGGGCAGCAGCGCATCACGATGTCCACGCCGCACACGAATTCGTACGTGCGCATGGGCTCGCCGAATGAAGGCCACACGATGATCATCCACACCGACGCGGCGACGCTGCTCGACGCGGGCGGAGATTGGAACGTCGAGGTCGGCTATCACGGGCCCGGCGCGGGCGTGAAGACGGAGAAGGTGAAGGGCTCCGTCACCGAGACGTACGAGGACGTGAAGACCGAGACGGTCACGAAGCTCGTCACCGAGAATTTCAACGACCGGCAGGTGACGACGATCGCGAAGGGGCAGGACCTCTCGATCACGGCCGGCGGGCAGAAGGTCGGCATTTCGGGCGGGATGGGCGTCGCGGTGGACGGCGGCGTCTCGTTCAACGTCGGCGCCGGCACGGGGCTCGCCGCGCCCGGGAACAGCGATTTCAACGTCTCGGTGACCGGCGGCAATTTCAAGGCGACGACGAACCAGAACATCGACATGAAGGCGACTGCGGGCACGCAGTCGTACGAGAGCACGGGGAAAGCGACGTTCAAGAGCTCGGGCGGCGATATCGAGCTCTACGCCAAGGGCAACATCAACGTCACGACCGAGGGCAAATACACGGGCGACATCAAGGGCGACAAGACGACGAACATCCTCGGCAAGCAGTTCAAGATCGTGAACGCCGACAAGACCGAGCTGACGTACGGCAAGGGCCTCACGCTGAACGCGCAAGCGAACGCGAACTTCACGCTCGCCGCCGAGTTCAACCTGAAGGTGGGCGTCTTCATCGACGTGAAGGCTTCCATCGATCTGACGCTCGCCGCCAGCATCAAGGCCGAGTACGCCGCCGTGCTCGACCTCCGCGCGACGCCGATGAAGGTCGCCGAGGCGACCGCGGGGTTTGCGTTCATGTCGGCCGGCGTGTTCATGGTCCAGACCCCGACGCTCGTGTTCACGGGCGCGGCCTTCATGTCGCGCGCCGCGATCCAGCTCATCAACTGAGCGCGCTCGCCGGGACGATATTCACGTGCGCACGATCAAACCCGCAGGATTGATCCCGTCCGTTCGCGTCCAGTCGATCGGATTGCCCGGCCGCGGCTGCCTGTCCGTGACCTTCATGCTGCAATTCGGCGGCGAAGGCGCGGGCCTGCTCGTCAACGACGGAAACGTCGTCACGACGTTCACCGACGAGGGCACCGGCGTCTTCGACCATGGATTGCCCAAGGTGCGCGGCGAGCTGCTCTGCGAGGGCTTCGCGGCGGGCCCCGCGCCCGCGATTGCGCGGCAGGTGCGGCTCTCCCTCGGCCGTATCGACAAGAAGCTCTACGTCGTCGGTGACCGGACCTGGGGCGCGACGGGCCCGTCCGAGCCCGTGCCATACACGAAGATGCGCATTCGCTGGGAGAATGCGTTCGGCGGCGAGGGGGATGCGCGAAACCCCGTGGGCAAGGGCAAGCGGCCGATCACGGTCGACGGCAAGAAGGCGCACCCCTTGCCGAACGTGGAATGGCCGAGCCGGCTCGTCAAATCGCCCGGCGACGAGCCGCCTCCCGCGGGCTTCGGCCCGCTCGACCTCACGTGGGAGCCGCGCTCGAAGCGCGTCGGCACGTATGGCCAGAAGTGGCTGAAGACGCGATATCCCGAGCTGCCCGAGGATTTCGATCCGCTCTTCTTCAACGTGGCCCCCGAGGATCAGTGGATGCCCGGGTATTTCCGCGGCGACGAGGCGTTCGTCGTGGAGAACATGCACCCGGACAAACCGAAGATCGAGGCGGCGCTGCCGGGCTTCTTGGCGCGGGCGTTCGTCGGGACGCGCAGCGCAGAGGAGCGCGTCGAGGTGCCGATGCACTGCGACACGGTGTGGATCTTCCCGCACGTCGAGCGCGTCGCGCTGATCTATCGCGGCATTTTCCCGGTCGCGACGGACGACGAGCTCGAAGTGAACGAGGTCATGGTGGCCCTCGAACGTCTGGGCGAGGTGAAGCCGCGGTCCCATTACGAGGAAGTACGGCGACGCCGCCTCGACAAGGAGCGCGGGCCGCTCCACGCGCTCAAGGACAGCGATCTGTTGCCCGAGGGCGTGGGCGTGCTCAAGCCGAGCGGGAACGACGATACGAAGATCCTGCTCGAACGCGAGGGCAGCCTCGAACAGAATTTGCGACGGCGCGCGGAGCTCGAATTGCAGCGGGCCCGCGAGATGATCCGCGGTGTGGGGCTCGATCCGGAAGGGAGGGTGCCCGAAAAGCTCCCGCCGCCGGAGGAGATCCCCAATGGCGACGTGCTCGCCTTCATGGAGTCCGTCGACAAGAAGGTGGCCGAGGTCCACAAGGAGGCCGAGGTCCTGAAGCAGCAGGCGATGGAGCGATTCCGGCAATCGTGCAAGGAAGCGAAGCTCGATCCGGACGAGGTCCTCGCGCGGGAGAAGCGGCGCTCGCTCGGTCCACCGAAGTTCAGCGCGCAAAAGGAGCTCGAAACGCTCCGCGGGCTCGCGACGCTCAGCGAGGCGACGGGCGTGCCGATGCCGGACGAGGTGTATCAAAAGCTGCACGATCCAGCGATCGAGGAGAAGCTCGTCCTCGCCGAGCAAAAGACGAAAGAGGCCTATCGGCTGACCGCGCACCGGGTCGAGGCGATGCCGCCACTCGACGAGGAGGACGGGCGGAAGGTCCGCGCCGAGGTGGAAGAAGCGCTGCGCAAGGGCGAGAGCCTCGCGGGCCGCGATTTTTCCGGGGTGGACCTCTCGGGGATCGATTTCCGCAAGGCCGATCTCTCGGAGTCGTTTTTCGAGTCGGCGAACCTGGAGGGGTGTCGGTTCGACGAGGCAAACCTCTACCGTGCGGTCCTCGCGCACGCACGGGCGAAGGGCGCGGTGTTTCGCGGGGCGCGGCTCGAAGAGGCGAACCTCGGCTGCGCGGACCTCACGGAGGCCGATTTCTCGGAGAACACGAACATCCGGCGCGTGCAGTTTTTCCGGGCCAACCTCACGCGAGCGAACCTCGAAAAGGCGACGCTCGACAAGACCGATTTCACGGAGGCGAAGCTCGAAGGGACGAAGCTCATGGGCTGCAAGGCCGAGGAGCTCATGTTCTCCAAGGTGTCGCTCGCAGGGGCGGATCTCTCCGGCTCGGTGCTGGAGAAATGCAATTTCCTGGACGTCGATTGCACGAGGACGAACTTCTCGGTGGCGAAGCTCGATCAATCGGTGTTCCTCGACGTGGAGGGCGACGGGGCGATCTTCCGGCGCGCGAGCCTTCAGAACCTGCGCGTCGTGCGGGTCGAGAAAGGGACGCGGTTCACGAATGCGGATTTCCGCGATACGGACATGACCCGGGCGAACCTGCGCGGGGCGCGGCTCGCCGGGAGCACGTTCGTGGCCGCGACCCTGCACACGGCCGATTTCTCGGAGTCGGACCTCACGGGCGCGAAGCTCATGGGCGTGCGCGCGGCCGAGTCGCGCTTCGAGCGGGCGAACCTCACGAACGCGGATCTGCGCGGGGCCGATTTTCTGTCGGCGATCCTGGCGCGGGCGATGGTGGCGGGCGCGAATTTCGAGGAGGCGAACCTGTTCCGGGCCGACGGGGCGCGGATGGTGGGTGATACGAAGACGAGCTTCAAGGGCGCGAATTTGAAGCACTTCCGATATCTGCAAAGCCGAGGGGACGATGGACAAGGCAACGCTTGAGAACCTCGTCCGCAACGGCGAGCTCTTCGACGGCGCGGACCTCGGCGGCAAGGACCTCGCGGGCGCGGACCTGCGCGGCGCGGTCTTCGCGAATACGTCGTTCCGCGGCGCGAACCTGGCAGGCGCGAACCTGCGCGAGGCCACGTTCACGCAATGCGATTTCGCGAACGCGGTGCTCGAAGGCGCGAGTTTCAAGCACGGGACCGTGATGACCACGCGGTTCGTCATGGCGAAGCTCGGCGGCGTCGAGCTCGTGAACGTGACGTCGAGCGGGTGCGATTTCACGGCGGCCGAGCTCGCGTCGGCGTCGCTCTTGCTCGCGAACTTTTCGAAAGCCTGCTTCGACGAGGCGAGCCTCGCGGGGGCGAACCTCGAACGGGCGTCGCTGCTCGAATCGAGCTTCAAGGGCGCGAACCTCGCGGGGACGAACCTCAAGCGCACCGCCCTCTTCCGCGCGGACCTCGTGGGCGTGAGCCTCGCCGGCGCGAAGCTCGAAATGACGGTGCTGACGGAGGCGAAGCTCGCGGGGCATTCATTCGCGGGGGTGGATCTCCACCTGACGCAGCTCAATGACGCGAACCTCGAAGGGTGCAATTTCGAGAAGGCGAAGATCACGCAGGTCAATTTCAAGGGCGCGAACCTGAAGGGCGCGAAGCTCACGCGGGCCGATGCGAAGAATGCGATCTTTTTCGAAGCGCGGCTCGAAGGGGTGGATGCGCGCGGGGCGAACCTGAAAGAGGCGCTGCTGCCGAAGGTGATCGCGCCGGCCGTGCCGTTCGACGATGCGATCCTGGAGATGTCGATCTGGCACGAGGCGAAGGCCCCGGGCGCGAGCTTCAAGAATTGCGATCTCACGTATGCGGATTTTTCGCACGCGTCGATCGAGGGGGCCGATTTCTCGGGCGCGAAGATGTACAGGACGAAGCTCCACCGGGTGAAGGACGGGGGCGCAAGGTATCCGCTCGGCCGGGCAGGCGCGCTCGGCGACGAGGCAGACCTCGCGGAAGCAGAACTTTGGCGGGACAAGCACCAGCGGATCTGGAAAGGAGACGGCGATGCATAACGCGGCGCGAAAGCTCGCGGCGAAGACCGTGTGGCAGGAGTTCGGCGAGGTCGTTTCGACGGGGCCGGAGGGCTATTCCGTACGCACGGCGCTCGCCGAGGTGAACGCGAAGCGCGCCGCGAGTTGCCTCGTCGCGCCGGCCCTCGGTGACCGCGTCCTCGTGGCCACGGAGGAGGAAGGCGATTCGTTCGTCCTGGCAGTGCTGGAGCGAAAAGACTCGCAAAAGACGACGATTGCCGTGGAGGGCGATCTCGAGCTGCGCGCGCCGAGCGGAAAGGTCGAAATCGCGGCGCAAGAAGGCGTGGACGTGGTGGCCGCGGCCCCCGTGAACGTGGCGGGCTCCGAGGTGACCGTGAAGGCGCTGCGGGCGCGTTTGTCGGCGGAGTGGATCGACGTGGTGGGCGCCGCCGTGAAGGCGGAGTTCGGGAAGGTGAAGATGCTGGCGTCGACGTTCGACGCGGCGCTCGATCGATTCAGCCAGCGGGTGAAGCGCTCGTATCGCACGGTCGAGGAGATCGATCAGGTGCGCGCGCAGCACATCGACTGGGCGGCGCAAGGCAATGCGCATCTCCGCGGCGAAAACACGCTCGTGACGGCGACGGACCTCGTGAAGGTGAACGCCGATCAGGTGCACCTCGGCTGATAAGGAGGGATGGGCCGATGTTCGTCAATACGCAGATGATGGGCATGAACATGGGCTTCCCGGACGTGTGCCTCACGCCCGTGCCGCCCGCGCCGGCCCCGGTGCCGATTCCCTATCCAAACATGGGATTCGGGCCGATGGCATGTCCGCCGGTCTGGAACGTGCTCACGATGTGCACACCGACGCACAACATGGCGACGCCGATCGTGATGAGCGTGGGCGATAACCCGGGCATCGCGACGGGCGTGGCGTCAGGCATGGTGATGGGGCCGGTGCGTCACGTGACCGGGTCGTTCACCGTGCTCATCGGCGGAATGCCGGTCACGAAGATGACCAGCATGTCGATTCAAAACAGCACGAATTGCCCCGGCATGCGAATCGTGCCGAGCCAGCCGACGGTGCTGAGCCTCGGGCCCTGAGTCACGCGGGCGCGACGTTCCTGCGGTCCTTCGGGCTCACCTTCACGTTGATGTATTTGCCCGGGATGATGCGCAGCCCGTCGTACGGGCCCATGAGGTATCGAACGGAGACGTCGTAAGGCGCCTGGTCGGGCAGGTGCACGCGAAGGCTCAGCACGCAGACGACTCCCTGGCGCTGGACGAGCTCGCCCGTGTGGGCGATACGCAAGACCTCGGCCTGGGCGTCGAGGCCATTTTGCGCGAGCCAGCGCGCGCCGAGCTCGCGGCGGAGGAAACGCACGCCGACGAGCCCGAGGATGAGGCCCATGGGCACGACGATGGGCTCGATCGTGAGCCCGCCCGGCGTCCGGTCCCAGAAAAAAAGGAGCTGCGCGAGGCCGGCGAGCAGGAGGAGCGCGCCGAGGCCCGTGAAAACACTGCCGAGGACGAGCTGCGTCGACGCGCCTTGTTTCGGCGGAGCGGGGAGGTCCACGGGCGAGAGTGTATCAGGACCATGGCCGCCCTCGCTAGCCACGTGTATAGTCGCCGAGCGATGAAGGAGCAGAACCGCTTCCGGATCGAGCGCATGGCCGCGCGTTATGCGGCGCGGCAGAAAGAAAAGTCCGAGGCGGACGGAGCCCGATTCCTTCGCGAATTCGACGAGGCGCGCGAGCGCGTGATCCGGCCCGCGATGCTCGAGGTGCAAAGAGAGCTCGAGCGCGCGGGGCATTCGCCATGGATCGCGATCGACGAGGCGGCCGAAAAGCCGAGCATCGAATTGTGCCTCGGCCTTTCGGGCGCGCCGAAGACGCGCGGCACGAATCTCGTGGGCTTCTGCGTGATCCACTGGCGCGATTTTCCGGAGGTGCTCGCCTACCTCGTGGTCGCGCCGCCGCCGATGGATCTTTTGCGTTTCGCGGCGCCGTCCGAGATCTCGCAGGAATACGTGGAGCAGATGCTCGTCGATGCGGTCGAGCACATCTTCGCGTGTCGATCGATTTAGCATTTTGCTTGGCCACGGAATCACGCTGTCGCATGATGCGATCGTGCTGAAACCACACGCGACCATCGCCGTCGTCGCCCCCGCAGGCATCCCGCAGCTCGCCGGCGTCGCGGCCGGCGTACGGCTCGTCGAGAGCTGGGGCTACGAGGTCGTCCTCGCGCCGAACCTGGAAAAACAACACCATTTCACCGCAGGCACGGCCGAGGTGCGGACGCAGGATCTCCTGTGGGCGCTTTCGGCCGACGGGATCGACGCGGTGTGGCTCGCGCGAGGCGGCTACGGGTGCATGCATTGCCTGCCGAGCCTGCCAAGCGAGGGGCTCGACGGGAGGCCGGTGATCGGCTGCTCGGACGCGACGGCGCTCTTCGCGGCGCTCGTGAAGTCACGCGGGGAAAACCTCGTGCACGGGCCAATGCTGGAGACGATCGCGACGAAGGTGGACGACGCGACACGCGCGCGAATCCGGGCAATGCTGGCAGGGGATGCGGTGGCGCCCATTGCAGCGCAGCATTTCGCGGGGCCGAAGGAAGAGGTGCGCGGGCGGGTCGTCGGGGGAAACCTGTGCGTGCTCGCGAGCCTGGCAGGGACGCCGTGGGCGCTCGACGCGCGAGGGGCGATCGTGGTGCTGGAAGAGGTGACGGAGGTGCCCTACCGGGTCGATCGGCTGATCATGCAGCTGCGCCTGAGCGGGGCGCTCGACGGGGCCGTGGGGATCGCGCTCGGCGATTTCGTGAAATGCGACCCGCCGGAGGGCGCGCGCTACGAGCTGACGGACGTGCTCCGCGAGGCGCTCGAGCCGCTTGGGCTGCCCGTATGGTCAGGGCTTAAGACAGGTCATGGAACCTGCAACCTCGCTTGGCGGATCGGGACCGATGGGAAACTGGGAGCCGCCGGACTGACGCAGCCCGACGCACCGGGCAGTATGTAGGCAACTATCCCACCTGTGCATGTCTAAACAAGCCATGTCTCAACATCGTTGACCATGGCGCTTGGGCAGGACCTATAATAAATTCAAACGGCTGTTCCCTTTACTAAGAGCCACGAACAGCGAACGAACCCGACCATGACCACGAGCCAGCGAGCCGGCCGCTTCATCCAGCAGCCTACGGGTTACACAGCCTTCGTCCCAGCCGCTCTTCCACCTGATCCGCCGATCCGCATCGAGGGGGAACTCGCTCGATTACTGTCGTCAGCGGACCTGGCGCTCGGGCGGCTCGACGGGATCACCGGAATCCTGCCGAACCCCGACCTCTTCGTGGCGATGTACGTAAAACAGGAAGCCGTCCTCAGTTCGCAGATCGAGGGGACGCAAGCCTCGCTCACCGACGTCCTGCAGTTCGAGGCAGGGGACCGTGACGACGGCAACCTGCGCGATGTGCAGGAAGTCGTGAATTACGTCGGCGCAATGAATTACGGACTTGAGCAAACCGCACTCCCGCTATCTCTGCGTCTTATCCGCGAGATCCATGGGCGCCTGATGCAAGGCGTGCGCGGAGAACATTGCGAGCCTGGCGAGTTCCGTCGCACGCAGAACTGGATTGGTCCTGGAGGCTGCACCCTGACCACAGCGGCGTTCGTGCCACCGCCACCACACTTTCTGCTGGAGGCAATGGGCAATCTGGAACGGTTTTTTTACGACGAATCACTGCCACCTCTGATTCACGCTGGCCTTGCGCACGCGCAGTTCGAGACCATTCACCCGTTTCTTGATGGTAATGGCAGAGTCGGTCGCTTGCTCATCACTTTCCTCTTGTGCCAACGCGGCATCCTCTCGCGCCCACTCCTGTACCTAAGCCATTTCTTGAAGCAGCACCGCAGCGACTACTACGATCACCTCCAAGCCATTCGAACACGCGGTGCATGGGAAGAGTGGTTGTCCTTCTTCCTCCGTGGTGTGGGAGAAGTTGCGACCGAGGCACATGAGACGGCGCGAAAAATCTTACGGCTCCGCACGCGCTGCCAGGAGTTGCTGCAGAACGAAGGAAAGGCGGGAGCGACCCTGCTTCGCGCACTCGATATCATGTTCGCGCAACCCGTATTGACCCCGGCGATCCTGGAAAAAAAGCTCGACGTGTCCTATGTAACCGCAAACAATCACGTGTCGCGACTACGAGAGCTGGGCCTCTTGGAGGAAATGACCGGGTACAAGCGCAATCGACGGTTCTCCTTTACCCCGTACCTGGCACTGTTCAAGAGCGCAGCCCCGCCGGCTCAATCCCCAAGCGTATCGGTCCAATGGATCAACCCAGAACACATCAAGTTACCGGACACTCCGCAGAGTTCCCTGACGCCCGAGCAGATCAAACGCATCGAGGCTGTTCAGAAGGTTTTCGCGGCGATAGACCCATCGCCCCTGGAAAAGTGGCTTGACGACTTCGCGCGCGACGCGAACCCTGATCGGGAAATTACCATTTACGAAGCCATGGCACAGGCGTACACGAGCTTCTGCTCACAACGCTCGCTGACGCTCGACGCGCAGCTGGAAGTGTTCGGCCTGCTATTGATGCGGTCAGGCGCATCAGACGACGAGGTCTTGCAACGAGCCAAGCTGGAGCACCTAAGCCTCGCCGATGCACGTGCGCTGCTGCGGGGTTATTCTGCATCACCGCACCCCATTCGAGTCCGGGCCCAATAAGCTCGGTCCGCGCGCGGGCATCACGAATGCCGTGAGCACCGATGGACACCGTATGCCCACAAAAGGCAAAGGACCAGCCCGTTGGCTGGTCCTTCTTAGTTGCGCGGGCAGGATTTGAACCTACGACCTTCGGGTTATGAGCCCGACGAGCTACCAGGCTGCTCCACCGCGCGTCAGTTTGTCACTTCTACAAAAACAACCGAGCGTGGAGGACAGCGACTACGGCTGTCCCCACGCTCCGCTGGTTGCGCGGGTAGGATTTGAACCTACGACCTTCGGGTTATGAGCCCGACGAGCTACCAGGCTGCTCCACCGCGCGTCATGTTCGCCAAACGAAGCGGCGACGACGGGTCGGAACCTACTCCTGTCCGTGCAGGAGTCAAGCCCCTCGTGACCGTTCGATCACGCTTCCCGCGAGAAGGCCGTTTTTCCATGCTTGGGGGCTACGCTCGGACAAGCCGAGCTACGCCCCCAAACCCCCCAGTCTCCCTCAGGCATTGAGCAGCCACGCCGGCACGAGCGCGCTCGGCTTCGCCGTCGAGATCACCCAGAGCTGATGCGCCGCGCGTGTCGCCCCGATGTGCAGGAGGTGCCGCGACTCGTCGTCCGCCGGGTAGGTCGAGCCGTTCACGTCGACCAGCACGACATAGTCGTACTCGAGGCCCTTCACCTGCCGGATCTCGGTGATGTCCACGCCCGGACGGAAGAGGAAGTCGAACGAGCGCACGCGGCGGAGGCTCGGAATCTCGGCCATCTTCAGCGCCTCGTAGTACGCGTCCGCCTGCTCGGGGTGGCGCGCGAGGATCGCCAGCGTGGCGCGCGGCTCGCGCGTGAAAAGCGGGCGGATCGAGTCCGCGAGGAACGCGACGGCCGCGCCCTGGCTCGGGAAGTGGTGATGCTCGACCGGCGCGCCCGTGCGCGGCGCGAGGGGCGGCGTGGGATCGGCGAGCGGGCCGAGGATGTCACGGGCGACCGCGAGGACCTCGCGCGTCGAGCGATACGCGATGCGTAGAGGCTCGATGTTGACCGAGGAGAGGCCGAGGTCTTCGAGGACACGGCTCCAGTCGCGGAAGCCCGAGTCCATGAAGAGGCGCTGCGCGGTGTCGCCCGCGAGCGTCACGGACTTCTGCTTGGATACGACGCCGAGCAGGACCGCGAGATCCACGGGCGCGAGGTCCTGCGCCTCGTCGACGAAGAGGTGCTCGACGACGTAGGGCTGTTTGCCCTTCTTGAGGTCGCCCTTGATGACCTGGTAAGCGCGCAGGAGGAGCGCGTCGTCCTCGGGATCGAGCAGCGCGCGCTCGTCCTCTTCGATGGGCTTGTCGTCGGCGCCGAGGCGCTCCTCTTCGGGATCCTCGTCCACGGGTTCGTCGGCGAGCGCCGCTTTGCGCTCGGCGCGATCGCCGGGATCACGATCGAGGACCGCAGGGCAACGCTCGGCGCACCAACGCCACGCCTGGCGGACCTTGTCCATGCTGAACTCGGGGTCGTTCGCAGAGGCGAACGCCTTCTCGATGCTGTCCTTGTCCGTGAGCAGATCGGCCCAGAACCAGAGGATGCCGCGCGAGTCCTTGCGGGTCGTGGGATCCTCGGCGTACGCCCTCGCGCGCTCTTCGAGCAGGCGCAGGAGCGCCGGGTGCGTCTTGTACCGCGTGACCGCGCTCGGGGTGTTCTCCTCGACCGGGACGTCGAGCCACGGGTAGGCGCGCACGCGCACGGCGCGGGCCCACTCGGCGAAGGTCTCGACCTGGACCTGGCCGATGCCGAGCGCAGGCAAGACCTCGCTGATGTACGCCCGGAGCGCGGGGCTGCCGACGATGACGAGCATCTTGTCGCCGGAGAAGCGAGCGCGGTTGTTGAAGGCGAGGAAGGCCATGCGGTGGACGCCGATGGTCGTCTTGCCGCTGCCCGCGCCGCCCTGGATGACCACGATGCCCGCATCGGGCCGCGAGATGAGCTCGAACTGGCGCGGGTCGAGGAGCGCGGCGATCTCGGGCAGGTGCCGATCCTCCTTCGCCGCGAAGCTCGCGCCCGTGCCGAGCGCGCCGCGCATGTCCTCGGGCCGAACGGCCTTGCCCTGCCCACCCGCGAGCACGACGGCGCGGCTGTCGAGCCGGCGATAGCCGTTCTCGACCCGCACGAAGACGCCCTGCGGCGCGGCGATGCGGTAGAGCTCGCCGTCCTCGATGGTGACCGTGCGCCGGGCGAGGACCTTGCCCTCGACCTCGCGGTCGCCGAAGGTCTCCTCGTACTCCGCGCCTTCCTCGTAGCGGTAATAGAGCTGGCTCACGGGCGCGTGGCGCCAGTCGACGATGCGTACGCCGGCCTTGGCGTCGACGTGCGTGGTGCGGCCGATGAGGACGTCGCGGTCCTGCTTGCCGCGCTCACGGAGGCGAAGGTGGCCGAAGTAGGGCGAGCGCGCGTCGACGGGCTCGGTGACGACCTCGGCGCGGCGCGCGGCGACGCCCGCGATACGCTCCATCTGCTGCACGAGCGCGGGGACGTCTTCGAGGCGGCTCGCCGCGATCTGGTCGCGCAGCGAGATCATCTGCGCCTCGTAGTCCTCCGTGGGCGGCGGACGCGAGGGCTTCACCGTCGCGAGGTGATCGCGGACGCGATCGAGGAGCGCTTGCTCCTCGCGAACGATCGCGAGCTCGTCCGCGCCGTTCGTCTGCGGCGTGCTTTGAAGGTTGCCCGAGCTCGACTCGGGACGAAGCGGCTGCGCGGTCGTCTGCTTGGCGGTCACGGTGGATTACGTAGCGCGCGGAGCGGGGTTGGGAGGGACGGGTCCCTCGATTTCCATTTCCATCCGTCGCTGTCCGGAGGACCGGTGGACGGACGGCTGCACTCGCGGATGTTCCGGAAAAAGGGCCTCGCCGCGAGGCGACCGCGCGTTTTGACCCATCCTTCCGGGCCGCGCAAGGGTTTGTCGGGGGAGGGTCGCGCGCTCGGGCGGACCGGTTCGGCCGCCCGGGCAAGAGATGACGGTGGGGCGAAAGTGGTGGCAGCGGCGCGCGTCAGGTGCGCGCTTCGGCGGGCGCCGGGCTCGCCTCGGAGACCGAGGCCATCGACGGCCTGCGCGCGTTCTCTTTCGTGCGGACGTCACGCACCTCGACGTGGACACCGCGCAGCGCCGCGGAGACCTGGAAGTCCTCGATCACCTCGAGGATGTCCTGATCGATGAACTCGGCGCGGGTGCCGTCGATGATGACCGACGAGCCGTCGGGGATGCGCTTGAGGACGCCGATGAACGTCGCCTTGTTGAGGAAGGAGACGTCCTTCTTGAACGTGATCACGCGCTTCTTGCCCTCCTTCACGATCGTGAACGCCGCGCGCATGTGGCTGCGCAGGACGAAGCCGACGCCGACGACGATGCCCGCGAGGATGCCGCGCAGAAGGTCGGTGAGGAGGATGGCGGAGATGGTGAAGACGAACGGGATGAGCTGATCCCAGCCGAGCTTGTACATCTTCTTGAAGAGCTCGGGCTTGGCCAGCTTGTAGCCGGTCATGAGCAGGATCGACGCGAGGCACGCGAGCGGGATCATGTTGAGGAACCGGCCGATGAAGAGGACGGCGAGCAGCAGGAAGAGGCCGTGGAAGGCCGTCGCAGCCCGCGTCCGTCCGCCGGCGTTGATGTTCGCGCTGGAGCGGACGATCACGCTCGTCACGGGCAAGCCACCGAGCAGGCCGCTCGCCGCGTTGCCGACGCCCTGCGCGATGAGCTCACGGTCGAGCGGGGTGTTGCGCTTCCACGGGTCGAGTTTGTCCACGGCCTCGATGCTGAGCAGCGTCTCGAGGCTCGCGACGATGCCGATCGTCAGCGCGACGATGTAGACCTGCGGGTTCGAGAGCGCGGCGAAGGTCGGCGTGCGGAGCTGGCCGAGCGCGCCGCTCACGCCGTCGTAGGCGGGCAACGTGACGAGGTGCGTCTGCTCGAGCGCGATGGGCAAGTTCGCCTTGCGGAAGAGGAGGTTGAGCCCGGTGCCAACGACGACGACGACGAGCGCGCCGGGGAGCCACGAGAGCTTGCGCAGCCGCTCGGTTTTCTCCCAGAGGACGAGGATGCCCATGGAGACCGCGCTGATGACGAGCGCGCCACGCTCGAGGCGGCCGAAGGCGTGGAGGATCATCGTGAACGTGTTCTCCTCCTCGGAGACCACGAACTGCTCGGAGCCCTCCTGATCGAGGTCGTACCCGACGGCGTGCGGGAACTGCTTGAGGATCAGGATGAGGCCAATCGCGGCGAGCATCCCTTTGATGACGGACGAAGGGATGAGGTAGACGGCCGTGCCGAGGCGCGCGACGCCGAGGATCACTTGCAGGAGGCCGCCGAGGACGACGGCGACGAGGAAGTTCTCGAAGCTGCCGAGCTTGTCGATGCCCGCGAGGACGATCGCCGTGAGGCCCGCGGCCGGGCCGCACACGCTGAGCGACGAGCGACTCATGAGCGGGATGAAGAGCCCGCCGATCACACCCGCCGTGAGGCCCGCAAAGAGCGGGGCATTCGACGCGAGCGCGACGCCGAGGCACAGCGGCAGCGCCACGAGGAACACGACGAGGCCCGCGGGCAGGTCGTACTTGAGATTCGCGAGCGGGCTGAGATTCGGCCGCGTCACACCGGCGCCGCTCGTCTTCGCGTTGGCCATCGCTTCCTTGCTCCGTATCCGGCTTGTTTTCCCCACCGCTGAAGGAACGGTAGGGGAGTAGCGTGCACGGCAAACCCCGGCAATCGCCGAGTCCGACGCACGCGAATTCATCCGAACTCGAAGGATCGCACAAACACGGCGCAAGAGCGAATCGCGGGCGGTTCCGTGTTCCAAAGTACGCAGTCTGGCCGGGGTCCACGGCGGTCTTGAGACCGAGGCGCACTGGGCTTATGGGTTTTCATGCATGGAACGCTCCTTTCCGGATGACGCGCTTCCCCTCCACGACCTGATCCTGCGCTCCTTCCGGCAACGGGATGCGCTCTTCCACCTGGTGCTCGCGACGTATCGCGTGGAGCTCACAGGGGTGCTCAGTCGCGCCGCGAAGACCGGGTTCGAGATCGGGGACGCGAACACGGTGATCGATCTGGCCGATCTGATCGCGGCGGCCGCACGCGCGATGGATCTCACGGCGATCCGCAAGGACGCGCTGTCGCTCAGGACCTTCGCGTCCGCTGCCCAGGACGGCGGCGAGCAAGAGGAGGGCAAGGTGCTCCTCGCAGGGCTCCGTCTGATCGATCGGATCCTCGACGAGGCCAAAGAGCGCGCGAAGGCGGCCGAGCCGTCCACGCCGCCGGTCCTGAACTAGCCGGGCGCGAGGGTTCGCCGTGTCACCCCGGTGCGCACGCGTCCCCCGAGCCCCCTGGCGCGGTCCGTGCTGCACCGCGCGCCGCGGACGTCCGTGCCGGCGTGATACGCCGAGGAGCGGCACCTCCGCGCGCACCCCATGAGCACCTGCGCCGTCTCCATGCCCTCCGCCCGCTCCGCACGTAGCCCGCAAAGGCGCGCCGTCGCGAGCGCACCGATGCGCGTGTCGTTCGCCGGAGGCGGCACCGATCTCCCGCCCTTCATCGAGGGTCTGCCCGGACGTGTCGTGGGCAGCGCGATCGGCCTCCGCGTGCGAGCGCTCGTGGAGCCGTTCGATCGAGGCTGGGTGCGGCTCGAGGTGCCCGTGGCGGACGAGTCGACCACGCGTCGAAGCCACGAGCCGCCGTCGAGCGAGCTCGCGTTCCGACTGCTGGAAGCCGCGCTCGCGCACACGGGCGTGACGGACGGCGTGAAGCTCCGGATCGACACCGACGTCGCGCCGGGCGCAGGGCTCGGCGGGAGCGCGTCGACCGCGGTGGCCACGCTGTCGGCGCTGCGGTGGAGCGTGGGCGAAGTGACGGCCGAGGAGGAGCTCGCGCGCGAGGCGACGACGATGGAGCGCGAAGGTCTGTCGATCGTGTGCGGCGCGCAGGACGCGATCTTCGCCGCGTGCGGCGGTCTGCTCGACCTCGCGTTCGGCGAGGCGGGGTGCACGCGGATCGAGCGGATCACGCCGGAAAAAGAGCTCGCGGCGGAGCTCGAAGCGGGGCTCTTGCTCGTCGACACGCACGTGCGGCGCGTGTCGGGCGAGGTGCTCGGGCAGGTCGACGCGGCGGCGGCGCTCGCGAACGTGGCGGAGCTCGTGGAGTCCGCGACGGAGGTGTCTGCGGCGCTGCGCGAGGGATCGCTCGCGCGCGCTCTCGCGGGGATGCGAAGGACCGCGATGGCCAAGGTGCGGCGCGCGCCGGAGGCGAGCGCACTCGCGACGGAGCTCGGCGACAAGCTCGCGGGGCTCGGCGTGGAGGTGATCCGCGCGTGCGGCGCAGGCGGAGGCGGACACGTGCTCGTATGGGCGCCCGAGGCGCGTCACGCGGAGATCTTGCGCGCACTCGGCCCTGCGACCGTGCGAAGGCCCGCGCTCTCCGCGCCCGGCGTACGGATCGAGCCGGCCTAGCCTAGGGGATCAGCACGACGCGGCCGAAGACGGCGCGCGCTTCGAGCAGGGAGTGCGCTTCGGCGGCGTAGCGGAGCGGGAGCTTGCGATCGATCACCGCGCGCAGCGCGCCCGAGGCCGCGAGGTCGAGCACGTGTGCGAAATCCTGCCGCGTGCAGGAGGCCGACCCGGCGATCGTATGACTCCAAAGGATCAGCGCGCCGAGCTTGATCGAGACTTTGGCCTGGTCGATGTTGCCCACGACGATCATGCGTCCGCCGCGGCGCAGCGCCTTCAACGCGGAGCCGAAGGTAGCGCTGCCGGTCAGCTCGAGCGCTACGTCGACGGGGCCGCCGAGGCGCGCTTTGACGTCGTCCTCGAATCGGCCGTCGGGGCTCACGAGGACCTCGTGCGCGCCGAGATCGGCGAGGGCAGCGGCCTTCGAGGGGCTGCCGGTCACGGCGACGACGCGGGCGCCGAGGTGCCGCGCGACCTGGATCGCCGCGGTGCCGACACCGCCGCTCGCGCCCGTGATGAGCACGGTCTCGCCCGCGGCGAGCCGCGCGCGGGAAGCAAGCGCCTGGTAGGCGACGCCCGCGGTACACATGAGCGTCGAGGCGTCCTCGAGCGGGACGGACGCGGGGACCTTCACGAGGGCCCGGTGGTGCGCGACGACGAGCTCGGCGTAACCGCCGTCGACGGTGTGGCCGAAGCTCTGATAGGCGCGCTCGCAGAGGAGCTCCTCGCCGCCCGCGCAGCGCGGGCATTCGCCGCAGCTCGGCCGGTGCAGGTTGGCCACGCGATCGCCCGGGGCAAACCCGGCGCGCGCCGCCTCCTCGCCCACGGATTCGACCTCGCCGGCGAACTCGTGGCCGAGGATCGTGGGCAGCTTCATCAGCGGGAAGCCGCCGCGCCGATCGATGAGATCACGACCGCAAACGGCCGAGGCGCGGACGCGGACGAGGACCTCGTCGGCCGCGGGGACGGGGTCGGGCGTGTTCGGAGACGGGACGAGTTTGTCCGGTCCGCCGGTCTCGTGAAGGACGACGGCGCGCATGTCAGGTCGAGGTCCGGAGCTTGCGACGGCGCTCGGACCGCGCGAGCGCGAGGTCGATGAGGCGCGCGACGAGCTCGCGCGGCGGGATGCCGCTCGCCTCCCAGAGCTTCGGATACATCGAGATCGAGGTGAAGCCGGGCAGCGTGTTGATCTCGTTCACGTAGACCTCACCGCCCTTCGACATGAAGAGGTCGATCCGCGCGAGGCCGGAGGCTTCGAGGACGCGGAAGGTGCGCAGCGCGAGGAGCTGCACGGCGCGCGTCTCGGCGTCGGTGAGGTCGGCCGGGACGCGCGTGGTCACGCCGCGTTCGTCGATGTACTTGGCGGCGTACGAGTAAAACCCGTCCGGGTGATCGACCACGATCTCGCCCGGGATGCTCACGATGGGCTCCTCGTCGCCGAGGACCGCGCACTCGATCTCGCGCGCGCCCTCGACGCCCTGCTCGACGACGATCTTGGTGTCGAACTCGAACGCGAGGCTGATCGCGTCGGCGAGCGCCTCGTACGTCTTCACCTTCGTCACGCCGACCGACGAGCCGAGGTTCGCGGGTTTGACGAAGAGCGGGAGCGCGAGCCTCTCGCAACGCGCGAGGACCTCGCTCGGATCCCGCTCCCACGCGAGGCGACGCACGGTCTCGTAAGGGACGAGGGGCAGCTCGTCCTGCGCGAGCAGGCGCTTCATCACGTCCTTGTCCATGCCCACGGCCGAGCCGAGCACGCCCGAGCCGACGTACGGCACACCCGCGAGCTCGAGCAGGCCCTGCACGGAGCCGTCCTCGCCCAGCGGCCCGTGCAGCACGGGGAAGACCACGTCGATCGCCTGCGAGGATCCGCCGATCGTGAGCGCCGCCTCGCCGGCCGGGCTCGGATGCGCGAGGAGCGCGACGTCGGGGGCCGACTGGTTGAGGCGCGCGAGGCGCGGATCACGCGAGGCGCCGAGGAGGAGCGCCTCCTCCTGCAAGAGCCACCGGCCCGCCTTGTCGATGCCGATGAGGACGGGCTCGAAGCGATCCCGATCGAGGGCCTCGACGACGTTGCGGGCCGAAAGGAGGGAGATCTCGTGCTCGGCAGAGCGACCGCCGAAGAGCACGGCGACACGGAGCTTGCGCGGGGCGCTCATGAAGGCCGCACCCTAGCAGGGTGCTCGGGCCCGGTGAAACATCCGGCCGAGGAGGCTCGATCCACGCAGGATCGAGCGGCCCTGCCACAGTCGAGCCCGGTTACTCCTTGGACTCGTCTGCGACGATGAACGCCTTGCGAATCGTGTCGACCGCGACGCGCTTCAAGACGTGTCCATCCGCGAGCTCGACGTCCACCGTGGTCACGCGGCCCTTCTGGTGGCCGACGCGCGTGACGTGGATACGCGCGCCTTTGCTGAGCGCTGCGTCGCGCAGGGTCACGTCCTCGGTCGCGACGAGATACATCCCCACGCCGATCTCGCGTGGCTCGCCGGCCGCAGGCGCGTCGTTCGTATCCGGCGTGTCTGCGTGGGCGACGCTCGACGTGGCCACGAGGCCCGCCGAAGCGGCGACCAGGGTCAGGAGCGAGGACAAAAGCCGCGCGCGCATGCCCACCATCCTACAAGATTCCCGCGATCGAAGCTCGACTTTTCACCGGGCGGCCGCGGCCTTCACGATTCTTTGGGACGCCAACCATCGAGCGCCTTCTCCACGAAGAGCAGGCGGTCCTGACCCCAGAACAAGAGGTCGTCGACGAGGAAGCTCGGCGCGCCGCAGACCCCGATCCGCTCGGCCTGCTCGGTAACGTCCTTGAGGCGCTGCTTCATCCGCTCGTCCGCCGTCGCAGCCACGAGCGCGGCGCCATCGAGCCCCACGGAGGTCGCGACATCCACGAGGACCTCGTCCGCGGAGATGTCGCGATCAAGGGCCCAGTAAGCGCGGTACACAGCGGCGACGAGCGCGGAGACACGGTCCTCCGGCGCTGCGAGCACCATCCGCAGCGGCTTGACCGTGTTCATGGGGAAGCGCGAGGCGAAGCGGAACGGGACGCCCCAGTGATCCGCCCAGCGATGAAGGTCCGCCCTCACGAGCTTTTGCTTGGGCTCGGGCATGGCGAAGAGCGGGACGTTGGGAGTGCCGATCGCCTTGAAGAGGGCGCCGAGCAGGAAGGGCCGATACACGAGCGAGGCGCCCTTCCGCGCAGCGAGGTCCTCGATCTGCGTGGAAGCGAGGTAGGCGAAGGGGCTCGAGAAATCGAAGAAGAACTCGACGCGCTTCATGGAGGTTCGGAACACGAGATTCGACCGAGGTTCACGCGGGGCTCAACCCAAAATTCTTCCGTCCGCGATCCGGGCCCAAAGCCCGGCGAGGGGGCCGTGTCGGAAGGAGCGAACGGAGGCACGACGATGCGAAAGACGACGATGATCCTGCTCGCGACCCTCGGCACGACCCTCTTCACGAGCGCGGCGTACGCGGAGCCCAAGAAGGAGAAGGCCGAGAACTACGGCTACACGTTCGAGGACGACGACCTTCTCGGGGGCGACCTCGGCGTCCAGACCGGCATGATCAAGGTCCGGCAGAAGGGGACGCGCGACAAGCTGATCCGCCCGCGCGTGCAGTTCGTGAACGAGCTCCTGAAGTCCGTCGAAGCGCTCTGAGCCGCGACCTTCCGGACGACGACCCACCCCGCCTCTCTCCCTACACATCCACTCGCATCGTCACGCAGAGCGCCTCCGCGCGGGCCGAGCTTCGCCCGCCCGCGCGGAGAGGCTCGTCCCTCACGT
The DNA here is from genome assembly GCF_029960785.1 of Polyangium sp. 15x6. Taxonomy (GTDB): domain Bacteria; phylum Myxococcota_A; class Polyangia; order Polyangiales; family Polyangiaceae; genus Polyangium. The sequence continues at coordinate 62,115 of NZ_JASBQE010000010.1, forward strand.
CGACACGGGCGGCGGCGCGGATTCGCGCGACGTGGTGCGCGGGGACAAACTCGCCACCGTCGCCGCGAGCTCGGCCGCGTCCACGGGCTTCGGGACGTGCATCTGGAAGCCGGCGGCGAGCACACGCACGCGGTCTTCGGCGCTCGCGTAGGCCGTGAGCGCAACTGCGGGGAGCGCGCCCCAGCGCGCCGGCTTGAGCGCGCGGATCTGCCGGATGAGCGCGTAGCCGTCCTCGCCGGGCATGCCGATGTCGGAGACGAGGACGTCGGGGCGGAACTCGTCGAGCGCGGACAAGGCCGCGGCCGCCGAGGACACGCACCGCACGACGGCGCCACACTGCTGGAGCATCGCGGCCAGCATCTCGCGGCTGTCCTGCTCGTCGTCGACGAGCAAGAGGCGCAGGCCTTCGAGCGAAGGCAACTCTTCGAGGCCCGCCGGCTGCGGCGTGAAGCGGTCGAGGCTCGCGAGCAGATCCGGGTTCGGGCTGAGCGGCAGGAGCACCGAGAAGATCGCGCCCTTGCCCTCGCCCGCGCTGTCGGCGCGCACCCCGCCGCCGTGCAGCTCGACGAGGTGCCGAACGATCGCGAGCCCGAGGCCGAGGCCGCCGTGCTTGCGCGTCGTGGTGCTGTCGCCCTGGCGGAAACGATCGAAGACGTACGGGAGGAACTCCGGCCTGATCCCCTCGCCCGTGTCGCGGACCGTGATGCGCGCGTGCTGGCCCGATCGGCCGAGCGTGAGCTCGACGCGGCCGCCGTGCGGGGTGAACTTGATCGCGTTCGTCAGGAGGTTCCAGACGATCTGCTGCACGCGGCTCGGGTCCCCTTCGACGAGACAAGCGCCGCGCTCCAGGCTGTTTTCCAGGCAAACCGACTTCGCCGTGGCCGCGGGGCGAACGGCCTCGATGGCCGCGTTGATCGGGCCGACGAGGTCGAGCGTGCGCAGCTCGAGGCGCAGCTTGCCCATGACGATGCGCGAGGCGTCGAGCAAGTCCTCGACGAGCCGCGCTTGCAGCATGGCGTTGCGCTCGATCGTCGCGAGGGCGCGCTCCTGCGAGGTGCCGTTGAGCGACGCGGTGCGGAGCATGCGTGTCCAGCCGAGGACCGCGTTGAGCGGCGTGCGCAGCTCGTGCGAGACGGTGCCGAGGAACTCGTCCCGCATGCGCGTGGCCTCCTGCGCGTTCTGGTAGAGGCGCGCGTTCTCCAGGGCCATCGCGGCGCGATGCGCGAGCTCCTCGGCGAATGGGAGATCTTTCGTCGAGTACCGATCGCCGACGCGGAAGAGCGAGAGTGTGGCAGAGGCCGTGTCGCCCACGGTCAAGGGGACGACGATGGCCGAGCGTGCCCGGAGCTTTGCAAACCGCGCGGCCTGCTCGGGCGAGCCCACGATGCGCTCGAGCGAGGAGACGCCGAGGTCGGAGTAGATCTCCGAGGTGCGGGTGCCGAGCACGCGCGTGACGGGGCCTTCGCTCCAGCCGTCGGGCGTGCTGCCGCCGCGGAGATCCTGGACGTCGCGCTCCAGAGCCGGATCCTCGTGCGCCACGGCGACGGTGACCGTGGTGCCGTCCTCGGAGGCGACGTCGAGCATCGCGTACGTCGCCATCGTGGGCACGACGAGGCGGACGATCTTTTCGAGCGTGGCCTCGTAGTCGAGCGAGGCGGAGAGCAGCGCGCTCGCCTCGGCGAGGAACGAGGAGCGCCGGGCCGCGTCCTCGGCCTCGGCGCGCGCGATCTGCTCGCGGATGAGGCGCGTCCTCTCCTCCTCGGCGCGCTTGCGCTCGCTGATGTCGCGACAAACGCCGACGAGGAAACGCGCGCGGCCCTCCTTGTCGAAGACGGGCTTGGCCGTGGTCTCGATCGGGACCGTCGTGCCATCCTTTCGAACACAAACGAGCTCGCCGAGGAACGCGCCCTGATCGCGGATGCCACGCAGGATGCGAGGACCGAGGCGCTCGACCGTGTCGGGGTGCGCGAGGATCGTGACCGGGCGACCGACGGCCTCGGTCTCGGTGAAGCCGAAGATCTGCGTGGCCTTGCCCATCCAGCGCAGGATCGTGCCGTAGAGGTCGGTCACGAGGATCGCCTCGGGCATCTGCTTCAAGATCTCGTGCGAGAGGTGGACCGCCTCCTCGGCGGCGCCCGCGGAGAGCGAGGCGCGATCGAGGGCGTCGGCGCAATGCTGGGCGAGCGAAAGGACGAGCCAGCGCTCGTTGTCGTCGAAGGCGCGCGGCTCCTGGAACGAGAGCGCGAGGCTGCCGACGACCTGGCCGTCGACGAAGAGCGGCACCGCCGCCCACGCGTGGCTGCCCTGCACGAGATCGCCGAGCGGGAGGCCGGGATAACGTGCCGCGAGATCGGCGCGCGAGCGGAGCCAGATCGGCTGTTTGATGCGCACGGCCTCGGCGACGGGCGCCTCGGTGGCCATGGAGATGCGCGGGGTGTGCGCGGGGATCACCTCGGGAAAGCCCGCGGCATGGACGATCTCGAGCTCGGCGCCGCACGGAGACAGGCGCGCGATCACACACGCGCGAGCCCCGAGCACACGCGCGCCGTCCTCGACCACGCGCCGCGCGACCTCGTTCGGCGAGACGGCACGCGAGAGCGCCGCGGTGACCTCGGAGAGGCGTTTCATCTGCGAGAGCCCACGCTCGGCCGCCTCGAAGGCCCGCTCGCGTGAAGCGCGCACGAGTGCCGTGTCGATGGCCGAAGCGCCGAGACGAACGAGCATCTCGATCAGCGCGCGCTCGTCGCGCGGCATCACCTCGCGGAACGGACCCACGCCGACGGACAGGACGCCGTGCGTGCGGTTCGCGACGCGCAAGGGGTAGATCATCTCGCTGAGCACACGCGTCTCGCGCGACCGCGCAGGCGTCGCCTTGCCGTCGGGGGCGATTCGCGTGATGCACATCGATCCGCGCCGCGTCTGCGGCTCTCCGCTCTCGAGGGCTGCACGCGCGGCGCGTTCGTGGGCCTCGGCGTCGCCGTCCGGGCTACACACGTCCCAGAGCCGCTGCTCGTCACGCATGTCCACGTGCGCGACCGCGACGCGGCGCAGCTCGCCGCGCTCCAGCAGGTCGAGCGTGCAGTAATCCGCGAGGTCCGGCACCACGAGCCACACGACCCGCGTGAGCACCTCTTCGAGTGTCGACACGCGCAAGAGCTCCTCGGCCGCTCGCTCCGCGAACGCGGCGCGGCGCCGCGTCCGAGCGTCGTTGATGTGCGTCACGCCAGTCTGCGCCTGCTCGCGGACGCGCTCCGTCTTCGATGCATCCCCCGCCATCGTGCCCCGATCGCTCAGCCTAGCGATCGGTGAGCATGCTCGCCAGCGTGCGGGTACCTTGCTCTCTTGTCAGGAGGACCCTTCTCCGTCTGCGTCGAGCGCCCGGCGCGCCGTGTACACGAGCGATTGGACCTCGGCGCGCGCTCGCTCACGAAGCTCGCCGACGTCGCCGTCAACGTCGACGATCGGCTCGCCGACGACGATCGCCGCGCGTGTTCGCGGCGAGCCGCTCACGCGGACCATGTGATCGGCGAAGCTCTCGGAGCCGAACGACGCGGCCGCGCCTTCGTACGCGAGACCAACCGGGACGATCTCCGCGCCCGTGCGTTGCGCGGCGAGGAAGGCGCCGGGCTTGAATGGTCGCACCTCGTCGCCCTCGTACGTCGTGCCCTCGGGGTAGACGAGCACGCCGCGGCCTCGCTCGATGGAGGCGGTCATGGCGTTGATGGCAGCGGCTCCGCTCTGCTTGTTCGTGCGATCCACGAAGAGCGTGCCCACGCGCCTCGCGGCGACGCCGATGACGGGCCAGCCCGAGAGATCGGCGCGGCTCAGGATCGTGGCCTCGATGTAGGCAAGGCAGATCGGGATGTCCAGGCCGGAGCGGTGGTTCATGACGAACACGCGCCCGCGCTCGCCGGCGCCGCGGCCCGGGTAGATGTCGCCGCGCTCGATGTGAGGACCGCAGGCGATCATTTTGACCCCATACAATTTGAGGAGCGCCTCGCCGTAGCGACGGATCCACGCGTGGAGCACGGCTTCGCGCTCGGACGTGGGCGAGATCGCGGTGTCGAGCTCGAGCATCCCGTACATGCTGAACGTGAGGCCCACGAACGCCGCCGTGCGCCCGACGAATCGCCCCTTCTCCACGAGGGACTGTCCGCTCATGCCTCGCTCCCTTCGCCGAGGAGACGCACGAGCACCGCGTTCACCGTGGCCGGGTCCGCGCTGCCCTTCGTCTGCTTCATGATCTGTCCGACGAAAAACCCGAGGAGCGCCGTCTTGCCGGCGCGGTACGAGGCGACCTGCTTCGGGTTCGCCTCCATCACGCCGCGCGCGATGGCCTCGATCGCCGACACGTCGCCGAGCACGGCCATGCCACGCTCGCGCACGATGTCCGCGGGCGCGTGGTCCGTGCCCGCGACGGCCGCGTAGAGCTCCTTCGCCTGCTTGCCGCTGATCGTGCCCGCGTCGACGAGCCGCAGGATCTCGGCCACCTGCGCGGGCGTCACGGGGAAGCTCGCCGTGAGCCCCGTCGTCGTGACGTCGCGCAGGACCTCGCTCTGCACGAAGTTCGCGAGCTTCACGGCGTCGGGATACAGCGCGCGCGCCTCGTCGAAGAAACGCGCGATCGCGGGATGCGCGCCGAGCACGCCCGTCGCGTACGCCGTGAGGCCGAGCTCGAGGGCCCATCGCGCGCGTTTCGCGACGGGCAGCTCCGGCAACGCGCTGCGAATCGACTCGACGTGCGCCTCTTCGAGCACGAGCGGAGGCAGATCCGGCTCGGGGAAGTAGCGGTAGTCGGACTCGCTCTCCTTGTCGCGCAGGAGGTAACTCTCGCGCTTCTCCGCGCTGTAGCCGCGCGTCTGCTGTCGGACGCGCTCGCCTCGCTCGACGAGGTTCACCTGCCGGCGAATCTCCACGTCGATCGCGTCGGCGACGAACTTGAACGAGTTGATGTTCTTGAGCTCGACGCGCGTGCCGAGCCGCGTCTCGCCCACCTTGCGGATCGAGACGTTCGCGTCGCAGCGGAAGCTGCCCTGTTCGAGGTTGCCGTCGTTCACGCCCGTGAACATCAGGACCTCGCGCAGCCGCCGCAGATATTCGGCTGCCTCGGGGCCGGAGCGCAGATCGGGCTCGCTCACGATCTCGATGAGCGGCGTGCCCGCGCGGTTCAGATCGACGACGGACTCATCGCCGATGCCGTGCAGGTTCTTGCCCGCGTCCTCCTCCATGTGGATGCGGCGGATCCCCACGCGGCGCGGCGTGCCGTCGACCTCGATGTCGAGCACGCCCGAGAGCGCGAGCGGCAGGTCGTACTGGCTGATCTGGTAGCCCTTCGGCAGGTCCGGATAAAAATAGTTCTTCCGGGCAAACACGCTGCGCGCCTGCAAGGAGCAGCCGAGCGCGAGCGAGGCGCGCACCGCGAGGGACACGGCCTCGGCGTTCAGGACGGGGAGCGCGCCGGGCAAGCCGAGGCAGACGGGGCAAGTGTGCGTGTTCGGCGGGTCGCCGAAGCTCGTGGCGCAGCCGCAGAACGCCTTCGTCCGCGTGAGAAGCTGCGCGTGCACCTCGAGCCCGATCACCGGCTCGTACGCACCGTAGGCGGTCATCGGGCGGATTATGGCAAGCCGAGGCTCGGATGCCTCTGTTTTCCCGCTGAAAGCAAAAACCCCCTCTCCCGCGAGGAAGAGGGGGTTTCTGTCCGTCAGCGAATCGGATCAGTGATCCATCTGCTCGCGCGACAGGCCCGGATGCGTCGGATCGCCCGGCTCGTGGCGCGGGTTCGCCGACTTGCGCGAACCGTCCCGGCCGGTGAACTCCATGAGCAGATCCTTCCTGTAGATGAACTGCTCGCGCGAGTCGTACGGCGTCGCGTGCATGCCCGTGTCCATGCGGATCGCGTCGCAGGGGCAAGCCTCGACGCAGAACCCGCAGAAGATGCAGCGCAGCTCGTCGATGACGAACGTCTTCGGGAAACGCTCGTAGCCGCGCCGCTGGTCGCCCTCGCCGTACTCGCCCGCCTCGATGTGGATGCACTGCGCGGGGCAAGCCGTCGAGCAGCACAGGCACGCCACGCAGCGCGGCGAGCCGTCGTCACGGAGCGTGAGGCGATGCAGCCCGCGGAAGCGCTCCGGATAGGGGCGCTTCTCCTCGGGGTAGCAGATCGTCGTGACGCCATCGTTGAGGGCCTCGAGCACCGGGTCGGGCTTCTGGCCGAGCATCATCTCCTTCGTGTTCTTGAAGAAGTGACGCATGGTGATCGCCATGCCCCGGAAGAGCTCGGGCAGGTAGGACTGGACCTCGGCCGTGCGGCGCGGCCGCGGGATGGCCTTGCCCTGAATGGGCGCGCCTGCAGGCTTGGTCCACGGGTTCGAGGGAGTGCGCTTCGCCATCGTTCGATCCTCTCAGGCCTGCTGAGGCTCCGGCTTGACCCCGCCCATCGCGGCCGCGAAGCGCGCCGCAGACGAGGCGAGGAACTTCTTGCGCTCGACCGGCTCGAGCAACCCGACCACGACCGCCACGAAGCCGGCAAGCGTGGCGACCGCGACGACGCCCTGCGTGATGTCCCCGAGGAGCTTGAGCCACGCGTCCGCCTCCGGGCCCGCGTTGCGGAGCGCCAGCACGACCACGCCCGTCACCATCATGTTCGCGATGGCGAGCGGCAGGAGCTTGGTCCAGCCGAGCTTCATGAGCTGGTCGTAACGGAAGCGCGGCAGCGTCCAGCGGAAGAAGATCTGCACCCACGTGACGAAGACCGTCTTGCCGAAGAACGCGAGCGCCGAGATGAGGCTCACCGCGAGGTGCGTCATCTTGTACTGGAACAGCACCGTGTTGCCGAACGCGACGGTGATGCCGTCCGGGTGCAGGAACGGCAGCGAGTAGCCGCCGAAGAAGAGCGCGACGAGGAGCGCGCTCGAGAAGACGAGCTCGATGTACTCGCCCGTCATGAACATGCCCCACTTGAACCCCGAGTACTCGAGGAAGTAGCCGGCGACGATCTCGCTCTCGCCTTCGGGCTGGTCGAACGGCACACGCTTCGTCTCGGCGCAGAGCGCCGTCAGGAACAGGACGAACCCGAGCGGCTGCACGAAGACGCCCCACGCGTTCTGGCCCTGCCACACGGCCATGTCGCTGAGCCGGACGCTGCCGTAGATGAGGAAGAGGCCGACGAGCGAGAGGCCCATCGCGACCTCGTACGAGACCATCTGGCTCGACGCGCGCAGGCCGCCGAGGAGCGCGAACTTGTTGTCGCTCGCCCAGCCCGCGATGGCCGCGCCGATGATGCCCGTGCCCGCGATGCCGAAGATGTAGAGGATGCCGACGTTGAGATCGATGATCTGCAGCTTCACGCGGAAGCCGTTGCACACGCCGCTCGCGGGGACCGTGGCCATGAGGTTCGCGAGGTCCGAGAAGTCGAGCGTGCCGTTCTTGTTGCCGTCGGCGAAGCAGAGGTCGTTGCCGAAGGGGATGACGGCCATCACCGCGAGCGCGGAGAAGACCGCCAGGATCGGCGCGAGGCCGTGGAGGAGGCGATCCCCGTTCTTCGGGATGAAGTCCTCCTTCCAGATCATCTTGATCGAATCGGCGAGCGCGTGGAGCGTGCCTGCGAGGCGCAGCGGGATCTTGCCGTCGGGCACGCGCGAGGTCGCGTAGAGACCGACGAGCAGGAAGACGCCGCCGAGCACGAAGCCCGTGACCTGCGCCGCGAGCGGCCACGACGCCTGCGGCACGAGGCGCCCGGCCACGAGGCCGATCGCGTGCACGCCGAGGCCCGCGAAGAAGATCGATCGCGGGTCCACGTCCTCGAACACCTGCTCGGCGCGGTTGATGGCGCCGCCGCTGCGCACCTTCGCGCAGAGCACGAGCAGGCTGAACCAGGCCACGAGGATCGTGAGCTGCACGTTCACCGTGAACCGCTCGGCCGCCGCGCGCCCCACGACCTGACCGAGCGAGGTGAAGATCGCGAGCACGCCGAAGAGCGCGGGCGGCAGGAGCACGATGGCCCGCGCCGCCATGTTCGGCAGGTACACGACCGCGCGGTTCGGGCCGACGCGGTCCTGCACCATCGCGCCCTGCCGGCGGTCCGCCCACGTGCTGAGCGCCGCCATGTTCAGGAAGAACAGGGCGAGGATGAGGATCTTGACGATTGCCAGGACGATCTCGACGGCACTCATGCGCTCACCTCGGGCTTCGCGGCCCGATCCGCCTCACGGCTCGGGGCGGGCGTCTCGGGCGTCATGGCCCGACGCACGTCCGCGAGCGTCTTGTAGGTCATCGCGTAGCCGAGCTCTTTGCCGAGCTTCGCCACGAGCTCCCAGCCGGGTCGCGCGTCGCCGCGCGGCTTGAGCGCGCGCTCGCTCTTCTGCGCGAGACCCTGGCGGTTGACGTACGTGCCGTCCTGCTCGGCCCACGCGGTCGCGGCGAGCGCGACGTGCGCGGCGCGCGCGAGCGGCCCGTCGTGCGCGGCGATCGTCACCACGCCCTTGAGCTTCGACAGCGCGCTCTCGGCGTCCTTCGCGTCGACCTCGATCTCGGAGCCGAGCGCGATCACGAACGAGTACTTGCCCGCCTTGATCGCGTCGAAGAGCGACGCGATCGGCTTCGGCGCCGGCGCGCCCGCGAGCTGCATGACGCCGAGCGTGTTCGGGTTCTTGTCCTCGCTCATGAGGATCTTGTCGCCGCGGCCGAGCGGACGACCCGACACGTAGAGGTCCTTGGCGCCGATGAACGTGCGCGCGAGCGTGAGGAGCGCGTAGTTGTCCTCGTTCGAGTGCTGCGCGCTGAGCACCACGGCGACCCGACCCGGATCGTCCTTGAGGCCCGCGAGCTGATCCTTCGCCGCCGCGAGCGCCTCTTCGAGGCTCGCGTCCTCGCCGCCGACGAGCGCCGTGCCGAGGCGATCCTCGACCGCGCGCTTGTACGAGAGCATGCCCTCGTCGCACATCCAGTACTTGTTGACCTCTTCGTTGTCGCGCGGGCGATGCCGGTGCGGGACGTTCGTCCGCGGATCGTAGTCGAGGTACGCGTTGCAGCCCGTCGCGCAGCCCTGGCAGACCGTCCGCGCGCTGCGGAGGAACCACACGCGCGCCTTGAAGCGGAAGTCCTTGGAGGTCAAAGCGCCGACGGGGCAGACGTGCTCCGTCATGAGCGTGTAGTCGTGATCGAGCTCGCGGCCCGGCGAGACGACGATCTCGTTGAGGTTGCCGCGCTCGCGCACGCTGAGGACCGGATCCTTCGCGACCTCCGCCGTGAAGCGGACGCAACGCGTGCACACGATGCAGCGCTCGGCGTCGTAGACGATGGTCGGCCCGAAATCGACGGCCTTCGGCTTGTGCACGACCTCCTGCTGCATGCGCTTGCCCGTGCCCTGATGCTCGAGCCAGTAGTCCTGCAGCCGGCACTCGCCTGCCTGATCGCAGATCGGGCAGTCGACCGGGTGGTTCAGGAGCAGGAGCTCCTGCACCGCGCCGCGCGCCTCCTCGACGTGATCGCTGCCCTCGGAGAGGACCTCCATGCCGGGCGCGCAGGCCTGCTGGCAGGCGGGCACGAGCTTCGGCTTGCGCGCGGGGACGTAGTCCTTCTTCTGCGGATCCCAGCGCAGGATGTCGAGCTGCATGGCGGGGCGGCCGGGAGGCGGCGCGACCTCGACGAGGCACATGCGGCAGTTCGCCGCGACGGAGAGGCCCGGGTGCCAGCAGTAGTGCGGGATGTCGATGCCGGCGCGGTGCGCCGCTGTGATGATGGTGTCCCCTTGCTCGAAGGGGATCTCGCGCCCGTCGATCTTGATCGTAGCCATCTCAGTGATCGCACTCCCCGCCGATCATGTTGAGGGAACCGAACGTCGGGACGACGTCCGGGATCATCAGGCCCGTGATGAGCTGCTCGAGGCCCTGCGTGGTGGCGAAGCAGGGGGGCCGGATCCGCACGCGGTAGGGCGTGCCGCTGCCGTCGGAGACCAGGTAGAAGCCGAGCTCGCCGTTGCCCGCCTCGGTGTACGAGTAACACTCGCCCGCCGGGACCTTGATGCCCTCCATCACGATCTTGAAGTGCTGGATGGTGGCCTCGATGGTCGTGTAGACGTCCTGCTTCGGCGGCAGGATGATCCGCGGATCTTCGATGTTGATCGGGCCCTCGTCCGGCATCTGATCGAGCGCCTGCTCGATGATCCGTGCCGTCTGCCGGATCTCCTCCTGGCGGCACATGAACCGGTCGTAGTTGTCGCCCGTCGTGCCCACGGGCACGTCGAACTCCATCCGGTCGTAGACCATGTACGGGTGCGCGCGACGCACGTCGTACGGCACGCCCGAGGCGCGCAGGACGACGCCCGTCCACCCGAGCGCGAGCGCGTCCTCCTTCGACATCACGCCGACGCCTTCGAGGCGGTCGAGGAAGATGCGGTTCTTCAAGAGGAGCTTCTCGCCCTCGCTGATGAGCTGCAGCACGCGCGGCACGCCTGCGCGGACCATCTCCTTGAAGTACTTCGTCGGCGGGTTCGCCATGCCGCCCACGCGGCCGAAGCTGTGCGTGACGCGCGCGCCCGTCTCCTCTTCGAAGATGTCCCAGATGATCTCGCGGGCGCGGGCGAAGTAGAGGAACGGCGTGAACGCGCCGAGCTCCATGCACATCGCGCCCGAGCAGATCATGTGGTCGCAGATGCGCGCGAGCTCGCCGAGCGCCACGCGGTAGTACTGGCAGCGCTCGGGCACCGTCACGCCGAGCATCTTCTCCACCGCGAGCGCGAAGCCCACGTTGTTCAGCATCGGCGAGACGTAGTTGCAGCGATCGACGTACGGGAAGATCTGCGTCCAGGTGCCCCGCTCGCACATCTTCTCGAAGCCGCGATGCAGGTAGCCGATCTGCACGTCGGCCTTCTGGATCATCTCACCCGAGAGCTCGAGCACGATGCGCACCGTCCCGTGCATGGCCGGGTGGGACGGGCCCATGTTGAGCATCATCGGCTCGCTGGGCAGCTCGAGGAGGCCCTCCTCGAGATCACGATCCAACGGTTCCATGACTCAGTTCGTCTCCTCGCCCCGCGGGTAATCGTGGGTCTGACGCCCGAACGGCATGCCCTCGTCGATGCCGAAGGGGGGTAGTTTGTCGGGGACGTTGCGCAGCTCGACGAGCGGCTGGGTCTTGTCCGCCGGATAGTCCTTGCGAAGCGGGTACCCGACGAACTCGGGGTACATCAGGATGCGCCGCAGATCGGGGTGGCCCTTGAAGTTCACGCCGAACATGTCGAAGCACTCGCGCTCGAACCAGTTCGCGCCTTTCCACACGGGCACGACCGAGTCGATCTCCACGCCGTTCGCGTCATCGTCGCCGATGCGCGCCTTCAGCCGGATGCGGTGGCCCCTCTCCAGCGAGCGCAGGTGCAGCACGACCTCGAAGCGCGGCGTCTGCCGGCCGAGGTAGTCGACGGCGGTGAGGTCGACGAACATGTTCATCGCGCACTGGGAGTCGTCCCGGAGAAACCGCGCGATCTCGCGCCACTTCTCGGGGTTCACCACGGCCGTGTCGTCGCCGAACTGCGAGTGGGTCTCGTAGATGTCGGCGCCGAACTTGCTCTTCAGGATCTCGAGGACGCGCTTGCTCATGTTGCGGTGCTCTTCTTGCCGAGCCTGACGAGGTTGCCCGCTTGCACGGTGGGGTCGCGGCGCGGCTTCACGATCGCCGGCGTGCGGTCACCACGCGCGATCTTGTCCTGCAAGAGCAGGAGCCCGTCGATCACGGCCTCGGGGCGCGGCGGGCAGCCAGGGACGTAGACGTCGACGGGGACGACTTTGTCGATGCCCGCGAGCGTCGTGTAGTTGTCGTAGAAGCCGCCGCACGACGCGCACGTGCCGAAGGCGAAGACGTACTTCGGGTCCGCCATCTGCTCGTAGATGCGCTTGAGCGCGGGCGCCTGGCGCTGGCTGATCGTGCCCACGACCCAGAGCAGGTCCGACTGGCGCGGCGAGAAGCGCGGCGCCTCGGCGCCGAAGCGCGCCATGTCGAAGCGCGGGCTCGCCATGGCCATGAACTCCATCGCGCAGCACGCCGTGATGAACGGGTACTGGAACAGCGAGTACTTCCTCGCCCAGTTGAGGAGGTCGTTGAAGCGCGTCGTGGCGAAGCCGGTCTCCGAACCCTCGAGGACCTGGATCGTCGTGCCAGCGCCGCCAGTGGTCATTTCTCCCATTCGAGGGCTCCTTTCTTCCAGATGTAGAGCAGCGCCACCACGAGCATGAGGATGAACGACCCCATGGTCGCGAGGCCGATCCAGCCGAGGTTCTTGAACTCCACCGTCCACGGGTAGATGAGCACCGCTTCGATGTCGAAGACCACGAAGAGGATCGCCGTCAGGTAGAACTTGACGCTCGGCTTGACGAAGCGGCCGCCCGTCGTTTCGCTGCCGCACTCGTACGGGATCATCTTCTCCGGCGTCGGGTTCTTCGGTCCGAGCAGGGTGCTGATCGTGAACAGCGCGCCCGCGAGGACCGCCGCCACGATGAAGAGCAGGAACAGGGGGACGTAGGTGGACATCGTTCGCTCCGGGTGCTCCGGGTGCTCCGGGGTACGCGATGTACTCCGGTTCTAGTGCCGACCGAGAAGGTGGGTCCTCTCGCGCGATCGCTCGCGATCACGAGCGGGCGCTGGCAGGCTCCGAGATGCATCGAAATCCGTGCGATCTCGGCACAATCGCCGCGGCTATGTAGCTTTGGGGTTCTGGGGTGTCAATTGCGCGGCCAGGGGGTATGGGGCCCCCTGCACGCGCGTCAACTCCTGGAGCTCAGCACGAGCCCACGGAACGCCGTCAGCGCCGTGCCGAGCCGGGCCTCGATCTCGCGGATCTCCTCGATGAGCTCGGCGTCGGGCACGCCCGCCGCGCGAGCCTCCCGCACACACGCGAACGCGGCCACGTAGCGCTGCCGCTTCACGTACGCCTTCGCCAGGAGCGGCCAGATGAGCTTGGGCGGCGCGCCGAGGCTCGCCGCGCGCCGGAGCCCGCCGATGGCCTCCCCTGCACGCCCGTTCTCGAGCTGCGCCTCCCCGAGCCGGCGGAAGATGTCCGCCGCCGCCGCACCATCCTGCGCGTACTGCACCGCGAGGCGCATGACCTCCTCGCCCTGGTGCTCCTCGCCGAGCTTGACGCACGCCGTGCCGAGCAAGCCGAGCCCCTTCGCGATGAGCGCGCGCGCGTCGGTCGTGAGCATCTGTCCCTCGGGCGTGCGAAGGAAGATCGCGAGCGGCGCCGGCCATGCGCCGAGGAGCTGCACCACGCGCGACCAGTCGCCGCGCTGGCTCGCCGCCTCGGCCTCCGCCACGCGCGTCAGATCGATCGCCGAGCGCGAGCCCGCCGAGGCACGCTCGAGCTCTTCGCGCACGTGCGCGCGGATGCGCGCCCGGAACTCTCCGAGCTCGTAGGTCTGCTCGAGGCCGTCGCGCAGGACGAGCAGCCTCGAGGTGCGACCGTCGACGTAGAGCTTGCGCAGGCTGTAGCCGAAGAGCGGCGCGAGCAGCAGGTAGCGCACGCCGATGTGGAGCTGCAGCGCTTCGATGTCCGTGTCGCGCTCGGGGGGGCCTGGCGTCGCGTCCTCGGTGAGGAGCGCGCCGACGAGCCGATGCCGGAAATCGGCCAGCGTGAGCCGCTGGACCTCGCTCTCTTCTTCTTCGTCGCCCGGAGGCGCGATGACGAAGTCGACGAGGGTGTTGTCGGGGTTGCGGCGGTCGACCGTGAGCGCGGTGATGCGCGCTCCCGTGATCATCGAAAAGGCGAAGAACGTCTCGCCGACGATGTCGCAGAGAGCCTGAAAGCTGCCGATCCCATCGCCGATGCGCTCGAACCAGCCGTCGGTGCGGACCGCATCGAGAGAGAAAACTCGTTCCTTCGCCATGAGCGGGAGATTGGGGAGAGTCGCACGAGCCGCGCGGGATGTCACCGCCCGTGGTCGTCGCCGCGAGCAGTCTTGCCCGTCCATCGGGTCGCCGAAAAGCCCCCTTCTGCGAAGAATTTTGTGCTTCGTGCCACAAAATCCTCAAAAACCTGAGGGCGGGCCCACCAATCGACGCCAGGGCCGCGATTTTTGCGCGAACGCGCCGATCAGGTCGCCGGGCGCGCGCTGGCGGAGGCGCGCACGTGGCGCTTGGGTCGCGCGCCGATGTTCGCCACGTCGAAGCTCACGCTGCCGCCGAGGCTGTCGCTCGACCCGCCCTTGTTGATGTTCGTGCCGCCCGTGCTGCCGTCGGGCATCTGCAGCTGCGAGACGACCTCGACCATCACGATCGCGCCCTGCGCGTACGACTCCGGCAGCGTGAACTGACGGCTCGCGAGCCGACCGCTCACCGCGCCTGCGACCGCGCTCCAGTCGCCCGCGTTGCCCGCCGACGAACGCACGACACGCACGCTCGCCACGCGACCGCCGGGCGCGATGCGCACTTCGAGCGTCGCGCGCGCGACGTCGGGCGTGCCCGAGCCACGCACGACATCCGAGACGACGGACGCGATCGTGCCCGCGCCCGGCAGATCCAGGCCGAGCTGTCGATCCTTTTCGCGCATCACGTCGGAGATCACGCGGCCCGCGATCTTGCGATCGACCTCCGGCGGAGGCCCGACCGTGGTGGGCGCGGGCTTCGGCTTGCCCGCCTCGGGGATCACGCCGGGCATCGCCCACACGGGGCCGCCGATCCCGGGGATCCCGGGGCCTCCGGGCACCGGCGGCGGCGCGCCGTACTCGTCGGGCGGGCCCGCCGAAGGCGCGGCCGTCGGCACGGGCTCGACCTGCCGCGGCTCGCTGGTGTTGTTCGGTTGCGCGGTCGTCGGCTCCACGATGCGCGGGTCGACGGACTCCGTCGTGCGCGGACGCGTGTCGTTCATCGCGACGGCCGGATCCGGCTGGCGCTCGCGGAGTTCGTCCGGGCGCGGCGGCTCGATCGGGACGTCCTCGATGTCGATCTCCATGCGCCGCGCCATGCCGGTCGAGATCGCGAGGAGCGGCCCTTGAGGCTGCGGCGCGACTCGAGCGACGACCGGGATGAAAAAATGCAACCCGGTGGCGACGAGGACGAACTGGAGAAAGCGCACCTACGAGGACCTTGGTCCGCGCGCGTCGGCGCTGCAAGGGAGGAATTCGGAGGCGCGCGGGGATCCGCGCCCCCGCCGCGGAGTCAGGGAGCGTCGGGGGTTCGAGGCGAAGGCAGGGAGGATCGCACTTTGCCTTCGATCTCGGCCTTCAGCCTTCGAGGCGGAGGACGGCGCGCTCGACGAGGGCGGGGACCATCTCGCGGCGCCACTCGGTGTCGTCGTCGACGTTCGGGAGCGGCTTGCACTCGGCGTAGGCGCCGCCTCCGAGCTCGCGCGCGGCGACGTCGAACGGCGTCCCGGGACCGATCTTCGAGGCGGCGCGGATGCGGCGCGGGCGAGCGCCGAGCGCCGAGACGACGACGTCCGCGCCGTCGACGCGCGTCGTCTCCACGCCGGACACGTCGAGCCGCACGGCGATCGAGAGCAGCGGGAAGTCGATCGCGTTCCTCCGCCGAAGTTTCTCGAAGCTCGAACGGCGGCCGGGGCTTCGCGTGATGGAGACACGCACGACGAGCTCGCCGGGCTCGAGCACGGTGTTCTTCACGCCGTCGGCCACGTAGAAATCGTGAGCTTTTACGATGCGCGCGCCGCGCGGGCCGAGGAGATGGAGGTCGGCTTCGAGCGCGATGAGCGCGGGCGCCGTGTCGTTCGACGCAGCGGCGACGCAGCGGGATCCGCCGCGCACGACGTGGCAGACCGTGCCGTCCTTCTTGAGGCAAAAGCCCAGCGATTTGCGCCAGAAGTAGGTCTGGTTGTAGTAGCGGCAGCGCGTGTCGAGGCAGATGTTGCCGCCGAGCGTGCCCATGGCGCGGTGGTGTGGTCCGCCGACCTGGCCCGCGGCCTCGGCGAGCGCGGGCGCGATGCGACGCACGAGGATCGAGCTCTCGATCTCGGAAAGTCGCGCGCCCGCGCCGAGCACGAGCTTGTCGTCGTCGCCCTCGCGCACGAGCGAGATGCCGCCGAGCTCCTCGATGCCCGCGATGGAGACGACGTGCTCGGGCTCGACGAGCCCGTGCTTCATGTTGGGCAGCACGTCGGTGCCGCCCGCGATGACGACGGCCTTGTCGCCGAGGCGCGCGAGCAAGTCGATCGCTTCGGGGAGCGTGCGAGGCTTGTGATGATCGAAGACGGGCAGCGGTAACACGAGGACCTCACTCCGCAGCCGGGGGGTTCGGGGGCGCAGCTCCGCGTCGCGGAGCGAAGCCCCCGAGCGAAGAGTCGATCGATGCGGCTTGCTCGTCGGCCTGCTTCTTCCGCAGGGCCGCGAGCACGCGCGCGGGCGAGAAGGGGAGCCTGTCGATGCGCACGCCGACGGCGTCGAAGATGGCGTTCGCGATGGCCGGGATCGACGGATGCAGCGGGCCCTCGCCCGACTCCTTGGCGCCGAGCGGGCCCTCTTGATCCTCGGACTCGACGATGAGCGCATGAAGATCCGGGACGTCGAGGCTCGTCGGGATCCGGTAGTCGAGCAGGTTCGGCCCCTTGTGCAGGCCGTCGGGGCCGATCACGTGCTCTTCGAGCAGCGCCTCGGCCGCGCCCATGTACGCCGATCCTTCCATCTGCCCCTCGACGATCACGGGACAGAGCGCCTTGCCGCAGTCGTGCGCGACCCAGATCTTCTCGACGCGCACGAACCCCGAGCGCGAGTCGACCGAGACCTCGGCGACGTGCGCCGTGAACGAGTACGCGGGCGACGCGCCGATGGTGCCGCCGCGGTAGTCGCCGCCGAGCTTCGGCGTGTTGTAGTGGCCGACCGCGCCGAGCGTGCCGAACTTCGCCTCGGCGAGCTGGATGGCCTCGGTGACGGAGACGCCGCGGGCCGGATCGTGCACGACGACGAGCGCGCCGCGCGTGACGAGCACGTTGCGCGGATCGACGTCGAGCTTCTCGGCGACGGCGGCGACGAGCTTGCTCTTGATCTCGCGCGCGGCCATCAGGCACGCGTTGCCGTTCATGAACGTGCCGCGCGAGGAGTAGGCGCCGAGGTCGACGGGCGTGAGGTCCGTGTCGCCGGAGACGACGCGCACCGACCCGAGATCCAGCCCGAGCTCGTCGGCGACGAGCACGGCGAGCATGAGGTCGCAGCCCTGGCCGATCTCGCTTTGACCAGAAAAGACCGTCACGACGCCCGAGCGATCGACCTTGAGCTGCACGGCGCTCTGGGGCATCGCGTTCGGGTAGATCGCGTAGTTCGTCCCGCTGATGTACGCGCTCGTCGCCACGCCGAGCCCGCGCCCCTTGGGCAGCTTGCCCCAGCGCTCCTTCCAGTCGCTTGCCTTCGCGACGGCGTCGAGGCACTGCTCGATGCCGTTCGAGGTGACGCGCAGGCCGTTCAGCGTGGTCGTGTTCGGCGGGACGAGGTTTTTCCTTCGCAGCTCGATCGGATCGATCCCGAGCGCGCGGGAGATCTTGTCGAGCGAGACCTCGAAGGCGAAGCGCGGCTGCACGCTGCCATGGCCGCGCTTCGGGCCGCACGGAGGCTTGTTCGTGAAGAGGCGCGTCGAGCGGAAGCGGTAGGTGTCGGCGAACGCGGGCAGCGTGAGGAGCTGACCCGAGTAGTACGTCGTGACGAGGCCGAACGAGGAGTACGCGCCGCCGTCGATGAACGTGCGCGCGTCGACGCCCGTGAGCTTGCCGTCGCGCTTCGCGCCGACCTTCATGTGGATCTGCATCGGGTGACGACCACGATGCGCGTAAAACTCCTCTTCGCGCGTGTAGAGGAACTTCACGGGGCGGCCCGTGATCATCGCGAGCTTCGCCGCGCAGAACTCGAGCGAAAAAGGCTCGCTCTTGCCGCCGAACGCGCCGCCGACGGGCGGCTGGATGACGCGGATGCGCGTGGGCGGGACGCGCAAGACACGCGAGAGCTCGCGGTGCAGGTAGTGCGGGACCTGCGTCGTCGACCAGACCGTGAGCAGGCCGTTCTTGTCGAGGTTCCCGATGGCGCAGTGGGTCTCGATCGGGACGTGCGCGCTGCCCTCGTAGTAGTAGTCGCCCTCCGTGACGACGTCGCTCCCGGCGAGCGCGGCGTCGACGTCCCCGAACGCGAGGTCGACCTCCTTCGAGACGTTGTCCTTGCCGCCCTTGCCGAGCCCGATCTCGGGCTTGTCGATCGCCGTCTGCAGATCGGTCGCGGCCGGCAGCACCTCGTACTCGACGTCCACGAGCTCCGCGGCCTCGTGCGCGATGCGCTCGTCGGTCGCGGCGACCGCAGCGACGGCATCGCCGATGAAGCGCGCGTGGTCGAGGGCGAGCGGGTACTCGTCCGGCGTCCACGGGATGATGCCGAAGCGCTCGGGCATGTCCTTGCCCGTGATGACGGCGATGACGCCGGGCTTCGCGAGCGCGCGCGTCGCGTCGATGCGCACGATGCGCGCGTGCGGATGCGGTGAGCGGACGATCCGACCCCACAGCATGCGCGGCAGGTGGATGTCGTCGGTGTAGCGGACCTGCCCGGTCACGCGCGGCGCGAGCAGCGTGCGCGTCCGGCTGCCGACGAGGCCCCGGAGCCCACTCGGCTTTCCCGTGTCCGTCATGGCTAGCCCTGCCTCCCTTCGCGCGAGCTCTTGTTCGAAGGCAACGGCGGCGGCGTGTTCTCGATCCCCGGCAGGCCCACGCCCGCCTCCGCCTCGCCGCGCCGGATCTTCGCCGCGAGATCGATCGCGTCGACGATCTTCCCGTAGCCGGTACAGCGGCAGAGGTTGCCCGCGATCGCGCACTTGATCTCGTCGCGCGTCGGTCGCGGGTTCCTGTCGAGCAGCGCCGTCGCGGTCATGAGCATGCCGGGCGTGCAGAAGCCGCACTGCCCGCCGCCGAGCCTGTCGAAGCCGTCGAGCAGCGCGTCGATGTGCGGCGCGCCTTCGAGCGTCTCCACCGTGCGCACGTCCTTGCCGTCCGCGTCGAGCGCGAGCGTGAGGCAGGAGAGGGTCGCGACGCCGTCCACGACGACCGTACACGCGCCGCAATCGCCCTTGTCACAGCCCTGCTTCGTGCCGACGAGGTCGAGGTCGTACCGCAGCGCTTCGAGCAGCGTCCTGCGCGGAGGGACGGCGAGCGCGACGGCGCTGCCGCCGATCTTCATGCACATCGGTACGAGTTTTTCCATGGGCTCCAGGGGCTCCGATGCTGGCGCCTCCTCGGGCGTCGCGTGGTAGGGACGTACCTCGAAACGCGCGCCGCGCATGTCCGCGCCGGCGATCGGATGCCCCGCGGGGATGGGATACCGGAGCGCGCGGGAGGCGAGCTCGCAATACTCGACGAGGCGCGCCTCGGGGACACGCGGACGCGCGCCGAGGAGGCCGAGGTTCTCGACGAGCAGCTCGAGGCTCGTGTTGCCGACCCGCTCGCCGACGCCGAGGCCGGTGCCGTGCACACGGTCGACGCCCGAGGCGGCCGCCCAGAGCGCGTTCGGCAGGCCGATGCCGCGGTCGTTGTGCCCGTGCCAGTCGAGCTCGACGTGCCGCGCGCCGAGCTCGTCGAGGGTGCGTCGCGCGAAGCAGACGAGCGCCTCGATGCCGTACGGCGTGACGTGGCCGGTGGTGTCGCAGATGCAAATGCGGCCCGCGCCCGCGTCGATGGCGGCGCTGTAGAGGCATCGAAGGACGTCGGGGTTCGAGCGGGTCGTGTCCTCGGTGACGAGGCAGAAGGGCAAGCCCGCGGCCTTGGCCTCGCGCGCGGCGGCGGTGATGGCGCCGATGAGGAAGCCCGTGTCCCAGCCTTCGACGGCGAGGCGAATGGGGGAGCTGCCGATGAAGGCGTAGACCTCGATGGGGATGCCGGCGCGATCGGCGGCGCGGGCGATGCCGTGGACGTCGGCGACGACGGTGCGCGCGGCGGCGGTGGGGACGACGCGGAGCTTGGAGCGGACGATCTCGCGGCAGAGGAGGAAACAATCCTCGGCATTGGCGAGGCCGGCGGCGGGAAGTCCGACGCTGACGACGTCGACGCCGATCGCGGCCATGGCGTAGAGGAGATCGATCTTCTGCGCGGCATCGGGCTGATAGCCGGCGGCGCTCTGCAATCCATCCCGGAGGGTCTCGTCGACGACCTTGACGGCCCGCACCCTGCGCGCGAAGTCGCGCCGCACGGGCCCGCCGGAGAGGGAGAGCACGCGGCCCGATCCATCGACGGACGGGACGCTGTCGTTCCAGTCGTACATGGCAACCCCCGGGAGTGATCCGAGGTGATGAGTACCACGGAACGAGGTTCGGCCGGGACGCTGGATCGCGCGGACGTATGGGGAGACGTGTATGGCGCGGTGCGGCGGAGATCAGGTACGGGGCTTGTCCTTGTCTCTCGGGCGCAGCTCGTCGCCTAGAAACAGGTCGAGGAGCTCTTCGGGGGTCATGAGGGGGGCCGGGAGTTGGAGATCGTCATTGCCGGGATGGATGTGGCTCCGCAGCCCAATCGCCTCGTTGTGGTGACCCGGCTCGTTGAGGTCGAGGCGAACGAAGGGCGGCACGTGGCCGGTAGGGAAGACGAGCTCGAAGTCGTAAGCGAGCATCTCCAGCGCGCTCTTTCCGTCCCAGCGGACGGTCATCGTGAAGTGGAGCCACGCTCCATCGTCCCGCTTGATGCGCGCACTCTCCGGACGACGTGCAAAATCTTTGATTCCACCCGTAATCACACGTTCGTAGCGCTTGTCCCCCGGCCCTTCGTTCACCCACCTGTGAATCCCTTGAAGGGGCGTACGGATGCGCTCCTGATTGGAGGCGCGGAGGAGCCTCGTCCGGATGCGATCACGGAGCTCCTTCGGCGTCGTGACCCCGAGCGGGAGCCCTGCGCCCAGGATACGGGCTTGTACTGCCCTCATGTGCCGGGGCCTCGGCGTCCGACAAGCTCCCCTCGACCGATTAGCACCAGCCACTCCGCAATGTCTGGCTCGTCGGGCAAGGACCCATCGAGGGCCCGACGCACGAGCTCTTCATCATTGAACCCGAAATGCTCCCGCATTGCTGCGAGCCGCTGCTCGCGGTCCTCCTCGGGCAACGTGTCTTCGAGAATTGCACGGAACGTCGACGCACGGACCCAGCTCCAGAAATTCGGGGCGTGCTCGGGGAACAGCGCTACGACCGGCTCGGCTAGCACCAGCACCGTTGGCTGCTCGCGGATGAGACGGCTGCGGTACATGTCCACTTGCCGCAAGTCACGGGGTCCGAACTCATCGAGGCCGTGCAAGACGAGCATTCTATCTCCATGCTCGCCAATGACCTTCATGAGCTCGGAGAGCGATGTGATGCGCCGTCGCTCTACAGGCCCCTCGAACAGAGACTGGAGCTGAGCCGTCATTTCAGCGGCGGCGGCATCGACCGTTCCGGAGGCAGTAGCAAGGACGACCCATTCATTCATGGTCGGTGTACTGGCGAGCCTGGCCGCGAGCGGCCATATCGCGATGGGGGCCAACCCGAGCTCGTTCACGCGGCAACCTCGGGCATGGCATCGAGCAGCGGGGCCAGCGTCGGGTGAACGACCCAGCGCGGTCCTTCGTACAGAAGGACCCGCCCCGTCTCGATCAAAGACAACTCGCGCTCGCCCCGAATGACGAAGCCCCCCGTTTTTCGGATATGACGCAAGAGCTTCACCTGCGCATCGTCGAGCCCAACTGCGAGTGCGCGTCCGAATGCGTCAGCCGCGCGTGCAACGTCCTCCGGGGTCACGTAGTCGTTGCCGAACGCATATGCCTCCTCACCCGCGCGCTTCGCCAGAGAAATGAGATCACGCAGGACGCCCCCCGAGGCCCGCGCCAATGGTTCGAGGCAAGCGTCCGGCAACATCTCGCTTCCTGCGCGCCGCCGTAGAACCTCGACCAGGAAATCGTGCCCCTCGGGCCGCGCCGGCTCAGCGGCGAGATGATAGTGCGTCTCGTCGAATAGATTGGCGATGGCGCGGTCGACGCCGGCCATGAAGCGGATGGGGCCTACGACGACGACACCGATACCGACACTCTTCAGCGCCCGCAAATCGTCCTCCACAGCCTCCCGAAAGCGCTCGGGATCCGCGAGGCGATCGAGGGAGTCGAAGAGGAATATGGCCTGCTTGTGCTCACCAAGGCAGGCGTTCTTGAGCAAGCGGATGTGCGCGGCGACTCCGGCGAGCTCATCGGGAAGCGGCTTGTCAGGCGCCTTGAGCACTCCCGCGACGTGCTCGGTCACGCTCCCATCATCGTGAGCGATGGAGAAGTCGAAATCATCATCAGGAAAACGCCTGCGCGTCCGCCCGTGGGCGTAGTGTCGCACGGCTCGGACCGCCGCGGCCTCGGGGGTCTTCGGCGGCACGAGCCCCCGACACGCATCAGCCAGCGATAACCCCACGAGAGCGGTCAGTACGCCCGTCCACGATTCCGATTGCACGTCGTGGAATCGACTGACATCGCAGTACTCCACAAGATCGCCTGCATCGGCCACGGATCCCTTGGTACGTGCGGCAGCCCGCAGCACCTCGGAGGTCTTCCCCGACCCGATCCCCCCGAGCACCAAATGCGTCGACGTCGGCTCCAGCTCCAACCGCGTGGCCAGCGCGTTCGCCACCGTCCTGCCCGGCGGGTCGACGTAGAGCCCTTCCCGCAACGCCGTCTCCGGGTCGGCGACCGGATTCATCCGAGCCATGTACGCCCTGAAGCGCTGCAGCCGCGTCATGCAGCCAGCATCGCACAGCTCCCCCCACCTCCAAACCCCGATCCCCCGTATCCGCCCTCACACCCCCCTGCTCCCACGAGCGATCCCCCTGCTCCCGCAGGTCATCCCCCTGCTCCCGGACCCGATCCCCCGTATCCGACTTCACATCCCCCCGCTCCCTCGAACCCACCCCCCGCCTCCGACCACCGATCCCCCGCGGGGGCTCACCTCCCGGAGCGGGGGGCTCACCTTCCGAGAGCACGATTGCGTCGTTCTCGATCGCTGTCACACGCGTTCCGGACGGGAACTACCTGGGTCCACCCCCCATAGGGAGGTTCCGTCATGGCAAAGCTCACGATTGGTCAGAAGGCCGAACGCGTCCTCAAGCTCCTCATCGCGCTCCGCAACCCGCGGATCGCCGCTCCCCTCGCCCGGCACGGCTTCACGAACGCCGACCTCGACGAGGGATGGACACTCCTCAAGAACGTGACGCGGACAAAACTCGATTTCGTCGAGGCGCCGCCCACCACGGACCCCGACGCCCTACGCGCCCTCGACGCCTGGGAGAATCAATGGTTCGTCATCGCGGATGCCACCTTGAAGCGGCACGCGCCGGAGATTCACGCGCAGGTCTTCCGCAACCTCTCCCAGACCGACGGCATGGCCGTCATCGTCTCCGTCGGCACCTTCGTCGAACGACTCGAGACCATCGACGACCCCGCGTGGAACGGCGGATTCGGCCAGGCGGGGAAGGATGCACGCGCGCTGCTCGCCCAGCGCGGGCTCACCGAGATGGTGGTCGACGAGGCCAAGGCGCTGCTCGGAAAACTCCGCAACGTCGACGGGCCGCTGCCCGATCTGGAGAAGCTCGCCGCCGAGGACGAGAGCTTCGAGAAGGCCGAGACGGCCCTCTGGGCCTGGTACCTCGAATGGAGCGCCATCGCCCGGCGGGCCATCACCCAGCGCGGCCTGCTCCGGCAGCTCGGGTTCCTGCGAACGACGCCCGGCGGAAAGGACGTCGAGGTGACGGACGACGAGGCTCTGGAAGACGCGTCCGCCGCGCGCACCCCGCCGGTCCGAGCCGACGCGACCGCGATTCCGGCGTAGCCCGCGCCTCCCCCCACCGAAATCTGGCTGGCGCGACACACCCCTGACCCGGTAAAACCCCGGTCCGTCCACGGGCAATCCCTGCCCTCGGACCCTGATTGCACGAACGTGGCGCGTATCCAGCTCCCCCTCGTCGGCCTCCTCGAAGAGGCCATCCTCCCCGGCGAAGAACGCACGTTCGCCGTGCCCGCCATCGACACCGTCGCCCTCGTCGCGCTGTCGCGCGCCGCCCGTGAGGCGAAGCTCCCCGCGGAGATCCTCGCGGTCACGATCACCTCCTCGGTCGAGCTGCCCTCGCTGGTCACCGGCAGGTGGGGCACGACGTGTCGGATCGTCTCCGTCGACGCGACGACCCTCACGCTCGCCGGCCTCCGAAGAGGCCGGCTCGTGGCCGCGCGCGGAAAGGAGCCCCCGTACACGGCCGACGTGGACACGCCCGACGAGGACGAGTCCACGCCGGACACGAAGGCGCTGCTCTCCGCCGCCCACCTGCTCTTCGCCGCCCTCGACGGAGGCGCGGTGCCCGAGCCCCTGGACTTCCACGCCCCCCTGCGCACCGCGCTCGCCGCCGCCGCGCGCGCGGTCTCCGGCAAGGCCGAGTTCGCCGAGCTCACGCAACACCCGCTCGAGGAAGGGATCCGCCGCGTCGCGCTCCTGCTCGCGGCCCGCGCCGAGGGGCGAAACGCCGCCCCCGAGCTCGAAGCGATGCTCCGCCAGGCGATGGCCAAACCCGAGGTGCCGAAGGCGCTCCGGCAGAAGCTCTGGTCGCAGATCGTCGAGCTGCAGAAGCGGCTCGACCTGCACGATCCCGCGATCGCCGAGGAGGGCGACGACCTCGCCCGGCTGCAGCGCAAGCTGTCGCAGGCAGGGATGCCCAAGCTCGCGCGCGAGACGGCCAAGCGCGAGCTGCGCCTCTTGCGGGGCATGCAGTCGAACCACCACGACTACTCCACGTACACGAACCACCTCGACTTCATGGCGCGCCTGCCCTGGCAGCCCGACCCGGAGCGCCCCATCGATCTCGCCGCCGTGCGCGCCGCGCTCGATCGCGGCCACCACGGCCTGGAGAAGCCGAAGCGGCGCGTCGCCGAGTACCTCGCCGTGCGCAAGCTCGGCGGCGAGAACGCCTCGATGATCCTCTGCCTCGCCGGCCCGCCCGGCGTCGGCAAGACGACGATCGCCCGCGCGATGGCCGAGGCGCTCGGGCGCCCCTTCGCCCGCGTCGCGCTCGGCGGCGTGCACGACGAGAGCGAGATCCGCGGCCACCGCCTGAGCTACGTCGCCGCGTCGGCAGGCCGGATCCTGCGCGCCATCGTGGAGGCAGGCAGCGCGAGCGCGCTCGTCTTGCTCGACGAGATCGACAAGATCGGCGAAGGGCGCGCCCGCAGCCCCATGGCCGCGCTGCTCGAGGTGCTGGATCCGGAGCAGAACCCGCACTTCCAGGACAACTTCCTCGGCGTGCCGTACGACCTGTCGCACGTGCTCTTCGTGGCCACGGCGAACGACACCTCCCAGATCCACCCGACGCTGCTCGACCGGCTGGAGCTTTGCGAGATCGAGGGGTACACGGCCGTCGAGAAGACCGCGATCCTGCGGACGCACCTGCTCGACCGGCTGCGCGCCGAGATCGGGCTGCCGAAGACGCCCGCGATCGAGGACGACGCCGTGACGGTGCTCATCGACGGCTACACGCGCGAGGCCGGCGTCCGGCAGCTCCGTCACGCGCTCGCGACGGTGCTCCGCGCCCGCGCGCTCGCGCTCGTCACGCGCCGAGAGCAAGGCGAGGCCGACGCCGCCGGCGAGGAGCAAGCCCCGCCGATCACCCAGGCCGAGGTCGAGGCCGCGCTCGGTCCGCCGCGGTTCACGAAGGAGAAGGCCCTCGGCGCGCTGCCCGTCGGCGTGACGACCGGCCTCTCCGTCGGGCCCGGCGGCGGCTCGGTGCTCTTCGTGGAGGCCGCGACCATGCCGGGGCGCGGGGAGCTCGTGTCGACGGGCAACCTCGGCGACGTGCTGAAGGAGTCCGTCCGCGCGGCGTTCTCGCACGTGCGGGCCGAGATGAGCCGCTACGGCGTCGAGCAGGGCAGGCTCGCGGCGACCGACGTGCACGTGCACGTGCCCGAGGCGAGCCTCGCGAAGGACGGCCCGAGCGCCGGGACGGCCATCTTCGCCGCGCTGGTCTCGGCCCTGTCGGGCAGGCCGGCGCCCGCCGATACCGCGCTCTCCGGGGAGCTCTCGCTGAGCGGTCGCGTGCTCGCCGTCGGCGGCATCCGCGCGAAGCTCATCGCCGCCGAGCGCGCCGGCCTCGCGCGCGTGGTGATCCCCGAGGCGAACCGCGCCGATGTCCCCGAGGACATCCACCTCGACGTGACGTTCGTGCGCACGATCGACGAAGTATACCGCGCGCTCTTCCCGTCGTAGGAGAGCGCTCCGAGGGAAAGGACGCGCTCATGCCCAAACAGTATCCGCTGCTCGCGACGGCCGAGGAGATCCGCACGATCGCGCGCCGCGCCATCACGCTGATGGAGGTCCTGCACGAGGGGCACGACGACGACGTCGCGTGGAACGATCCGGACGCGCAGAGGCTCGACAACCTCGTGTTCCGCGGCGCGAAGGAGGCCATGCGCTTCTGCGCGACCGCGGCGGGCCTGCTCGGAGACGCGTCGCTGCTCCAGCTCGTCGTGGCGCTGCTGGAGGAGCAAGGCGGGTGGGACGATCACGCCGACAAGGACACGGACGTCGTGGCCGAAGGGCTCGGGGAGCTGCTCCGGCGAGGCGCGCCGGTGAACGACAGCGTGGAGGCGTTCGCCGCGAGCCCGAACGACGAAATCCGCGCCATCATCGCCGCGGGCGTGCGCCCGACGAACGAGCGCGCCGTCAAGCTCCTCGAGAGGCTGGCCAAGGATCCCATCGCCGACGTGCGCAAGCCCGCGCAGGAGGCGCTGGCGTCGCGCGGCGAGCTGCCGTGGTGGGCAGGGAAGTGGCAGCGTGATCCGCTCGCGCACCTGCCCGAGGCGGACGCCGAGGCGATCCGCGAGCCGATCCAGCGCATCTCGGCGATGCTCGACGAGTCCCGCTGGACCTTGATGAAGCAGGAGCGCGAGTTCACCGAGCTCGTCGCGAAGCTGCCGGACCCGATCGCCGTCGACGTGCTGGAGACGACGCTCGGGTCCGGCGGGAACCACGCGACGAGGATGCCCCTGACGGGGGCGCACCTCCTGTCACGCGAAGGCGGCACCGAGGCGTTCCTCCGGGTGCTCGAGGGCTGGGCCAAGGGTCGCGCGTTCCACCTGACGGCCGATCACAAGGCGATGGTCGCGTCGCTGTCGCACGAGCGGGCCGTGACGGTAGGCCTCGCGCTCGCGAAGTACGCGCTGTCCGCGCCGGCCTCGATGCGCGACGAGGTGGCCACGCCCTACTTCCTGGCCGCCGAGCTCGCCGAGGAGGTGATGCCTCCGGGCGCGGATCTCTCGCCGATCGTCGAGATGGTCCTCGAAGCGCCCGAGGTGACGACGAGCCGAGGAATGGACTTCATCATGAACAAGATCGCGAACGTGCTCGGCGCGAAGAACGCGAGGCCCGGGGCGCTCTCGGAGCGCCTGCTCGAGGCGCGCCTCGCCGGGTATCCAGGCGCCTGGTCGCGGATGGGCGCGAACATCGACAAGCTCGTGCAAAAGGCGCCGTTCGAGCTGCTCCGCCCCGCCGTGGAGCAGGCCTTGCGGAGCGAGGACGACAAGCTCACGCGCTGGGGGCTGCGGTGCATCCTGACGGACGCATATGCCGCGGAGACGGACGGGAGCCGGATCGAGCTCGCGGCTCGTCTCTGCGAGGACGCGCGCCTGCGGGGCCTGATCGTCGCCGACCCCACGTTGACCAAGATGGCCATCATGCCGCTACGCGCCGCGCTCCGGCGTGGAGAGCTCGCGTGCACGGAGGCGCTCAACGTGGTCTCGGCGATCTCCGAGCTCTGGGGCGGCGTCGCGCCGATGTTCTTCTCGAGGGTCTTCACGGGCGCAGAGAAGGACGAGGCGCGGAGCAAGCTGCGCGACGAACACGCGCCGTTCCTCGGGCCGGAGGAGCTCCGCGGCCCCGTCACCGAGGACGAGTGGACCGCGCTGCGCCGCGCCCGGGACGCGAACCCCCCGAACGAGTACGGGGCCTGGATGCGCACCCTCGGCGTCCTGCCCGAAGGTCCCTGGCACCCGGAGGACCGCGCGCTGATCGATCGCGCTCTCGCGGCCTTCGAGGAGCGCCCGGAGCTCGCGATGCCGATCTCGATGTGCCTCACCGCGAAGGCGACGGTCGACGATCTGCCCATCTTCGATCGGCTGATCCAGCGCGCCCCCGACCACCGCGCGCTCGTGCGCTCGAACCTGTACTCGACCCGCGAGAGGCTCGGCTTGCCCAAGAAGCCCGCCGACGACGCGGAGAAGGCCGAGGCGACGTCCGGCGGAGACTGGATGGACGAAGAGGACGAAGCGTGATCCCGGATCGCGTGGTATCCCCTTCCCCTCGATGCCCGCCCTGCTCCTCGGAATCCTCGGCGCCCTGCTCTTCGCGCTCATCGCAGGGAACCGCATGAGCCCGCACCCCCGCATGAGCCCGCACCCCCGCATGAGCCCGCACCCCCGCACGGAGCGCCGCGCGCTGCAAAGGAGCGTCGAGCGCGCGAACGCCGTCGCGAAAGCTCTCGGGTTCGTCGCGGAGCAGGACGCCGAGATTCCCACCACGTTCCGGCTGCATGCGCCCAAAGCGAGCGACGGCGTCACCTTTTGGATGGGCTCGCCCGCAGTTTTCGCGGGCTCGTTCAAAAAGGACAAGCTCGTCGACTGGATGAAGCTAAAGACCAAAGGCCCGCCCGGTTTCCCCGCAGGGGTGAAGGTGCGGCCGCCCGTGCAGACCTCCCTCGAACGGCGCGAAGGCCTCCCCGGCGAGGCGCCGACGCTGGTCACGCCGGGCGGCGTCGAGCTCGTGATCGAGAACGAAGAGGGCGCGGCGATCGATATCGCGGCCCTCACCGGATGGATCGATTCGTTCCCGCAAGGAACGTGGCTCGTCACGATGAACGCCGACGCGATGGAGCTACGCGCCGACACACCCGCGGCCGAAGACGCGATCCCCTGCGCGCGGATGCTGCTCGAAAAGGCGCGCGAGCCCCGCTTTTAAGCCACCGAGATCGCCGGCGCGCTCGGCGCGCGCAGGATGATCCGACGCACGGCCTCCGGGTCCGTGATGCGGCGGAGCACGGGCTGGAGGCCCTCGGCATCACGCTCGCCGAACGCGCCGCTCGAGGCGAAGGCGCGCGCGCGCGGGCCGTCGAGCACCAGGAAAAGATCGTTGAGGCCGCCCGCCGCCGGGCTGTCGATGACGTCGACGATGCGCGTGCGCTCGAGGTGCAGCTCCTCGTCGCCGCGCTGGATGAGGACACGCCGGTTCGTCACCCAGTACCGCGTGCGCGTTTCGAGGCGCGCAGGCCGGACGATCGAGGCATACACGACGAGAACGCCCGCCGAGACGAGCAGGAGGATCGTGAGCGCGAGCGAGGTGACGAGCGCGAAGAAGGAGAGCGACTCGGGCGAGAGGCCGCCACGCACGACGGTGCGCGTCGCGTGCACGGCGTGGCTCGACGAGACGATCGCCGCGACGAAGAGGCCGATGCCGAGCACGAGGCCGAGGGCCGCGCGTCCGCTCGACGGGAGCCATTTGCGAAAGCCGTCGGGCGGATGGCCCGACCAGAGGACACGCTCGCCGTCGTCGAGGCGCTGGGCGAGGAGGCGCTGGCCGTCGCCCGCCGGGGTGGACGGCGTGACGCCGCGGACGATGGCCCAGACGCGGTCGGGCGCGACGAGGCCGTGGAAGACGATCGCGAGGCGGCGGCGCAAGGCGCCGGTGGGCACGGCGCGCACGAGCTCGAGGTCGCCGATGCCAGGACGCTTGGGGTCCCAATGAATGCGGGCGAAGCTGATCGCCGAGCGGTCCATCATGCGACGGAGGCTGCCGCGCTGGAGGATGATGTGGCGCTCGGTCACGACGAACTCGAGCTCGCTGCGCCACCACTTGGGCCCGAGCGCGAAGGCGACGGCGAGGATGGCCATCCACGCGGCGAACACGAGGA
Organism: Polyangium sp. 15x6; assembly: GCF_029960785.1. Taxonomy (GTDB): domain Bacteria; phylum Myxococcota_A; class Polyangia; order Polyangiales; family Polyangiaceae; genus Polyangium. The sequence continues at coordinate 92,008 of NZ_JASBQE010000010.1, forward strand.
GAGCTCCGGGGCTCGATCCGAGCGCGGTGGCGACGACGACGGCGGAGGCGGTGGTGATCGCCGAGATGATGCCCGCGATCGCGGCCGCGATCTGGTAGAGCACCGGGCACGTGACGGCCTTGGGGCGACCCGACCAGACGACCGACTCCTCGAAGAGCGAATCCCGCTTCAATCAACGCCCTCCGCCGTGGTGACAGTGGAGCGTGGAGCGTCCTTGGGTCACCGTAAAGAGGTCAGTGCGATCTCAGCGCCTTCGCGCGGCCTGAAGGACGCGCTCCCGCTCCTTCTTGCAAGCTTCGAGGCGCACGCGGCCGAGGGGGACCCAGCGATCGTCGTCCGGCGCACGTTCGAGGTACGCCTCCCAGGCCTCGATGGCGCGCGTGTACGCCTCGGCACGCACGGCGCCGAGGTCGGTGGTGCGCGCCGCGCTCCACGCGCCGAGCGCGTCGTACCAGGCCTCGTCGTGCGGCGGTGAGAAGAACCAGCTCGGCTCGTGGATCTTGCGATCGTCGCGGTCGTACGCGCGGGCGAGCGCGATCGAGGCGAGCGCGCCGTCGAGGTCGCCGTCGCGATCCGTGGCAACGGCGAGGCCCCAGAGGGCAGTGACCCCGTACTGGAACATCTCGATCGGCAGGAGCGAGCGGAGCGCCTGGCGGTAGCCCTGGATGGCGTCGTCGAGGCGGCCCATGCCCATGTACGACTCGGCGCGGTTGGCGAAGAGGACGGCGCGGTGATGGCCGAGCGGCTCGTGCGCGAGCGCCTCGCCATACGCGTGGACCTCTTGGTCGCGCTTGCCGAGGACGGCGTAGGCGATCGCGAGCTCGTTCCACGCGGAGGTGGTGAGCGCTTGCGGCGCGCTGCCGTGCGCGACGGTGAGGAGCACGCGGATCGCCTCCTCGACGCGGCCCGGGTTCGGCGGCTTGCGATCCTGACCGAGCCTCCGCAGCACGTGGCCCATGCGCAAGCGCACGCGCGGATCGGGGCTCTCCGCGCCGCCCGCCTGTTCGAGGCGCTTGAGCGCTTCGAGCAAGTAGACGTCCCGCATGCGCAGGAGGTCGACGGCGGGGCTCGCGTCGAACATGGACTCGCTCTGCGCGAGGTCGTGCTTGAGGAGGAACTGGTCGGCCTCTTCGAGGAGCGTGGTGCGCGACGCAGCGACGGGATCACGCGCCTGCAGCCACACGGAGGGCGCGGCGAGCGCCTCGCCCGCGAGGGGCACGGAGAGGAGCGCGGCCGCGACGAACGCGGCGACAAAGAACCTTCGTCTCACGGGCCCCCCTTCGCGCCGGCGGGACGCGGCGCCTTCTTGGCGGCTTCGAGCCGCGCCCGCGCGGAGGCCGCCCACGGAGTCTTGGCGCCGGGGCCGGCGAGGTACGTCTCCCAGAGTTTCACCGCGGCCGCGCCCTCGGCCGCGAGCGCTTCGAGGCAAGCCTTGTCCTCGGCCGCCGCGAGGTAACTCGGGCCGCCCGTGCGCAGGTGAACGCCCGAGGCGCGCGCGTCGGCGAGCGCCGCGTCGGCCTGCACGCGATCGCCGTTGCGATCGAGGACGAGCACGAGCGAGAGGAGCACGTCCCCGGAGAGCGCGCTCGGCGGGCGTTGCCGCGCTTCACGCAGGTACGCCGCGGCCTCGTCGAGCGGCGCGCGCTTCGGTTCGGTGGAAGGCGCTTCGGCCGGTGTGGCGCCGCCCGCCGCGCGCGAGGCCGCGACGGCCATGGAGACGTGCGCGGCTTCGAGCAGCACGGCGACGCGGCGATCGGGCGAGCCGAGCAGGTCGATGCGCGGCACGAGCGCGCGGTAGACGGCGAGCGCGTCCTCGAGTTTGCCCGTGCGCCGGAGGACCTCGGCGAGGTCGTGCATCGTGGGCGGGTCCTCGACGCTGCGCGGATCCTTTCCGCGCGCGGCCTCGAACTCGCGCGCGGCGTCGTCGATCTTGCCGAGCGCGAGTGCCGCGCGGGCGAGGAGCACGCGAGGCGCGGCGTACCCGGGCAGCACCTTTTCGGCGTTCTCGGCGGCGGTCTTCGCGGCGGCCGGGTCCGAGACGAGCAGCGCCTTGGCGCGCGCGACGAGGTCGCAATACCGCCCGAGCTCCGGGGCGCGCACGAGCTCCCAGACCGTGGGACGTCGGGACAATCCACGTCGGACGGTCGAAGCGCACTCCCGCGGACGCCCCGACGCGGCCGCGGCAGCGACGAGGCTCGCGCCTTGTCCGCTCGATGGAGGCGTCGGAGACGCGAGGACGATCGAGGCGAGGAAGACGCTCGGGATCACAGCCGCAGTATACCGGTCCGCGGCGTGGCGCGCATCACGCGGTCCTCGCGAGAGCGAACAGGGACGGAGAGAGCGCACGCATTCGTCGCGTCTTGGCCGTATCTTTCGGGCGTCGCCTCCGGCAGTCTGTAGAAGCAGAAAGAACGACCTCGAAGGATTCGATGTGATGGAGGGCGACCGCTGGCTCGAGCGAGGGGCGCGGGTCGGGGACTACACCATCGAGGATCTCCTCGGCGAAGGTGGGTTCGGAGCCGTGTTCCGCGCGCGAAGCGACGCCGGGGTCCTCGCCGCGCTGAAGGTCTTCAAGACGACCGCAGCCGAGCTGACGGCCGAGCGGCTGATCAGCCAGCAGAACGAGATCGAGGCGCTGCTCAAGCTCGACCATCCGTCGCTGATCCAGCTCTACGGCTACGGGTTCGTCGAGGGCGTGGGGTTTTACCTGGCGATGGAGATCGCGGTGGGCGAGACGCTCGACGCCTACCTCGAGCGCGTCGGCGCGCTCGACGCGCTCGACGCGGTGCGGCTCATGCGCAAGGTGGCCGAGGCGCTCGCGCACTGCCACGCGCGCGACGTGCTGCACCTCGACCTGAAGCCGAGCAACATCGTGATCGTCGATCCGCACGAGCCGCGGGTCAAAGTGCTCGATTTCGGGCTCGCCACGCTGACGTCGGGCTGGCAGCCGGACGATACGCGCGTGACCGCGGGGACCGTGGGCTACATGGCGCCCGAGTGCCTGCGCAGCGGGCGCGCGCGGCCCGATCCGCGCATGGATCTCTACGCGCTCGGGACGATCCTCTACGAGCTCGTCTCGGGGAAGTTGCCCTTCGAGGGCCGCGGGCAGCGGACGATCATGATGAACCGGACCGTGGGCGAGATGGTGCCGCTGCGCGACGTGGCCCCGAGCGTGCCGCCCGCGATCGCGGCGCTGATCGACGAGCTGCTCGCGCAGGATCCTTCGCAGCGGCCGGGGAGCGCGGCGCAGCTCTGCGCGCGGCTGAAAGAGGTCTACTACGACACCCTGCGCGGCGAGGAGCCGGAGGGAGAGCGCGGGCCGCAGAGCACGCGGGTGCCGCAAAGCGGGCGCATGACGTCCTTGCCGCCGCGGCACAATACCGAGGAGGCGCCGTTCGTGGGGCGCGAGCGGGAGCTGTCGCTGCTCGCCTCGCGCGTGCTCGGCACGACGTCGCGCGCGGCGACGCCCGTGGTGATCGTGGGCGACGCGGGGATCGGCAAGAGCCGGCTCGTCTCGGAGCTCTTGAACGTCGTCGAGCAGGACGGCGCGGCGGTGGTGATCTACGCGCGCTGCCGCGAGCTCAGCGCGCTCGTGCCGTACTCGCCGCTGCGCGAGGCGCTGAGCCGCGTCGCCACGGCCACGCGGCGCAAGAGCATGACGGGCGCGCTCGTGCAGGCCGCGATCGACGCGACGAACGACGAGGACGCGGAGCTGCTCACGGCGCTCGTCCCCGAGCTCGGCCGCGGCCTCGGCGACGCCGACGCGCGACGAACGTTGCTGCGGCCGTCGTCGGCCAAGCGGGTGGCCGAGCTCGTGCGCAGGCTCGTCACGCGCATCGCGGCCGACCTGCCGGTGCTCGTCGCCATCGAGGACATGCACTGGGGCGACGAGGCGACGCTCGCCGTGCTGGAGCTCCTCTCGGGGACCCTCGGCGCCGCGAAGGTGTTCTTGCTGGGCACGACGCGACCGCCGCTGCGCGTGGCCTGGCGCGGCGCGGCGCTCATGGATCTCGGTCCGCTCGATCGCGAGGAGAACGGGCGGCTGCTCGCCGAGCTCGCGCGCGGCGGAGACGAGTCGATCCTGCGCGAGCTCGAACAGCACGTGCCGCTGCTCGCCGCGGGCAATCCGCTCTTCGGGATCCAGGTGATCCGGAACCTCGAAGTCGAAGGGTTCGTCGGTCGAACCACGTTCGGCACGTTGTCCCTCGGCTCGCGCAACCTCGCCGATTACCGCGCCCCCGCCTCGATCACCGAAGCGCTCCGCCGCGGCGTCGATAGCCTCTCGCCCGAGTCACGCGAGGTGCTCGGCGTGGCCGCGCTCCTCGGCCGTAACTTCCTGCGCTCGGACCTGCGCGCGCTCGGGCTCTTCTCGATCGAGCGCATCGATCGCGCCCTCGACGAGGGCGAGAAGCGGTGCCTCCTGCTCGACGCGCCGACGTCCACCACGTTCGTGCACGACGTCGTGCTCGAACAGCTCGAACGGCGCGCGGTGCGCGCCGATCTACGCGAGCATCACCTGCGCATCGCCCGCCAGCTCGAACGACGCGGCGCCGATCCCGGCACGCTCGCGCGCCACCTCGAGCGCGCCGGCGAGACGCTCCGGGCGGCGGACGCCTATCTCACGGCGGCCCTCGCGAGGCCCGGAAACGATCCCGGCGCGGGCCCGAAGCTCCACCGCGCCATCGATCTCGTCGCCACGCTCCCCGCCTCCCCCGAGCAGCGCCGCATCCAGCTCGTCGCGACCGCCGAGCTCGTGCGCATGCGCTGGCTGCTCGCCGGCACGGAGGAGCTGCTCAAGCTCGTCGAGCGGTGCACCGCGGACACGACCGCGGCGTCGGCGATGCTCGGCGCCGCGCTCGCCCGTGTGCACGAGGCGCGCGGCGAGCTCACGGAGGCGCGCCGGCACGCCGAGCAATCGATCGCCGCGGCGGGAAAGGAGCCCTCCCTCGAACGGCACAGGTCCGCCGCGACGAACATCCTCGGCCGCGTCGATCTCGCCCGCGGCTTCGTCGAGGAGGCCGCGCGCTCGCTCGCCGCGGGCTCTTCGCTCGCCGAGCGTGAAGGCGACCTCGTCGAGCTCTGCCACGCGCGGAGCCTGTACGGCGTGGCCCTCGGCTGGACCGGCGATCTCGACGGCGCCGAGCGCGAGATCCAGGCCGCCGCCCACCTCGCCGAGCAGCTCGCCGATCCTGCGCGTCTGCTCGGCGCGTGGCACGCGTGCGCGCTGCTCGCGGAGGCGCGGTACGACTGGGATCTCGGCGTGAGCTCGACGGCGCAGCTCCTCGCGTACGCCGAGGAGCACAAGCTCGGCGGCCACTACCTCTACATGGGCACGCTCTACGCGGGCCGTCACCAGTTCCACGTCGGCCACCTCCACCGCGCCCGCATGCTCGTCACGAACGCGCTGAACCTCGCGCGCATCGTGGGCACGGGCCTCGGCCGCGCCCTCGGGCAGGTGTTCCTCGGCGACGTGCACCTCGTCGAGGGCCACCTCGCCGACGCGCTGCTCTCGTACGAACGCGCCATCGAGCAGGGCGCGGGCCCGAACGGCGACGAGCAGGCCGTCTGCCTCGGTCTCCTCGGCCGCATGCACATCACCGCGCTCCGGCGCGGCGATCCGCGGGAGGTTCGTCGGCTCGGCGAAGAGGCCACGTCGCGCATGATCGTCGCGGGCCAGCGCGCGCCCCTGCTCGGCGCGCTCGAGCGATTCGCGGAATCACTCGCCGAGGTGCGGCTCGGCGAGGACGCGGCGAACGTGCGGGCCCGACACGAGGCGCTCGCGCAGTCGCTCGGCACGGCGAACGGCGGCTTCTGGCCGCGGATCCCGGACCTCGACGCGCGCGCGGCGGGCATGCGCCCACGCGACTACTGGCGGAGCAAGCAGGCGCGCAGCCGCACCTCGGGCGAGTGGAGTTTGCCGGCGCAGCAGGTCTCGCCGTCGCGGCTTCTGACGACGCGCGGTGGGCAAAACCCGACGGCTGCTTCCGTGTCGTCGACGGCGCAGGTGATGCCGAGCCGCACCGTGCGCGCGCCGCAATCGGTCGGATTGCAGAACACGGTGCCGCGGACGGGGCTACTCGAAGCGCTCGCGACGGTGGAAGGGTTCGTCCCCGCGCTTTTGGAAGAAGAAGCGGGGATGTGACCACCTTGCCCTGCGGTTGCCGCGCCTTTGCTTTCCGTGTACGCAGGACGGATGATCAAAGCCCAAGGCTACGCCGCGCAGAATGCACAGTCTGGCCTCGCGCCGTTCACGTTCGATCGGCGTGATCCCCGCGACCACGACGTCGTCATCCAGATCCTTTACTCCGGGATCTGCCATTCCGACATTCATCAGGTCCGAAATGAGTGGGGCAATTCGATCTTTCCGATGGTGCCGGGCCACGAGATCGTCGGCCGCGTGACCGGGAAGGGCAAGGGCGTCACCAAGTTCCGCGAGGGCGATCTCGTCGGCGTCGGCTGCTTCGTCGATTCGTGCCGCGAGTGCGGGAGCTGCAAGGAAGGCGTCGAGCAGTTCTGCGCGGCCGGGATGAACGTCACGTACAACGGCTTCGAGCGCGACGGCAAAACGCCGACGTTCGGCGGGTACTCCGACGTCATCGTGACGGACGAGAACTACGTGCTGCGCGTACCGGAGGGCATCGATCCCGCGGCCGCGGCGCCCCTGCTCTGCGCCGGGATCACGACGTATTCGCCGCTGCGCCACTGGAAGGTGAGCCCGGGGCAACGCGTCGGCGTCGTCGGGCTCGGCGGGCTCGGGCACATGGGCGTGAAGTTCGCCGCGTCGTTCGGCGCCGAGGTCACGGTGATCAGCACGTCGGCGCGGAAAGAGGCCGACGCGCGCCGGCTCGGCGCGAACCAGTTCCTCGTGAGCACCGACCCGAGCGCGATGGCGAAGGCGATGGGCTCGTTCGACTTCATCCTCGACACGGTCTCGGCGACGCACGACGTCAATGCGCTCCTCGGCCTGCTCCGGCGCGACGGCACGATCGTGCTCGTGGGCGCGCCGGAGAAGCCGCTCCCCATCGCGGCGTTCGGCCTCGTCATGGGGCGCAAGACGCTCGCGGGCTCGCTCATCGGCGGCATCGCCGAGACGCAGGAGATGCTCGATTATTGCGGCGAGAAGGGGATCGCCTCCGACGTCGAGGTGATCCCGATGCAGCAGGTCAACGAGGCGTACGACCGGACCGTCAAAGGCGACGTTCGTTATCGCTTCGTGATCGACATGAAGAGCCTGTCCGTTTGACCCTCAACCAAACGCGTCCCTGAGGACGATCGTCTCGTCCCGCCGCGGCCCCACCGACACCAGAAACACCGGCACGCCGATCTCGGCTTCGAGGTACCGCACGTAGTCCTGCGCGGCCTGGGGCAGATCGGCCATCGTCCGCGCGTGGGAGAGCGACTCGCGCCACCCCGGCCGCTTCTCGTACACGGGCTTCACCGCTCCGACGTGACGGATCGGCAGCTCCTTCGTGCGTCCCTCCGGCGTGTCGTACGCGACGCACACCTCGATCGTGTCGAGCCCCGAGAGCACGTCGAGCTTCGTCACGGCGAGCCCGTCGAGACCGTTCACCCGCGCCGCATACCGGAGCGCCGGCAGATCGAGCCAGCCCGTTCGCCGGGGCCGTCCCGTCACCGAGCCGAACTCGCCTCCCGCGACCCGCAGACGCTCGCCGAGATGGTCCGAGAGCTCCGTCGGGAAAGGCCCCTCGCCCACGCGCGTCGCGTAGCCCTTCGTGATCCCGAGGACCCGCTTGATCCGCGTCGGCCCCACGCCCGCGCCCACACACGCGCCGCCCGCCACCGCCGACGACGACGTCACGAACGGGTACGTCCCGTGATCGAGGTCGAGCAGCGTGCCCTGCGCGCCCTCGAACATCACGCGTTCGCCCTTCTGGATCGCGTCGTTCGCGAGCACCGCCGTGTCCGCGATGAGCGGCACGATCCGCGGCGCGAGCGGCCGGAGCTCCGACATCATCGCGGACACGTCCGGCATCTCGCCGCCGAGCTCGCGCACCACCGGGCCCCACGCGCTCGCTGCGCGCGCGAGCTTCTGCTCGAGGCCGTCGAGATCCGCGAGGTCTCCCACGCGGATCCCGCGCCGCGCCGCTTTGTCCTCGTAACACGGCCCGATCCCGCGCTTCGTCGTCCCGATCTTCTGACCGTCCGTCGCGGCCGCCTCGCGCAGCCCGTCGACGAGCCGGTGGTACGGCAGGATCAGATGCGCGAGGTCCGAGACGAACAGCCGCCCGCGCGTCGCGTGCCCTTTCGCCTCGAGCACGTCGAGCTCCGACACGAGCACGGCCGGGTCGACGACCATGCCTTGCGCCATGATGCACCGCGCCTGCGCGCGGAGGATCCCGCTCGGAACGAGCCTGACGACGATCTTGTCGTCGCCCACGACGAGCGTGTGCCCGGCGTTTGGCCCTCCGGCGAAGCGCACGACCACGTCCGCGCTCTCCGTGTACAGGTCGACGATCTTGCCTTTTCCCTCGTCCCCCCACTGGGCGCCGACGATCACGACCGCGGACATCCGGCCTCCTTGCGTGCTGCTCGGTCCGTCACGAGCCGGAACGTTAGTACACTCCCCGCACCCGTCCCACCCATGAGCCGCTCGATCGTCCCGATCCCGCCCGGGCTCCGCCTGCTCGCGCTTCCCACCTTCCGGGACGGTTCGCTCGTGGCCGCGCTCGTCACCTCGGTCTCGCTCCTCGCGGGCCTCGTCCGTTCGATGCCGCTCCTGCTCGCGCCGAGCGTGCCCGTGCGGCTCGGCTTGCCGTTTGCCCGTGCCGCCCTCGCCGTCTCGCTCGAAGTCGCGCTCGTGCTCGCCCCTTCCCTCGGCGCGGGTTTGGCGGCAGCTCGATTCGTCGATCGTGGCGAGGCGCGCGCCGTCTTCGCCCTGGGCGCTTCGCCGCGATCGCTCGTCGCGTCCGCCCTTCCCGTCTGGCTCCTCGCGTTCGTCCTTTCCGCGCTCGCCTCGCTCGCGTGGGGAATGGAAGCCGAAGCGCCCGGCCGCCTCGCGTCCCGCCTCCTCACGGACGCCCGCGCCGCTTGTGTCGACGACGCCGCGCGAGATCCGAAAACCCCGCATGCCGCGACGGTCCCGATCGCCGAGGCCACCTGGATCTGCTTGCCCGGCGAGCCCCCGCGCCTCGTCATGACGCCTTCTCTCCTCGGCGGATCCGCGCTCGCGGCGCGCTCGATCGAGCTCTCCGCCGACACGGCCTCGCTCGTGGCCGACGACCTCGTCCTTGTTTTGCCCTCGAACGAAACGACCGGCCCCATGACCGTCCGCGTCGCCCGCGCTTCGGTGCGAGGCCTTTTGCCCCTCGGCCGCCCTTCGAACCTCCGGGCCCCCGTGCGCGCCGTGCTCCTCGGCGCGACGTCTTCGGCGAGCGCCCTTCTCGTGAGCCTCGCCGTGCTCGTTTCCTCGATTGGCAGCCGCGCGCTCGCTCTTTTCGTCGGCCTCTCCGGCCCGGCGCTCGCGCTCCTCGTCCTTTCGGCGCTCGAACGCGAGAAAAGTCCGCTCTTCGTTTATGGCCTCGTCCCTGCGCTCGGCTTGCTCGGTCCGCTCCTGGCGGCCCGCTTCGCGCGATTTCTGTCGTCGCGCCGCGCCCCGGGCGCATGACGAAAGAAGACGGCGGATCCAGCGCGCCTCGTCCCCGTCACCCGCGATCCTGCGGCCTTGGCGTCCATTGCCGGAGAGGCCCGAGGGTGGTACGGGTGGTGATGTGGACGCGGGAGGCTCGGAGCTTCCCCGGGCAGGAGCACGACCATGGGCCGACTGAGCATCACCGAACTCCTTCTCATCCTGGGCGTCGCTCTGCTCTTGTTCGGCGCCGGGCGCATCTCCGACATCGGCAAGGGCCTCGGCGAGGGCATCCGGAACTTCAAGAAGGGCCTCAAGGACGAGGACCAACCGCCGCCGAAGCAGCTGCCGAAGAAGGACGAAGAGGGCGGCGAGAAGTCGACGTCCTGAGCGCCGTCGGCCCGCGATCTTTCTTCGCCGGCGGGCCTTCGGGGGCGCAGCGCGTGGTCGACGCGGACGCCCTGACGCCTATACTCGAGGAATCGTATGAAGATCCTCGAGCGTCTCGGGAAGATCGGCATCGCGTTTGCGTCGTTCGCCATCGCCGCGTTTTTCGCGGTGCAGTTCGGGGCAGGCGGTCTGTGGCGCGGATTCGAACCCGCGCTCGCCGTGACGGGCAGCGGCCCGACGGCGAAAGCACCCTACGATCTGACGCGCCTCGAAGCCGTCAACGAGACGCTCAAGCTCATCCGCGACAAATACGTCGAGCCGGGACGGGTCAAGCCGAAGGAGATGCTCCTCTCGGCCTTGAACTACGTCCAGCGTGACGTCGCCCAGGTGATCGTCGTGAACGACGATCCGAACGAGGTGACCGTCCGCGTCGAGACGGCGGAGAAGAAGTTCCGCATCGACAACGTGCAGGGCCCCTGGGACGTCTCGGCGCGCCTGCGCGAGGTCTTCGCGTTCCTCCAGAAAAACCTGCGCGGCACCGAGGTCGATCTGCGCGAGGTCGAGTACGCGGCGTGCAACGGCATGCTGCACACGCTCGACCCGCACTCGGTCTTCCTGAGCCCCGAGGCCTACAAGGAGATGAACCTCTCCACGTCGGGCCATTTCGGCGGCCTCGGCATCGTGATCTCGATCCGCGATCAGGTCCTCACCGTGATCAACCCCATGCCGGACACGCCGGCGGGGCGCGCGGGCATCAAGCGTCACGATCGGATCGTCAAGATCAACAACGAGTCGACGCTCAACATGCCGCTCGACGACGCCGTGCGCCGCCTGCGCGGCGACCCCGGAACGAAGGTCACGGTGTGGGTCACGCGTGACGGCGAGCAAGGCTGGCAGACGCCGAAGCCCTACGAGCTCGTGCGCGAGGTCATCAAGGTGCGCTCCGTCGAGTCGCGCCCGCTCGAGACCTCGGGCATCGGCTACGTGCGCATCAAGAACTTCCAGGCGACGACGTCGACGGAGCTCGACCTCGCGCTCGACGACCTTCGCAACAAGGGCTCGCTGAAGGGCCTCGTGCTCGACCTGCGCGGTAACCCCGGCGGCCTCCTCGATCAGGCCACGCGCGTCGCCGACAAGTTCCTCGCCGACGGCGTCATCGTCTCCACGGTCGGCGCCTCCGAAGGCCGCGACGAGAAGAAGGCCAAGAGCCCGGGCACCGAGCCGGCGTATCCGATCGCCGTGCTCGTGAACGGCAACTCCGCGAGCGCGAGCGAGATCGTCGCGGGCGCGCTGAAGAACCACGATCGCGCCGTCATCGTCGGCTCGACGACGTTCGGCAAGGGCAGCGTGCAGCTCGTCTTCCCCGACGTCACGCCGGAGAAGGCCGCGCTCAAGCTCACGATCGCGCAGTACCTCACGCCCGGCGACGTCTCGATCCAGGGCGTCGGCGTCACGCCCGACATCGAGCTCGATCCGATGACCGTCGACGAGCTCGAGATGGATCTCACGATCCAGAAGGACGGCCTGCGCGAGCGCGACCTCTCGGCGCACCTGACGAACGGCAAAGCCCTGGCCGGGTCGAAGCCGCGCGAGGTCGTGCGCTACCAGCTCACGAGCGCCGAGCGCGAGGAGATGCGCGAGCGCGGCGGCGAGACCGACGACGACTTCCGCGTCGACTTCCCGATCCGCTTCGCGCGTGATCTCGCGCAGCGCATGCCCCCCGGCGTCGCGCGCAACGCGCAGATCGACGCCGCACGCGACCACATCGAGAAGGCGCGCAAGGACGAGCTCGACAAGGTCGCCGCCGAGCTCTCGAAGCTCGGCTACGACTGGTCCGACGCACCCGAAGGCGCGCAGGGACCGGCGAAGAGCGATCTCGAGGTGAAGATCGAGACCGACCGCGCGAACAACGAGGTCACGGCGGGCGAGCCGATGAGCCTCTCGGTCACGGTGAAGAACAACGGCAAGCAGCCGATCTACCGCCTGCGCGCCTCCACCGAGAGCGACAGCGGCTACCTCGACGGCAAGGAGCTCGTCTTCGGCAAGATCGCGCCTGGCCAGAGCAAGACCGCGAAGGCGCCGCTCGGCTGGTGCGACGTCGAGGGCCGCAAGATCGGCACGACGAAGCCGCGCCTCGCGAACCAGAAGCGCGTCTGCAAGATCCCGATGGACGCGCTGAGCCGCTCGGACGGCGTGAAGGTGAAGTTCGAGGCCGCGGGCGGCTTCGAGCCCCCGACGGCGGAGGTTCGCCCGACGATCCGCGCCCTCGAGCGTCCGCTCTTCCAGTACGCCTACCAAATCGTCGACGACCGCAGCGGCAACGGCGACGGCCGCATCCAGCGCGGCGAGGGCGTCTCGATGTACCTGACCGTGAAGAACGTCGGCAAGGGCCGCTCGTTCGAGACGCAGGCGAACATCGCGAACCTCTCGGGCGAGGGCCTGCTCCTTCGCGCGGGTCGGTTCGACATCTCGAACATGAACCCCGGCGACGTGCGCAAGGTGGTCTTCACCTTCGACGTGCAGCCCGAGTTGCAAGACAACGAGGCCACGCTGAGCCTGTCCGTCGGCGATCGGGACCTGCGCGAGGTCGCCACCGAAAAGGTAAAAATCCCCGTCGGCAACCCGATGACGATCCCGAAGGCCTCGGGTACGGCGAAGGCGGGGCCGCAGGGCGCGACGCTGTTCGCGACGGCGGACCCGAACGGGCTCGTCTTCGGCAAGCTGCGGCCCGGCGAGACCATGGCGATCACGGGCAAAGCGGGTGACATCTACAAGGTCGACCTCGGTTCGAGCCGCTTCGCCTTCGTGTCCGTCGGCGAGACGACGCCGGGCAGCGGCGCGCCGTCGGTCACGCCGTCCTTCGAGGACGTCTACTCGAAGGCGCCGCCCACGCTCGACGTGAGCGTTGCGGCCATGGCCACGCGCGACGACAAGGTGAAGATCACGGGCGCCGCTTCCGATGCCGAGCGCTTGCTCGACCTCTACGTCTTCGTCGGCTCGCGCAAGCTCTACTACAAGTCGAACCGCGACGGCGCCGACCCCAAGAAGGCGACGTTCGAGTTCGATGCGCCGCTGCGCCCGGGCGTGAACGTCATCACGGTCGTGGCGCGCGAGAACCCGGACACGACGACGCGCCGCACGCTCGTCGTTCGCAAGGACGGGACGGACGGCGCGATCCTGAAGACGCCGAAGACGGACGATCCGGTCGCCGAGTGGCTCGGCGAGGCGGCGCTCCCCGAGGATTGACCCCCGAGAATCACCCCGAGTACGTTGGTCTGTCGTGGGACTCCTAGCCTGGCTCGGCCTCAAGCGAGGGGACACGTATCCGAACGTGGATGCGTTGCTCGCGGAGCTACGCCGCGCCCTGCCTGACGACGAGGCCGTCGTCCTTCGTTACATCGCTGCGGTGGTCGTCCTGCTCGGCAAGGTCGCGGGCGTGGACGGCCGCCTCACCGAGGGGGAAGAGCAGACGCTCCGCAGCTTGCTCGCGCACATCGAGGGCTTGTCCCCCGAGGCGATCGAGGCCGTCACGCACGCCTTGAAGGGCAAGCTGCCGGAGCTCCGCGACGAGGAGCTCACGCTCTGCGTGCGCGAGCTCAAGAGCCTCTGCGACGGCCGCGAGCGCGTCGAGGTCATCCGGCTCCTCGCCAAGGTCGCGGTGGCGGATGGAAGGCTCTCGGAGGTGGAGCGCGCGGAGCTGCACCACGTCGCCGCGGACCTCGGCGTGCCCGAGAGCGAGCTCGCCGCGGTCGAGGAAGAGGTCGACTAAGTCCGCTAGCTCTTCGCGCTGCGCGCCGCGCGTTGTTTCATCGCCGTAAGGGCGACGAACAGGACGAACGTCACGGCCCCGCCGACCGCGATGAACATCCCCGCGTTGAACACGTAGTGCAGGTCGCGCGCGCCGCCGAGGCCCATCAAGAAGATGCCGAACAGCGCGAGGCCGGCGCCGATCACCGGATCGGGCCCCTCTGCTTTCCTCGTGTCGAGCGCTTCCCCGACCTCTTCCTGGTCGCCGCCGGCTCCGTGCAGCCCGTCTGCGCTCTCGTCCATGCGCACCTTCCTTGCTCGATCCGAGTCTAGCGCAGACTCGGCCCTCGACGAAGCGCTGGCGGCGCGGGACGCGCGGACGCACGATGGCCCACGTGTCTCCCGGTCCTGCCTCCTTCGGCGGACGCCTGGTCGTCTCCTTCGAGAGCCGGCGCGCGCCCGAGATGGCCTCGCTCGTCGAGCGCCACGGCGGCCTGCCCGTCCGCGCGCCTGCGCTCCGGGAGGTCGGTCTCGACGCGCCCGAGGGCGCGCTCGCGTTTGCCGAGGCCCTCGCCGCGGGCACGATCGACGTCGTCGTCCTCATGACCGGCGTCGGCACCCGCGGCCTCGTGGACGCCGTTCTGCCCGTGCTCGATCGCCCCGCGTTCGCCGCGGCGCTCGCCCGCACGACCGTCGTCGTGCGTGGCCCGAAGCCGGCCGTCGCGCTCCGTGAGCTCGGCGTCCCTGATTTCGTCACGGTCGCCGCGCCGAACAGCCACCGCGAGGTGCTCGACGTGCTCGACACACGAGGCCCGCTCGTGGGCAAGCGCGTCGCCGTGCAGGAGTACGGCGTTCCGAACGCCGCGCTCCACGAGGGCATTTTCGCGCGCGGAGCCGAGGTCCTGCCCGTCTCCGTGTATCGTTACGCCTTGCCCGAGGACACGGCGCCGCTCCGCAGCGCGCTCCACAGGCTCGCGGCCGGCGAGATCCCGATCGCCCTCTTCACGAGCCGCGCGCAGGTCGAGCATGCGCTCCTCGTCGCGGCCGAGGAGGGGATCGACGGCCCTGTTCGCGCGGCGCTCGCTCGCGGCCTCCTTGGATCGATCGGCCCTGTCTGCTCGGAGGCGCTCCGGCAGGAAGGGCTTTGCCCCGACGTCGAGCCGGAGCATTCCAAGATGGGCCACCTCGTCAAGGAGGCGGCAACCCGCGCGGACGAGATCCTTACGCGAAAAGGCCGCCCGTGACGCCGGGCGTGGCCATTTCGATCACTCGTAATCTTCGTAATCGCTGCGGGCGACCTGGGGCTCCTTGCCCGTCTTCGTCTCGACCACGTGGCCGACGTTCACGACCTCGGCGCGATAAATGACCGAGCCGTCATCGGCCGTGATCTCGCCCGAGAGATCACCCCAGGAGAATTTGTCGCTGACCACCGTGGTGAGCGTGGCCTTCTTTTCGCCGATCTTCACGCGGAAGCTCGTGCGCTTCGCGGGCAAGAGGTCGTTGCCCATCACGGCGACCACGTGCTCCGAGCCGAGGGCCGCCTCGTTCTCGTCGGCGACGACCATCGTCTTCGCCATCAGCGCCTCGTATTCGTCGACGCCGGCCGGCACGAGCTTTCCTTTTTCGATGCGCTGCACGCCGAGCACCTCGCCGCGCGTCTCGGACGCATCGCTCAGGCGCACGCGCAGCTCGGTCGCCACCTTGCCCTCCTCGAGGATGAAGTCGATCACGAGTGCATTCTTCTCGCGGGCGACGACGCGCTCCGTGAGCGTCACGGGCGCCTTCTGGAAGCTGCCCGAGAATCGATACACCACGTAATCGCCGACCTCGTGACGACCCTCCTCGGGCGCCTGCTCCTTGGAAGCCTCGGGCTCGGCCTTTGCGACCGTCTCTTTTTGCGCGGTGACGGCCGGAGCGGGCTTCTCCGGGGCGAGCGCTTGCGTGCGGACCGCGGCTTTGCCGCAGCCCATGGCGAGGAGCGATACGAGGGCGGGGAGCAGGATCCGATTCATGCGCATCGGGTACATCCGCCGGGCGGATCGGGACCAGTTTTGTGCGATCCAAAAATCGGCGCGGGTTGGTCCGTTGGACCTGGTTCAACACAGATCCACCCTGGGGCATCGCTCACCCACCCCCCCGCAGTGAGGACGTCCCAAGGGCCTCGTTCGTACGGCTCGGATGCAAACGCACAGGCAGAGCGGATGGCGCAGGGCGTGCAAGAGCATTTGGGGCTTCTCGCCGGTCTTCGACTCGGCCATTCTCGAACCATGGGCATGCTTGCGAAGATGAAACCGAAACAGCAATACTTTCGAGCGATTGCCATCGGCCTCGGGGCGCTCACGGTCGCTGCTTCCGCCGCTTTTGCGGGCTGTGTCGAGGCGCCTTCGGGCCTCGCGCCCGGCCCCACCGGCGGCGGCGGCACGGAGGATGCCGGTTCCGGGGGTGGGGGACCCGTCATCATCAACGGGCGGGAGCTCTTCGAGTCCATGGAGGCGGACCTGATGAGCGCATGTGGCCTCTGCCACGACGTCGCCGGGCTCGCGGACACGCCCTTCCTCGCCGGCCCGGATCGTTATCAATCCTTCGCGAGCTGGCCGGGCGTCGTGGCCACGGATGCCGAGCACAGCCTCTTGCTCACGTATGCAATGACGGGCAAGGGGCACAGCGGGACGAACCTCGATTCGCCGGCGCTCAAGGACACGCTCTTGCCGAAGGTCAAGGCGTGGCTCGCGCAGGAGGCGAAGAACTTCACCCAGCCGCCGCCGGCGGCGGGCCCGCACATCGATCCGTTCGTGCCCATCATGGGCTTCAATGCGATCTACCTCGGCGCGCTCGGGCCCGAGTTCGAGGGAATGGCCGTCACGTTCCAGGCCGACCTGCTCGCCGAGACCACGCTCGAGCTCACGAACATCGAATTGCACCCGACCTCGAAGACGGGCGTGAAGATCGTCCACCCGCTCTGGGTCGTGCACCCGCTCGGCAAGGACCCGAATCCGGATCCGGTCGACAGCTTCTCGAACGTGGACACGATTTACCAGGCCGGCGAATCCGGCCCGCTCGGCCCCGGCACGCTCATTCTCGTGAATTATTCGAAGGACGCGAAGGTCTCGCTCGCGTTCGAGCTCATCCAGAAGTACGAGCCGGCGTCGCCGGACGCGGGCGACGGCGGGCCCACGGGCGGATGCAAGGACGTCGCCTCGTTCGACGCCAATGCGAAGCAGCAGTTCGGGAGCTGCCTGAATTGCCACGGCGGCGGCAATGGCCAGGCCGTCGCGGCGGTCGACATGACGGGGCTCAATAACGACTCGGCGAAGGCCTGCGGGCAGATCAGAAACCGCGTCAACCCGAACGACCCGGCCTCGAGCCAAATCTTCATCACCACGAATCCCGGCGGAAATGCCGCGCATCCGTTCAAGTTCGGCGGGCAGAGCGGCGCGTTCAACAACTTCCGCGACAGCGTATCCATTTGGATCGCGGCGGAGAAATGAAGAGGACGAAAGGTAGGCGGCCCATGAAGCGGACCAGAATGCTCACCTTGCTCGCCGCGCTCGCGGCGGGCGCGTGCTCGAGCTCGGGGCCCAGTAGCCTCGAGCCGCCGACGGGAGGCAATACGACCACCGGCGGGAACAACAACACGACCGGCGGCGAAAACACGACCAGCGGCGATCCCGAGGCGCCCCCGATCCCGGACAAGACCGTGCTCGACGACCGGGTGACGAGCTACACGGAGGCCCTGCGCACGGCGTCGCTGAAGCTCGTGCGAAACCTCCCGACGCTCCAGCAGATCAAGAACGTCGAGACCGCGACCGATCAGCGCGCCGCGTACGAGGCCGAGATCGACGCGATGCTCGCCGATCAGCGCTTCACCGCGCGCATGATCAAATGGTGGCGCGATACCATGCGCCAGGGCGGCGGCGCGCAGGACAACAAGCCGAGCCGCGACACCGCGCCCGTCTTCGCGACGCGCGTGATGATCGAGGACAAGCCCTACACCGACCTCTTCACGGCCACCACGAACACCTGCCCGACGTACGACGGCGCGACGAACACGTTCAACGACGGCAATTGCGACAACGGCGTCCCCACGCACGCCGGCGTGCTCACGAATCCCGGCGTCATGATGCAGTTCTACGGCAACATGGCGTTCCGGCGCGTGCGCTGGGTGCAGGAGATCTTCGTCTGCACGAAGTTCCCCGCGGAATACGCGGCCGAGCCGAAGCAGGTGAACGGCGCCGATTACACGGGCCCCTGGAACTTCGAATCGGTGGCGACGGCCCCGATCGATTTCCAGGACACGTCGTCGGTCGTCTGCGCGAACTGCCACGTGACGATCAACCGCATCGCGCCGCTCTTCGCGAACTTCAACATGAACGGGCAATGGGCGAACGACAGCCAGGTCGAGACCCCGACCGTGCCCGATCCGCAAAAGACGGTGCTCTCCCACTGGCTCAAGGACGGCGAGGGCACGGCGTGGCGCTTCGGCGAGCCCGTCGCGGACCTGCCGGCGCTCGGCCAGGCCATGGCGGCGGACAAGGACGTCCACGATTGCGCCGTGGCGCGCATGTACAACTTCGCGATGTCGAAGGAAGACATCGTCTCGGACCTCGCGACGGTGCCGCCCGAGGTGCTCAAGCCCTACGTCGAGGATTTCCTCGCGAATGGCATGAACCTGAAGAAGACGCTGCGCACGATCCTGCTCAGCGACGACTTCACCAAGTTCTAGGCGCATGCGGAAAGAAAGGAGAGAGACCATGAATCGCATCATCTCGACGTTCCTCCGCGGCGCACCCCTTGCCCTCGCCGCGGGCCTCTTCGCAACGGCCTGCGTGCAGGAGCCGCCGTCCGGAAACCTCTCGCGACCGGACCCGGTGATCGACGATCCGACGACGGACTTCGAAAACCAGCCGGGCGTCTTCGCGGGCGACGAGGACAATACGCACAGCCACATGGGCGACCTCGGTGAGGGCGTGTTCAAGGATCCATTCGAGGTCCTCGCGCAGCGCCAGGAAGAGGGCCCGCCCGAGGTGCGCACGCGCCTGCATTCGTGCCAGAAGCTGCAAAACAATGCGCTCCAGAACGTGCTCACCTCGCTCGGCGTCAACATCGACGCGACAGCGCAGGTGCCCACCGCAGGCCAGCTCTTCAAGGGCGGCGGCGGCGCGCTCGGCGCGGCGAGCTACGACGCGCGCGTCGGCGAGGCGGTCGTGTGGAGCGCGGCCGGCGCGGCCAAGCTCTTCGACATCTTCGTGCAAGCGGCGCCCGAGATCATCGCGAACCTGCCGAACGTCGACCAATGCAAGGTCGACGGCGTCGGGGTCGAGATGTTCGACGCGAACAACCAGTGCAATCGGGACGCCATCGCCTGCATCACGGGTCGCCCCGCGACCGACTCGCACGTCGCGATCTGCAACAAGGTCGTGACGAGCGCCTCCGATGTGGAAAAAGGCAAGCGCATCGCGGTCGGTACGATGATGGCCGCGGCCCATTCGTGCGAGTGACGGAGGAGACCATGGTCGACGAGAAGCTCAAGTACCTCCAAGGCAATGCCCGGCGCAATTTCCTGCGCTGGACCACCGCAATGGGCGCCGTCCTCGCCCTCGATCGCGCGAAGGTGCTCGACGTCATCGCGGACTCGGCCGGCACGGCCATGGCCGACGACGCGTGCGCCGCGACGAACCGCTCGGTCCACCTCGTGGCCGGCGACGGCGGATTCGCGTGGTTCCAGCTCCTCTGGCCCCACACGCAGATCGCCAAGGCGAACAACGACAACTTCGCGTTCCACGCGTTCGGCCAGACCGAAGACGCGAAGGACACGGACAAACCGTTCGTCTACGCGCCCGAGAGCCCCTGGAAGGCGCGTGACAAGCGCTTCCGCATCTCGGCGTTCATGGCCGGGACGAACCAGACGCACACGCCGACGCCCGGCTCCGCCGCGACGCTCGGCAATGGCGTCAGCATGCTCGCGACGGCGGCCGCCATTCAAAGGCAAACCCCGTCGCTCCTGCCGGTCATCGCGATCAACCCCTTGAACTTCGGCGCCGCCCCGGGCGCGCCGCAGGTCGCGACGGTGAACAACGCGGGCGGCATGGTCGATCTCTTCGACAGCGCGGCGTCCCGCGTGACGCTCGCCGTCGAGGAGGACGCGGCGCTGTTCGAGGCCTATTACAAGGCCTTCGTCGGCCTCAATGCGGCGGCCGGCCGCCCGACCTGGTCGCGCCAGCTCCGCGTGGGCAAGACGAGCGCCAACTTCCTCGGGAAAAACCTCTCCGCGCAGCTCGCGCCGACGGCCGACGACCTCACCCGCTACAACATCGGGCAAGGCACGCCGAACCGCCTCGCCGAGATTGGCCGCGCCTTCATCACGACGGCGCGCGCCTTCAAGCTCGGCCTGACGCAGAGCGTGATGATGCCGGCGATGCGCGACGATCCGCACGGGGCGTTCAACGACATGAACAACCTGCGCAATACGGTCGGTCAGCTCGGCAAGATGTTCGACGAGTTCGTGAACGACCTCGCGGCCATTCCCGACCCGGTCTGCACGTCGCGCACCCTCGCCGACAACATCGTCATGACGGTGCACGGCGACACGCCGAAGAACCCGCGCGACCGCGGCGGCTGGCCGGACGGGACGCCGAACAACTCGAACTGGCTCTACGTGATGGGCAATGGCTACACGAAGACGGGCTGGTTCGGCGGCGTGCGCGCCGACGGCAGCACGGACGGGTTCGATCCCACGACGGGCGAGAACGTGCCGGGCCAGCAGAGCAATGCGACGAGCGCGGCGGCGGGCGCGGCCGTGGCCTTCGCGGTGGCCAAGGGCGACATGCGCCGGGTGCAGGACTTCTACACCGGTCCGAGCATCAAGGGCATCGTGAACGAAAACCCGGTTTGACGGGTTGAAACGAAAAGGGGCTCCCGGAACGACCCGGGGGCCCCTTTTTCATTTCGTTCGGCGCCTTTACGGCATCTTGCCTTTGCTGGTGCTGAGCAGATCGTCGAACGCGAGATCGAAATCGTCGCCGAGCAGCTCCGCGCCGGCGGCCTTCGCTTGCTTGGCCGGCCCCGGGATCGGCTCCAGTCGGCGAATACGATCCTGCACGCCGCCGCGCGGATCCCGGTAGTTCGAATCGATCTGCCCGGCGCGCTTGAAGTAATAGAGCGCCTGCTCCGGGTTTTTCCGGGCCTCGTACGCGTCCGCGAGCTCGTACGCGAGCGCGAGCTCCTGCTCCCGGGTCTTCTGCCGCGCCTCGAGCCCGCGCAAGAATGCGTCG
Organism: Polyangium sp. 15x6; assembly: GCF_029960785.1. Taxonomy (GTDB): domain Bacteria; phylum Myxococcota_A; class Polyangia; order Polyangiales; family Polyangiaceae; genus Polyangium. Next base: position 113,002 of record NZ_JASBQE010000010.1, read on the forward strand.
ATCGCCGCGTCCACGTTGCCGAGCTGCAGGTGGATCATCCCGATCACCGACCGACACACGCATTCGCGCGCGGGGTCTCGCGCCGCGACCTCGAATTCGCCGATCGCGTCCGTGTACATGCCCATCTCGCGATAGGCGACGCCGAGATCGTAATGCGTGGCCGCGTCCGCGTCCGAGATCTGCGCCTGCACGCCAGCCTTGAATTGCTGGAAGATCGTGTCGACGTTGACCCCGGGGAATTCGGGCGGCGCCGCCGCGGCCTCGGGCGCGAACTCCAGCTCATTGATCATGTTCTGGATCGTCTCGAAGTCGTTGTCGGCCGGGTACTCGCTCTTCTTCGTGAGGATCCCGCTGCCGCCGCCCGGCAGCTCCGGCACGTAGGACGGCCGGCCCATCTGCTCGAGCTCGGCGTGCTTGTAGAGCAGAAGCGGGTGGTTCGGCAGGAGCGCGAGCTGCTCGTCGAGCATGGCGCGCGCGTCGTCGAGCATGCCCTGGTTCGCGTAGAAATCGATCTGCTCGAGGACATCCTCGTCGAGGACGTGCCCCGTTTGGCTACGCGTCGGCGCGGGCTGCTGCGGCGGGTAGACCGGCTGCGGCGGGTACTGCGGCTGCTGCGCGTAGCCGTGGTGCTGCTGCGCCTGAACGCCCGTGAACGGATCGTCGAGCGCGGCGAGCTGCCCGGGCTGCGGCGGGTACGGGTGGCCGTTCTGCGGCGGGTAGACCGGCTGCGGCTGCGGCGCCTCGACCTGGTAGCCGAGCGCGCGCAGCATCTGGATCGCCTCGGGCTGCGCGGGATCCATGAGCAGGACCTCGTCGAGCAGCTCCGCCGCCCTCCGCACGTCGCCCTCGACGCTCAGTCGCTGCGCGAAGATCAACATCTGGCGGATGGCGCCTTCCTCGTCGCCGGCCTCCTTGAGGACGTCGACGAGCCGCGATCGCAGCTCGTGCGAGCTCGGCACCATGGTCACGCCGTCGCGCAGGATCACGATCGCGTTGGCGTAGTCGTACTGGCTCCGGGCTGCCTCGGCGCGCTGCAGGATGTGCCGCGCGCGCAGGGCCTCGTCGTCGTGGTGCGAAGGCTGGAGCGGGATCGACGACTCGGGCGGCAGGTCTTCGACGTAATCGATCTCGTCGACCTCCTCCTCCTGGATGTCGATGACCGACTCTTCCTCGACCTGCTTGCGCGGCGGCGCGGGCCGCTGCGCCGCGAGCTGCCGGACCGCATCGTCGTTCGGCGCGCGCGCGAGGAGCGCGTCGACGAGCGCGTTGAACTCGTCGTTTTTCTTGGCCTCCTTGGCGAGGCGCGCGGCCTCCTTCAGGACCTCGGTCGCCTTCGGCGCCTGACCGAGTTTGTCGAAGGCCTTCGCGAGCAAGCTCAGCGTCTCGAGGTCCTTCGGGTTTTCCTTGAACGAGATCTGGAGCTTCGCGAGCGCGGTCATCGCGTCGGTCTGCCCCGCGCGCTCGAGGTACATCTTCGCCGCGACCTTGGCGTACCTGCCGTCGGCCTTGATCGTGAGCAGCCGGTCGAGGACCTTCAGCGCGTCGTCACGCCGGCCCATCTTGACGAGGACCTCCGCCGCTTGTCCGAGCTGCGCGATCGACGCCGGCGTGTCCTTGATGCGGCTGTACGCCTCGGCGAGGCGCAGGCGCGGCACGGGGTTGTGCGGGTCGAGGTCGACGACCTTCTTCAGCGGCTCGATCGCCTCGCGATCCTTGTTCGCCTTGTGCAGGCGGTTCGCGATGTCGTCGTACGCCGCGGCCGCGTCGCTCGTCAGGCCGAGCTGCGTGTAGAGCTCCGCGAGGCGCGGCAGCACATAGCCGAACCGCTCGAGCAGCTTCGGCGCGCGTTTGTCGATGATCTCCAGGATCTGACGGTAGACGCGGATCGACTTCAGCGGCTCGGGCGGCTTCTGCTCGATGTAGAGCCGCGCCACGATCTCGTACGTCTCGATGGCCTCGGCGTACTGCTCGATCTTGATGTGGCAGTCGCCGATCTTGAGCAGGACCCGGACGTCCTTCGGATCTTCGGCGATGAGCTTCTGGAACTCGGCGATCGCTTTGTCCCAGCGCTTTCCTTCGACGAACTTCTGCGCTGCTCGGAGCACCTTGTCGCGATCGACCGCCACGGCGATGGGATTCTCCTCGAGAGAGCGACCCGGGGACGACACGACACGACGCTTCGCGCCGCCTCGTCCACGATTAATGATCTAACGGAACGACGAGCCGCGCACAAGCGCGGTCACGTACGAACGGAATATCGAGACGAAAACCGGGCGATCTCAGGCGAGCCGAGATCCCGATTTTTTCAGTTCGGCAGCTTGAAAACCGCGAAGAAGGCGGCGATGACCGCCGACACCGCGAGGATCAAGGCCATCATAGCAGTCGGCCCGGCGTCCTGCACAGTTCCCCGCGCGAGCTTCTTCGCCCGGCCGCCGATCACGTGGTGGATCCCGATCACCGCGAGCGCGAAGAGCAGCTTGGCGTGCATCCAGTGGTGCTCGACGAGGTAGTAACGCGTGTCCATCAGCAGACGCGCGACGCCGGTCACGAACGAAAGCACGAACGCAGGCACGCTGAGCAGCCGGTAGATCCGCTCCCCGAGCGCGCCGCGGACCTTCGGGTCCGCCCCTGCCGCCGTGAGAGCGAACGCGACCGCGAGGATCGAGCCGATCCAGACGAGGTTGCCCGACACGTGAAGCCACACGAGGGCGATCTGGGGTCCGTTCATCGTGAAACCGCGTTACCGCGTCGCCCGAGCGACGTCGACTTTTCTGCGCCCGAGCCCGCGAGAAACCACACGCCGAGGCCGGATTTCCGGGCGTTCGGCTCGACCGATCCAGGGGCGCGCTCTACATTGGTGGGCCCATGACAAGAAGCGCTGCCTATCGTGCCCCGTTCGCGCCGGGCGGGGACAACGAGATCGACGCCGACCTGTGCGGCCGGCTCCTCGCCGTCGCGCTCTCCAAGGGCGGCGAGTACGCCGATCTGTTCTTCGAATACCGCGCCGGCGGCGGCTTCTCCTTCGACGAAGGCATCCTCAAGGCCGCCTCGCGCGGCGTCTCCATGGGCGTCGGCGTGCGCGTGCAGCGCGGCGACGCGACGGGCTACGCCTACACCGAGGATCTCTCGTGGGAGTCGATGAAGCGCGCCGCCGAGACCGCCGCGCAGATCGCCACGAGCGCGGGCGGCACGACGCACGTGCTGCCGAGGTTCCGCGACATTCCGAACCGCTACGACGTGCCGCTCGTCTCGCTCGACGTGCCCGGCATGGAGAAGCGCGCGCTGCTCGAACGCGCGAGCGCCGCGGCCCTCGCCGAGGGCCCGCACATCGTGAAGGCCGAGGCGAGTTTTTCCGAGGAAATCCGCGAGATCCTGCTCGCGACGAGCGACGGCGTGATGGCGCACGACGTGCAGCCGCTCTTCCGCTTCGGCGTGCGCGCGATCGCCGAGCGCGACGGCAAACGGCAGGAAGGATCGAGCGGCGGCGGCGGACGAACCACGCTCGCGGCCTACTTCGCCGATCATTCGCCGGAGATGCACGCCCGCGAAGCCGCGCGGCAGGCGGCGACGATGCTCGACGCCGAGGAGGCGCCGGCCGGCGAGATGAACGTGGTGCTCGGCCCCGGCGACAGCGGCATCCTCTTGCACGAGGCCGTGGGCCACGGGCTCGAGGCCGACTTCAACAGGAAGGGCACGTCGAACTACGCGGGCAAGGTCGGCGAGCCGGTCGCGAGCCCGCTCTGCACCGTGATCGACGACGCGACGTTGCTCTCCTCGCGCGGCGCGATCAACGTCGACGACGAGGGCAACGAGCCCGGAAGGAGCGTGCTCATCGAGAACGGCACGCTCGCCGGCTACATGCACGACAGGCTCTCGGCCAAGCACTACAAGCTCAAGCCCACGGGCAATGGCCGACGCGAGAGCTTCGGCGCCGCGCCGCTGCCGCGCATGACGAACACCATCCTGCTCGCGGGCCCGCACGATCCGGACGAGATCGTTCGCAGCGTCAAACGCGGCGTCTTCGCCAAGAAGTTCGGCGGCGGCCAGGTCGACATCTCGAACGGCGACTTCGTGTTCTCGTTGACCGAGAGCTACCTGATCGAGGACGGCAAGATCACGCGGCCTTTGAAGGGCGTGAACCTCATCGGCAACGGCCCCGACGTGCTCGGCAAGGTCACGATGCTCGGCACGGACCTCGCGATCTCGGACGGCATCTGGACGTGCGGCAAGGACGGCCAGAGCGTTCCCGTCGGCGTCGGATGCCCGACGATCAAGATCGACAAGATCACCGTGGGCGGCACCAAGATCGGCTGAAGATCCGGCGCGGCAGGCTCGCGCTTGCCGCGCCGCAGCATGAGCTTTATAGCGACGCCCGATGCCGCGCCGCTCGTCGTTCATCGTCATCGTCGGGCACGGCCCCGAACTGGAACGCGAAGAGGGCGCGGCGAGCGTGCTGCGAGGCCTCGGCGCCACGGTGCGCACGCTCGATCTGTGGGACGAACCCGCGCGGTGTTTCCAGCGCGAGGACGACGAGGCGCGGGCGATCCTCGTGGAGACGCCGGAGCGGCCGGACCTCGCGGCGTCCGCGCTCCGGGCGCTCCGGCGCGAGCCCCGGCTCACGGGCGTGCCGGCGATCGCGTCCGTCTCGGTGTCGCAGGTCGCGCGGATGGATCCCGCGAGCGGCTTCGACGATTTCGTCCTCTCGCCGTACGTGCCGGCGGAACTCTACGCGCGCATCCGCAAGGCCGAGTGGCAGAAGAGCGAGTTCGCCACGGAGGAGCGCGTGAAGGTCGGCGCGCTCGTCGTCGATCGATCGGCGCACGAGGCGTGCATCGACGGCCGCAGCGTGCCACTCACGGCGAAGGAGTTCGCGCTGCTCTCGTACCTCTGCGAGAAGCGCGGCAAGGTCGTGTCGCGTGAGGAGCTGCTCGTGAAGGTGTGGGGGTCGCGTTATGAAGGGGGTCCTCGCACGGTGGACATCCACGTGCGGAGGCTGCGCTCGAAGCTCGGGGTCGCGCTGCCGCTCGTGACGCTGCGAGGCGCGGGCTACAAGCTCGAAGCGCCGGACCAGCCGATCACGCACGCGGCCGAGCTGCGGAGGGCGATGCTCGCATGAAGAGGGTGACGATCGCCGTGAGCGTGGGTTGCCCGAGCGGAATCGGGCCCGAAGTCGCGGTGCACGCGGCGGCGAACGCCGAGGCCGAGGCGCGGTGCGTGCTCGTCGGGGACGCCGAGACGCTCCGGCGCGCGGCGCACGATGGGAAGATCGCGGCGGCGAGGTTTCGCGTCGTGAAAAACGCGCGGGAGATCGAGTCGCTCGCGCTCGGGGAGATCGGCGTGTGGGGGCCGAGCACGCAGCTCTCGTCGCCCGCGCGGCCCGGTGCGCCCGATCGCGAGGCCGGCGCCGCGCAGCTCGCGTGGGTGAACGAGGCGCTCTCGCTCGTGACGGACGGCACCGCGGCCGCGCTCGTGACGGGGCCCGTGTCGAAGTTCGCGATCGCGACGAGCGGCGCTCGAGGAGCAAAAGGTTTTTCCGGACATACGGAGCATCTCGCGGCGCGGCTCGGGGCGCGCGAGGTGGTGATGGCGTTTCGCGCGGCGAACATCACGACCGCGCTCGTCACGACGCACCTGCCGCTCGCAGAGGTCCCGACGGCCGTGACGCCCGAGGCGGTGTCGACGAGCTGTTACTGGCTCGTGCGGCTGCTCCGATCGCTCGGCATGGAAGCGCCGCGCGTGGCCGTGGCGGCGCTGAACCCGCACGCGGGCGAGGGCGGGATGCTCGGGATCGAGGAGGAGACGTGCATCAAGCCGGGGATCGAGCGCGCGAACGAGCGGCTCTCCGCGGGTGGGTTCTCCGCGACGCTCGCGGGACCGCTCGGCGCCGAGACCGCGTTCCGCAAACAAGCGGCGGGGGCCTTCGACGGGGTCGTCGCGATGTACCACGATCAGGCGACGATCCCCTGCAAGCTCGTGGGGTTCGGCGAAGCGGTGAACGTGACGCTCGGCCTGCCCGTGATCCGCACGAGCGTCGATCACGGGACGGGCTACGACATCGCGGGCACGGGAAAGGCCGATCCACGCGGGATGGAGAGCGCCCTCGGGCTCGCGCTGAGGCTCGCCAAGGTCGAGGGGCGCGCGTCGCTCATCGCGCGCGCGTCATGACGCGCGGAGCCGCTGCATGAGGTGATCGAGCTGGGGCATGTCGAGGCCCTGCTCGCGGCCGAGCTCGCGGATGCTGTCGCCCATGGCGAGGTGCTGGGCGTGGAGCTTCGGGCCGAAATGACGCTCGACGAAGCGCACGGTCTCGGGCGCGAGGCGGCGCGCGAGGGCGACGCCGGGCTTGATCGTGTACGGCCCGACGAACCGCGTGAGCACGTGCGCCCACGGCGCGACCTTGCCGAGCTTTTTCGCGAGGCCCTCGCACTCCTTGGCGGCCGCGAGCGCGGTCTCGAGGAGGTCCTTGTCGTGAAGCACGCCGTCGATGCCGCGGCCCGCGTCGATCGCCGCGATGAGCGGGAAAAACGACACGGTGCTGGCGGCGTCGAGCGAGGCGACGTCGCGCTCGAAGCGCGTGGGCAAGCCGCCGTTCGTGAGGCGCCGAGCGAGGACCTCGAGCGCGTCGCGGGACATCGAGTGCGCGGGGCCCGAGGCGTCATCGTCGAGGAGCGTGGAGGCGATGCCGGTCGACCAGTAGCGGACGACGCCACGATCGTCGACGTCGTCCACGTACCCCGCGACGCCGGGCATGGCGCTGACGGCGCGCCGCCCGATCGCCTTCTCCAGCGCCGAGAGCTGCGGCTGAAGGGCGGGCGTGAGCACGACGAGCGGCACGCCGGGGCCCTGGCGAAGCGCCTCGGCGAGCGCGTCGTCCTGGTTCTTTCGCAGAAGGTCGAGCTGATCGAACCGAACCGCGAGGAGCACGAGCGTCGCGTCGGCGGGGATCGTCTCGATGCGACGCGGCTCCGCGATGACGTCGCGGCGCTTGTCCCCGTTCACCTGCTCGACGACGAACGAGTACGTCTCGGCCAGGCGCGAGGGCCGAACGACGAACGAGACCTGAACGCCCGCCGCGGCGAGGCGTACGCCATAGATGCGCCCGAGCGCGCCTGCTCCGAACACGATCACGTGCATGGTGAGCCGTTACGTACCGCCGCCGGCCGCACCTGGGAAGTCGGTCAGAAGAGGCGACGCGAATCGACGAGGATCGTGACCGGTCCGTCGTTCTCCACGAAGACCCGCATGTCCGCGCGGAAGCGCCCGGTCTCGACCGGGACGCTGCTCTTCCGGGCAGCCTCGACGAAGCGGTCGTAGAGCGCCTCGGCGCCCACAGGCTCCATCGCGCCGTCGAAGCTCGGGCGGAGGCCCCGGCGCACGTCGCCGAAGACCGTGAACTGGCTGATGACGAGCAGGCCCCCGCCGACGTCGGCGAGCGCGCGGGTCATCTTGCCGCTCTCGTCGGGAAAGACGCGCAGGCCGAGGACCTTGCTCACGACGTAGTCGAGGTCGGCCTGCGCGTCGCCCTTCTCGGCGCCGACGAACGCGACGAGGCCGTGGCCGATGCGGCCCGTGACCTCGCCGTTTACCTCGACGCGGGCAGAGAGGGCGCGCTGCACGACGGCGCGCATCGCGCTCTCAGCCGAGGCCGAGCTCGCGCGCGAGGCGGCTCGTGATCGCGAAGTACGTGCTGCGATCGTAGGGCTTGTTCAGGATGTGGAAGTCTTTCCGGACGAGCCCGACGCAGCCAAAGCAGTACGTGCACTCGGTGCAGTCGACGGAGCGGACCACGTAGGAGCACTGGGTGCAGCGCTCGCACGCGACGCAGTGGTTGCAGCGCACGAGGTCGCGCGAGCTCCGGCAGTGCGTGCTGTCCGAGCAGCGCTGCGAGTCGACGCAGTAGTGGCACCGCGCGAGCGCCTTCGAGTTCTTGCAGAACGTACAGTCGACGCAGCGCTCGCAGCCTGTGCACTGCACGCAGCGCTCGTTCTCGGTGCGGGTCTCGTGGGCCTGGAAGAGCTTGCGCAGCTCGGCCTCGAACTCGGCTTTGTTCATTGGGCGGACTGGTTCTGCGTGTCGGGCCTGCCACTCACTTGCCTGCGGAGCTGGGCGGCAGCGTCGCGGGTGGACTCGTCCTCGGCGAACTCCTCGATACGGCGCAGGCGCGACTCGAGCACGGCGCGGCGCTTCGGCAGCTCGCCGACGAGGAGCGAGGAGAGCGAGGAGAGCGCCTCGCGCACGCGCGACTCGTCGCTGTGCTCGAGGAGCTTCAGGTGCACGTCCTGGTCGTCGGGGAAGTTGAAGCCGGCGCCGAGGAACTCGTTCGCGGCCTTCGTGATGTGCGGGCGCCCCTCGGCGCCGAGGAGCTTGCCGAGGAGCCGCTGACGCTCGGTGGCGCGCGGATCACTCTGCGGAGGCGGCGCGAGCACGATGCGGCCTGGCTTCGGCGTGGAGTCGCGGCCGTTCTTGCCGTTCTTGCTGCCTTCGGGCTCGGGGTCCCGGCGCGGCGCGAAGAGCGCCTCGAGCGCCGCGCGATGCTCCTTCGCGACGCGACTGTCCTGCTGGGTCGTACTGTTCCGGCTCGTGCTGCCGGTCTTCGGCGCTCGCGCGAAGGGCGCGAGTTCGGGGTTGTGCCAGACCTTGGTCTCGTCTTTCCGCATCCGCCGCATAAATTCGTCCTTGCTGCCGCCGGAGGGAGATGGCTTGGCAGTGCTCGCGGTTCTTGGTCCCGGGACTGGTTGAGCCCGGAGGCAACGTTCATGCTCGACGTCCGCGCGTCGTTTCGTGCTCGAGCTTCGCTCGCTCACGCGCGGGCTCGCCGTGCGGCGTTGCGCTTGTCTGGTTCTCCAAGAACGCTCGTCTGCTTCGAGCCGACCTTTCCCCCGGTGCGGGCCAACTGCGCGGGCGCCTCGATTGGATTCTGCCCGCCGCCGTCCGAGCGACGGGACGTGCCATGAACGAGGGCGACGTCCGCGCCATCGAGGCGCACATGGCGCCGCGATGGGTGCCCCACCTCTACCACAGGCACCCGTGGAAGCCTCAGAAAATTAGGCCCGCACACCCACCCCATGACACAACGCGAGACACCGGCGTACCCAGCGTCCCCCGCGCGGACGGATGGGCGTCGGTGGAGAGCACGACACATGGTCAGCGGTCGTTACGGTCGGATCAGGCGTAGGGTTGCGTCCACGCTCGCGGCGCTGCTCACGCTCGCGGCGCCCTTCGCCTTCGGCGAGGCGTTCGCGGAGGAGGCGGCGGCGCCGAAGGCGGCAGAGCCCGCGAAGACAGAGCCCGCGAAGACGGAGAAGGCGCCCGAGGAGGCGCAAAAAACCGCCGCTGCGCCGAAGAAACGCAAGAGCCGCCGCAAGGCCCCGCCGAAGCGGATGGTGCAAGCCGACACGAAGACGGCCGAGGCCCCGAACAAGGCCGCGTCGACGAAGGCGAAGCCCGACAGCGCCACGAAGCCCGCCACGCACGCGAAGAGCGCAGGGGCGAGCGCGAAGAAGTCCGAAGGCGCGACCACGACGGCCAGCACGAAGACCACGACCGCGAAGAAGGCCGAGGCCGCGACGACCACGGCGAGCGCGAAGAAGACCGACGGCGCGACCACGACGGCCAGCACGAAGACCGCGACCCCGAAGAAGACCGAGGGCGCGGCGGGCGTGTCGCGCTCGAAGAAGGCGTCGACGCGGACGCCGAACAAGAAGCGCAAGGGCACGAAGAAGGCGGAAGCCGAGACGGATCGCCCACCCTGCTTCGCGCCGGCGATCTCGATCGATCGGAACGGCCTCGAAGGCGAGACGTTCTCGCTCGTCGACTGCAAGGGCAAGGTGCTCGACGAGGCCCGCGAGAAGCTCAGCGTGCTCGCGCGGCCCTGGGGCACGCCGCGGCCCGAGCTGCCGAAGGCGAAGAAGCCCGACCCGCGCACGGCGAAGCAAGAGAAGCCGGGCCCGGCCAAGGGCAAGGGCAGCAAGGAAAAGGCGGCGGAGCCGGCGCTCGCGGCGGGCGAGATCGCACCGAACGTGCGATTGCTCGATCCGGGGCTCCTGTCGCGGGTCGAGGCGATCGCGAAGCATTTCCCGGGCAAGGGGATCTCGCTCGTGAGCGGCTACCGCCCGAAGAGCCGTGGCAGCTTGCACCAGAGCGCGCGCGCGCTCGACCTGCGCGTCGCGGGCGTGTCGAACGAGGAGGTCGTCGCATTCTGCAAGACGATCACGGACACGGGCTGCGGCTACTACCCGAACAGCTCGTTCGTCCACGTGGACGTGCGCACGCCGGGCACGGGCTCGGTGAGCTGGATCGACGCATCGGGGCCGGGAGAAACGCCGCGCTACGTGAGCCAGTGGCCGCCGCCGCCGGAGCCTGCCGACACGCAAGCGACGTCGCCCGTCGCCGCGGCGGACGAGGCGATGGAGGAGCAAACCAAGGAGCAGCCCGCGGCGAAGGAACAACCGGCCGCGAAGGAGCAACCGACTCCGAAGGACCCACCCACGACGCAGGCGCCGGCCCCCACGAACCCGACGGCGCAGCCGCCGGCGGAAAAGGACGAGGAGCCCAAGGAAGCCGACCCGAAGGATCCGGTGCCTCCTCCGAAGACGGCGCAGCCAACTCCGCCCCCCGCGGCGACGTCACCGACGGCTCGATAACGCCCAGCCGAGAATCCCGACGGGCACGCGCAGCTTGCCATAAGCTGCCCAGACGACCCCGTCGTCCTTGTCCCACCGAACCTGACCTTCGACGCCGAAAAGGCTCCAGCCGAGCGCGAGCTTCGCGCCGGGGCGCGGCTGCACGTCGACGAGCGCCCCAAGCTGGAGCCACGCGCCCGAGGCGAGGCCGAGCGCCTCGACCTCGATGCCGAAGGTCGCCGGCGAGAAGTCCGAGAGCTCGTAGGTCAGGCCGAGGGCGAGGAAACGCGGCTCCGAGACGGAGCGCTCGTCGACCCGCAACAAGCCTCCACGAACCCGGCCGAACCCCGAGAGATGCGCGCGTTCTTCGAAGAGCGCACCGATGCCGCCCTCGACGTTCGCATCCCAGGTCCAGAACGGAGCACGACGCTCTCGCGACGAGACGCCTCGTTTTTCGGCGGGCGTCGCAGGGGGTTCGGCTGCGTTTGCCGTCGCCACCGTCGAAAGGAGCGACAGCACGAGCGCGCCGCCCACCCCGACGCGGGGTCGCTTCACGGCGTGCCCGTCGGAGCCGTCGGAGCGGACGCCTCGGACGGGAAGCGGATCTGCGCGAGCACGGCGAGTTTGTCCGGCGCGGCGATGGGTTTCCCGCCGATCGCGCCCGCGACACACGTCGCCTGGACCCCCTTCGTCTCGACCTTGCCGATCGCGCCCTGCTCCACGCGGAACCAGACGCCCACGCTCTCGCCGCGCTTTCCGGCTTGCACGATCTCCGGGCAAAGCTCGACCGCCGCGTGCAAGGCCGCGCCGAGCGCCGGGACGAGCGGCGCGATGTCGGTCCCTTTGGACACGGCGACGGCGATTTCATAGTCCGGCATCCCGCGCTTCGTCGCCATCCGGAGCCCGACTGGCTCTCCGTATTCGATCGCGGGCTCCTGCGGCTCCGAGCGACACGCGGAGGCCAGAGCGAACACGAGCGCGAGCCCCACCCACGAATTTCGGTGTTTCATGCGCAGGACGCTCAGGGCGTCTCGCCGTCGGCGGCGCACTCGGTCAAGCCCCGGTCCGCCACCTTGCAGACGTACACCTTGCGGAGCGCGCCGAAGAGGAAGAGGTCGTTCCGCGTGATCACGACCTTGTCGCCGACCGTCGCGATGCCGCCGTACGAGCAGCCGCTGAGCACGCCCACCGCCATCAGAAAGCCGAGGGTCTTCTTCATCGCTCTACCTCTTCTCGTGGGATGGCCCGGAGCGCGCGAACGGCCGGGCGATCCGCACATATCACAGACCCCGCGTGTTCAGGCCGAGCGATGTTCGAGCGCGGCGCCGGCCGGGGCGGCGAGGACGTCGGCGAAGGCGCGTTCGAACTCCTCGATCAACGGGTGCGGCGGCAGGCGCACGATGCGCTCGTGGAGCGCGCGGAAGCCGGCGATTTGCGTCTCGCGGCCGCGGCGGAACATGGGCCAGGGGTCGCCGTGGGTGCTCGCGCAGACGACGATCGATTGGAAGTTGTCGATCTTGTCCGCAATGGTGATGGCCTGGGCGTCCCAGGGGTTTTTCGTGAATTGCTCGAGATAGCGCTGCTTCCGCTCCTCCCAGGCGAACGACTTCGCCGGCTCGGTCACGGCGAGCACGAGATCGGCGACGCGGCGCCCGAAGAGCCGGCCGATTTCCTCGGCTGTCGCGCCGGTGTCCTCGATGGCGTCGTGCAGCGCGCCTGCCGCGATGACCTCTTCGTCGAAGCCATGCTTGGCGAGGAGGATCGCGACGCCGGCCAGATGGCTCACGTACGGCACGTCGACGCCGGGGTACTTGCGTTTCTGTCCCCGATGCCAAACCGCCGCCTGATCGAGCGCGCGCTTGAGGAGGGGCGTCATGCCTGGAATCTAGTGCCCAAGAGGCGCCTCGGCGAGGGCCGAGCGCGCGCGTCTCGCCAACGCCACGCCGCTGTCAAGCCGGCGCGGCTGCTTCGCTGCCTCAGTACATGTGCTGGGTCTGCTGCGCCGCGGTGATGCACCCGCGCAAAATCCCCCAGACGAACATGGACAGGACGGCGTACCCCAGCATTTTCCCGCCCCTGGGATCGCCTCGAAAGACGCGGATGAGCCCAACGATGGCCGCGGGGCAGGAGCAGAGGACGATGAAGGCCCAGTCCGACCCACTGAGCTCCGCGCTCTGGGTCCACGAAGTCTCCCATTTCTGGGGAGACGGCTCCTTCGGGGGCTCGTACGGGTTCGGCGCGGGCGCATCGTCACGCATGATCGAACCACTCCATCAGCGTGTAAGTAGGCCGTCAAGGTCAGCCTACAGTGGTTTTGCGCGCTGGCTCGTCCGTCCCATTTCAAACCCGCAACAAGATCGCCGCGCACGCCTCCCCGGTCGCCCGGGCGATCGCCGTCGCATACAGCGACACCTGCCGCCGATACACGGGCCCCGCGCGGACGATCTCGCGGTCCGTCTTGAAATCCACCACGGTCCAGCCGTTCGGCTCGCGAAACGCGAGGTCGACGATGCCCTCGATCAGCGTCCCGTCCTCGGCCATCAAGCTGAGCGGCGTCTCTCGCCGGCATTCGCCGCGCGCCTCGGCCGCGCGCGCCCTCTCGATCACCGGATGAGCGAGCGCGAGGACCACCGCGCGCACGGCCGCTGCCTCCTCGATCTCGGTCGCGCCGAAGAGCCGCGCCGCGAGCGCCGCCGCCTGCTCCACGACGTCCCGTTCGGCTGAGAGCGGCACCTGCGCGAGCACCGCATGCACGAGCTCGCCGAAGCGAGCTCCCCCCGGTCGGCCCGCCTCTCGACCGACGTCGAGGATCGGCACGTCGAGCGCGGGCGCTTCGTTCGAGGTCTCGGCCCGCTCGGTGACCGTCTGGACCTTGTACAGCGGACGCGCGCCGCGCTCGCGATCGGCCGCGCGCTCCCGGACCCAGCGTCGATACGTCTCGAGGTCCTCTTCCACGCGGCCGACGGGCGCGTCCTTGCGCAGCATGTCCTCGCGGCGCACGCCGAACGCAGGCTCGCGTTCGAGGTCGAGGCGCGTCACGTCCCACCACACGACGTCGTGCCCCCCGGGCAAACGATATCCGCCCGGACAAACCGTCGCCGGCCCGCGTGAAATCCCCTCGGGCCGCGACAGAACCGTATCGTCGCCGAACGGCGGGCACCCCGGCGCCGCTTCGGCGGAAGGCACGGAGCCCGAAGGAGGCGCGATCGCCGCGTGGATCGGCCCGATCCACGATTGCTCGGGGAACCGCGGATCGTCGCCCACGGCCGGCACGATGACGAGGTCACGCGCGCGGGTTGCAGCCACGTACACGAGCCGCGTGCCTTCGGCCTCGTCGCGGCGCATCTCGAGCGCCTCGTGCTCGACGAGATCCCATGGCGCGACGCTGCCGAGGCGAAGCGCGCAGAGCGAGCGCGAGGCGTCGACGTAGCGGCTCACGGCTTGCGCGCCGAGACGCGCGGTCACGTCGGCGAGCACGACGACCGGGAATTCGAGGCCCTTGGCCCGGTGTGCCGTCATGATGCGCACGCCGTCGCCGCCTTCTTCGAGGATCGGCGCCTCGGGCGCGCGACCACGCTCTGCGTCCTCTTCCAGCTGCTCGACGAACGCGCGGAACGACGTACCTCCCGAAGCCTCGTACGCGCGCCCGAGCTCGGCGATGTGCAGCACGTTCGCGAGCGCGCGTTCGCCCGAGGGACGCAGGGCAAACCCCACGCAGGCGCGCGTCGCGTCGCAGAGCTCGGCGACCGTGGTCTCGATCGGCCGCGCGTTCCGCCCCTCGGAGAGCCGCGCGAGGAGCGAGAGCGCGGCGGCGATCGGCGCGAGGTGCGGCGGGAGCGGTGCTTCGGGGATTCGTTGGTGGTGCAACTTCCCGTAGGTGAAACGGTATTCGAGCAGCGCCTCGTCCCCGACGGCGAAGAGCGACCCGCGCAGCGTCGCGAAGACCGCGAGCTCGTCCTCGGGCCGCTCGATCGCGCGGAGCGCCGCGAGCATCGTCTCGACCTCCTCGCGGGCGTAAAACGACTTTCCACCGACGAGCACGTGCGGGATGCCGCGCGCTTCGAGGGCCTCGACGTAGGCGCGCGTGACGTCCTCGCCGTGGCTCTCGAAGCGCCGGAAGACCAGACAAACGTGCCGCGGCGCGACGGGGACGAGCTCGCCTGGTTGATCCCGCTCGGTCACCTTCCAGCCGCTCTCGTGCAGGAGCCAATCGAGGTACGCGCCCACCGCGGCCGGCACGCTCTCTTCGACCGCGGCCGAGGTGAGCCGCTGCTTGCCGTACGGCTCGGGCACGGGCACGCACACGATCGACGGCTGCCCCGCGATCGCCTTGCGCGCGGGCCGGAGCGGCACGTACCGCGCGGAGAGCGCCTCGTGATCCCCCACCATCACCGGCGCGAACGCCGTGTTCACGAGCTTCTGGATGCTGGGGACCGATCGGAAGCTCGTGCTGAGCTCCACGAAGAGCGCGCCGCGCCGGACGACGAGCTCCTTGACCTCCTCGTAAACCGAGAGATCGGCCCGGCGAAACCGGTAGATCGCCTGCTTCGGATCGCCGACGAGGAAGAGCTTCCCGGGCACGGGCTGCACGTCGCGATACGCGCGGACGCTCGGATCGTCGGCCGCGAGCAGCATGAGGATCTCGGCCTGGAGCGGGTCCGTATCCTGGAACTCGTCGACGAAGATGCAGCGGTAACGCTCCTGAAAGCCGCGGCGCACCTCGCCCTGATCACGCACGAGGTCCCGCGTGCAGACGAGCAGATCCTCGAAGTCGAGCGCGCCCACCTCGGCCTTGCGCGCCTGGTACGTCGCGACGAGCGCGCCGAGCTCCTCCTGCAAGAGCGCCGCGAGATCGCCGTCGGCCTCGCGCTGGAATCGTTCGAGCGAGGCCACGAGCGCGCCGTGCGCTGCGAGCAGATCGGCCCGCGTCGTGTGCGCGCCGTAGCGGGATCCGGCGCCGCGGCGCGGACGCATGAAGTCGCGCTGCCTGCTGAGCGCGCAGAGCTCGGCCTCGATCTCGTCCCGATCCCAGCGATGCTCGCCCTCAGCGCGCAGGCGCATGACGAGCGCGCGGGCCGGCTCGGTGTCGCGGTGCAGCGGGTCATTCGCGTGGAGCGCGCCCTCGCTCGCCTCCGCGAACGCGGTCATCTCCGCGAGGATCGCGTCGACGGCGCGATCCCGATCGAACGGAGGCCGCTGCCAGCGCGCGGTGAAATGCCGCCAGGCGATGAGCTCCTGCCCGGCGCGGCGCAGTCGCTCGATCGGCCCAGGGCCGTGCTCGCGCCGCCGCAAGAGCCTTCGAACGCCCTCGGGCGGGCGACCGAGGATCTGCTCGAGCCACCTGCTGAACGCCTCGCCGTAGCGTCGATCCGCCTCGGCCTCGGTCATCACGCGAAACGCCGGATCGACGCCCGCCTCCACGGGACGCTCGCGCAAGAGGTCCGCGCAGAACCCGTGGATCGTGCTGATCCGCGCCTCCTCCAGATGCGCGAGCGCGCGCTCCAGGTTCGCGCGTTGTGCCTCGTCTCGGGCGAGCCTGCGCGCGCGCTCGATCCCGCTGCGGAGCCGCAGCTTCAGCTCGCCGGCCGCTTTTTCGGTGAACGTGACCGCGACGATCTCCTCGATCTCCGCGCGCCCCTCGGCGAGCACGGCGACCATGCGCAGCACGAGCTCGGTCGTCTTGCCCGTGCCGGCCGCGGCTTCGACGATCATCGTGCGCCCGAGCGCGCCGCGGATGAGCGCGCGCGCCTCGGCGTCGGCGAGCCCCTCGCCTTGCGGCGCCTCGAACACGAGCGCGCCCTCGGTCACGGCTCACCTCGGAGCATCCGCAGACGCATGAACAGCGCGCCGCCGTCGAGCGAGGTCTCGTCCTTGCGCGCCGCGCGCCTCTCCTCGTGTGGCCCGCACACGAGCCTGTAGCCGCACGTGTCACACGCACCCGGCCTCGGCGCGGGCGGGAAAAACCCCTTGTCGATCGCGTCGTCCACGAGCGAGAGCACCTCGATCGCCTTCTCGCGTGCGGCCTCGTCGAGCTCGATCACGTGCTCTACATACCCGCCGCGCGTGGTGCAGAACGACAAACTCGCGTCCGCCACCGGCTCCTTCCACACCGCCTCGTACGCGAGGCCGTAGAGCACCGGCTGCAGCACCTCGCCGCCGTCGATCACGAGCCCCGGCCGCGCGAAATTTGCCCCCGTCTTCACGTCGGTCACGCGCGCATGCCCCGTCGCCGCGTGCCGCTCGACCACGTCGATCGCGCCGTGCAGCAAATACTGTCCTTCGATCACCGCGGCCTCGGCCACGCTGCGCGGATCTTCGTGCTCGTGCGGCGGCAACCCGAACGCGAGGTCGTACCGCACCGGCCACACGAGCCAGCTCTGATCGGCCACGCGCGCGAGCCACGCGTGAAGCTCCACCCGCGCCCGCTCGATCTCGTCGCGGAACACGCTCTCCACCGGCGGCAGCGTGCGCTCCTCGTGCTCGCGCGCCGCCGCGTCGAGCCGCTCGTCGAGCACCGCCTGGGCCCGCGACAAACCTTCCGGCCCGAACGGCAAGGCCCCTTCGCGCTCCAGCGCCGCGAGCGTCTCGGCTTGCACGCGGTGAAAGAGCACGCCGCGCGAGATCGGATCGAGCCTGTCCGGCGAGCCACGCCGCTCCCGCGCCGGGAGCCGATGGATCGCCGCCAGCAAGAATCGATACGGGCACGCCGCGAACTTCTCGAGCGCCGTCACCGCATACGGCCGCACGCGCAGCCGGTTCGCCGCGAGCACGGCCGCCGTGACCGCGGTCTTGCGCACGATGCCGTCGTGGTGCGTGACCGGTTTGTCCCACCGCGCCGACCGCGCGCGGAGCGATCGCGCGAGGTGCGGGTTCAGGTCGAGCAGATACTGCGCGCGCCCCGCCGCCTCGGCCTCCTCGCCTCCGTGCAAGAGCCGCCCCAGCATCGCGAGGTCGTGCTCGGCATCGTCGATCGCGTCCTCGGGCTCCGTCGGCGCGGGCCACGCGAGCCGCGCGCCCGCCGCGCTCGCCGCGTCTCGCTCGAGCGCGTCGTGATCGGGCAACGTACCCGTCGTCGCGCGCGTGACGTCGAGCCCGTAAAACGAAGGCACGCGCGGCCGTCCCGCCGCCACCTCGACACGCGGATACGAAAGATGCACCCGCTCCCGCGCGGCCCCCACGGACAAACGCAGGAGCAACCTCTCGGTGCGGCTCCGATCCGCCTGCACCCGCAGCGCCTTCGAGATCGCGCGCCGGTCCGCGTCGAGCAGGATCGGATCCTCGCGCGGCGCCTCCGGGAACAGCCGCTCCGCGAGGCCCGGGACGAACACCACCGCGAACGACCGACCCCGCGCGAGCTCGGGCGTCCCGACGAACACCGCGCCGTACCTTCTCCCCGACGGCGGCGTCACGCGTGAGCCGAGCCGACCTTCGAGCACGCGCCGCACCTCGTCGAACGACACCGCCGGAAGCTCCGCCATCGGCGCGAGCTCGCTGAGCGCGGAGAGCACATCCTCCGGCTGCTCCAGCGCCATGCGCGCGAGATTGCCGAGCTCCTCGATCCACACGCCCCAGCTCCCGTGCTCGGGCAGCGCCGCGAGCGCATCCACGAGCGGCAGCGCGAACCGCGTGAGCTCGCGGAGCGCCTCGATCTCGCGCTCCACCGTCTCGATCCGCGGCGAGCTCGGATCCCGCCGTCGCAGGAGCGCGAGCTCTCGCTCGAAGGCCTTCCCGAGCGCCGCGAGCCGCTCGGCCCATCGCTCCTTGCGCCCGACGATCGACGCCTTCGTGAGCAGCCGCTCCCACCCGATCGGCGCGCTCCGCACGGGCACACGCGCGCCCTCGCTCGCCGCCGCTTGCTCTCTTCGAATCCGCTTCGCCGACGGCTCACCTTCGAGGAGCGCGCCGAAGAGATCGGCCCGCGGAAGCAAGGGCCGCGGCGCCGCCTCCACCGCGACGCTCTCCTTCGGCATCGGCGCGAGCGACAGGTACTCCGCGAAACGCCGAGGAGAAAGATCCTCTGCGCGACAGGCGAGCAGCGCGAGGAACGCGCGCCCCGAGGGATCCGGCCGCGCGGCTCCGATCGCGAAATGCGCCGGGATCTTCGCACGACGCAGCGCGCTCTCGAGCAGCGACGCGTACGTGTCCGGCGCCCGCAAGAACACCGCGATGTCGTCGAACGGCACGCCTCGCCGCGCCTCCGCGAGGATCCGCCGCGTGATCTCCATGCACTCGCGCCCCTCACCCGGCGCCGAGAAAAACGACACGTCGTCGCCCGCCTCCGCGGCCGGAAGCTCCGCCGCGGCGAACAGATATTGATGCAGCCGCGAGAGCGACGAATGCGACCGCTCGCTCCGATCCGTCACGACCTCCGAAGCCAGCGCCGCAAGCGTCTCGACCGCGCGATCATCCCCCGTCGGCGCTGTCGCGAACGCGCTCTCCGCCGCGGCGACGAGCTGCGCGACGAACCTCTCTTCGAGCCGCGACGTGATCGGCACGTCGAGCAAAAGCAGCCGCGCCCTTCGAATCTCCTCCGCCTCGCGCACGGCCACCGTCGCCGCCGCGAGCACCTCCGCGCGATCGGCGATCCGCGCTCGCTCTCGCTGCTCGTCGTAACGACGCGCGAGCTCACGCAGATCGCGGCTCCTCGGATCGTCCCCTCGGATCTCCGCGGGCCCGATGCCCTCGATGCGCAGCTCGCTCAGCGTCGCCGCGAGCGTGCTCGCGAAGCTCGGCGTCCGCGCGACCGGCGCGAAATATCCCAGTGCGCCCGCTTCGAGCGCGCTCGCCACCGCGCGCGCCACCACCGCCTCCACCCCGAGCGGCGTGGCCGGCGCGAGCCTCCGCCGCGCGAGCTCCGGCGCGGCGAGGCGCGCCGCGAGTTGCCCGAGCGTCAGCCGATGCAGCCCGAAGATCGCGCCCCGCGACGATCCCACCCGCGCCGCGAGATCGAGCGCTGCTCCGCGCGACGGACCCACCAGGAGCGCGATCGC
The DNA here is from genome assembly GCF_029960785.1 of Polyangium sp. 15x6. GTDB lineage: Bacteria > Myxococcota_A > Polyangia > Polyangiales > Polyangiaceae > Polyangium. The sequence goes on from NZ_JASBQE010000010.1 coordinate 132,614, forward strand.
GTCGGCCTTCCCCTCCCCGAGGAAAACCTCCGCGGCCCGGAGCCGCTCCTCGCTTCGGGGGGACACGAGCAGACGCAGCACGTGCCCGTCATGCCCGGGGACGGCCGCTTTGTCGAGCGTTCCCTTGCGTGACGAGCCCGAGCGCCTGTCCGCTCGCTCCTACCGCCTCGTCCCTTCCACTTCGATCACACATTCCTCCGCGCTGCGCTCGTCCATCCGCACCTTCGTTCCGAGGAAGGTCCGGATCACCTCGACTTGCGTCCGCGTGTGACCCGACGGCGCGAGCGTACGAAACGCCCCGCCCTCGCCGAGCGCCATCGGCAAGAGCAGTTGATCCGCGAGATGCTCGCCCACGGGCACGCCCGCTGCGAGGTATCGCTTCACCTCCTTCGCGAGCTTCGAAGCCACCTCCTCCGCGCGCACCCCGCGCTCGCCGAACGCCGTGAAAACCTCGGTCACGTGCTCGCTCTCCACGTCGGCCACGAGCGCGTTCCCCGGCCCCGGGCTGTTCTTCACGACCTCGGGCCGCGCGCACGCGCGTTCCCACGGCACCTCCGCGAGGAACGCGTCGACCTCGCGCACCCCGACCATGCCCGGGATCTGCGAAACGAGCGCGCGCAGCTGCGTCCTTCGCACCTCGCCCCGATCGAGCAGCGAGAGCGCCGCGAGCCGCGGACAGCCCTCCACGGTCACCTCCACGCGACCCCCGCCGGCCGGGTAAAACCCATACGACACGAGCCGCGCGGAGACGCCCGCGCCCATGCGACGCACGATCGGCAAGAACGCGCGCTCCACGAAATCAAAGGGCGGCGCCATCGGGTTGTGCGTCCCGCCCTCGAACACGAGCGACGAGCTGCCCTCCGTCGCGAGCAGCGCCGGCAGCACCGTCTGCAAGACGAGCGTCGCGCTCCCCGCGCTCCCGATCGCGAACCGATACGACCCGTGCTTCACGGCGCCCGGCCTGAACACGATCTCGCGCGAGCCGATCTCGTCCCCTGCGACCGCCGCATCGCTCAGCTCCGCGGCTGCGCGCACGGCCACGAGGTGTTGCCGCATGAGCCCCGGCTTCGACCGCTTCGCGCGGATCGAGTGCACCCGGAACGCCTGACCCGTCACCATCGACAAGGCCAGGGAGGAGCGCAGGATCTGCCCTCCGCCCTCGCCCGTCGCTCCATCCAGCGTCAGCATCGCCCTCACCCCTTCACGCACACCACTTGTCGCAGCGTGCGCACGACCTCGACGAGGTCGCGCTGCGCATACATCACATCGTCGATCGACTTGTACGCGCCGGGCGTCTCGTCGATCACGTCCTCGTCCTTGCGGCACTCGATCCCGGCCGTCATGCGCGCGTGGTCCTCGAGCGAGAACGCCCGCTTCGCCGCCGAGCGCGACATCTTCCGACCCGCGCCGTGGCTACACGAGCAGAACGACTCGCGGTTTCCCAATCCACGAACGATGAAACTCTTCGCGCCCATGCTCCCGGGAATGATCCCGAGCTCGCCCTCGCCTGCGCGCACCGCGCCCTTGCGCGTCACCCACACGTCCTTGCCGTAGTGGTGCTCCTTCGACACGTAGTTGTGGTGGCAGTTCACGGCCTCGTTCACGAGCTCGAACGGCGGCAAGAGCCCCGTCTTTCGCACAGCCATGATCGTCGCCTCCATCATCAACGCGCGGTTCGTCCGCGCGAACTCCTGCGCCCAGGCGAGCGCGCGCCAGTACTGGCCGAACGTCTCGCTCCCATCGGGGATGTAGGCGAGGTCCGCGTTCGGCAGGTTGATGAACCACCGCTTCATGTCCTTCTTCGCGAGGTCGATGAAGTGGCTCCCGATGCGGTTTCCCACGCCGCGCGAACCCGAGTGCAGCATGAACCATACGTGGTCGCGCTCATCGAGGCAGACCTCGATGAAGTGGTTCCCCGTCCCGAGCGTCCCGAGGTGCCCGATCGCCGTCGCGCGCCCGATCGACGGGTTTTCCTTCACGATCGCCTCGTAGCCGGGCGCGAGCTCTGCCCACGCCTTCTGCACGCGCTCGGGCGCGTCACCCCACGCGCCGCGGTCGCCGGGCCCGCCGTTGTTCGTGCGCCCGTGCGGCACCGCCGCCTCGATCGCGCTGCGGATCTCCTTCAGGTCGTCGGGGAGCTGCGAGGCCGTGAGCGTCGTCTCCACCGCGATCATCCCGCAGCCGATGTCCACACCCACCGCCGCCGGGATGATCGCGCCGTTCGTCGCGATCACGCTCCCGACCGTCGCGCCCTTCCCGGCGTGCACGTCGGGCATCACGGCGACCCACTTGTGGAGGAAGGGCAGCGTCGCCAGGCGCCGGACCTGCTCTTCGGCCTCGCTCTCGAACGGCACGCCGCGCGTCCAGGCCTTGATCGGCACGCCGTCGGTCTCGAACGTCTGGTGGGTCGTCTCGCTCATGGTCGCCTTGCCTTTCAGGTCACGGGTGGGACGCGGACCGGAAGAGCACGCCCCGTGCCTGGCTCCCGGGGCCCTTTTCGGGCCCGCGCATAGATGCCTGGATAAATTGCGATACAGGGGACGAAGAACGTGCTATTCCGTCGCCCACATTACCATGTCCTCCCGACCTCTCGTCGTGTTCGGCATCCTCGGCACCTCGCTCGATGCGGGCAAAGGCCCGGCGCGGTGGGAGCGCTGGCGGCCCACGGTCGCGCTTTGCCAGCACGAGGACCTGCTCGTGAGCCGCCTCGTCTTGCTCGCCGAGCCCAGATTCGGAGACCTCGCCACGCAGGTCGAGGAAGACGTCCGCCACGCCTCGCCCGACACGATCGTCGAGCGAATCGCGGTCACCTGGAAGGACGCCTGGGATTTCGAGGAGGTTTATGCGGGCCTCCACGACATCGCGCGCGCCTATCCGTGGAAACCCGAGCGCGAGGAGTACCTCGTCCACCTCACGACGGGCACCCACGTCGCGCAGATCTGCCTCTTCCTCCTGACGGAAGCCCGTTATTTCCCCGGCCGCGTCATTCAGACCTCACCGCCGCGCAAGGAAACCCGCGGCGGGCCGGGCACCTATAGCATCGTCGACCTCGACCTCTCCCGTTATGACCGCATTGCCTCGCGCTTCTCCCGCGAGCGCCACGAGAGCCAGAGCTTTCTCAAGGCCGGCATCGACACCAAAAATGCTTCCTTCAATCGCCTGATCGAACGAGTCGAGGAGGTCGCCAAGGCCTCGCGCGCCCCGATGCTCCTCATGGGCCCCACGGGCGCCGGCAAGAGCCAGCTCGCCGCGCGCATTTACGAGCTCAAAAAGGCGCGGCGCCAGATCCAGGGCGAGTTCGTCCCGGTCAACTGCGCCACGCTGCGCGGCGACGCGGCCATGGCCACGCTCTTCGGCCACAAAAAGGGCGCGTACACCGGCGCCGTCGCCGATCGCCCGGGCCTTTTGCGCAAGGCCGACGGCGGACTGCTCTTCCTCGACGAGATCGGCGAGCTCGGCCTCGACGAGCAGGCCATGCTCCTCCGCGCGATCGAGCAAAAGGCCTTTTATCCGGTCGGCGCGGACCAGGAGGTCAAGAGTGATTTCCTCCTCATCGCCGGCACGAACCGCGACCTCGGCGCCCGGGCCGCGCGCGGTGATTTTCGCGAGGACCTATACGCCCGTATCAACCTCTGGACCTTCCGCCTCCCGGCCTTGCGCGAGCGCCCCGAGGACATCGAGCCGAACCTCGATTACGAGCTCGAGCTCGCCTCGCGCCTCCTCGGCGTGAACGTCACGATGAACCGGGCCGCGCGTGACGCCTTCCTCGAATTCGCCGTCTCCCCGCGCGCGCTCTGGAGCGGCAATTTTCGCGACCTCAACGCCTCCGTCACCCGCATGGCCACGCTCGCGCACGGCGGCCGCATCACGAAGGAGATCGTCGCCGAGGAGATCGAGCGATTGGAGCTCTCCTGGACGAGCGGCCGCATTCACCTGCAGAATGGCAGCTCCGCGGGAGGCGGCGAGATCCTCGCCGAGGTCCTCGGCCCCGAGGCGGGAGCGAAGCTCGATCGATTCGACCGCGCCCAGCTCGAAGAGGTCTTGCGCGTCTGCCGCTCCTCGCGCACCCTCAGCGAGGCGGGTCGCACGCTCTTCGCCGAATCGCGCAAGGAGCGCACCACGGTCAACGACGCCGATCGATTGCGCAAATACCTCGCCCGCTTCGGACTCGACTGGCAAACCGCGAGCGGACGCGCTTCCTGAGTCCAACCCGAGGACCCCCTCATGCCGCTCGTCTCCCAGGACCTCGGTTTTTCCAGCCAGAACCCGCTCGCGCTCGCGGCCCTCTTCGTCTTGGGCTTCGTGGCATCGTCGATCAATGCCGTCGCCGGCGGCGGCTCCCTCCTCTCCTTTCCGGCCCTCGTCGCTTTCGGCGTCCCCCCGCTCGCCGCGAATGCCACGAACTCGGTCGCTCTCTGGCCCGGCGCGCTCGCCAGCGCCTTTGGCTTCCGCGACCAGCTCGCGCGCACGAAGTCCCATTTGCGTTATCTCACGCCCCCCACGATCGTGGGCGCGCTCTTCGGCGCGTGGCTCCTCACGCACACGCCCGAGCGCCTCTTCGATTTCGTCGTCCCGCTCCTCGTCCTCACCGCCACGCTCCTCCTCGCCTTCCAGGCGCGCATTCGCAAGGCCGTGCTCGGGAAGAAGGCCCGCGTCCCCGTCGCGCTCGGGATCGTCCTTCAGTTCCTGGTCAGCGTGTACGGCGGCTATTTCGGGGCCGGGATGGGCATCGTCATGCTCGCCGTCTTTGGCCTCTTCATCGAAGGGACGCTGCACGAGCTCAATGCGATGAAGGCCTGGCTCGGCGTGGCCATCAACCTCGTCGCTTCGATGTTTTTCCTCGGCGAAGGCCTGCTCTGGCTCGTCCCCGGCTTCGCCGTCATGGCCGGCGCCATCGCGGGCGGTTACTTCTCCGCGCGTTTCTCGCAACGCATCGACCCCGACAAACTGCGCCGGGGCATCGTGGTGCTGGGCCTCGCCATGACGGCCTGGTTTTCTCGGGCCGCCTTCTTCCCCTGATCAGGGCGCCTCGGCGGGCCTGCGCACGAGCCTCCGCTGGAGGCTCGAACCAGGCCCGTACCCCTCGGGCCCCACCGAGAGCTGCTCTTGATCGAAGAGCAAGACCACGTCGCCGCCCTCCGCCCACGCGACCGCCAGCCCAAAATCGTTTCCGGATCCGCCGAACGCCTTGGCCGAGCGCACCTCTCCCTCGGACGACAGCACCGAGAGCCACGCGTCGAGGGTGGCCCCGTCGAACGACGTTCCATGATGCCATGTGCGGCGAATCCGCTTCGCCTGGAGGGTCGTCCCGGAAACCTTCATCTCGGCCTCGAACGTCCCGAAGAGCGCGATACGGCCGCTCGGATCCACGTCCAGGGCCGATACTCCGTCATTCCTCGTCCCTCCGAAGGACTTCGCCCACAGGGCCGCGCCATTCCGATCGAGCTTCACGATCATCGCGTCGTTGCCCCCATTCGAACGAAGCGACATTCCCGCGAGCTTGATCCCGCCGGTGAATCGACCGGCCGCGACGACCTCGCCGCCCGTCGTCGTCCGGAGCACTTCGACGCGCGCCTTGCCTTCGATCGGCGCCTCCCACGCCTTCTGCCCGAACGGCGCGAACGAGACGATCCGCGCGGCGCCGCAATCCGGCCTTTTGAATTCATCCTCGAGCCCACCCGCGACGTACGCGACATGGACCGCCGATGACCCCTCGGTCGCAATCCGAGGCTCGCGCTCGTCCGTCGGGCCCCCCAGCCGGAGCGCATCGATCGGCTTTCCCTCGGACGAAATGCGCGCGACGAACACGTCGAGCCCGCCCGCGCTTTCGAGCCTCTGCTTTCCTACCTTCACGGATCCCACGAACGTCCCCACGACGTAAATGTCCCCAGCCGCGTCCACAGCCACGTCCGTCGCCTTCAGCCCCCATTCGAACTGGAACACCCAAAGCGGGCCGCCCGACGCTCCGCGTTTCTCGACGTGGGCTCCCCCGACAACCACGATATCGGACGCTGCGTCGAAGACGACGGCCGTCGCGTTCCTCTTGTCCCCGGCCAGGTCCCAGGCCTTTTGCCCCTCGCGATCGAACCGCTCGAGCCAGGCATCCTGGAGCCCGACCACGGCCCCGCCCCCGCCCTTGTCGAGCGCGACCGCGCGCGGCGACGAGACGAAAAAACGGCCGTCGCCGAGCGGCCGATCGTAACGCGCGGCCGCGTCGCTGAACGAGGCCGCGACCCAGCGCTGCCGATCGAACGGCAGGACGCACGGCATTCGCCCCGTGCACGGCCCGGAAAAACCATCGAACCGCGACCCCGGGTGCGGATGCCCGACGATCCGCAACGCCGCACCTTTCCCCATCACGTCCAGGCAATCGACCCCGCACCCTTCTTTCGGCATCGAGACCCGCATCTCGCCGCTCCCGATGCCGTTCGTCACAACGAACAACGCGGGCGCGGACGGGACCGTCGGCGCGGCGCAGCCCGCCGCGAACGCGAGCCATCCCGCGAGGAGTGCCACGTGCTTCATTGCAAGGCCCGCAGAAGCGCCGCGGCCCGCGCTCGCACGTCTTCGTTCGGATCGTCTTCCGCCATCGGCTCGGCGATCCCGGCGAATTCGCGCCACCGCGCCTGCTCCATCGCGTAAATCGCCGCCCGCCGGACGCCCGCGTCCCGGTGATTCGCGAGATCCCCGAAGCAGCCGAAGAGCTCCGGATCGAACGTCGGCCCGGCCGTCACCGCGAGCTTGTACGCCGCCCAGATCCCCTCGGCCTCGGTCCGCGCTTCGCTGCAAAGCGTGATGATCTCGGCGCGCTCGTACACCGGCAGGCTCCGCCGGATGAGCTCGATCGTGGGCTCGCACCGCGGCCCGTCGAGGTCGAACCACTTGAGCCCGAGCCGGTGATCGTCCACGTATCGGATGCGGCAATCGCTCGCGGGCGTCGCCCACTCGTAGACGAGCGGCTGATGGTCGAGCGGCTCGATGCGGTTCCACAGGAACCAGTTCCCCTGGGCGAGCTGCCGGACCACCTCCGTCTGTACCCCATCCTTGAGCAGAAGCCGCCTCGCCTGCATCCCTCGCCTCCGAGCGCCGATGGTACAGGCCACACCCGGGACGTCAATCCCGTCGCGGGAGCCGCTTCCCGCGACGGCGCTGCGCTTGAGCGCTGGGGATAATCTTTATCCGATGGGATAGTACCTCTCCCGAGCATCGGGCCGTCCTTGGCGAACCAGTTCACCCGATCCGGCCGATAACGGACCGTCATGGGTTCCTGGCGGGCCTGGCACGGCGCCTGCTTCAGGCGGAACACGAAGACGCCAGGATAGCTCAGTGGTAGAGCACGTAAAACACCTTGGCCGGTTTTCTCCGGCGACGGCAGTGATGGCCAGGGTTACTTCCATTTCAAGGACGTGGTCGCGGGTTCGAATCCCGCTCCTGGTACCGCGAAGGGTTCGGGTTCCCCCTCGTTCCCTTCGCGCGCTAGCTCCCCGGGCAGTGAGGCTCGCGGTTCCTTCGTTTTGGGTACGAATAAAGACCCCGCGGCCAGTTTTCTCCCGGGGAGCGAGCGTTTTTCGTGCGAGCTGTCTCAAGAGCTCGCTACAGCGGTGCCCTCGATCTCAGTCGTCATCATCACCCCCGTAGTTGCCGCCGCTCTTCGGCGAGCAAGACAACTGGATATTGTAGAACACGTCCTTGCACTCCGCCACGCGATACGCCCCGGCCTCGGCGTCCGTGCACGAGAACTGCTGGAGCCGCTTCACGCACGCCTCCACATCCACCTTCGGACTGCACCCGCCGGCGTCGTTGCACGCGTCGGTCTCGTAGCCGCAGACCTCGGAGTCCTCAACCGGGGGCAGGTTGCTGCATCCTGCGCGCACGCCGTTCACCGCGTCAACGAGCTTCTGGCAGGCGTCTTTGCCATTGAACTCGTCCTCGTCGCAGCTACAGCCCACGCCGATCAGGGCAGCGAGGGCAAAGGTGAACGTCAGAGCGAGCGCGCGGGTCAAGTTTTTCATTCGCATTGAAGCTCCTTACCTAAGGCCGGACGAGCCGGTGCGCCGACCCTACCCAAGAAGCCTCCGTCGGTAAAGCACGGACGCACGAATCCATCGCCGGTCAGGAACACAAGTCCGACCCTCATTTCGACCCCAACCACGCCGGTTCGAACACCTATCCCGGCGTGAGACAGAGAGCCAAGAGCTCGCTGCGGCTGGCCACGCCGAAATGGCGGTGCAGCGTCTTCACGTAATCGTGCACGGTGTACTGGCTCAGGCCGAGCTCCGCGGCGATCTGCTTCTCGCTGAGGCCCCGCGCGAGGACGCGCAGCGTTTCCTGCAGGCGCGGGGAGAGGCCTTTCAGCCGCGCGGCGGGCACGCCCGGCGGCTCGTGCAGGAAGCTGCATTCCTCGTGGAACACCGCGACGAGCTGGCGCTCGCGCTCGGAGAAGGCCCGCTCGCCCCAGGGGCGATGGAGCGAAATGACGCGCGCGGGCTCCCCGCTGCTTCGATGCATGCTGTAAATGAAATCGTCGCTGTCGCCTGGGCGGCGCAGCTCCTGCACGTGCGCCGAGCCATACCACGCGCGGTCCTCCACGAGCTCTGCTCGCGTGAATGTGCAGACGGGCCCCTGCGCCCGCGCCGCGAGCTCGGGCAGTGAAGGGTCCTCCGCCGTCCGCTCCCCCGATTGCACATACGAGCGGAAAAGCTCGCGCGATCTGGAATCCGCGAATCCCACGTCGAGCAGATTCTCGATGGCGATGGCCCCCCGCGCCGCCCGTCACGTGGACGTTGCTCCACATCCCCACTTTTGCGCCCACCAGCGCACAGAGCCCTTCCAGCGCGTGCCGCCGCTGCGCCTCCGACCCTCGCGGCAAGTCGCGCAGCTCGTGGGTCAGCCGGAGCAGCCGTCGTAGCTCCTCGACCCGAACCATGTCCCTCGCGTTATCAGCGGGCATGCGCGCACCTCGACCGTGCCCGCCGAGTCTACCTCATCCGCCAGCGCCGTACCCCCTGTTCTGGGGGATGGGCCCGCGCCGCATCGCCCGCCATGATGCGACTCGTCGGGTGGGGCCACGCCCCGACAAACGAGGAGGACATATGCGCAAGCTTCAAGGTCTCATTCTTTCTCTCGCGAGCATCGTGATTCTGACCGCGTGCGGCGCCATTGCGGAGGGCGAGCAAGCCCCCGCCGAGCAGGACGAAGGTGCGGTGCTGGAAGCGGAACAGGCGCTCTGCGGATTGCCGTCCACCGCGGGGTGCGACGAGCCTGCGGTTCCGGTCCCGGAGGGGACCCTCTGCGAACTCCCGAACGGCTTCGATTTCAAGTATCACTGCGGCAACAAGGGCACGGCGGGCTGCAGGGTCTTCGACTGCACGGCCGGAGGGACTTGGTACACGGCGACGGCCGGCCCCGCCTGCGAAGATCTCGTCGCGCTCTACTGCCATTGACACGCCGCGGCCGCTTCGGGCGAACCTTCGCCCCCGCCCGCTCCATGCCCCGCCTCCGCGTATGAGCCTACAGGATAGGACTTATCCTCGTGGATAATTCTCCTCCCGGGCACCAGGCGTCCTTTCCGACCTGAACCACCAAATCCGCTCCAAAACGGGCCTTGCGGGGTCCTGGCCGGCTTGGCACGCCGCCTGCTTCAAGGGGAAGCACGAAGACGCCAGGATAGCTCAGTGGTAGAGCACGTAAAACACCTTGGCCGGTTTTCTCCGGTGACGGCAGTGATGGCCAGGGTTACTTCCATGAAAGGACGTGGTCGCGGGTTCGAATCCCGCTCCTGGTACCGCGAAGGGTTCGGGTTCCCCCTCGTTCCCTTCGCGCGCTAGCTCCCCGGGCAGTGAGGCTTGCGGTTCCTTCGTTTAGGGTACGAACAAGACCCCGCGGCCAATTTTCTCCCGAGGAGCGAGCGTTTTGGAAACAGAGAGACGATGAATGCCAGGATAGCTCAGGGGTAGAGCGCGAAAAACACCTTGGTCGATATTCTCCGGCGACGGCAGTGATGATCAGGGTTACTCCGCTGTCAACGGCGAGGCCGCGGGTTCGAGTCCCGCTCCTGGCGCTTGGAAGGCTCGGAAGGAGCTTTCTGCCCGATCCCCGAGAATGGGGATCGGGCTTTGCTGTTTCGAAGGGAAGCCCCTCAGAGGACTTTCCTCATTCGAATCATCTCCTCACCGAAGCCCTGCCGCACATAAAGCGCGCGAGCGCGCGTGTTCGCGGGCCACACGTGGAGCGTCAACGCTGACAGCCCGCGGTCCCGCGCCCAATCTTCCGCCGCGGCCATGAGCGCGCCCCCCACGCCCTTCCCCTCATGCCCCGGCACCGTCGCGAGATCCTCGACGTGGCCCACCGGCTGCTGCGTGAAAGGGTCCACAGCCGTCCTCACCCACACGAAGCCAATCGCCTCGCCGGCTGCCGTTTCCGCGATCAGCACGACCTCGCCCGGGATCGTTTGCAGCGGTGTCTCGGACAATGCCTGCCGCTCGAGCAGCGCCGCCGCGGTCTCGCGCTGGCGAAAGGCGAGCTCCTCGAGCGTGTACCACGCAGGAAAGCCGACACTCGTCGAGCGCTCGAAGAGGGCGAGCACGAGCCCGCGTTCGGCTTGGTTTTCGATTCGGAGAGGACGAATGGTCACGTCTGCCATGGGCTGAGCCATGCCGCCACGATACAACGTCGTGGGTGGGGTTTGGCAAGGCCGACGGCGAGGGGGACCGGAAGGAGCCGCCGTTACGGCCGCGTCGTGGCGATCGGCCCGCGGAGCGCGGCCCCCGCGCCGAGACCGATCAAGATCATCGACGTCCCGCCGAGCAGCAAATCGATCCCGACCAGCATACCGAGCGCCCAGGCGGCCGTGCTCGGCCAGCCGACGCCAATCAGCACACCGAGCGCCAGGGAGATGATGCCGTCGAAAAAGAGCCATCCCCAGGCGGGGATCCGGCGGTTCTGCACGGCCCGTATGATCTTGACCACGCCATTGGCCGCGAAGAAGGCCGCGAGCGTGAGCGTCAGGGTAAGCGTGCCCGTCAGCGGGAAAGCCGCGACGAGCGCGCCGGCGACCACGAGCAGCGCCGAGCCCACGAGCGACCAGCCGGCGCCTTTCCAGCCGCGATTGCGGACCGCGTGAAACCCCTGGAAGATGCCGGCGATCACCATGACCCAGCCGATCACGACCGCCGTGGCCACCGAGGCGATCACGGGCATGAGGAGCAAGAGAACACCGAACACCATGAAAGCCACGCCGAGCCCGAAAAACCACGCGCGGTTTTTCCGCACCACATCCTCGATCTGCCCGACCACCGTTATGCGGGTCGTGTCGACCGGCCCTTCCGGAGGTTGCGTCATGGGAGTACCCTCCTTTTCCTGCGCGGAACAGGGTGCCATCCTCGGCGGGTGTCAAGGAGGTGGGCGCGCGTGAGGCGGCCCGGGCGATCGCAATGGCGTGCAGACGCTCGCGAGGCGAGCCGGCTCAGGGCCCCGGAGGCGGCCCGCCGCCCGGGCCTCCCATTCCACCCGGCGCCTGGCACAAGGCATTCGCGAGCGAGGAGCGAATCACGAGCGTCTTCCACGCGAGCAGCGCGCCGTCCGACATCTTCTTCGTCTGGAGCGTGTAATCGGCGGCGGCGTCGGCCGCGATCACCGTGTCGTTCTCGTTCGTCGTGTCGCGCGCGCCGCGGTCCTTGTAAATCGGCTGCGTCGCGATGATCTCGTCGCTGAGATCGTCCGGGAAGAAGAGCTGGGACGTGACGTATTCGTTTCCGCCGACGCGCACCGTGAAGTGGATGTGGATCGTCCGGCTCGAATACCAGCCCGGGAAGCACGAATCGAAATCGACACGGCCGCTCGCGTCCGTGGTCTGCACGCCGCGGAACCAGCGGGCCGCGAGGGCCTCCGCGTCGTTGCCCGTGCACATCTCCACGGAGTCGTCGCCCGAATAGAGGCCCGTGGCGGACGTGTGCCAGACGTCGACCTCCGCGCCCTCGACCGGCTTGCACGACTCGTCGACGACACGCAGCGCGAGCCGCATCGGCAGGCCCGCCGATCCCTCGCTGATGTCTTTCCGGACGACCGTCTCGGCATAACAAGGCCCGAGCGTCATGGCGCAGACGAGCGCACACGTCGCGCCCGGATCGTCGGTGAACGGATCCGCGTAATCGCCGGACATCGAGGCTGTGCCGCCCGTGGCCCATTCGCCATTTCCGGCGCCGCCCGTGCCGCCGCTGCCACCCGCGCCTCCGGATCCGCCGGCGCCGCCGGCGCCGCCCGACCCGCCCGTCCCGCCGGAGCCGGTGTTTTCATTCGTTCCACCGCAACCGACGAACGCTGCGAGCGGCGCGGCGCAGAGGGCCGTGCCAATGCCGCGGAGCACGGATCGGCGCGTGATGGTTTCCTGGGAGCGGTCCTTCTTCGTATGGCGAGGCATGCGCGTTCCTCCTGGACTGGTATGTAGATCCGAAATCTTACGAATTCCTTACGTGCCGGGACACGCCTTCCGTCCTCGGCTACGATGGGGCTCGCGCCGCCGGCGAAAGCGATCCACAAGAGGGACCATGGGGAAGAGGGTGCTCGTCATCGAGGACGATCAAGAGCTAGGCGCGCAGATCGTCAAGCGACTCCGCGACGCCGGCTACGAGCCGACCTGGTGGAAGGAGGGGCGGCGTTTGTCTCGAGAGACCCTGCCCGATGTCGACCTCGTCGTGCTCGATCTGATGCTGCCCGGAACGTACGGAATGGACATCCTGAAGGACCTGCGCGTGTTCTCCGAGGTGCCGGTGCTCGTGCTCAGCGCGCGCAACGATACGGCCGACAAGGTCCGCGCGCTCCGGCTCGGCGCCGACGACTACATGACGAAACCATTCTGGCCCGAGGAGCTCGTCGAGCGCGTACGGGCGCGCCTGCGCAGGCCCACGCTCGGGCGCGGGGACGTCGTCGAGGTCGGCGCGCTCCGGATCGAGCGCGGGCGGCGCGAGGTCTCCGTGCGCGGCGAACGTGTGGAGCTCACGCGGCTCGAATTCGAGTTCCTCGCGGCGCTCGCCGAGCGGCCGGGTGAGGCCATGACGCGCAGCTCGCTCGCCGCGCGCGTGCTCGATCCGGAGCGCGACGGGACCGAGCGGACGCTCGACGTGCACGTCTCGAGGTTGCGCAAGAAGCTCGGGCGCGGCGCGTTCGTCGAGACGGTGTGGGGGATCGGCTATCGGCTGGGCGACGGGCGCGACGAATGAAGCTTCGGGCGCGACTCGCGGTCGCCACCATTCTGGTGATGGTCCCGATGACGTTCGCCTTGTTCTGGTACGACGGAGCGGCGAGGCATCGGGCCGCGGAGCAGAAGCTCACGGAATTCGTGCTCGGGCAAATGCCCACGGCGCGCGAGGCGTGCGAGGCCGCCCCGTCGTCGTTCGGGGGCGAACTGCGGCCGAGCCTGCCTCCGGGGCCTCCGCGCGGCGCTCGTCCTCCGCCGGGGCCTCCGCGGCCCCACGGCGCGCGGCCCGCGGTCGTGCATGCCTACGACGAATCGCTTCATTCGGCGAACCCCGACGCGCCCGTGATCCCCGAGGCGCTCGCGCGCGCCATCCACGAGCAAGACGTCGCCATTGCATCGTATGTCTTGCCAACCTCTTCGGTCGAGCTCCTTGCGCGCATGCCCTGGGGCACGGGCCCGTGCGCGTACGTGCTCGCCCGCGGGACGACCGATCCGACCTGGGGCGCGGTGCTCCCCGAATCGAACATCTGGCTCCTGCCCACGGTGGCCGTCTTCGCGGCCATGCTCCTCGCCCTGGGCCCGGTGGTCCGGCGCATTCGCAAGCTCACCGAGGCCGTCCTGCGCTCGGCGTCGGCCACGTACGCGGACGCCGTCCTGATCGAGGGCGACGACGAGATCGGCGTGCTCGCGCGAGCCTTCAATGCGGCGGGCCGCGAGATTCGATCCCAGCTCGAAGAGAAGGACCGGCGCGAGCAGGCGCTCCGCCATTTCCTGGCCAACACGACGCACGACGTGATGATCCCGCTGACGGTGCTGCAGGGTCACCTCGCGACCTTGCGCGAGGACGCGGCCGCGGGAAAACCCGTCGACGTCGGCGCGCTCGTCTCGGCGATGGACGAGGCGCATTACATGGCGTCGCTCGTGCACAACCTCGCGGCCACGGCGCGGCTCGAAGCGGCCGACGTAACGCTCCAGCGGTGCGAGGTCGATCTCGAAGCGCTCGTGAAGCGGGTCGTCGGCCGGCACAGGCCCATTGCGAAACAGCTCGGGGTATCGATCGAGACCGCCGTCCCCGGAGAGCCCGTCACCGTCTCGGCGGACGTGACGCTCCTCGAACAGGCGATCAGCAACGTCACCTACAACGCCGTCCGTTACAATCGCCCCGGCGGCCACGTCGCGGTCATCCTGGATCGCGTCGCGAACGAGCTTTTTCGATTGCGCGTGGTCGACGACGGCCCCGGCATCCCGGAGGCCGAGCTTTCACGGCTCGCGGAGCGCGGCTTTCGTGGCAACGAGGCGCGCTCGCGTGCTCCGGACGGACAGGGGCTCGGGCTCCACATCACGTACCGCGCCGCGAAGCTGCACGGCTTCCGGCTGACGCTCCGGCCGTCCGAGTATGGCGGCCTCGAGGTCGAGCTCGAAGGCGAGCTCGATGCTCCTGTAGGATAAATCTTTATCCCATCGTCTACGCGCTGCGCTCCGCTACCCTCCCCGGCCGGCCGCATCCTCACGAAACCCGCACGAACGCCGGCCTCTCCGGGCCCCGCGGTGCGCTGGCACGACCGCTGCAATGCCCTCTCCCCGAGCACCCTCCTCGCGAGGGCCGCTCCCCCGAGCCCCGGGCAGTGAGGGCGGCGGTTCCTTCGATTTCAACGAAACAAACCCGCCGCCCATGGTCCTCCCGGGCTCCTCGGGCGTTTTTTTCGATCCACGCGGCGCGTGCCGCGCGGAGAACCGGTAGGTTCGTCATGGCGTTTTTCAGCTTCATCAAGAAGGAGAAGGCTCGCGCGAAGGCAGCGTCGCAGACGCCCCCGGCCTCGGGGCACCTGAATTTCATGGCCGGCGTGTCGTACGACCTCTCGTCGCCGCTCCTGCGCCTCCGCCTCGCGGCGTCGACGTGCTTCTTCGGCGAGCCGATGTATTACCATCGTGACGAGAAGGACGCGCGTCCCGTGAAGGCCGCGGCGAGCTCGTGCCGGCTGTCGAACAAGGAGGTCGATTATCTGCGCGCGACGCTCGACGCGGTCGACCCGCAGGCGTGGCGCAAGATGTCGCCCGCGGAGCTCATCGAGAGCGCGATCGACGAGGCGCTCGATCACGACGCCGAGGCGACGCTCGAGGAGGCGGCGCGATTGCGCAACGAGGAGCATATCCGCACGACGCCGCAGGTCATCCTCGTGCGCGCGGCGAACCACCGCGCCGTGAAGGGCACGGGCCTCGTGCGCAAGTATGCGCCGCGCATCGTGAAGCGCGCGGACGAGCCGGCGGTCGGCCTCGCGTACCAGATGTTCCGGTACGGCAAGCCGATCCCGAATGCGCTGAAGAAGGCGTGGCGTGACGCGATCACGCGCTTCGATACGTACGGGCTCGCGAAGTACCGGCTCGAGGACCACGCGGCGAAGACCGTGGACGTCGTGAACCTCGTGCACCCGAAGAGCGAGGCGGTTCATAAGCTCGTGAAGGGCGAGGCGAAGAACACGGGCCGCACGTGGGAGGCGATCGTGAGCGCGCGCGGCTCGAACCGCACGGCGTGGAAGAAGGCGATGGCGGTCATGGGCCACATGGCGATGCTGCGGAATCTCCGCAACATGCTGGAGGCGGGTATCAAGGCGGATGAGATCGTTCCGTCGCTCCTCGCGGGCGCGAAGGACGGCAAGCAATTGCCTTTCCGCTACTTCTCGGCCTACAAGGCCGTGGAGAACAAGGCGCCGGGGCCGCTGCTCGACGCGATCGAGAAGTGCCTCGTCACGTCGCTCGGTGAATTGCCCCATTTCCGCGGCCGCGTGATGGTGCTCGCGGACAACAGCGGCTCGGCGCAGGGGACGACGACGAGCGCGATGGGCACGATGAAGGTCTCGACGATCGGCAACCTGACGGGCGTGCTCGCGGGTATGCGCGCGGACGAGGGTCACCTCGGCGTGTTCGGTGACAAGCTGGAGACGTTCGCGATCCGCAAGGGCGCGTCGATCTTCGATCAATTGAAGCGCGCCGAGGGGCTCGCGAAGGACATCGGTCAGTCCACGGAGAATGGTATCTGGCTCTTCCTCGACCGGGCGATCCGGATGAAGGAGCACTGGGACTCGATCTTCGTGATGAGCGACATGCAGGCGGGCCACGGCGGGCTGTACGGTACGAACAAGGCGCATTACCGCGAGTACGGCTGGGGCGCGGGCGGGCAATACATCGACGTGGCGAAGCTCGTGTCGACGTATCGCAAGCGCGTGAACCCGAACGTGAAGGTGTTCTTGGTGCAGATCGCGGGCTACAAGGACACGCTCGTGCCGGAGTTCTACGACCGTACGTACATCCTCGGCGGCTGGGGCGAGGGCCTGCTCCGCTTCGCCGCGGAGATGGAAAAGGCCTCCTCCGGGAAGGCGGCGTGATCGCGGGGGCGGGGCGCATCTTGTGCCTCGCCCCCTGATCTGCTCTCCTCTTTCGCATGGCTCCTCCGCAGGATCGAAGCTGCTACGTCCTCGAGCTCTCGGTCGGGCCCGGCGGTTCTCGCTGGGCCGAGCTCCACGCCTATTCCAATCTCGATCACATCCGCGCGTGCCTCGACGTCTTCCTCGAGAATGGCGGCGGAATGAGCGCGTACCACGCGATCTGGTATGGCGCGACGCTCGGTATCTGGACGGTCCAGCGTGGAAACGTGGTGGGCTTCCTCGACCTGCATTCCTTCCTTCAGGTTCGCCTCGGCGACGGACCTGCCGTGCCGCTTTCGGACACGGCTGCCGCGCGAGCCCTCGTATACGAGAGGCGCCGGCAGCGTTATCTCGACGATGGCGAGGACGAGGAGGACATCCCCGGCGAGGACGACCACGACGATGACGATTGGAACACATACGAGGCGATGACGTTGGCGGTCGATTGGGGCGCCGTCACCCCGCGCCTGCCCGCCCTCGAACCGCCGAGCCTCGCCCCTGGCGAGCGCGCGAAGCTCGATTACAGCAAGTGGAGGAAGTCGCCGAAACGCATGTATGCCGGTGAGGGGAGCATCCGGTTCGGTTCGTACGATCCCGAGAACGGCGAGCGGCTCGATCCCCCCTTCAAGATCGAGATGCCCGAGCCGGGCGACGAGGAAGAAGACGAGGATGACGACGATTGAGCGTCACTCCTCGCAGCGCGTCTGCTCCACGGAGGCGCATTTGCCGCCGATGCAGACGAGCGAGGCGCAGGCGAGGGTCAAGCCGTCGACGGGGCAAGGCTCGCCCGCGGCCGCAGGCAGCACGCAGGTGTAATCGGCGAGGATGTCGCAGAGGCCCTCGGCGCAGGCGAACGGGGTGACGTTCGCGAGCATTTGCTCCTGGCAACTCGCGCCGAGGCCCGGCGCGGGCAGGCAGCGCTTTTCGGTGCAGCCCTCGTTGTCGCAGGTGCAGGCCGTGCCGAGCGGGCAGGCGCCACTCTCGACGCAGCTCTCGCCCTCTTCGAGCAGCGGGAGCTCGGAGACGATCGGCTCCTCGCCCGCGCATTTCCCCTCGACGCACGTGAGCGGATGCTGGCAGGCGCCGAGCGCATTGCCGCACGCCGCGCCGAGCCCGCCGCGCTTCGAGCAGCGGCCCTCGTCGTCGAAGTTGCAATAAAGGCCCGCGCCGCAATCGAGCGCCATGTTGCAAGGCTCGCCCTCGGCGCGCGCGGGGCGGCAAGCATAATCGGCGTCGCTCGTGCAATTCGCGGGGTCCGCGCAGAGGCAGGCCGCGCCTTCGCCGCACGCGTAGAGGTTTGCCCCGGCGCACGCTGCGCCCGCGTCGAGGTCGGCCACGCAGAAGGAGCCCGCGCAATGGGCGCCGGCGACGCAGGGGTCGTCGCGCAGGTTCTCGAAGTCGAGGAGTGTCTCGTCGCACGCCGCGCCGATCGCCGCGCGGTCCTTGCAGGCGCCGTCCGAAGCGCAGAACGCGTCCGGGCCGCAGGATCCCTCACTGCAACGCGCGGGCGCGCGCGCACAGGTGCCCGGGCACGTGTCGCCCTCGAACACGCAGGAAAGGCCCGCGGCGCAATCGGAGACGGTGCCTCCGCGGCAGCTCTCGCCCTCGGCGCGGGTGCCGACGACGTAATGCTCGCAAGAAGGATCGATGCCGAGGCCCTGCGCGGCGAGCGCTCCGCAGCTCGAGGCTTCGATCGCCGCGGCGCATTTCTCGACGGCGTCGGAGTCGACCACGACGTCGGGCGAGGTGAGCACGTCGGCGACCGATTCGCAGCGCTGCGCTTCGAGGCAAGCATCGACGCCGCCCGGCGTGTTGTTGACGAAAGGATGCCCGCACGCGACCTGTCGATCGCACGCGGCGCGCATGAGGTCGCAGACGAGCGCTACGGGATCGTTGGGTTTGTCAGGACTATCACCCGGGTACGGTTCACTGGGCCCGGGTCCCGACGAGCAGGCAGGGAGGAAAGACGCAAGAAAGAGAAAAGCAAGCGAAGTTCGCAAGGGTTTGGCTCCGCGAAAGGGTTCGTCCCGCCGCATTGCAAAGGGAGGGCCAAGGTGGAATCGGCGGCGGGCCCCGGCATTCGAGGCCCCGGTTGCGCCGGGGCTGCTCGACTTGCGCAGGGGCGGCACCGTCGTTTCGTTCACACTCTCCCGAGCAGACGGATCCACCGCCACGGCGATACGGACGCCTCTGCACGCGATCGTGCGAGGCGCCTGTAAGGTCCGCCGAGCGGCGCCGTTTCCTTGGGCGAAACGCCACCCGGAGGAACTTCTGCCATGTTGCGCTCCCGCCCCGTCGTCGCCCTCGTCGCCCTCGTCACGCTTGCCCAGACCCTCGCCGGTTGCAGCGCCAGCTCCGCCTCGTCGGGAGGCGCCGCCGAGCCGAGGACCACTGCGACGGCGGTCAGCGATTCCTCCTACCCGCAGGAATACACCGCCGCCGCGCCGGCGGCCGAGGACGAGGCCGCGCCCGTGGCCGCCGGCGCGGCCGCGCCGATGGCGCAGCAGCCCATTGTGAACCCCTCGCCCACCATGATGGCCCCGCCCCCGCCTCCGATCATGCCCACGGCGCCCATGAAGAAGGCCGAGGTCGAGCGCAAGGTCGCCGTCGCCACGCCAAAGCCGTCGCCGCAGCAGCCCGCCCCGATCGCGGTCGCGCCGCCCGAGCCGAAGGGCACCGAGGATTACAAGGATTACGGCGTGAACCCGGTCGTCGACACGGCGAAGGATCGGCTCTCGACGTTCGCCATCGACGTCGACACGGCGTCCTATTCGATCGCGCGTCGAAAAATCATGGAGGGCACGCTGCCGCCGTTCGCCTCCGTCCGCGCCGAGGAGTTCTTGAACTACTTCGATTACACCTACGAGGGCCCGAAGAGCGGGCCGTTCGCCGTGCACTTCGCGGCCGCGCCGTCGCCGTTCACGAAGGGCCATCACCTCGTGCGCGTCGCCGTGCAAGGCAAGCGCGTGCCGGAGAGCGCGCGCAAGCCCGTGCACCTCGTGTATCTCGTCGACACGAGCGGCTCGATGGAATCGGCCGACAAGATCCCGCTCGCCAAGCGGAGCCTGAAGCTCCTCACGAATTCGCTGAAGAAGGGCGACACCGTGGCGCTCTGCACGTACGCCGGCAACGTGCGCGAGGTGCTCGCGCCGACCGGGATCGAGGAGAAGGACAAGATCTTCCGCGCGATCGACGACCTCAACGCCTCGGGCTCGACCGCGATGGCGAGCGGAATCGAGCTCGCGTACAAGCTCGCCGAGCGGACGTTCGTGAAGGGCCACGTCAATCGCGTCATCGTGCTCTCGGACGGCGACGCGAACGTGGGCGCGACGTCGCACGAGCAGATCCTCGACATGATCGGCCGTTACAAGGACAAGGGCATCACGCTGAGCACGGTGGGCTTCGGCATGGGCAATTACAAGGACACGATGATGGAGCGCCTCGCCGACAAGGGCGACGGGAATTACGCGTACATCGACAGCGAGGTGCAGGCGAAGCGCGTATTCCAGGACCAGCTCTCCGGCATGCTCGAGGTCATCGCGCGCGACGTGAAGATCCAGGTGGAGTTCGACCCGAAGGTGGTGAAGGAGTATCGGCTCATCGGCTACGAGAACCGGGACATCGCGGACAAGGATTTCCGCAATGACAAGGTCGACGCGGGCGAGATCGGCAACGGCCACGCGGTGACGGCGATCTACGACGTGGTCCTCAAGGACACGAAGGCCTCGCCGATCGTGCTGCGCCTGCGCCACAAGCAGCCGCTCGCCGGCGATACGGCGACGGAGAGCGAGTTCAAGATGGATCCCGGGGCGATCGCGGCCTCGTTCGACGCGGCGGGGCGCGATTTCCGGTTCGCCGCGACGGTCGCGGCGTTCGCCGAGGTGCTGCGGCAGAGCCCGCACGCGCGGGATTGGTCGATGAAGGACATCGCGCGGCTCGCCGATCAGGCCGCGACGACGCAATCCGATCAGCAGGAGTTCGTGAGCCTCGTGCACCGCGCGGAGAAGCTCGCGACGGGCAATCAGGGCCCGGCCGTGGCGCGCTGAAAAAGAGCGCCGGGACCTCGACGAACGACTTCGATCCTTCTATTCTGGGCGCGACTCCGATGTCGCGCCTCGCCTTCCCCCTCGCCGCCTCGCTCCTCGCCCTCGCGGGTTGTCCCCACGAACCGGCCCCACAAACCCCCGCGCCCACGCCCACGCCCGCGCAGCCGATCGCCGCGGTGCCGCCGATCGAGCTCGTCGAGACCCCGCCGACCGAGACCACGCTCGACCACCCCGACGTGCCGAACGCCGCCGACGTTTGGCTCGCGATGATCCAGGGCGCAAAACGTTCGATCGACATCGAGCATTTTTACATCAGCAATGCGCCCGGCGGAAAACTCGAGCCGGTGCTCGCGGCGATCGAGGAGGCCGCCTCGCGCGGCGTGCGCGTGCGGCTCCTCGTCGACATCAAGTTTTACCTGCGATACCCCGAATCCGTCGATCGGCTGGCCTCGCGCAAGGTGATCGTCCGCAAGATGGATCTTCGAGCGCGCGACGGCGTGCAGCACGCGAAATACATGGTCGTCGACGATTCGGACGCGTACGTCGGCAGCCAGAACATGGATTACCGCTCCCTCGAGCACATCCAGGAAATCGGAGCGCGGGTGCGCGTGCCCGAGGTCGTCGCGGCATTCGCGCGGGTCTTCGAGCAAGATTGGGGGGCATCCGGCGACGAGCCGAATGCCGAGCCGCCGAAAACGACGCCGCTCCAGATCCCCGCAAAGGTCACGCTCGGCGGCGAGGAGGCGCGGATCCTGCCCACGGCGAGCCCCAAGGATCTCCTGCCCGCAGGCGTACCGTGGGAGCTGCCCGAGCTGCTCGCGCGGATCGACGGCGCCGAGCGTACGCTCGATCTGCAGGTCCTCACGTACCGCACGAAGATGCGAAACGGCACGCCGTGGACGGACCTCGACGACGCACTCCGGCGCGCGGCGAAGCGCGGCGTGCGCGTGCGTTTGCTCGTCGCGGATTGGAGCAAACGCGAGGCGTCGCTCGAAGGGCTGCGCGAGCTCGCGCGCGCGCCGGGGATCTCCATCAAGTTCATCGTGATCCCGCAGAGCTCGTCCGGCTTCATCCCGTTCGCGCGCGTGGCCCACGCGAAATACATGGTCGTCGACGGCAAGAGCGCCTGGATCGGCACGAGCAACTGGGAGGGCGACTATTTCACGGTGAGCCGGAACGTCGGCCTGTTCATCGATGGCAAGACGATCGCGGAGCGGCTCGGGCGCATCTTCGAGGACGGGTTCGGCAGCACGTACACCGAGGCGCTCGATCCCGATCGGAAGTACGAGCCGCCGCGCATCGAATGAGATTGACGGGCGGGGGCATTTCGTTTTCTCATCGGCGCGTGCACGACTTCCGCCGCGTAGCCCCGCTCCTTCCCCTCGTCCTCGTCGCCGCGTGTGACCGCGGTTCGAACGACATCAAGCCTACCCCGACGCCCGCGCCCTCAGCCGCCGCAGCGACTTCGGCGGCACCGCAGGGCTCGACCACGCCCGCCGTCGCGGCCGCGACCAGCACGGCCGCGCCGATCAAGCCCCCGGAGGGGCCGCCCGCGTGCAAGGCGGGCGAAAAGAAGGTGTGGGGCGCGGGCGCGAACAAGCTGACGGGCCTTTCGGTCGTGAACCTCGGCGAAGGCCGGCACGGCGTGGGCCTGGCGATGGGCTACGACCCGTACGTGCTCGTCGTCGAGAAGTCGGGCGAGGGCCGGCTCGTGAAGGTCGCCGTGGGCAAAACCTCGCCCCTCGCAAAGCCGCCGAAGGCCGAGGAAGGGACGCGCAAGGTCATGCGCGTGACGCCGTCGAAGGCCGACGGCGACAAGGTCTACGCGTTCGTTGATTACCACGACGAATACAAGGACAAGCGGCGCCGCGTCGCCTGCGGCCCGGCCGACACGAGCGACGCCTGGAACCATTTCGACGGCACGCCCTGGCTCGATCGTCCGGAAAAACCCGCTGGCGAGGAGCGGGCGAAGCTGCTCAAGGGCCACGATTACGATCGGGGCCACGCCGAGGACGACGCGAAGGCCAAGGTCGACGAGGCCGAGGACGAGAAGGGCTATCACGAGCTCAGGGATTGCCGCACGTTCTCGGACGGCGGCGGCAGGGCGTGGATCGTGGGCTCCGAGCTCGAAGCGGACGAGAAGGCCGAAGGCGCGCTCGAATGGAAGAGCACGCTGATGGTGGACACGGGGAACAAGGAGAACGAGGTCCACCTGCACGAGATCGTGCTCAAGGGGGATCCGCCCGCGCTCGCCTCGTTCGAGGTGCCGATCTCGCGCGCGTTCGACGACGGCTCGCTCCTGCTCGCGACGCGGTTCAGCTCGACGCTCCGCGTGGGGATCCTCGGGAAAAACAAGCGCCTGAAGAGCAAGCTCGTGAGCTATCCGGGATTCCCGACGATCCCGTACGCCGCGGAGGACGGCGAGGACGTCGTGATCGTGACGTCCGTGGCCAAGGAGAAGGGCCATTTCGCGCTGCGGGCGCTCCGGGTGCCGAAGAGCCAGGAGCTGCCGAAGAAGCTCGTCGCAATCGACACGCACATGGGCGACGCGGGCCACGATCACGCGCACGGGCACGACGACGAGGCCGACCACCACGACCATTCCGAGACGGATCCGACCTTCCTGCGCGACACGCAGGGGCGGCGCTGGCTCGCGTTCATCGAGGGCAAGCGCGGCAGCGGCGACCTCGAGCTCGTGCCGATCGACGAGAAGTTCCAGGCGATCGGCAAGCGCTTCTCGGTGCTCGACGACAAAGCCCTGGCCTCGGAGGTGCGCCTCTTGCCGCTTCCCGACGGGAAGATCCTCGTGGTCTCGCTGCGCGAGGGCACGGGCGGCACCGAGCTCGTCTCCGAGGAGCTCACGTGCGATATCGTGAAGGAGTGAGGGGTTAGGCCCCCGCCTGCTTCTGTTCGAGCTCTTCCCACCGCGCGAGCAACGTCGCGGCGCGGGCCTTCGCCTCGTCGAGGCGCTTTCCGAGCACCGGGACGTCCGCGCCGCGTGACGAATACAGCGCCGGATCCGCGAGATCCTTTTCGAGCGCCGCGACCTCGCTCTCCGCCTCCTCGATCCGACCCATGATCCCTTCGAGCTCGCGCTGCTCGGCCCAGGTGAGCCCCTTCGATTTCGGCGCGGTGGGCTTCGCGGCGGCGGGTTTGTCCTTGCTGGTCATTTTCGCCGCTGCCGCCGCGGCCTTGGCCGCCTCCTCCTTCGCGGCTTCCGCGGCCGCCTTTTGCACCAGATAATCCTGGTGCCCGCCCGCATACCGCACGACACGGCCGTCGCCCTCGAACACGAGGAGCGAGGTCGCGACGCGATCGAGGAACCACCGATCGTGCGTCACGACGAGCGCGCTGCCGCCGTATTCGGTGAGCATCTCCTCCAGCGCCGAGAGCGTGGGCAGGTCGAGGTCGTTCGTGGGCTCGTCGAGGATCAGCAGGCTATGGCTCTGCGATAACATCTTCGCCAAGACGACCCGCGCCCGCTCGCCGCCGGAGAGGGATTTCACGGGTTGACGCTGCGCATGTCCGTCGAAGAGGAACCGTTCGAGGAACGAGCGGACCTCGATCGGCTGGCCGCCGAGCTCGATCTTGTTGCCCGCCGCCGCGACGTTGTCATAGATCGATTTGTCCTCGTCGAGCCCACCACGGTGCTGATCGAAATACCCTACGCGGGTGTTTTTCCCGACCACCACTTCGCCGCGCGCCGGCGCGACCTCGCCCAGGATCGCCCGGAGCAGCGTGGTTTTTCCCGTGCCGTTCCGCCCCACGATCCCCACGCGCTCGCCGGCCGCGAGCACGAAATCGAGGTCCTTGACGAGCGTGCGGCCCCCCATGTCGAGGGTGAGCTTGCGCAATTCGAGGACGGTTTTCCCCGTAAAACTCGATTCCGCCAGGAGCTTCGCGGTCTGCTCGGCGCGCGCGGGGACGGCCGCCTTCGCAGCCTCGGCCCTCTGGATCCGCGCCTTCTGCTTCGTCGTGCGCGCCTTCGGCTGGCGCCGCAGCCATTCGAGCTCGGTCCGGAGCAAATTCTGCCGGTTTTGCTCGGTGCGCGCCTCGAGCGCGAGCCGCTCCGCCTTCGCTTCGAGGTAGTCCTCGTAGCCGCCCTCGTACGAATACACCTTGCCGCGGTGGAGCTCGATCGTCCGATCGACGACGCGGTCGAGCAAATACCGATCGTGCGTGACGATGAGCAGCGCGCCCTTGTACTCCTCGACGAGCCAGCGCTCGAGCCAGTCGATCGTCTCGGTGTCGAGGTGGTTCGAAGGCTCGTCGAGCACGAGCAGCGAAGGCGGCGCGATGAGCAAGCAAGCGAGCGCGACGCGGCGTTTGTCCCCGCCCGAGAGCTCGGTCGTGGGCGCGTCGGGGCGCGTGACGCCGACGTGGCCGAGGATCTCGTCGACCTTGTGGAGCTGATCCCAACCGCCGAGCCGCTCGATCTGCGCAGCCGCCTCCGCCTGCTCGGCGAGGAGGGCGTCCTGATCGCCGTCGCCATGGCCGAGGCGCGCCGAGATCGCCTCGTATCGCGCCTTCGCCGCGGCCCACGGGCCGAGGCCCTCTACGACCAGCTCGCGGCCCGTTTTCGCCGGGTCGAGCGCGGGCTCCTGCGCGAGATACGCGACGTCCGCGCCGCGCCGCTGCGCGACCGTGCCCGTGTCGGGCTTGTCGAGACCCGCGAGGATACGCGCGAGCGTGCTCTTGCCGCTCCCATTGGCTCCGACGAGCCCGACGCGTTCTCCGCTGTGGATGGAAAGCGAGACGGCATCGAGGATGCGCCTCTCACCAAAGGACTTCGTTAACTCCTGCGCAACGAGGACGGGCACGGAACCGAGCGTAGCACTGCGGCGAACTTCTGGTGCGACGGGAACGACAGACCTTCCGTCATGGAGCCTCGAACGGCGCGTTGACGGCGCGAGGGACCATCGGCTAGAGTCGGGAAAATCCTCATGTCCCAGCGCTTCATCGCCGGCAAATACGAGCTCGTGCGGCAGATCGGGCGTGGGGCCATGGGCTACATCTGGGAGGCGCTCGATCAACATCTGCGCCGGCGCGTGGCGCTGAAGCTCATGTCGCCGGACCACGTGGCCTCGCCCACGGCGCGGGCCCGGTTCGACCGGGAGGCGAAGGCGATTGCGCAGCTTCGGAATCAGCACGTGGTGCAGATTTACGATTACGGCATTGACGAGGGTTCGCCGTACATCGTGATGGAGCTGCTCGAGGGCGAGGACTTCGAGAGCCGGCTCGAACGGATCGAGCGGATCCCGCTCGGCGCGCTCGTGCCAATCGTGACGCAGGCGGCGATCGGCCTCGCCGCGGCGCACGCGAAGGGCATCGTGCACCGCGATTTCAAGCCCGCGAACGTGTTCATGGCGCGCGGTGAAGCCGACGAGACGGTCAAGATCCTCGATTTCGGCGTGGTGTCGATGCTGACGAGCGAGGACGATCCGACGGAGGACGAGCTTCAGCTCACGTCGGCGGGCAGCATCGTGGGGACGCCGCTCTACATGAGCCCCGAGCAGATCCGCTGCGGCGCCGTGGATCTGCGGAGCGATCTGTGGTCGCTCGCGGTCCTCGCCTATCGGGCCCTGACGGGGCAGCACCCATTCCCAGGGCAATGGCTGGGAATGCTGATGGTGCGCATTTGCACCGATCCGTTCCCGGCGCCGTCGACCATTCTGAAGGAGCTGCCGCCGGAGGTCGATCGATTCTTCGAGCGGGCGCTGGCGAAGGACCCGGACAAGCGTTTCCGCTCGGCGCGGGAGTTCGCCAGCGCATTCGCGGCGCTCGCCGAGCGCAAGGAGCAGGGGACGGCGAAGATCCTCGTCGTCGACGACGAGCCGGACGTCCCGCACCTCATCAAGCAGCGCTTTCGTCAGCAGATCAAGAAAGAGATTTACACGTTCGTCTTCGCGACGAACGGCGAGAGCGCGCTCGAGGAGCTGCGCAAACACGGCGACATCGACGTCGTCCTGACCGACATCAACATGCCGGGCATGGACGGGCTCACGTTCCTCTCGCGCGTGGGCGACGTGAACCCGCTCGTCCGGACGATCATCGTCTCGGCCTACGGCGACATGAGCAACATTCGCACCGCGATGAACCGCGGCGCGTTCGATTTCCTGGTCAAACCGATCGATTTCAAGGACCTCGAGGTCACGATCGAGAAGACACTGAAGCACGTGACCGAGCTCAGGTCGAACGCACGTTCGACCGAGGAAAACAGCGTGCTGCGCATGTTCGTGAGCCCGAGCCTGGTCGACCGGCTGCGCTCGGCGTCGCCGTTCGCCGCGATCGATACCTGGCAAGGCACGGTCGTGTTCATCGACGTGGCAGGCTTCCACGCGAATTCGAAGACGCAGGCGCCGAATGAACGCGTGCGCACGCTGAACGCGAATTTCGAGGTGATCGTGCCGGCCGTGACGAACCGCGGCGGCGTGGTCGACAAGTTCCTCGGCGACGCGGTGATGGCGACGTTCCGGGGCGACCATCACGTGGCGCGCGCGCTCGAAGCGAGCCTCGACGTGCGCATGCAGCTCCGGACGCTAGCATTACGCGCCGGTCAGGATTCGCCGTTCGCGCTCGGCGTATCGATCGGCGTGGCGACGGGGGAAATGCTGTCCGGCGAGATCGGGTCGAAGGCGTTCGGCCGCCTCGATTACACGATCCTCGGCGAGGTGCCGCGCGCGGCGGCGATGCTGCAGGGGGCGGCCACGAAGAATCAGATCTTGATGAATCGAGGCGCGTTCGACGTCGCGCGAGATTCATTCGATTGCGTGCCCATGCACCCGAATACGAGCGAGCCGATGGAAGCGTTCGAGCTCGTGCGTCGGGCGGGCGGAGATCTGATCGGCGGCAGGGGTGGGCCGAATTCGATGGCCGAGACGATCGACCTGTCGGGCGGCCCGTCGGGCGGGAACGCGGCGACCGGGGGCGGGTCGCCGCTGATCTGATTCACGGATGCTGGCTGCGCGCCGCCTCGCGCTCCTGGCGCATGCGGCGGTGCTTGAGCTCGGGCGACTCGGCGACGGCCATGCCGATGAGGCGGAAGGCCTCGAGGAAGTGCTTGAGGCCGATCCGGATGAGCTCGGGGCTCACCTCGCCGACGTCGGGGTAGCCGCGGCCCTCGGCGTCGGGCGCTACCTTGCCCCAGTTCGCGAAGAGCCGGCCCCACTCGCTCGCGAGCACGCGCTGCACGTTCTTCTGCGCGTACATCGGGTACCAGAACGCGTCGTGGTACGCGACGGACGCGACGTAGGCCCACGGCGCGAGCCACGTCTTCAGCGACCACTCGACCGGCTTCTTCAACGGGCCCCAGTAGATCCGGTGCTGGTTGCGCGAGGCGAAGGTCATCTCCTTGAACGGGCCCTGGAAGTCCCACTTGTCGTTCAGCGCGTCGACGTCGCCGACGATCTCGATGTCGCGCACGTCGCCGCAGCCGAGGCCGAGGTCGTGCGCGAGGCGGACGAACTTGAGGTCCTTGAGCGGGTCGAAGCCCATGAGCTTGCCCGCGACCGCGTCGATCGCGACCTGATCGGCCGACGCGAGGATCACGTTCTTCACGTGCGGGATCATGCAGCGCGGCCCCGGGCCGTCGCCGGCGAAGGTCCCGTCCATCACGGCGAAGACGCCGCGGTGGATCTTCTTCTGGATCATCAGGAGATCGACGAGCGTCTCGTGGATGACCGGGTGCGTCCAGTGGCGGTGCTCGTTCAAGAGGCCGCCGAACGCGTTCTTCATCGCGCCCGTGGTCGTGGTGAAGATGTGCGTCTTCACCGTGGGCAGGTGGATGATGTTCTCGCCGATGAAGCGCTTCGGGATGCTGAAGCCCTTCGGGTAGACCTCGTTCAAGCAGAGGAACTTCTTCGTCAGGTCACCGACGGCGTCGCGCACGTCGATCCACTCCTCGCCTTCGTAGAGGTGGACGTTGCGCAAGCCGTGGGCCTGGACGACGTCGATCTGCTTGTTCTCGCGCTCGCCGAGGTGCGCGTCGATCACGACCGTGCGGTTGTGGCAGGCGTGGATCAGGTCCTTCGCGTAGCCGTCCCGCTGCATCGCGCGGATGACGCCCTCGAGCTGCCAGGGCACGGTGGACGAGCCCGGGAAGAAGAAATGCCAGGAGATGTTGACCTTGAGGGCCGTGTCCGCGTCCTTGGCGACGACGTCCTGGTAGCCCGCCAAGTTCATCAAGCGGTGGTAGTCCTCGAGGACGGTCGCGGGGGACGTCCGCAAGATCGCGACTTTCGACTTGCTCATCTAGACCTCGGCGCTTTCGGGCCTGCATATAGCATGGGAGGCGCAGGGGGCCGCCGATGCCGCCTCGGGCGTTGCAGATCGCCGCCAGGATGGGTAGGATCCGGTCCAAGACGAGCCGAAGTGGCGGAATGGCAAACGCGGTGGATTCAAAATCCACTGTCCTCACGGGCTTGTGGGTTCGAGTCCCACCTTCGGTACCGAGTTCGTCGCCGCAAAGCAGGCAGTAGCAGCGCGAAGAGGCGAGTTTGAAGCGGGCAAGGGCGCGTTCGGGGATGGAGCCGCTCGTCGCGGTGCTCGCCCGGGAGCACGGGATCACGCCGCCGTCGGACACGGCGCGCTCGCCCGTCCACGCACGAGACTGGGAGGCCGCCGTAGGTTCGCGCATCGCGGCGCGCGCGCGGCCGGTCAAGCTGGAGCGCGGCGTGCTTCACGTGCGCGCGGCGAGCGCGACGTGGGCGCAGGAGCTCTCGATGCTGTGCGAGCCGATCCTCGCGCAGCTCAAGGCGAGGGGCATCCAGGTCGAGTCGCTGCGCTTCCGCGTGGGGCCCGTCGACCCGCCCGAGCGGGCGAAGACACGGAACGACGTGCGCATCGCGCCGCCGGCCGTGAAGCTGCCCGAGCCGCTCGCCGCGCAGATCGAGCACGTGGCCGATGAAGCGCTGCGCGAGGCGATCCGACGCGCGGCGTCGAAGAACCTCGGATGGCAACGCATGCGCGCGAGCCGCAAGAGGACGGCGGCGCCCGAGGCCGATGCGGCTACGACGACGCGAGCCGCTCGAGGCCCTCGACCCGCTGCACCAGAAAACGCTCCGCAGGACCGAGCTGGGGCGCAATCTTCTGCAGCTCCGCGACGTACGCGCGGATCAACCTGATGTCGTAGCCCTTGGCCTTGCGCACGATCGTGTAGAGCTCGTCGATCACGGAGCCGGGCAAGGGCGCGCTGATCGTCGTGTAGAGATCGAAGACGTAGTCGATCCACGAGCCCTTCGTCGTCGCCGCGGCGAGGCGCGCGGCGTAGAGCGCGGCGTACTCGGCGACGCCTCCCTTCGGACGCTGGCCCGTCTTGGCGCGCTTCAGGATGCCCTGCAGGAGCGAGGCGAGGATGCGCTCGGCCTCGTCGGCGCGGCCCATCGCGAGCGCCTTGTCCGCGACGCCGCAGAGCAGGCGCACCGACTGGAAACGTCGCGACGTCTCCGATCGACCGCCGAGCCGGATGTCGACCTCGCCCTTCGAGTCGATCGCCGCGGCCTCGATGGAGGCATGGATCTCGGCGACCTGCATGCCGCCGATCGTCTGCATCGCGCGGCGATGTTCTTCGTCCGCGAGCGGGCCCGAGCGCGGCTCGTCGGTCTTGTAGATGATGATCTCCTGGTTGCCGATGCGGATCTTGTCGCCCGGCACGAGCTCGCGCGGACCATCGATGCGCACGCCGTTGACGAGCACGCCGTTGCGGCTGCCGAGGTCCTTCGCGACGACGCCGTTCGAGCCCACGACGAGCGCGGCGTGCTTGCGCGACACGAGCGGATCATCGACCGCGAGCTGGCACTCGGGCCCGCGCCCGACGACGAACTCCCCGAACGGGAGTTCGAGGTCATGCGCGAGGTAGCGGATCCTGAACGGCATGTCGCAACCTCACTTGAGCCCGCCGAGGCGCTCGAGGCCCTCGAGTCGTTGCTGCACGAAACGCTCGCTGGGGCTGAAGCTCGAAGAGCGGCTCCGCAGCGACTCCGTGTACGCCCGCATCTTGCCCATGTCGAGCGTCTTGACCTTGCGCACCGCCGAGTAGAGCTCGTCGACGACCGTGCCCGGCACGAGCTGATCGATGCGCGTGTAGAGATCGAAGATGTAGTCGATCCAGATGCCCCTGCCCGTGGCCGACGCGAGCTTCGCCGCGTAGATGGCGGCCGTCGACGCGAGGTCGACCGGCGGCGGCTGACCGTCGCGCGCCTTCTGCAGCACGTCGTTCAGCGAGCGAAGCAAGATGCGCTCGGCCTCCTCGGCGCGGCCCATCGCGAGCGCTTTGTCCGCGACGCTGCCGATGAGCGAGAGCGCGTTGACGTGCCGATCGGGCTGCGCGTTCGCCGCGAGCGTGGCGAGGTTCGCGCTGTTCACGCTCGGCGTCGGGGCCGTGTTGTGCTGCGACGCGACGCCGGGCGCCGTGTAGTCGGTCCAGAAGTCCTCGCGCGTGTCGAAGCCCTCGTGGCCCGCCACGGTCGGCATGCGCGCCGAGCGCGCGACGCTGCGCGGATGGCCGAACGCGATCGACTCGGGCACACTCGAGAGGCCCTCCTCGGGGATGTTCTCGAGCACCATCTCCTGACCGCCGATGGTGATGTGATCACCGTGCGAGAGCTTCTGCGGTCCCTCGATCTTCGTGCCGTTCAAGCTCACGCCGTTGCGGCTGCCGAGGTCCTCGATCGTGACGCTGTCGCCGCGCACGGTGAGGAGCGCGTGCCTGCGTGATACCAGCGGATCGTCGAGCGCGAGCTGGCAGTCGGCGCTGCGGCCGATCACGAACTGGCCCAGCGGCACTTCGAGCTCGTGCGACAGATACCGCAGTCGGACCGCCATGTTCGAGCCATACCAATGGCGCAGAACGCCGTCAAAGCGGCTCTTTTCGGTCCGGCCGAAGGCCCCCCCGAAAGACGGGCTACCCTCGGCCCGCGCCCTCCTCGGACAGAACCCGCAAGAGGAAGACGAGCAGCCGCGGATGCGAGAGGAGCCCGTAAATCGTGAGCTTTTCGTCCGTCATCGCACGCGCCATGTCCCACAATGTCGCACCACCCTCCGGCGTACGCATGAACACCTTCGGGAGGCGCAACCAGCGGGACAGGCCGACGTTCGCGAGGCGCCGCAGGACGGCTTCGTCGCCGCAAAGAGTCACCGAGGGGATGCCCACGGTGCCGTCGTGGATCGTCAGGCGACCGTGATCGAAGCGCATCGTGAGCGTCTGCGTCGTGTCCTGCGCCACGATGAGCACGGAGCCACGAAGGGCGCGAAAGTCCTGCATTTTCCGGGCGGAGCGGGTGACGTTCTGCCGGATCCGGTCGGCGAGCAGGATCGCGAGTGTGTTTTCTTCCGTGCCTTCGGCGAGGTCGATGATCGGGTCCACGGTGCCGCTCGTCCCGGGCTTTGACGCGCCGGGTGAGAGGAGCATGACGAAGGCGCGCCGCGCGGTCGAGCGCTACCGCGCGCCGGGGAGGGCCGAGGCGCCGATGTCGGCGCGGAAGTGCGCGCCCGCGAAGGAGATACGCCGCGCCGCCTCGTAGGCACGCTCCCGCGCCTCGAAGATCGAAGTCCCGACGGCCGTGATGGCGAGCACGCGCCCGCCCGCGGTGACGATCCCCTCGGCGGTCCTCTTCGTGCCCGCATGAAATACGACCACGCCGGGCACGTTCGCAGCCTCGTCGAGCCCGCGGATCACGTCGCCCGCGCGCGGCGTGCCCGGATATCCGGCCGCCGCGAGCACCACGACGACCGCGCTTCGCTCCGGCGCGACGCGGACCGACGTGGGATCGAGCTTGCCGCTCGCGACCGACGCGCACATCGCGGCGAGGTCGCCGTCGAGGAGCGCGACGAGCGCCTCGCACTCGGGATCCCCGAAGCGGACATTATGTTCGAGCAGCAACGGATCGCCGGCGGGCGTGATCATGAGCCCCGCGAAGAGCACGCCGCGGAAGGGACGGCCCTCGGCGCGCATGCCATCGATCGTCGGTCGCAAGATCTCCCGCTCGATGCGCGCGAGCAACTCGGGCCCGACGTGCGGCGACGGCGCGAACACGCCCATGCCGCCCGTGTTCGGGCCTCGGTCGCCGTCGAAGACACGCTTGTGATCCCGGGCGACGGGCAGCACGAGGAGCGACGTCCCATCGGTGACCGCGAGGACGCTCGCCTCCTCGCCGACGAGCGCCTCCTCGATCACGACCGTGCGCCCCGCGTCGCCGAAGCGACGCTCGACGAGCATCGCGCGCGCCGCCTCGATCGCCTCCGCCTCGGTCTGCGCCACGACCACGCCCTTGCCCGCGCAGAGGCCATCGGCCTTCACGACCACGGGCGCGCCGCGCCGACGGATCTCCGCCTCGGCCGCGGCCATGTCCGTCACGATCTCGAAGTCCGCCGTGGGGATCCGGTGCCGCGCGGCGAACTGCTTCATGAACGCCTTCGACCCTTCGAGCCGCGCCGCCTCCGCGCTCGGCCCGAAGACCCGGATCCCCGCCGCTTCGAGCGCGTCCGACACGCCCGCGCAGAGCGGACCTTCCGGGCCCACGACCACGAGGTCCACCGCCTCGCGCCGCGCGAGCTCGACGACGTCGGCGGCATCGAGCCGCGCGCCTGCGATGGAGCGAATCGGCGCCGTGCCCGCCCCGCCCTCGTCCACGGTGCCTGCGTTGCCCGGCGCCACGAGGACCTCGGCCGTCGTGTTCGACCTCGCAAGCGCCCTGGCCAGGGCGTGCTCTCGCGCACCCGAGCCAAGCACGAGCACCCGCCGCCCCGACGACCGCTCCGATCCGGAAGCCCGCTGATTCACGGTGCGCCGGCTACCACGCGCCCCGACCTCGCGCGAACGAAAAGTGGCCCCGCGCGCCGAACGAGCAGGGACGTTCGACCGCGCCCGAAGCGCAGCCCGATCTTTTTTCGGACGGGCGCTCGACAGGCGCGTTTCGATGAAGTACGACTGTGGCCGTTCGGGACTCGTCCCGTTGTGGGTCCGCCGACAGCGCACTGTGAACCCCGCCAGGCCCGGAAGGGAGCAACGGTAGCAGGAAGCGGGTGTGGCGGGCCCTTTTGCTTTTTGTCCTCGGAAGTCCCGCGGGGGTTGCTCTCCCGACGCTTGGCCGTACGCTACGGTCGTCGTGGATTTTCTGTCCCCGGGCAACGGCGAGCCGCGCGAGAGCCGCGTCTTCCGGTGGGTCGCGTTCGTCGCGTCCGCCGCCCTGGTCGCTGCAGGTCTGCGGTTTGCCCTGCACGAACCGCTCGTCGCCGCCGTCGTGATCGGCATCCTGCTCGCGGCGCTGGTCGGCCGTTGGCTCTCGCGAAGGCGGCTCCGGCGCGTGCTGCGATCGGGCGACGTGATCGCGGTCCTGCGGAGCTGGGCGGGTGCGCTCGAGCGGATCCCCTACCCGGCCACGATGGCGCCGCTCATGGCGGCCACGGCGTTCGCCGCGTGCGGCTGGATCGACAAGGCGCGCGCCGCGCTCGCCTCCGCCGAGCGAGGGCCCGTGTGGGAAGCGGCGCTCGAACATCGCCTCTTCCTCGACACGCTCCTCCTCACGTTCGAGGGCGACCGCGACGCCGCGCTCGAAAAAGCTCGTCGCCTCGTGCGCTTGCCCTTGCCGCGTGGCGAAGGCGCGCTGCGCGATCGTGTCCTCGCGTTGCGCTCCGCGGCGTTCGCGCTCGCGCGCGCCTTCGCGCATCAGAGCGAGCCCGGCGACGACGAGCTCCTCGAACGGGCGAGCGAGAACAGCCCGCTCGTCTTCTGGGCGATGCGGTATGCCGCGGCGGTCATCGCGATCGACCGCGGCGACAACGACAAGGCCACGCGCCTGCTCGCCGGCGCCCCGCCCTGGCCGGAGGAGTCGATCTTCCGCGCCTTCCACCTGGAGATCGAGGAGCGCGCGCGGCTCTCGCCGTCCCCTTGTTCGTGAACGAACGATGGATGCACGAGGTCGTTCGGCAGCCGAACGGCGGCCGTGCTAGAGCGAGCGCCTGATGTCCGGCCTCGAAGTCTTCAAGCATGCCGACAGCTGGGCGAGCCTCGCGACGCTCACGGGTCTCGAGGTCGTGCTCGGGATCGACAACATCGTCTTCCTGACGCTCACGACGAACAAGCTGCCGCCGAAGCAGCAGCCCGCGGCGCGCTCGCTCGGCCTCGCGCTCGCGCTCTTCATGCGCCTCGGCCTGCTCTTCGGGCTGACGTGGGTGATGAGCTTGACGAGTGATCTCTTCTCGCTCTTCGGCCATGCGTTCTCCACGCGCGACCTCATCCTTCTCGGCGGCGGCCTCTTCTTGATCGCGAAGAGCACGCACGAGATGTTCGAGCGCCTCGAGGTCGAAGGCGGGAAGGACGGCAAGCCCGTCAAGCACATCTCGTTCGCCTTTGCGGTCGCGCAGATCGTCTTGCTCGACATCGTCTTCTCACTCGACTCGGTCATCACCGCGGTCGGCATGGCGCAGCACCTGAGCATCATGGCCACGGCCGTCGTCATCGCCGTCTTCGTGATGCTGCTCTTCGCGGGGGCGATCGGCCGCTTCGTCAACCGTCACCCGAGCATGCGGATCCTCGCGCTGAGCTTCCTCCTGCTCATCGGCGTGCTCCTCGTGGCCGAGGGCATGCGCCAGCACATCAACAAGGGCTACGTCTACTTCGCCATGGCCTTTTCGCTCGGCGTCGAGCTCATCAACATGAAGCTGCGCGTGCGCCAGCAGGCGCCCGTTTCGCTGCACAACCCGTACGAGGATCGCGCGCAGTGACACGCGTCCTTTCCCTCGCCGCGCTCGCCGCATCGATGTTCGCCCTCGCGGGTTGTCCCGAGGGCTCCGCCGTCGCGCAAAGCGCAGACGCAGGAGCGCCCGTCGACGCGGGCGTCGCGGACGCACAGGGCACGATCCCCTGGCACGCGTCGTCGTCCACGCCGTCGTCCCCGCCTGCCGAGCCGACGAGCGAGCGTGCCTCGCTCGAGTTGCTTCAGCTCACGCTCACGTCCGACGTGCAGAAGAAAGAGCCCGTCGACACGCTCGACGTCGCGCCTCCGGGGACGCGCGTCTACGCGCACCTCAAGCTGCGCAACCGCTCGCAGGACAAGCGCAAGGTGCACGTCGACTTCCTCGTGAACGGCAAGCTCCGCACGCCGCTCGACCTCACCGTCGAGCCGTCGTGGTCGTTCCGCACGTGGGGCTACAACACGATGCAAGCCGGCGACACCGGCGAGCTCGAAGTGCGCGTGCTCGACGACGGCGGCGCGACGCTCGCCACGGCGCGGCTGCCCATCAAGGCCAAGGGGAAGGCCAAGTAGGCGCCGCGCGCGTGGCGCGCTTCTTCGGTCAGCCGCAACGCCTCCAGTGGAGGCGCAACATCTGCACGCCCCACGCCGGCGTGAGCCGGATGTGGCCCGCACCGGAAGGGTTCCCGAGCCTGCTCAACGCCACGGCGGTGCGGATGTTGAGCGGCCGCTGCGCTCCGCACGGCGAGAACGGACCCACGGCGCTTTGCGGCTCGCGCACCACGAAGCGATCCGCGAACGGTCCGCGCAGCGTCGTCTGGATCGGGTTCTCGCCGAGCTCGCCCGTGAAGTACCGCTCGACGTCGAGCGTCGCGGTCACACCGTCGTCGAGCTCCGCGTAGCCGCGAAAGCCGTACTCGTTCGTCACGGCGAACGAATAGCCGGGCGTGTGCGCGAGATCGAGGATCACCTGGCAAAACACGCGTTGCTCCGAGGGTGACACGCCGGGCCCCGCGGAGGCCGAGAGCGCGCCGTCGGCGAGGACGATGTGCTGACCGTTGCTCGCGAGGATCGCCCGCACCGTACCCGACGGGCATCCGGTGCCGAGCGCCGTGACCGAGCGGAGGGAGACCTCGGGCGGCACCTGAGCCTCTGCGACTGCGGGCGCGAACAGCGCCGAGAGCCCGAGCCCGAAGAACACCCGAGCCAACGTCTTTTTCATGGAATCCTCCCCTGGGGCCCGCGCCCCGGTATCGATGTGGGCGGCGCAAGCGTGGTGCGCCGGTCGTGAGCACCTCGAGCC
The DNA here is from genome assembly GCF_029960785.1 of Polyangium sp. 15x6. Classification (GTDB taxonomy): domain Bacteria; phylum Myxococcota_A; class Polyangia; order Polyangiales; family Polyangiaceae; genus Polyangium. Next base: position 169,270 of record NZ_JASBQE010000010.1, read on the forward strand.
GATCGAGCTCGACGGCAAGGCGATCCGCGCTGGACTCGTTCGCTCTGTTCGCCACGGATTCCCGGGGAAAACCGATTCGCCCGTTCCCCGTCATCTTCGTCTTCGGCTCGGCGTACACTCCGTTGCATGAGCCGCGAGGTCGACGCTCCGCTCCGCTCCGACGTCCGTTTCCTCGGTCGCCTGCTCGGCGAGGTGCTCGTCGAGCAAGAGGGCGAGGCGCTCTTCTCCGTGGAAGAGGTGATCCGCAAGCTCTCGATCCGCAGACGGCGAGGGCCGCGCGCGGGGAGGTCCGAGGCGCAGAAGGAGCTCGTGCGGCTGCTCGAAGCGCTGCCGATCGAGCAAGCCGAGCCCGTGCTCCGCGCCTTCGCGATGTACTTCCGCCTCGTCAACATCGCCGAGCAGCATCACCGCATCCGGCGCGCGCGTGCGCACGCGAGTAGCCCCGGCGAACCGCCGCAACGCGGCTCGCTCGCGGCCGTGATGATCGCCGCGAAGAACGCGGGCGTCTCGGCCGAGACCATGCGCGAGGCGCTCGCGCGGCTCGAAGTCACGCTCACGCTGACCGCGCATCCGACGGAGGCGGCGCGGCGCACGGTGCTCGAGAAGCTCTACCGCATCGCGCGTCGCCTCGAAGAGCGCGACCGGTGCCGCCTCTTGCCGCGCGAGGAGGAGGAAGCACGCGCGGCCATCCGCGAGGAGATCACCCTGCTCTGGCAGACGGACGAGGTGCGTCGAGAAAAACCGACCGTCGGCGACGAGGTGAAGAACGTCCTCTGGTACGTCGAGGAGATCCTCTGGGACCTCTTGCCCGAGCTGCCGCAGGAACTCGGGCGCGCGTTCGAGCGCGCGTACGGCGAGCCGCTCGACACGCTCCCGATGCCGCTGCGCATCCACGCGTGGCCCGGCGGCGACATGGACGGCAACCCCAACGTCACGCCCGACGTCGTCGAGGACGCGATCCGCGCGTATCGCGTCCGCGGCCTTCGGCGCTGGCTCGGCGCGGTGCGCGAGCTCGGCGGATCGCTCTCGCAGTCGGCGCGGCACGTGCGCGTGCCGAACGCGCTGATCGCTTCGCTCGCGGCCGACGCGGTGGTGATGCCCGGCGTCGCGGCGCAGGAGAGCGTGCAGACCGAGGGCGAGCCGTGGCGGCGCAAGCTGCGTTTCGTGGAGGCGCGGCTCGCGGCGGCGCTCGAAGCCGTGGAGACGGAGCGGCAGGTGGCGCGGCAACGCGCGCCGCGCGTGGGCAGCGTGCCGCCGCCGGCGCGGGGCCTCGCGGGCGCGATCGGCAGTCACGCCGAGCTCGGCGTCGCGTACAGGACGAGCGACGAGCTGCATCGCGACCTCCTGCTCGTCGCCGACACGTTGCGCGAGGCGAACGCCTCGAACGCGGGCGAAAAGCGGGCGCGTGCGCTCGCCGAGCGGGTGCGTGTCCTCGGCCTCTCGATCGCCGAGCTCGAGCTCCGCGCGCCCGCGGAGGACGCGACGGCCGCGGCGGCGTGGCTCGCGGGCGGCGGCGAGGAGACGCCCGGCGCCGCGCGCCTGCTCGCCGCGCTCCGCAAGCTCGGCGAGGCCCAGCGCCAGTACGGCGAGCGCTCGGCCCGCACGTTGATCCTCTCCATGACCCAGCGCGCGGAGGACCTCCTCGCGGCGCTCACCCTGACGCGAGCCGCGGGATTGTACGACGTCGACAAACAAGCGGTCACGATCGACATCGTCCCGCTCTTCGAGACACACGACGCGCTCGTCTCCGCGCCGACCATTCTGCGCACGCTGCTCGCACACCCCGAATATCGGCGCCACCTCGCAGCTCGCGGCGCGCAGGAGGTCATGGTCGGCTACAGCGATTCCGGCAAGGAAGTGGGCCTCCTTTCGGCGGCGTTCGCGCTCCGCAAAGCGCAGGCCGAGCTGACGAAGGTCTCGCGCGAGGCGGGCATTCCGCTGCGCGTCTTTCACGGCCGCGGCGAATCCGTCGCGCGCGGCGGAGGCCCCGCGCAGCAAGCCATTCTCGCGCTCCCGGCGGGGAGCGTGGCGGGACGGTACAAGGCGACCGAGCAGGGCGAGGCGCTCGACCACAAATATGCGCGCCCCGAGCTCGCCCTGCGCACGCTCGAGCTCGTGATCGGCGGCGCCCTCTTGCATACCCTCGACGCCGAGGAAAAACCTTCCGAGGAGGACGAGCGTCGTTATGCCGAGGCCTTCGAGGAGCTCGCCGAGGAGGGGCGGCGCGTCTATCGCGCGCTCGTCTGGGAAAACCCTCGCTTCGTCGATTTCTTCACCACCGCGACCCCGGTCGACGAGATCGCGCGATTGCCGATCGGCTCCCGCCCGAGCAAACGCAAGGCCGGCGGACTCGAAGCGCTCCGCGCGATCCCCTGGGTCTTCGGCTGGACGCAGACGCGCGCCATCCTGCCCGGCTGGTATGGCGTCGGCAGCGCGCTCGACGCGTTCGCCCGGCGCGAGGGCGGCGCCGAGCAGCTCGTCGAAATGACGAAGCGCTGGCCCTTCTTCCGGACCGTGCTCGACAACGTGCAAATGGTGCTGGCGAAGAGCGACATGGAGATCGCCGCCCGGTATGCCGCCCTCGCCTCGCCCGCGACGCGCAAGGCCGTCTGGCCCGCCATCGAGGAAGAGCACGCGCGCACGGTGGAATGGATCAAGCGCCTCTTCGGCGTGAAGCGATTGCTCGACGGCAACCCCACGCTCCAGAGGTCGATCGACCTCCGCAACCCGTACGTGGACCCGATGTCGTTCTTGCAGGTGGCGCTGCTTCGGCGGAAGCGGGCGGGGGATGGGTGCTGCGACCGGGCGATCCTGCTCTCCATCAACGGGATCGCCGCGGGAATGCGAAATACCGGCTAGAAGAGGCGATTACCGTCGAGATCGCAGCCGGGCTCGCCGGGCAGGCACTTGCCGCCCTGCTTCGGGCCCTCGTTCTGCTTCGGCGCCGTCCACGAACGCCCGCCGGGACGCGTCGCCGGGGCCTCGTTTGCCGCGTTCTTCGCCTCTTCGAGCTCGCGCGCCCGGCGCTTCTCCTCTTCGAGCCGCGCCGCGGTCTCGTCGAGCCGCTTTCCATTCGCGTCGAGCTTCGCGCGCAGCCGCGCCGCCTCCTCGCGCGTCGCCTCGACCTCGGCCGACTGGTACGCCAGGGACGCGTCCTGGTCCGGCTTGATCTTGCCGAAGTACAGGCCCATCCCGCCGCCGATCAACGCCGCTGCGCCGATCACGCTCGAGACCAGGGCGCGCTTCAGCTTCTTCTTCTTCTCGTCCTCGCGCAGCGCCGCGAGCGCCCGCTCGTGCTCGTCGGCCTTGCGCATCATCTCCATTCGCGCCTGCGCCTCGACCTCGGCGCGCGCGCGCTCCACCTCCGCGAGCCGCAGCGCCTCGAGCCGCGCCGCCTCCTCGCGCCGCGCCGCCTCTTCCCGGGCGATACGCTCGGCCTCGGCCCGCGCCTTTTGCTCGAGCGCCTCTGCCTCGCGCCGCGCCGCCTCTTCCCGGGCGACGCGCGCGGCAGAGGCCCGCGCCCGCGCGGCCTCTTCTTCCTCGCGCAGGGTCTGGTCGTGCAGAGAAAGAAGCTGGTTCAGCGAAAACAGGACGGAGTTGTCACGCGTGGCGGACATGGGGGAATGCCTCCCGATAGAGCAAAGGATCACGACACCGACGGGCACCGCCGAGGGCGGCCATCACGTCGTGCGCATGGATTGGACGCGCATCACCCATGGAACTTTGAACCCACCCGGTAAATTTTTCGCCGGGTGGGTTCGTGTGCGCTGGGCGCCCTGGAGCGTCCTCAGTGGAGGCACATGTCGCTCGAGCGACAGGCGGCCATCTGGCTCAACGCGTCAAAGGCGGAGTCGCAATCGGCCGTGTTGATCTCGTTCAGGCACTCGGAGAGCTCCTTCTGATCGATGCCCCCGGCGCATTCGTACAGGTTGATGTCCTCGCGCTCCGATTGGCGCACGGACTGAACACACGCGTCGCGGCTCGCATAACGTTGTCCGCCGCCGATCTGGTTGCAGCGCATGGCGCGGTCGCAGCGCGCGTCGGCCAGCGATTGCAGGGCGCGGTTGACGTCGCTGCGGGGCGACTCGCCGAGGGCGCGGTTCTCTCGGCTGCACGCGCCGAGCGCGACGCCCGTGCCGAGGACGACGAACAGGAGAGCCGGAGCGTAGCGGGTGCTGGTCTTCTTCATGCCGCGAGCTCCGTGCAATCGGAGCGCCAGGACGGGACCGCGCCGGACGGCACGGGATGTAACGGGCGGACGGTGCGAACGAGTGTGGACGGAACGAGCGAGCCCGACCACGGATCTCTTGAATGCGCAGCGTTTCGCCGCTACGGGTGGGAACATGCCCGACATCCTTGCCCAGGCCTCCTTGCCCGAGCTTTCGTTGATCGTGCTCGCCTTCTTCGTGGGTTTGACGATCTTCAACGTGCCGATCGGGTTCGCGCTCGAACGCCTGCTCCAGCACCGCCGCATTTACGACGTGCCCCTCGCGGAGGGCCAGTACCGCTTCGAGCTCCTGGGGAACCTCGTCTTTCTCGCCGTCACCGTGACGACGTTCACGGCGGTCCTTTCCTCGGGCCTCGTGCGCTTCGGCGAGACCTCGCTCCTGCGCGACGGACTCACGTTCTTCGCGATGAGCGCGGGTTTTCAGGTGTATTATTACTTCCTGCACCGGGCCATGCACCACCGGGCGCTCGTGCGGTTTCATCGCTGGCACCATCGCTCGCACGTGACGACGCCGCTCACGGGCCAATCCATGAGCTTCGTCGAGTCGTGCGCCTGGATGATCGGGTATGCCGGGATGCCGCTCGCCATGTCGTACGTCGCGCCGATCGGCTTCTGGGGCTGGGCCGCGTATCTCGTGGTCAACATCGGCGGCAACATCGTCGGGCACTCGAACGTGGAGCTCACGCGCTCCATCAAGGGTATCCGGTGGCGCTCCATCAACGCGAATCCGTTCGTGTATCACGCGCTCCATCACGCCCGATGGACCGGCCATTACAGCTTCCAGTCCGCGATCATGGATCGGCTCTGCGGCACCGAATGGAAGGACTGGCCGGTCCTCCTCAAGCGCGTCATGGACGGCCAGCCGCTCCGGAGCCTCAAGGAGCGCGCCGACCCCTCTTGACCCGGGCGTCCGGAACCTCCCAGGGGCGGAAAAAGCACGACCACGCCGCTCCGCTCCCTCGTGCCGGCCAAACGCAAATCGGATAGTCTGCCCCCGTGCCGGAAAGCTCTCCCCTCGACAGGAACTCCATCGAAGAGCTCGAGATCTCGGACGCGGAGATCGCCTCCCTCCGGAACGCGCCTCCTCCGCCGCCTCCGCCCGCGGTGCGCCCCGCGCTCACCCCCGCGTCGCTCCCCGTCGTCCAGCGCACGGCCTACGCCGTGAGCGGCGTCTTCGCCGAGGGTGGGATCGGCCGCATCATGAAGGCGCGCGACACGCGGCTCGACCGCACGGTCGCCATCAAGGAGCTGCTCTCCACGGACGCGGCCGAGGCCGAGCGCTTCGTGTACGAGGCGATCATCACGGCGCGCCTCCAGCACCCCTCGATCGTCCCCGTGCACGAGGCCGGCCGCTGGCCAACGGGCGAGCCGTTCTACGCGATGAAGCTCATCACGGGCAAGCCCCTCGGCGACGTGATGAACGACGCGCAGACGCTCGAACAGCGCCTCGCCCTGCTCCCGCACCTGCTCGCCGTGGCCGACGCGATGGCGTATGCGCATAGCCAGCGGATCGTCCATCGCGACCTCAAGCCGGCGAACGTCCTCGTGGGTCGGTTCGGCGAGACCGTCGTCATCGATTGGGGCCTCGCGAAGGACCTGAACGACGAGTCCTCCGAGCCGCTCTCCGGCAAACCCCGGCCGCCGGCGTCCGAGGAGAAATCGGTCAGCAGGAGCGCGCATTTGACGTCCGTCGGCGCGATCATGGGCACGCCCGCATACATGCCCCCGGAGCAGGCCATGGCCAAACCCGTGGACGAGCGTGCGGACGTGTATGCGATCGGCGCCCTGCTTTATCGCGCGCTCTCCGGCGTGGCCCCGTACGACGTCCCGGGCGGGGACGTGCTCGACGTGGCCCTCAAGGTCCTCGAAGCGCCGCCCGTGCCGCTCGCCGAGCGGCAAAAAGGGATCCCCGAGGACCTCCTCGCCATCGTGGAGAAAGCGATGGCCCGCGACGCGTCGAAGCGATATCCGACGGCGAAGGAGCTGGCGGACGACCTGCGCCGTTTCCAGATGGGCCAGTTCGTCGCGGCACACACGTATTCGCGCGGCGAGATCGTACGCCGCTTCATCAAGCGCCGCCGCACGCCGCTCCTCGTGGGCCTGGTCGGCGTCGTGGCCCTCTCCGTCGTCGGCATCCTGAGCCTCACGCGCATCATCCAGGAGCGCAATCGCGCGCAGGCGAACGAGGTGGAGGCGCAGCGGCAGAAGGCCGAGGCCCAGGCGCAGCGCCTCGAAGCCCAGCAAAAGCAGACCGAGGCCACGAAACGCGCGGACGAGCTCACGATCTCGCAAGCCCGCGGCCTCATGGATCGGGACCCGAGCCAGGCCATTGCGTGGCTGAAGACGCTCTCGCCGAACAGCCCACGTTTCCCCGCCGCGCGCACGCTCGCGGCCGACGCGCTCTCGCGCGGCATCGGGAGGGTCTTCCGGGCGCACGCCGGCGGCATCAACGCGGTCACGTTCGCGCCCGACGGCCGCACCGTTGCCACGGCGAGCGACGATCGCACCGTGCGGGTCTGGGACCTCGAAACGGGCACGCACAAGGTCCTCGCGGGCCACGGCGACGAGGTCTGGGCCGCGGCCTTCTCGCCCGACGGAAGACTCCTCGCCACGGGCGGCAAGGACAAATCCGTCCGGATCTGGGACGTCGCGACGGGCACCTCGCGTGTCCTCGCGGGCCACGAGAAATGGATCACGAGCATCCGTTTCTCCGCCAATGGCCAATGGCTCACCTCGCAGGGCTTCGGCGACGGCGTCTTCCTCTGGAACGTCGCGGCCGGCACGGGGAAGCGGGTCGCCGTGAACAGCGGCACCGAATTGAGCCGCGGCGCGGTCTTTTCGGGGGACGGCCGCACGCTCGTCCTCGTCGAGAAGGGAAAACTCGTCGTCTGGGACCTCGCGACCGACAAGAGCCGTGATTTTTCCGGCCAAACCTCGACCTGCTCCAGCATCGCGGTCTCCTTCGACGGCATGTTCGTGGTCACGGGCGGCGTCGACGGCTCGATCAAGCTGTGGAACAGCTCGAAAGGCGCGCTCCGCACGTTCCCCGGCCACACGAAGGAGGTCACGGCGCTCGCGTTCTTGCCGAATGGCACCGCGTTCGTGTCCGGCGCGAAGGACCGCGCCGTTCGTTATGCCGATCTCTCGAACGGCGCGACCCGGCTCCTCGGCCAGTATGGCGGCGAGGTCAAGACGCTCGCGGTCTCGTCCGACGGGAGCCGCGTCGCCGTCGTCGGACAGGATCGCAACGTCGTCATGTGGTACGTCGGCAATGGCCAGCGCCGCACGCTCGGCGGATTCCAGGACTGGCTCGGTCTCCACGGCGTCGCATTCTCGCCCGATGGAAAACGCCTCGCGGCGGCGGGATTCGACCAGACGATGCGGGTCTGGGAGCTCGGCACGCAGGTCGATCGTGTGGTCGGCGAGCACGACGGCGCGTCGACGGTCGCGGCCTTCCTGCCCGACGGAAAACGTGTCGTTTCGGCCGCGGAAGACGGCACGGTGCGCCTCTTCGACCTCGCCTCCGGCGCGCCGCAGATCGTCGATCGGCATGGCGCCAAGGTCAGCGACCTGCGGGTTTTTCCGGATGGAACGGCCGTCGCCTCCGCCAGCGAGGACGGCGCCGTGCGGATCGCCTCGCTCGCGGGCGAACCGCCCAAGGTCTTCCGGGGCCATAAGGGGCGCGTGGCACGTCTTGCCATTTCGCCCGACGGAAAACACCTCGCCTCCGGTGGCGCCGATAAAAAGGTCCGGCTCTGGGACGTGGCCACGGGGCAAGCCGAGGTCCTCTTCGAGCACGAAAAACCCGTCGAGACGCTCGCCTTCTCGCCCGACGGCGCGGTCCTTGCGACGGGCAGCGCCGACAAGACCGTGCGCACCTATCGATTCGCGACGAAAGAAGCGAAGACGCTCGGCACCTACGAGCTCCCGGTCCGCGCCGTCGCGTTTTCGCCGGATGGAAAGACGCTCGCGTCGGGCAGCGCCGACCATACGATCGGGCTCTGGGACCTCGCGACGGGCCAGGGTCGGGTGATCGACGCGAGCGGCAATGGCGTCACGCAGATCGTGTTTTTCCCGGACGGCGCCACGTTCGCCTCGCTCGGCTCGGAACCGTCGGTGCGTCTCTGGGAGACGGCGACGGGCAAGCCCCGCGACATCCTGCGCGGGCACGGCAAAACCGTGGCGAGCATTTCCGTCTCCTCCGATGGAAAACGGATCGCCTCGGCGAGCCTCGACGGCAGCGTCCGCATCTGGGACCTCGAGAGCCACGAGGATCGGCCGCTCGCCGGGCATGCGGGCGGCGTCTCGTTCGTCGCGTTCTCGCCGGACGGCCACGCGCTCGTCTCGACGGGCCAGGACCGGACGGTGCGGCTCTGGGGCGACGACCTTCCCGCGGACGAGGCGGGCCTGCGGGCCTGGCTCGACACGGCAACGAAGGACGTCGTGCACCTGGACGATCGCCCGGCGTCGCCCGAACCCACGCGCTGACATCCTCCCCTACCGCCGCGCCCCGGGAGCCCTAGCCTCAAAGCGGGGGTTTTCGTGGCGCATCGCGGTCCGTCTCGACGTCGCGTCTGGGTCCTCGTGCTCGCTTTCTGGGCCATGCTGCTTTGCGCGTTCGCGCGCGGGCAAGCGGCGCGGCCCATCGTGTTTGTCGCGCCCATTCGCGGGGAGATCGACAATGGCCTCGCGCCTTACGTGCAGCGCGCCGTGCGCACGGCCGAGCAAGCCGGCGCGGCCGCGCTCGTCTTGCCCATCGATACCCTCGGCGGACGCGTGGACGCGGCGCTCGTCATTCGTGACGCTCTGCTCGACGCGAAGATCCCCACGATTGCCTTCGTCGATCCGCGGGCGATCTCGGCAGGCGCGCTCATCGCGCTCGCGGCCGAGGACATCGTGATGGCCCCGGGCGCGACGATCGGCGCGGCCGCGCCCGTCATCGCCGGGCCCGAGGGGCGCGCGGAGCCCGCCGGGGAGAAGGCGACCTCGTTCGTACGCAAAGAATTCCGCGCCACGGCCGAAGCGCGCGGCCGCCCGCCCGCGCTCTTCGAGGCCATGGTCGACGCGGACGTGGACATCCCGGGCGTCGTGGCGAAAGGCAAGCTGCTCACGCTGACCACCGAGGAGGCGCTCGCGCTCGGCGCCGTGGGTCATCGCGCCGAAACCCTGGACGACATCCTGGCGAACCGTGGTTTGTCCGGCGCGGAGATTCGCACGCTCGCTCCGAACTGGGCGGAAAAGCTCGTGCGGTTCGCGACCTCGCCCATCGTCAGCTCGCTCCTGCTCGGGCTCGGCTTGATGGGGCTCTTCGTGGAGATCCGCACGCCCGGGTTTGGCGCGCCAGGCATCGTCGGGCTCGTTTGCCTCGCGCTGTTCTTCTGGTCGCACGCGATCCTCGCGCTCGTGGGCTGGGAGGAGCTCGTGCTCGTGGGCGGCGGGGTCGCGCTCCTGCTCCTCGAAATCTTCGTGATTCCAGGGTTTGGCCTGGCAGGCGTCCTCGGCGTCGCGGCCATTCTCGCGGGGCTCGGGATGAGCTTCATCGGGCCGGGCGTGACCGCGGCGGGCGCGGTCCAGGCCGCGGCCGAGGTCGCCATTGCGCTCGTGGTCACGCTCGTCGGGGCGGCCCTCGTTTTGCGGTTTCTCCCCCGATTGCCGTTCGCTCGCAGCCTCATCCTCGAAAACGGGCGTCCCGAGCGCGCGCTCCCGTTTTCAGCCTCGCCGCTCGACGCGATCCTGCCCGGCGACCTCGGCAAGGCGGCCTCGCCGCTCCGGCCCTCGGGCATCGCGGAGATCACGGGCGCGCGGGTCGATGCGCTGTCCGAGGGGGAATACATCCCGGCCGGCACGCCGCTCGAGGTTTTGCGCGTGGAGCGCAGCTACGTGGTCGTGCGGCCGGCTGCGGAAAAGGAAAAAGGGTGAATGGCCATGTTCGGCGTGGAGCTCGGGATCATCGGGATCGTCGGCCTCGTGCTCGTGGGGCTGTTCGTGGTGCTCTATCTGATCCCCGTGCCGCTCTGGATCGCGGCGTGGGCCTCGGGGGCGTACGTGGGGCTGTCGTCGCTCGTGGGCATGCGGTTTCGCCGGGTGCCGCCGGGTGTCGTCGTGAACGGGCGCATCAGCGCGGTAAAAGCCGGGCTCGACGTGTCGACGAACGACCTCGAAGCGCATTACCTCGCCGGCGGCAACGTGACACGCGTGGTCAATGCGCTGATCTCAGCCGACAAGGCGAACATCCATCTCCCGCTCAAGCGCGCCGCCGCGATCGATCTCGCCGGACGCGACGTGCTCGACGCGGTCAAAATGTCCGTGTTGCCCAAGGTGATCGAGACGCCGCGGGTCGCCGCGGTCGCGAAGGATGGCATCCAGCTCATCGCGATCGCGCGCGTCACGGTGCGGGCGAACCTCGATCGGCTCGTCGGCGGCGCCGGGGAGGAGACGATCATCGCGCGCGTCGGCGAGGGCATGGTGAGCACGATCGGCTCGGCCGCGAACCACAAGGAGGTCCTCGAAAATCCCGATCACATCTCGAAGAACATCCTCGCGCGGGGGCTCGACGCGGGGACGGCGTTCGAGATCCTGTCGATCGACATCGCGGACGTGGACGTCGGCGCGAACATCGGGGCGAAGCTCCAGATCGACCAGGCGAACGCGGACAAACAGATCGCGCAGGCGAAGGCGGAGGAGCGCCGCGCGATGGCCGTGGCGCTGGAGCAAGAGATGCGCGCGCGGGTCGTCGAGGCGGAGGCGGACGTGCCGCGCGCGATGGCCGAGGCGTTCCGGTCAGGTAACCTCGGCATTCTGGATTATTATCGGATGCGGAACATCGAGGCGGACACGGCCATGCGGCATTCGGTCGCGAACGACGTCTCGACCGACGTGAGGCCGGCGATCGGGCAAGGACGAAGGTGAGGCCGTGGAGGGTTTCGTCTCCCTGCTCGTCGTGATCTTCTTTTTGATGATGCCGGTCGTCCCAACGCTTCTCGATCGGGCCGCCCGCAAAGCTCAACAGCGCGCCGCGCTGAAGCTCGCGGAGCGTCGGCGCGCGCTCGTCGGAATGGCGCCGATGGGGACGGTCCCCCCGCCGCCGCGCCCGCTGCCCGATCGTCGTTTCCCGGTGGAATATCGCTCGCTGGAGGAAATCCCCGCGCGCCCGATCTCGCTCGAAGAGGCGCTCCCCGTGCTCCCGAGCCCGCTCGAAACCTCACCCGCCGCGCCGCGCCCCCGACGCGCGTCCCGGGTTCTTTTCGAAAAACCCGAGGACGTGCGTCGTGCGATCCTGCTCGGTACCCTGCTAGGTCCGCCGCGCGGCGCCGATTGAGATCACTCCGCCGGGGGCGGCTCGGGCGCCTTCTTGATGCCGAAGATGACCTCGATCGAGGTCGAGTACGTCACCTCGCCCATCGAGAGCGGCGGGCCGCCGCCGCCCCATTTCGCTTCGGCCGTGGCCATCATCGGCATCGGGCCGATCGGGCCGCGCCCGATGACCTCGCTCACGCTGATCACCGGCCCGAGCTCGAGCCCCGAGAGCTTCGCCAGCACCTCGGCCCGCGCCTTCGCGTCCGCGACCGCCTTCTCCCGCGCCGTCGCTTCGAGCGCCTTCGTGTCGTCGATCCCGAAGTTCACGTTCCACACGTTGTTCGCGCCGGCGTCGACCGCCGCCTGCACGACGCGGCTCGCCTTCGACACGTCGCGGATCGTGACCTCCACGGTGTTGCTCACCCGGTATTTCAAGGACGGCGGCGGCGGCACCGCGGGGGCCGCCGCGCCCGCCGTCGTGGCCGCCGCGGCCTTTCCGCCCTTCGCGGGCGCGGGGGGCGCCTCGGGCATGGGCATGGCCATGGGCACGGGCACCGGACTCTCGAAGGGCCGCTCGATCGAGATCGAGAAATTCGCCGTCTGGATGTCCTTCTCCTCGAGGCCGAGCTTCTTCAGCGCGTCGAGGATGGCCTTCATCCGCGCGTTCGTCTGGTTCATCGCCTCTTCGACCGTCGACGCCGAGGCCTCGACGCCGAGGCTCGTCCGGGCGATGTCGGGTTTGCCCTGGGCCTCGCCGTGGCCGACGACCGTGATGTGACGGACCGCCTCCTGCGAGGCGCGCGCCCCCCAGCCGCCCCCATGATGCGGACCACCGCAGCCGATGAGCCCAAACGAGGCGGGGACGAGCAAAACGAACGCGAGCACGGAACCGAAGCGCATACGAAAGATCCTCCTGACGAAGAAGATAACGCCGAACCTCCGCCCAACTTACAGGCGGCCGCCCCGACTCTGGCAGATGGTCCGGCGGGTGTCGAGTTCTCCCATTGTTCCCGAGACCGCTCGATCCGAGTGGAAGGGATCATGCAACAGGATTGAATCGTACCCCCCGCGCGCAATGTTCGTACCCGACACGCACGGGGGCGCCGATCGACGAAACACGAGCGTCGCCAAACTGCACCATGTTAGGGCGATCCAAGCAACACGAGCGAAGGCAGCACCCGCGCGCGTGCGCCGACGGGCGGAACGGCGCATCCTGCCCGCCCACCGCCTCCCGGACGAGCGAGCCCGATTTCCGCGCGCTCTTCGAGTCCGCGCCCGAGAGTTACCTCGTGGTCGACCCGAGCTTCACCCTCGTCGCCGCGAGCGACGCTTTCCTGCGCACGAGGCTGGTCTCGCGCGAGGCGATCCTCGGCCGCAACCTGTTCGAAGTCTTTCCCGATAACCCGGACGATCCGAACGCCACGGGGTCACGCAACCTCCGCGCCTCGCTCGAGCGCGTCTTCGCAACGGGGGTCGCCGACACGATGGCCGTGCAGAAGTACGACATTCGCCGGCCCGCGTCGGAGGGCGGGGGCTTCACCGAGCGGTACTACAGCCCGACGAATACCCCGGTCCTCGACGAGAACGGGACGGTCACGCACGTCATTCACCGCGGCGAGGACGTGACGGAGTTCGTGCTCCTGAAGAAGCTCGGCGGCGAGCAGAGCCGGCTCGTCGAGGAGGAGCGGACGCGCGCGGAGCGGATGGAGTCGGAGCTCTACCATCGCGCGCAGGAGATCCAGGGAGCCAACGAGCAGCTACGCGTCGCGAACGAAAAGTTGAGCCGCCTCGACGAGCTCAAGACCCGCTTCTTCTCCAACGTGAGCCACGAGTTCCGCACGCCGCTCACGCTCATGCTGGGCCCGGTCGAGGAGCTGCTCCGCGGCGCGCACGGCCCGCTCGGCGACGAGCAACGGCGCGAAATCGAGGTCGTGCGGCGCAATGCGAGGCGCCTGCTCAAGCTCGTCAATACGCTGCTCGATTTCTCTCGGATCGAGTCTGCGCGCCTGCAGGTGGCCTACGAGCCGACGGATCTCGCGACGTTCACCGCGGAGCTCGTCAATACGTTCCGCTCGGTCGTCGAGCGGGCAGGCCTCGGTCTCGTCGTCGATTGCCCCAAGCTCCCGGAGCCGGTCTACGTCGACCGCGAGATGTGGGAGAAGATCGTCCTGAACCTCGTTTCGAACGCCTTCAAGTTCACGTTCGAGGGGGCGATCGAGGTCTCGCTGCGCTGGGACGGCGATCGCGTGGCGCTCTCGATCCACGACACCGGCACGGGCATTCCCGAGGAGGAGCTGCCGCGGCTCTTCGAGCGTTTTCATCGCGTGCAGCGCGCCCGCGGGCGCACGTTCGAGGGCTCCGGCATCGGCCTCGCGCTCGTCCGCGAGCTCGTGGGGTTTCACAAAGGAACGGTCTCCGTCACGAGCACCGTCGGTCAGGGCAGCACGTTCACGGTCAGCATTCCCGCCGGCGCAGCGCACCTACCCCCCGAGCGCATCGGCGCCGAGCGCGAGCTCGGGCTCTCGGCGACGAACGCAGCGGCTTTCGTGGAGGAGGCGGAGCATTGGACCGAGGCGCCCGCGCGGGTCGCGAGCGAGGGCGCGCCCTCCCCGCACCCCGCGCACGCGGACGTCCGCGCCCGCGTGCTGCTCGCCGAGGACAACGCCGACATGCAGCACTACATCCGCCGCCTGCTCGAGCCGTACCACGACGTCGAGGCGGTCTCGGACGGGATCGAGGCGCTCGCCCACGCCCGCGCCCACGTGCCCGATCTGATCCTCACCGACGTGATGATGCCGGGCCTCGACGGCTTCGCCCTCGTCCGTGAGCTACGCGCCGACCCGCGGACGCAGACCGTACCCATCGTGATGCTCTCGGCCCGCGCCAGCGAGTCGGCGCGCGTGGAGGGCGTCGCGTTCGGCGCGGACGATTACCTGGTCAAACCCTTCTCGCCGCGGGAGCTCCTGGCGCGGGTCGAGGCGCGGATCGAGCTCTCGCGGCTGCGCCGGCAGGTGGCGAAGGAGACCGAGCGCCTGCGCGAGAGCGAGAAGCGCTTCCGCACGCTGGCCGACAACGCTCCGGTCATCATCTGGGTGACGGACGCGACCGGCTCGTGTGATTACGTCAATGCGACCTGGCAGCGGCTCACGGGCCAATCGGAGGAAGAGGCGCTGGGCAGCGGCTGGCTCGAACCGTTTCACCCCGAAGATCGCCCGCGGGTCGGGAAGATCTTCGAGACGGCCGTGGCCGCCCACGAGCCCTTCACCTTCGAGTATCGCCTGCGGATGCCGGACGGCTCGTACCGGTGGTTCCTCGATTATGGCGTCCCGCGGCTCGGCGAGGACGGCACGTTCCTCGGCCACATCGGCTCGTGCACCGACATCACCGAGCGCAAGCAGGCCGAGGAGATGCAGACCGAGGCGGACCGCCGCAAAGACGAGTTTCTGGCCATGCTCGCGCACGAGCTCCGCAATCCCCTCGCGCCGATGCGCATCGCGCTGCACATCATCCGGGCGCGGCACGCGAATGCGGGGACGGATCGGCATCTCCAGATCCTGGAGCGCCAGACCGACAACCTCGCGCGCCTCGTCGACGACCTGCTCGACGTCTCGCGCCTGACCCGCGGCAAGATCGAGCTCCGCAAGGAGCGGCTCGACGTCGCGACCGTGGTCTCGCGCGCCGTCGACGCGACGCGCGGGCTCATCGAGGGGCGGCACCACACGCTCACGCTCGAGCTTCCGGGCGAACCCGTGCCCGTCTTCGCGGACGCCGTTCGCCTGGAGCAAATCCTCGTCAATTTGCTCACGAATGCGGCGAAATACACCGATCCGGGAGGGCACATCACCCTTTGCGTGGCGCGGGTCGGGGGGCGGGTGGAGCTCCGCGTGCACGACGATGGCGTGGGGATCGCGCCGCAGATGCTCGACCGGGTGTGGCACATCTTCGAGCAAGCGGAGCGCACGCTCGATCGGGCCCAGGGCGGGCTCGGGATCGGGCTCTCCATCGTGCGCCACCTGGTCGAGATGCACGGCGGCACGGTGGAGGCGCGGAGCCCGGGCCTCGGGCACGGCAGCACGTTCTTCGTGTGGCTGCCCCTCGCGCCGGAGGAGCCGGCGCTCGCCGAGGCCAAGCCTTCGCCGCCGGAGAGGATTGGCTCGCCAAACCATGCACATGCAGGCCGGAGGCTCCGTGTCCTCGTGGTGGACGACAACGTCGACGCCGCGTACATGATCGGCGAGCTCGTACGAGAGCAGGGCCACGAGGTGCGGATCGTCCACGATGGGCTCAGCGCGCTCACGGCCGCGGGCGAGCAGCGCCCCGAGGTCGTGTTCCTCGACATCGGATTGCCCGGCATGGATGGCTACGAGGTCGCCCGGCGCCTGCGCGCCTCGGGGCACAGGCCGGCCAGGCTCGTCGCATTGACGGGGTATGGGCAGGAGTCGGATCGCCGTCTGACCGCGGCGGCCGGCTTCACGCAGCACCTCGTGAAACCGGCCCAGCCCGACGTGGTCCTCGGACTGCTCGACGCGGTCTCGGCCGCCGCCGCTTGAAGCTTACTTCGGCGAATTGCAGGCGCCGCTCGCCGGAGCGGACACGTTGTTGTCGGTGCGGCACTCGGTCCAGGCCGGGTGCGGGACGCTCGTGTCGTCGACGACGGCGTAAATCGGCGCGGTCCCGTTCGTGACGTCGCCCGGCGCGCCGGCGAGCGGGAGCAGGACGGACTCGGACTCCGCGGGATAAAGGACCTTCGAGGTCGTGCCCTGCCCGAGGAGCTCGCCATTGGGGTGGTTTCCCTTGTAAAACCCGACGACGACGCCCGCGGGCAAGGACGCCTCGCCCACGTTGCGCACGACCGCGACGAGCCCGTAAGGCCCGAAGCAGACGGGCGCGAGCGAGACGACGGCGTCCGGCGCGGCGAACTCGCTGCCCGGCTGCTTGTTCTGGCGGAAATTGTTGAGGCCAGGCTGGAGGTAATTCGGCAATTCCTTCGTGGGGATCGTCCCGTCCTCCTCGACGTTCGTGATGTGGTAGGCGTGCTCGTTCCACACCCGCCGCGTGCGCACCCATTTGCCCGAGGTGTCGCCGAAGATCCGCACGCCCGATTGCGCGATGCTCACGCCGTCGTCGCATTGCAAGCTCGCGCTCGCCTGCCCGTAGGCGTTCGACACGGCCACGATGTCGGCGTGTCCGTCGTTGTCCACGTCCGCCACGACGGGATTCTCGATCAAGGTCGCGGTCGTGTTGCACCGCTCCCAGAGCACGTTCCCCGTCGGCCCCTCGTACACGCGGAGCCGCTGCTGATCCGAATAGACGACCTCGGCCTTGCCGTCACCGTCGAAATCGAAGACCGTGCTGCCCGTCGAGGCGCTCGAGCAATCGGACGTCTGCTTGATCCACAAGAACGCCTCGGGCCCGGGCACGGCCGCGTCGACGAGCTTCTTGCCGTCGAGCACCGCATACCCCACGCCGCCCGCCATCGCCACGTCCGGCGTCCCATCCCCATTGAAATCGGCGATCGTGGGCGGGCCGCCGCCGTGGGTGTTGCCCCAGCTCCCCGCGGGGCAAAGCGAGGGCGAGAGCGTGCCATTGATGTCGAGCGCGGGGCGCACGATCGTGAACTTGCCCGGCGCCGCCGCGTCGTACCGCCACACGACGAGCGCGTGGTTCAGGTTGTCGACGACCACCACCTCGGGTTTGCCGTCGGCGTCGAAATCGGCGACCGCCGGCCAGGGGCTCTTCCAGTCCTGCGTCGCGTAGAAGTTGCTCTGGTTTGCCGTGCCCGTGTCGAGCACGAGCATGCCGTTCGCGTCGAAGACCTGGCTGCCCGTCACGATGTCGAGCACGCCGTCGCCCGTCACGTCGCTCACGACGAACGAGCTCGAAAGCTCCGTCGAGAACGAGGCCTTCACCGCGCCCGTCACACCGTCGAGGATGCCGCCCTCGACCACGACCTCCACCGTCCCGTCGCCGTCGAGGTCCGCGACCGTGGGCATGAAGCAACGCATCGGCGGCGTCGCCCAGAGCTGGCTCCCGTCACCCTTCAGCGCGCGCACGCCCGCGTCCGCGCCCTCGGCGCACGCGACGACCTCGTTGCCCGCCGCGCCATCGATGTTGCCCGCCGCGAGTTGCTTCGTCGGGTGAATGCCGGCCACGGTCCACTTCTCCACGACCTGCCCGCCCACGATGCTGATCGCGTGCAGGACCCCGGCGCCCTGGTAGGCGCCGCTCGTGAAGGTCGCGAACACGATCTCCGGGATGTCCTTCGCCGTGACCTTCCCGTCGCAGTCGTCGTCGTCGAGCTCGATCACGATCGGCGACATCATCACGTCGGTCGTGAAAGGCGCCGAGAGCTGCCCACCCCAGGCGAACTTGAGCTCGGGCGCGAACGTCGACGCCGCGGGCTTGTATTGGCAAGACTCGAGGCACGTGAGCGGATCGCCCGGGTTCGGCGGGGGCATGCCAGGCGCGCACGTCGGCGGCTTCGGGAGACACTTGCCCGAGGGCACCTGCGCGCCGCCCATGCACCCCGCGTCCACGCCGCCGTCCATGACCTGCGGATCGCCGAGCGAGAACTCGCAATACTCGCCGGCCGCGCAGTCGCCCGACTCGGCGCAGCTCGCCCCCGGCGTCACGCACTTCTGGAACGAGCAGACCTGGCCCCCGCCGCAACACGCGTCGCCGCACGCGAGCTCCACCGCGCAGCACACGCCGCCCGCGCAGACGCCGCCGTCACACGCCTCGCCGGTCGGGCAGCTCCCCGCGTCGAAGAGCGTGTCGTCGCCGCCCGTCCCCGTCGACGACGATCCGCCCATGCCACCCGTGCCGGTCGTGCTGCCTGCGCCCGTTCCGCCCGCGGACGACGATCCGCCGTCACCGCACCCTTGGCCCAGCGCCGCGAGCAGCGCCGCGGCCGATGAAGAAAGCACCAGGAACGCAAACCGTCGTCGCATCCCTGGAGGAATGGCACTGCGACGCACGGGCGTGAAGGACAAATCTCTGGCGCTCCCCCTTCCAGGCTCCGGTGATGCCCGAGATCCTCGTCGGGGTTCGCTTGACCAACCTCGTCGCCCCAGCCTAGGCTCGTGGTCCCGGATCGTCGGGGGGAACTCCATGCCTCAAGCCGAGCGGATCAGAACCGCGCTTTTCGTCGATTTCGACAACATTTACCTCGGGCTCCATCGGGTCGATCCGGAAGCGGCAGAGGTCTTCGCCACCGAACCAACGCGCTGGCTCGCGTGGATGGAGCGAGGTCTCATCGCCAAGGCGCAGAGCAGCGAGTTGGTCAGGACGCCCCTCTCCGTCCTCGTCCGCAAGTGCTACCTGAACCCGAAGACGTTCCACAAGTACCGGCCGTACTTCACCCGCGCCGCGTTCGAGGTCGTCGATTGCCCGCCCCTCACGTCGCTGGGCAAGACGAGCTCCGACATCCGCATGGTGATGGACATCCTCGACACGCTCGGTCACCCGACGCGCTTCGACGAGTTCGTCATCATGTCCGGCGACGCCGACTTCACGCCCGTATTGCTGCGGCTTCGCGCCCACGACCGGCGCACCGTGGTCGTGGCCGTCGGGTATGCAGCCTCGGCGTACACCGCCGCGTGTGATCGGCTCATCACGGAGGACCGGTTCATCGAGGAGACGCTGCGCGTCCCGAGCGAGGGCGAAGGGTTCGAGCCGCCGGCGATCTCGCCGCCGCAGCGCGACCGCTCGTTCTCGATGTTCCCGTCCGCCTCGATCCTGCCCCCGCCGGCCTCGCTGCCCGCGGGCGACGCGGGCGCGGAGCTGCTCTCGCAGATGGCAGCGGCCGTCGTCGGCGCCGCGCGCGCGGGCGGGAGCCTGCCCGCCGCGAGCCTGCCGCGCGTCTACCGCCGCTTCCACGAGTTCTCCGCGGCGAACGACTGGCTCGGCTTCAAGAGCCTGCGCGCCCTCACCGAGGAGCTCTGTCGGCGCGACGTCCGCCTGCGCATCGTCGACGACGAGGCCGAGAGCTGGCGCGTCACGACCGACCTTCCACCCGCGGTGTCGCTCGCCGTGCCCACGGCGCCCACGCAGGCCCTCGTCCCGCCGCCGCCGCCGGTGCCCATGCCGATGTCGAGCCCGGCGCCGAGCATCCCGCTCCCGTCGACCCCGAACCCGAGCATCCAGCTCGCGACCACGATCGAGCCCTCGCCCGACACGCTCGCGCGCCCCTCGGATCTACGCGCCGAGATCGTCCGTGTCCTGCGCGACTACGTGTCGAGCTCGCCGCGCCCCGTGACCATGGCCTCGGCCTCGCAGGAGGTCATCCGACGGCTCGGCAACGTGGTCGTCGATAGCCGCTGGGCCGGGACCGGCAGCTTCAAGGACCTCTTGCTCCACGCGGGAAATCCGGGGTTCGTCGTGCACACGGCGAGCCCTGGACACCTCTACGATCCCGCCCGGCACGAGCCTCCGGAGGCCGAGAGCGAGGACTGGCCGCCGCCCTCGCGTGACGAGTTCGGCGTGCTCCGGCGCGTGCACGAGATCACGGGCGTGCCCGTCCTCCGGCCGCCGGAGTTCGGCCTGCTCTTCCGGACGATCGCGGACATCCTCGGCCGCAGCGCCTTCCAGGTCACGGCGACCTCGAAATCGGTACGGGACGCCCTGCTCGCCGAGGGCCATTCCGTGTCGCGCTCGGCCGTGACGTTCGTCCTTCGTGGCATCATGTACGGCGGGCTGCCGCTGCACGAGGCGCCGAAACCCTGGGGCGCGCGCCTGCTCGCCGAGGCGTTCCAGCGCAACGTGCTGGCGATGTGCGAGGACGCCGAGCTGAACCTCTCCACGACGGAGCGCGGCGCGATCGAGCGCTGGCTCATCGGCGCCATCGAGGAGACTCCGCCCGCGGAGACGACCGACGTGAGCGGGACGGTACAAGAAGCCAAAGCCTGAACCTCGATTCGAAAGGAGCGTTTGCCATGGGCCTCGCCGAAGACCTCCTCCTCGCGCTCGACAAGAAGAGGCCGAGGCCCCGCGCCTTCCGGCCGAACCCTTACCTCGAAGGCAACTTCGCGCCCGTGCGCCGGGAGAGTGATGCGTCGTCGCTCGAGGTCCTCCGGGGCGAAGTCCCGCGTGATCTCCGCGGCACCCTCTATCGCATGAGCCCCGGCCCCCGGTTCGAACCGCCGAACCCGGACCTTTATCACTGGTTCGACGGCGACGGGATGATCGACGCCTTCGTGATCGAGGACGGCCGCGTCTCCCACAAGAATCGCTGGGTCCGCACGGAAAAACTCGCCCTCGAGGAGCGCGCCGGACGCGCGCTCTTCGGCGGGATCCGCGACCTCGCGCTCTCCACGACGATCGAAGGCTGGCTCGCGCTCGGCTTCTCCGGAACGGAGCTCGTCACCCTGCAGGCGCAGGCGCTCCTCGGCAAAGGACCGAGCGAAGAGCAATTCGAGCGCATCTTGCGCGCCGTCGACCGCAGCAACACCAGCATCCAGCGAATGGCCGGCCGGCTGCTCTCGCTCGTCGAGGGCTCGCCCGCGCACGAGATCGACCCGGTCACCCTCGCGACGAAGGGCCGCTTCGATTTCGGCGGCGCCTTGCGATCCGGCAAGGGCGGCATGGTCGCGCACCCCAAGATCGAGCCGGGCACGGAGACGATTTACACGTTCGGCTACTGGGGCGGCCGGGGCGGGCTCACGTATCACGTGTTCGAAAAGGACGGCGCCGTGCGGCTCTCGCGCGACATCGAGGCGCCCTTCCCCGCGATGATGCACGATTTCAGCGTGACCGAGACCCGTGCCGTCTTTTATCACCTGCCGGCCGTGCTCCACATGGACGACATGAAGAGCCCGAACACGGTCCGCTGGCAGCCCTCGCGCGGCGCGCGGCTCGGCGTGGTTTTACGGGACGACCCCGCGGCGCCCGTGCGCTGGTACGAGATCCCGCCCTGCTACGTGTTCCATCCGATGAACGCGTTCGACGACGGGAACGCGGTCGTCCTCGACATCGTCCGTTATCCCCGCTTGCCGCTCTTCGATCCGGGCGGCGAGACCATGAACCCGCACATCGAGGAATACCCGCCGGGCGCGCTCGTGCGGCTCCGGCTCGACCTCGACACGGGCAGGATCAGCGAGACGATCCTCGACGACGCGCCGTGCGAGTTCCCCGTGGTCGACCCGCGCTTCGCGACGCGCCGCCATCGGTATGGCTGGGTCGCGGCGCGGATCGCGCCGACGTGCGGCCGCGGCATCATGAACGCGATCGGCCGCGTCGATTTCGAGACCGGCGAGGTGCGATATCGCAACCTCGGCCGATCGACGTACACGAACGAGGCGCTCTTCGTCCCGCGCACGGAAGCCGCGCCCGAGGGCGATGGGTATCTGATCACCACGGTCTATCACGCCGACGAGGACACGAGTGACCTCTTGATCCTCGACGCGACGAACCCCGACGCCGAGCCTGTCGCCGTCGTCCGCGCCCGCCAGCGCGTCCCCTTCGGCTTTCACGGCACGTGGGTGCCCGCGTCAGGCGGATAGCGCGCCCCAGAGCTCGCAAAGCTGCTCCGTCGAGAGATCGCCCCGATACGCTTCCGGGTCTCTCCCCTTCCCCGCCTCGAACGCCCGCACCCATCGCTCGATCGAAGCTGCCCCGCCCCGGGTGACCCGGACAATCTCCTCATTCGAAACACCTTTCTGGTGCAGCCGGACGACGAGGTGGGGCCGCCCCTTCTTCGTCCGCGCGGGCTCGATCGTGAATCGATACGGCCGCCCGAGAAAGGCCTGCCGTTCGGGCGTCGCGCCCTTCTTCAAGGTCAAACCCACCCGCGGCGAATCGAAGACCTCCGCCGGGCCGCCCCGGGGATTCTCGTGGGCGAGATACAGCGGCGAGCCCTCCCGCGGATCGATCGACCCATCGAACGAGCCCGCGAGCGCCGCGACGCTCTCCTTGCCGGTCCGCAGGAGCACGTGATCGACGCACGTGCACGAGCCTTCGATCAACGCCTCGCTCGCCGGGTCCACGATGCTGCGAATCAGAATGCCGACGTACGTATCGGGCCTTCGCCCCATCGCGACGTCGACGCCCTTGTACGTCCCGCCCTTGTACGTCCCGCCCTGCCGATGAAAATACCAGACCCCCGCGTCGACCTGGATCGGATCTCGATGCGCGAAAGGATCCTGATGCCCGGGGCCGTACCAGTAAAACTCGATTTCGGCCAGGCGATGAGGCGATCCGGCAATGAAAAGCGTCGCGTGATCGAGCAGGAGGTGCGCCGCCCGGCGAAAGGACTTCGCGTGCTCCGCGTCCGAGGCGCCCGGCCCGGGCAGCATCGACGCGAGGACAGGCGTGAGCGGGGCCGGGCTCGACATGTCACGTCCGCGGGCTCGGCCGCCCCTGGCCTTGGCCCGCTTTCGCGGCGTGCCGGCGCCGCCGCCCCTCCGCGGCCGCCCGCATGCCCGCCCGGAGGTCCCCATAGGTCACGAGCGCGCCGAAATCGACCCCGAGGTCCACGATCGTGCGCGCCACGTCCGGAGACACCCCCACGAGCGCGGTCTCCGTGCCGAGCAGGCCCGCCGCGCGCGTGGCCCGAAGGAGCTGCTCGGCCACGGACGCGTCGATCGAGGGCACGCCCGTGATGTCGATGAGCACCGTCTCCGCCTGGTGATGCTGGATCCCCGCGAGCAGCGCCTCCATGAAATGCTGCCCCCGCGCCTCGTCCATCTGCCCGATGAGCGGCGCCACGAGCACGCCCTGCGAAAGCGGCAGGAGCGGCGTCGAGAGCTGCCGGACGAGCTCCATCAGCTTCGTCTGCGTCTCCAGCAGCACGAGCTCGCGCCGCTTCGCGTCCTCGGCCGATTTCCGGTCCGTGATGTCCTCGCTCATTCCGATCAGGAAGAGCGGCTCTCCCGCCTCGTCGTACAGCGGAATCTTGCGGGTATGGCAAAGGCGCACGCCCGCGCCGCTCATCGGGACCTCCTCCTCGGGGATGTCCACGATGACACGGCCCTCGAAGACGGCCCGGTCCGCCTCGATGAAAACGTCGGCGAGCTCCTTCGGAAAAATGTCGTAATCGGTATGCCCGATCCAGCCGACCGGCGACGAGAGGCGCTCCTCCATGTATTTGTTGATGTGGACGTACCGGAGCTCCTTCGCCTCCTTGATGAAGATCATCATCGGGATGTTGTCGAGGATCGAGTCGAGGAACTGCGACGTGCTGCGGAGCGATTGCTCGGTCTCCCGCTGCTTCGTGACGTCCTCGAAGATCGAGCCCACGCATTGCCCCGAGAGCGGGAAGGCCTTGATCGCCCAGGAAACGTCCTTGCCCGTCCTCGCGTCCGTCACCGTGTAATCGATGTCGACGGTCCTCCTCTCGTGGACCACCTCGACATATCGATCGATGAGCCCCTTTTGCCGCGGGACGCTGCTGACCTCGTCGAGCAGCTTTCCCACGAACTTCGCCGTGGGCCTTTGCGTGAGCTGCTCGGCGGCGGTATTGCCGTACACGCAGCGCAGCGCCGCCTCGTTGCCTTTTGATTCTTCGAGCCGGTAGACGTAGAGCCCGAGCTGCATGGCCTCGACCACCTCGGCGCAGCGCGCGCGGTGTTCTTCCTCGGCCGTACGCAGGCGCACCCGCACGAGCGCGCCGCGGCCGCCGTCGACCGCACACGCAATCGCGAGCAGCGAGCTTCCCGGGGCCCCGAGGTCGATCTCGAGCCGCTCGCGCGCCCCCGCGAGCACGTCCTCGATCCCCCGCGCGGCCGCGAGCGCCCCGCCCTCGAGCACGCTCGTCGGCAAGATCCGAAACGCGCCTTGGCGCTCGAAGAACGGGAGAAAACGCGTGCCCTCCTCGGAGGCGAACAGGCGGTCCATGCGCGGGTTCGTGAGCCGAACGCGGCCGCGGCCGTCGACGAGCGCCGTCGCGTCGTCGAGGACCGAGAGCAGGAGATCCGGGTGGATCGAGAACGAGGCTGGCGCTCCGTCGGGGGTTGCCATGACTTTACCGGGGACGATAACACGACCCGGCAAGTTGGGCGACGGCGCGCAAGGAGCGGGCACGCCTCGGACGAGGGTGCCCGCACTTCTGCGTCATCTTCCTGTCACGGAACGACGAACACCGCGCCGTTCATGCCGAGCGTCGCGTGCGGCACGCAGTAGAAGGGATACGTCCCCGGGTCCACCATCCCGAAGTCCTTCATGGTGCCCGAGTCCGTCACCGTGGCGAACGGGCCGGTCGCGGCGGGCGTCGCCGTGCCGTTCACGACCACGCCGCCCTGCAGCGGATGCGTGCTGAAGTTGCTCGAGAACGTCACAGTCGACCCCGCCTTCACCTTGATGCACTTCGGGCTGTAGGCCAGGCCGCTGGACGTAATCGTCGTCGCCCCCTGGGCGGTGAGATCCACCGCCGACGCGGGCGTGCAACCATTGACGCTGGCCACGCACTGGCCGCCGTTGCAGATGCCGCTCTGGCATTCGTTATCGGCCGTGCAAGCGTCGCCATTGCACTTCGGGCAGGCCCCGCCGCAATCGACGTCCGTCTCGTCGCCGTTCTGGATGCCGTCGAAGCACGTCGCGGGAGCCACGCACTGGTTTGCCATGCACGTCGAGCCGCTCGTGCAATCGCCGTCGACGTTGCACTGGACACACGCGCCCATGGCGCTGCAGACCTTGCCGCCGGACTCCATGCACATGGTCCCCTCCGCCAGGGGGGTATACACGGGCGAACCATTGTCGCAGGTGTCCGTCGTGCAGGACTTGCCGTCGTCCGGCAGGTCGAGATCGTCGTTCTCGGCCGTCGTGGCGCCGCTGCCGTCGCAGACCTGCTGCTTGCAGTCGCCGTCCACTTGCGACGAGGTCGGCGTGCCGGCCATCTTGCCTTCCACGCCGCACATGCCATTCGAGCACGTCGCCTGCTCGCATTCGTTCGCCGGGGTGGGGCAATCGGCCGCCGTGAGGCAGACGTTGGCCATGCCACCGGTTCCGCCCATGCCGCCCATTCCACCGGCACCGCCCATTCCACCGGTGCCGCCCATGCCGCCCATTCCACCGGCGCCGCCCATTCCACCGGCACCGCCCATTCCACCGGCACCGCCCATTCCACCGGCACCGCCCATTCCACCAATGCCGCCCGCGCCGCCGGTCCCGCCACCGACGCCGCCCTGGCCGCCGGTCCCGCCGCCGGCGCCACCCTCGCCGCCGGTCCCGCCGACGCCGCCGACGCCGCCCTGGCCGCCGGTGCCACCTCCGACGCCGCCCTGGCCACCGGTCCCGCCGCCGACGCCGCCCTGG